>CAZZJC010000060.1:0-22038 GCA_964654285.1 uncultured Candidatus Kuenenia sp.
TGGCGCTGCCACACTCCCTCCTCCCGCCGTGCATCCGGGGTGCTCTGATCGATTTTCTTCCGGTCACTCGCGGGGCTTGCGCCCCTGTTCGACAGCGCCGCAGTGCGGCTTGCGGGCTTCGCCCGTCCCGGCTTCGCGGGGATCGACCAGTGGCGACGGTGGCTATGCCACCGCGTTCCGCTGCGCGGAACCAGGCCCGTCCCCGCTCGCTTACACTCGGGGGATTGTTCTTCGCGGGCGCTGCCCGCTACGCCCGCCAGGGGCTCTCGCCCCTCGACCCGCACGGCCCTTTGCCGACGTCGAAACCGACCACCTTGATTCGACCAGCGATCAGTGAAATGCGGTCCATCCGCCTCGTCGGGATCACGCCATGACCATCATCCGCTCGCGCGCCCAGCCGGTCGCGGCGGCGGCGGCCGCCTCCTCGCCCGGGGTCGCCAATCCGGAGGTCGAGGCGATCCTCGGCGAATGGCGGGCCAAGCTCGAACGGGCGCAGGCCGAAGGCCGCCAGGCCGGGCTGGCCGAGGCGGCGGCGCAGGTCGCGGCGGCGACCAAGCGCGCGGTCGACGCCGAGGCCCAGGCCGAGGCTCGGCTCGCGGCCCGGCGTGCCGAGCTGGAAGACCGCCTCGGACGCGCCATCGCGGCGCTGGAGCAGTCCAGCGCGCGGCTGGTCGATCTCGAGAAGCAGCTCGTCGGCGCGGCCGAGCGCGAAGTCGTGCGCCTCGCCGGCGCGATCGCCACGCGCATCCTGCGGCGTGAAATCGAGACGGATCCGGGCTGGATGGAACCGGTGCTCGCCGCCGCTCTCGCCCAGGTGCCGGACCGACGCGGGGTGACGGTGCGCATGCATCCCGACGACGCGGCGAGCGCCCGCGCGGCGCAGGAGCGCATCACCGCCGGCATCGCCGGCCTCGAACGCCTCGGCATCCAGGATGACCCCGGCCTGGCGAAGGGGACGTGCCTGCTCCTCAGCCAGGGTACCCGCATCGACGCCTCGATCGCCTCGTCGTGGGAGCGCGTGACCGCCGCCCTGCTGGTCGCCGCGCCCGATCCGCCCGTGGCGGTGCGCAACGACGGCATGGTGCCGGAATCGTCGCCGCAAGAACCCCCGCCGCCGGGGTGATCATCGGGGGAAATCCGGGGAACCGCGCCGCGCTGCCTGCTGGATCCTCGTGGACACGCGATCGGCAGGCTCCACGACCCACCCGGCCGCTCATGGCGCGACCGGTTTTCCTGATCCATAATCGTCGGCCCGCGCCATGCCGAACCTGACCGCACTCCTGATCGGGACCGGACCCGTCCCAGCCTCCGGGACGGTCGTCCTCGGGCTGGCCGGGGCGGCGTCGGTGCTGCTGATCGTCTGCGTGATCCTGGCACTGAGGTGCCGGCGCCAACGTCGTCGATTGGCCAGCCACGAAGACCAGGTCGACTGCATCTTCGGACTGGCGAGGGGATTCGTGCTGCTGCGGTTGCGTCGCACGGCCGATGGCGCGATCCGCATCGACCGCATCAGCCCCGCGATCACGGAGCTGCTCGGCCGACCGGCCGAGGCCTACGTGCAGGATCCCCAGTCGCTGTTCGACCAGATCCTGGTCGAGGACCGGCAGCGCGTGCTTGCGGATCTCGCCGCAGGTCTCAGCGCCGGTCTGCGCATCGAGAGCCGCTTCCGCGCCGTCCACTGCCTGGAATCCGCCCCGCGCACCTGCCATCTGGTGGCCCAGCCGCATGCGGTCGCCAGCGGTCAGGCCTGTCTGGCGCTGGTGCTCGATCTCACGTCCGAGGCGAAGGCGAAGGCGGACCACGATCTGCTGCAGGAGAAGGTCCAGGTCGCGCTGCGCCACGAAAGCCTGGGTTTCCTCGCCAGCGGCATCGCGCACGACTTCAACAACCTCCTCGCCGCCATCCGGGGCAACGCGGAACTGCTGTCATCCCTGGTCGCCGACGTGCCCACCGGCGCGCGCCGGCTGCAACGGGTGCTCGATGGCGTCGATCGCGCGAGCGGCCTGGTGCGCCAGATCCTCGCCTATGCCGGCAAGTGCGCGGTGGTGGCGCGACCGCTGGATCTGGCCAAGGAGTCGAACGAGCTGCGCGCGCTGCTGCGGCATGGCCTGCCCAAGGGCGTGACGCTTGCGATCCAGGCCGAACCCGGTCTGCCGCGGATCAGCTTCGACCCGGCGCAGTTCCAGCAGATCCTGGTCAACCTGGTGGTGAACGCGGCGGAGTCCTACAACGGTTCTCCGGGCGTCGTCGCGGTATCCCTGGCGCGCAACGGGGCCGACCGGATCCGCATCGTCGTGCGGGATCAGGGATGCGGCATGGATGAGACGGCGAAGACCAGCCTGTTCCGGCCGTATTTCACCACCAAGGCCAACGGCCATGGGCTGGGCCTCGCGGCGGTGCACAGCATCATCAGGCAGAATGGCGGCACGATCACCTGCGCCAGCCAGCCGGGCCAGGGCACCGTCTTCACCATCGATCTGCTGATCGGGATCGTGGATCCGACTCCGCCGCCCACGTCGGGTCGCGTGGGCGCAGGCCGGGGACGCCGGGCCCAGCTCATCCTGCTCGTCAGCGCCGATGCCGGCCTGCGCACCGATCTCGCGGCGCTGCTCATCGAGCTCGGCCACCTGAGCCAGGCCGCCGTCGACGGCGGGGTCGCCCTCGAGGTGCTGGCGGCCAACCGCTTCAATGCCGTCGTCCTGGACCACCGCCTGGCAGGCTGCCTGGACACCCTGCGCGCCGAGCATCCGGATCTGCCGGTCATCCTGATCGGCGCGAACGGCAACAGGTCGCCCGAGGCCGGTGCCGACAAGGCCGCGGCCCCGCGTGAACCGACCCTCTGCCGCCGCCTCGCCCATCCCTGCACCCAGATGCAGTTGTCATTCGCCCTGCGCGAACTGGCGGTCGGCCTGCCGGGAAGCGATTCGGACAGCACCAGCTCGGCGAAGGTTCTCGCCAGCGTGATGCGGAACCAGGTGGTGCCCGGCGGCAGCCCGCCGCTTCCGGCGGCGGATCGGGCCGAGAGCGAGTGTGGGTAGGTGGCCAGCCCAGGCGATTGAACCGGATCCGTCACCCTGGCCCAGGCGGCATCACGGCCCGTCGGTCGCCCGTTCGCGCCAGCGGCTCGGGGTCGATCCCGTCGCCGCCTTGAAGATGCGGCTGAAGGTGGCCGGTTCGCGGTAGCCGATGCGGGCGGCCACGGCGGCCACCGGCAGGCCTGCGCGCAGCCAGCGTCGGGCGGCGTCCAGACGCAGGCGCTGCAGGTGTTCATGCGGACTCAGGCCCAGGCAGGCGCGGAAGGATCGGCGGAACTGCGCCGCCGACCAGCCGCACGCTGCCGCCAGGGCGTCCATGCGCGGGGCCAGGTGGAGCTGGTCCTGCATCGCGGTCAGGGCCGGCAGCAGCCGGTGCAGGCCGGGCGCTGGCGTGGTGGGCGCAACCTGGGCCGGCAGAAGATCGGCCAGGATCTCGGCCATGAGCCCGTTCAGGGCGGAGCTGGCCAGGGCGCCGCCTCGGGCGTGCCAGCGGCACATGGCGTGCAAGCGGGAGAACAGCGGCCCATCCGGCGGGTGGGCGCAGGCGGGTTCCAGCGGGACCAGGGCCTGCAAGGGCAGGCCGGCGATGGAGGCGGAATAATGCAGGCAGATCAGTTCGGCTCCGGCGCTGCCGCACCCGGCGGCGTGGATCTGGCCGCGGCCGATGTGGACCAGGCGGCCGGCGGTCAGGGGGTGGCGCTCGCCCGCGACTTCGATCCAGCCCGAGCCGCCCAGGCCGGCCCACAGCATCTCGTCGGCCACGGCGCGTCGGCGCACGCACCAGACCGGCCGGCAGCGGTAGCGGATGGCGCTTACCCCGGCGATGGCGATGGACCAGGGCCAGGCCTCGGCCGCCACCGGTGCGTATGCACGGTGCACCGACCATTCGGGACCGTCCAGGGGCAGCGGCATCCTGGCAGGGTGGGGCGATGCGTGTTTCCGACAAGCGGATGCGCGGCGTCGCCAGCTGACGTGGACGATGCCTGGCAAGAATCACCGCCATGCTCACCACCAGCCAACGCACCGCCTATGACCGGGACGGCTACGTCGTCATCGACGGATTCCTCTCGCCAGCAGCCATCGCCGCCGCCAAGGCCGATATCGCGTCCCTGCTTCAACGGGTGAGTTCCCAGACCGTCGACCAGGGGGGCGTCAATCTGGAAAAGGTCGGCGACGCCAGCCTCGACCACGGCGCCGCGGTCAAGCGCCCCGGCATGGTGCGCAAGGTCCAGGGCGCGGTCTTCGAGCTGCCGGCGGTGCGTTCCATCCTGTGCGGTCCGCCGATGATCGCCGTCGCTGCCGCCTGCATCGGACCGGTGGTCCACTACCACTCGTCCAAGGCCATGCTCAAGCCGGCGCGGGGCGGGGCGCCCAAGCCGTGGCACCAGGACGCGGCCTATTGGCCCGACTACGCCACCGACCAGGTCACCGCCTGGATCGCCCTCGATGACGCCGGGCTCGACAACGGGTGCGTGTGGGCCATTCCGGGCAGCCACCGACTCGGCTTGCTGCCGCACCAGGGCCAGGAATTGCAGATCGAGGCCACGAGGATCGCCGCCGACCGCGCCGTGCCGGTGCCGGTCCGGCCGGGCGGACTGCTGATCTTCCACGCCCTGGTCCTGCACATGTCGCACCGCAATGACAGCGACCGCGACCGCTGGGCCCTGATCGGCGATTACGATCCGCGCCCGAACCCGGCCCTGGACGCGAACGGCCGCCGGGTCGAGGGCATGGATGATCGTGGCATCTGGAGGCTGGCGTGACCCCGCGGGCGAACCTGCTCCGCACCCTGCGCGGCGAGGAGCCGGCCTGGGTGCCTTTCGCGCCGAACATCTGGCAGTGGTTCGACCACCACCGCGCCCATGGCATCCTGCCGCCGGAACTGGCCGGCTGCCGGGACCATATCGACGCCCTGATCGCGATCGGGGCCGATGTCTTCACCCGGAACCATGCGGGCGGGGTCGGCGCGCGCGACACCACGATCCCAGCCGTGGTGGAGACGACCACGAACCATCTTGGCAAACGCACGGTCCGCCGCTGGGCGACGCCGTATGGCGAGTTGCGCGATGTGTCCCAGGAGCAGGCCGCCCTGACCACCAGCCACAACGAGGAATACCTGGTCAAGGACTGGTCCCGGGATCGGGATGCGGTGCTGGCCTGGCTGGACCAGCGCCGTTGGGAGTGGAACGAGGCCCAGTTCATCGAGGTGCATGGGCGCGTCGGCGAGCGTGGTCTGATCAACGTTCCCGTCGGCCAGACGCCGCTCAAGATGCTGCACTGGCTGTTCGGCCTGGATGGTGCCTGCCTGTTCGCCAACGATCATCCCGAGGACGCGCAGCACCTCTGCGACCGCCACTGGGCCGGCCTGCGGCCCTGGTTCGTCCGCTTGGCTGCCGACGACCGCGTCCACAGCGCCATCCTGATGGACAACGTCGACACGCCATTCTACAGCCCGGCCCTGGCCCGGCGTTTCTGGCTGCCGAATGTCGCCGACGCCAGCGCGATCATGGCGAAGGCCGGGAAGTCGCTGTTCGTCCACGCCTGCGGCAAGCTCGCCCGCTTGGCGCCGATCTTCGCCGAGGCCGGTGTCAGCGGCCTGGAGGGGATCTCGCATGCACCCTTGGGCGACTGGAGCGCCGCCGCGGCCCAGCGCTGCCACCCCGGCTTCGTGTTCGTCGGCGGCTTCAGCGCACGCGAGCAGACCATCCTCGACGACGCCGGCGTCGACGCCTTCTACCGTGATTATCTCGGCGCCAGCCAGCGCCGCCGCTTCATCTTCTCGGCGTCGTGCCAGACCGCCATCGATACGCCCTTGGCGCGCATCCTGCGGGTGCGGGATCTCTGCCGGGAATGGGGCGGCCGGCCCGTTTGACGGTCGTCAGCCCAGGCGCAGGCGCCTGGCGGCGGCGGCGAAGCGTTCGCCGCGATCCTCGAAGCCCCGGAACATGTCGAACGAGGCGCAGGCCGGGCTGAGCAGCACCGTGCCGCCGTCGGGCAGCAGGTCGACGGCGTGGGCGAGGGCGGATTCCAGGCTGGCGCGGATCTCGGCGGCGACACCGACCTCGGCCAGGCGGCTGCGGATCGCGGGCGCGGTCTGGCCGATCAGCACCGGGCGGGCGCCGCGCGAGGCGACGCAGCGCGCCAGCAACGCGAAGTCGGCGCCCTTGTCGGAGCCGCCGAGGATCACCGCGAGCGGACCGCTGATCGCGAGCAGGCCGGCCATCGCGGATTCGGGCGTGGTCGCGATCGAGTCGTTGACGAAGCGCCAGCCGCCGCCGGCGTGGACCTCCTGCAGGCGGTGCGGCAGGCCGACGACCTCGGCCAGGCGGTGCGGCAGCGCGCTGGCCGGGACGTTCAGCTCCCGCGCCACCGCCAGCGCAAGGCACGCGTTGCGCGCGTTGTGGTCTCCGATCAGGCGCAGGTCGCTGCGCGCCGCGACCACCTCGCCGTCGGGATCGTGGAATGAGGCCTGGTCGGCGGTGAACGCCGGCAGCGGCCGGCAGCCGGCGGGGACGTGCGCCAGGGCCTCGGCCGCGACCGCCGCGCAGGGCGCCCAGTCGAGCAGGGCGAGCTTGGCCGCGTGGTAGTGCGCGACATCGGGATGCCAGTCCAGGTGGTCGATAGCCAGGGTCGAGACCACCGCCGCTGCGAACGCGGGACGCTGCCCGCGCAGGTACCAGAGCTGGAAGCTCGACAGCTCGCAGACCAGCGGCACCGCGTCGCCGTCGCGCGCGAGCACGTCGAGCAGCGGTTCGTAGCTGTTGCCGCCGACCTGCCAGCCGAGCAGGGTCGCGAGGATGCGGGCGGTGGTGCTCTTGCCCTTGGTCCCCGTCACCGCCACGCGCGGGCCGCGATGGGCGCTGAAGAACAGGCCTTCCGGCGAGGCCATGGGCGGATGGACGGCCGGCCAGGCGCGCGGTGGGATGGCGGGCGAGGCCACGATCAGGTCGGCGCGGCGGAAGGCCGGATGGCTGGCGTCACCGACGTGCCAGGCCCAGCCCCGGGCGCGCGCCTGGTCGGCCTCGGCGCCGAACTCCTTCGCCGGACGCGCGTCGAGCACCGCGACCTCGGCGCCGCGCTCGGCGCAGAAGCGGCCGGCCGCCATGCCGCCGCCATGGCGGCCGAAGCCCCAGATCAGCACCTTGGCGCCGGTCAGCGGGGGCAATGCTGGCGAGGCCGACGTCACGGCGCGTAGGCGGGTGCCGTCGGTTCCGCCTTTGCCGGTTCCGCCGCCGGCGCGACGGCGTAGGCCGGCAGACGCTCGCCGGGGAACAGTTCGGTCATGACTTCGCCTTTGCCGGCGGGCAGGGGGAAGCCCAGGATCGCCGCCGTCGTGGCCGCCAGGTCGATCAGTCCGCGCCGCCGGCCGCCGGCCGCGCCGCGCTTGAAGTCGGGGCCGAGGGCCAGGCACGAGATCGAGCGGCAGCCTTCGCAGTCGCAGCCGTGGTCGACGAAGCCGTTGGCCACGCCATCGAGATGGCGACCGTGGTCGTTGGTGATGAGCAGCGCCGTGCTGTCGCGGTAGGCGGGATCCGCCTGGAGCAGGTTCCACAGCTCGGCCGCCATGCCGTCGCAGGCGCGGATCGCCTTCCGGTAGCCGTCCCAGTCGTTCTGGTGCCCGGTCGAATCGGGGCCGAGCAGGTTCACCAGGACCAGGCGCGGGCGGTCACGGGTCAGCACCGCCTTAAGGTTGGCGAAGGTTTCGGCATCGCTGCGGTAGCCGACTCGCTTGCCCGGGCCGCCGAGACCGTCCTTGCCGCAATCGGTGTTCGGGCGCCAGCGACCGGCCCACTGGGCCTGGCTGGTGTCCGAGAGCGTCCACAGCTTGTCCTTGCTCGTGATCACCCAGGCGGCGCTGGCGGGTAGATCCCAGGCGGCGCGGAAGCGCTGGAAGATGTTCTCGTTCTTGGGGAGTTCCTTGCCCCGGTTGTCCTTCACCTCGTAGACCCCGGTGACCATCGCGGTGTGGCCGGGCTCGGTGGCGGTCATGCCGTCGTTGCGGAAGTCGGTGTAGAGCACGCCCTGCGGCGCGAGTTCCGTCGCCATGCGCGGGATGAGCGCGCGCGCGGGATCGGCCCAGGTCTCGCTCAGGCGCGGTCCGTCGATGACCAGGATCACCACGTTGCGGGTCTTCGGCGCGGCGACCGGCGCCGCCGGTTCGCCTGCGCCGGCCGACCCGGCGAACAGGGTCAGGAGGAACGCGGCGCAGCCGGACAGAAGCCGATGCTTGCTGGGTGCAGGGGTCATGCCCGGATGGTCCGTCCAGCCCGGCAGCCGTGCAAGCGGTTCCGCCGCCGCGCCAACGCGGTGCGATCCCTGGGATCAGCCTGGCCCGCTGGTCGTCTTGTCCCTGCGCTGGCGAACCTGGCAGCCGGGAGCGCCGCTCGCCGGCAACGGAAAGGATCCGGCGGATCAGGTCGCTCGTCCCTGGACCCGCACGGACCCGTCCCGTGCGAAAGATCGACGGCTTATTTTCCTTTCAATCCGGCGTCGATCTGCTTTTCCGCAGCGGCCCAGTCGGCTGCGTCGTGACCTGGGGCGAACCCGCGCTTCTCGGCGAGGTAGTACGCCGCCTCGGCGATCATGCGCTGGCGCTGCGCCGGATCGAGCTTCGCCGCGACCGGTGCGGCAGCGGTGGGGGCCGGCTTCGCGGCGGGCGTGGCAGCGGCCTTCGCCGTTGCGGCGGCCTTGGGGGTGGCGAGGGCGGGCTTGGCGATGGCCATGAGGGCTCCTGGTCGGGGCGAGGCGGGGGTGGATGGGAAGCACGAGTTTACCACGGGGTTCGTAGTTGTGCAATTCCTTGTCGAGACCGCAGCCGTGACGCCTCAGCCCATGCCCGCTGCGGACTGGTTGCGGCGCCAGCTGGAGGGACTGGTGCCGACCAGGGCGGCGAAGGCGCGATGGAAGGTGCTGAGATCCCAGGGTCCGGTCTGCGCCGCCACCTCGGCCAGGGGCAGATCGGAGGTCCGCAGCAGGCGCTGGGCCTTGGCGATGCGTTCGCGTCGTACCCAGGCGGCCGGGCTCTGACCGAGTTCATCCCGGAAGATCTGGTGGAACTGCGATGGCTTCAGTCCAGCCACCCGAGCCAGGCCGGCACAGGTCAGCCGTTGGGCCAGATGCTGCCGCACGAAGGCGGTGACCGGGGCCAGACGGCGGTCCGTGAGCAGGCGGAGCAGCGGTTCCTGGGCCGGCCCCGAGCGGTCAAGGAACGCCGCCGCCAGGCGCCAGGCGGCGATCTGCATTTCGGCCAGCGCCCTGGCCGAGGATCCCTCTGCGGACAGGCGTCGCACCAGGGCGTCGATGGCGGCGGCGATCGCTGCCGCTTCCGCTCCGTGCACCGCCAACGGCTGTGCGGTGGCGGCAAGAAGGTCGTCCCCTTCTGCCGTCAGCCAGCGGCAATGGAGCCAGGTCGACGTGCCGGGTCCGGCCAGCACCCGGATGTTGTGCTGCGTGAAGGGCGGGATCGCTAGGACGCTTCCCTCGGCCAGCTCGGTCGTGCTGTCGGTCTCGACCCGCAGGCGCAGGCCGCGCGCCACCACGATGCACCAGTCCGGCAGGCTCCGCCGTCCGGTCTGATGTCCGGTCCAGACCCGGGAATGGTTGCTGGCACCGACCTCGAACCGCAAGCCATGGAGGAGAGGGTGCTGCCGCAAGGGCAGCAGGTGCTCATGATCGGGCATGCGGGCATGCTGGGGCTCCGATCCACAGAGGAAACGCCATTCTTGATGCGGTGATTTGATGGACTGCAACGGAGAATTTGGAGGAAACGCCATAAAAAACGGACGTGCCGCCATGGCCCCGGAGCGGATCAGCGGCTATACTTCGATCGCCGCCCTGGCCGCCGGCAGAGAAGACCATGTCCCCATACCCATTCCCCATCATCCTCTCCAGCCTGCTGGCCGTGCCGCTGGCGATCCTGGCGGGAGAGACGCAAGGAACGACCCTCGTGCCCGCATCCTCCTTGGTCCGCCCCTTCGCTCCGCCGACGGCACCAGCCTATCTCGACCTGCCGCCTGGGGCGGTGCGTCCCGAAGGCTGGTTGCGCGACTGGTGCGTGACCATGGCCCAGGGTTACACCGGCCGCATGGAGGAGGTGCATCAGGCCTTCAGGCAGGCCTGGGCGGCCGATCATCAGATGACCGGGCGGCAGCTGTTCTGGGACCACGGTGGCTGGCCCTATGAGGGTGGCGGCTACTGGTTCGAGGGCCTGACCCGCCTGGCCCACGCCCTGCACGACGACAAGCTGATCGCCCATGCCCAGCGACGGTTCGAACCCGTCATCGCCGGGATGCGGCCGGATCAGGGCGTGCTGTTCTTCCATTGGCTCGACCGCAACAACCCCGAGCAGGTGGCCGCCGCCGAGGGCCTGACCTACCGCGAGACCGAATGGCCGATGTGGGCCAGCGGCCTGTTCGGTCGCGCCCTGGCCAGCCATTATGAAGCCACCCGCGATCCACGTGCCCTGCGGGCGCTGGAAATGGCCTATGGCGGCGACCCCCGCTGGATCCGCATGGGCTGGGCACCGTCCAACCTGGGGCCGGCCTATGATACCTGGACCTGGACCGGCAATGCCAGGATCAAAGGCGCTCTTGATGCGTTCTTCGCCCAGGGTGGCACGAACGAGAAAGGGGCCTGGTCCTTCAATCGGTATGCACAAGCGCCCAAGCCCGGAACCTGGGAGGACCACACCGATCACGTCGTGCACCAGAACGAAAGCACCGTCTGGGCCCTGGGCTATCTTTGGACCGGGAAGCGCGAATACCTCGATGCCCAGTTGGCCTGGCACGATCACCTGGAACGCGACGGCATGCTGCCCTACGGCGTGCCGGTCAGCGACGAGTTCACCGGGCCGCCAGGAGCGGCTCGTGGTTCAGAGACCTGCGACGTGGCCAACTTCCTCTGGAGCCAGATCTTCCTGCTCGGCATCGCTGGCCAGGGCCGCCTGGGCGATCGCATGGAGCGCGCCTTCTTCAACGCCGCACCGGCGGTGCTGACGCGCGATTGCCGCAACCACGTCTATTTCCAGCATCCCAACCGCGTTGTGGACGCCGGCGGTAATGCCAGCTATCGCCCCAGCCACCATCCGCTCTGCTGCACGGCCGCGCTCAATCGCATGGCACCGACCTATGTCACCCGGATGTGGATGGCGACGCCCGACCAGGGTCTGGCCCTGGTCCTGCACGGTCCCAGCCGGGTACGCGCCGTGGTCGCCAAGGACGTGGCGGTCGAGATCATCAGCCGCACCGCCTATCCCTTTGAAGAGTCCATCGAACTGACGGTGAAACCGGCCAAGGCCGTGGCCTTTCCCCTCTCGATCCGCGTGCCCGGGTGGTGCACCGCACCGGCCATCAACGTCGCGGGCGCCGATCTCGCCGTGACAGCGGTCGATGGATTCGTGCGCATCCAGCGCACCTGGCAGCCGGGCGAGGTGGTGCGCCTGCACTTCCCCATGACGCCCCGCATCGAAACCGGACGCGATGTCGGCATCCCCGCCAATCAGCGGCATGAGTCATTGGCGCCCAGCGTCGCCGCCAGAGCCGCCCAGGCCGCGCCCTATGCCTCGGTCGTCTATGGCCCGCTGCTGTTCAGCCTGCCGGTGGCCGAAGGAAAAGACGCCAATGCGGCCGATCCTGCTTCCGCCTGGAGGTTCGCCCTGGCCGGTACGACCATGAAGATCGAGCGCGACCCCATGCCCGCATCCTGGACCTGGCCGCTGGCCGCACCGCTGCGGCTGCAGCTGCCGGCCCAGGCCATCGATTGGGCCAAGGCGACGGTCCTGCCCAAGGTTCCCGAACCCGACGCCACGACCACGGAAATCGTCCTGGTTCCCCACGGCTGCACCAAGCTCCGGGTCTCGATGTTCCCCGTGACCGAATCGGCCTGGCGTGCGCTGGGCGGCCCTGCATTCCCCCCCTAGACCCAAACCCCTGACCTTGCGCGCTGGCCAAGGAGTCACCTATGCCTCCGACCTGAAGTGGACCAGAGCCACCGCCGGGGCCGAGAGCGTCCTGGCCGACCGGAACTACAAGCAGCAGCCCTTACGAGTCGGCGATCAGGCGATTCCGAAGGGCATCTGGACGCATTCCTTCAAGGATGGGACCCCGGCCGACACCGTCTTCGACCTGCACGGACGCAACCTGGTGCGCTTCCGTGCGGTGGTCGGACTCGATGCCCTGGCGGGCGGTAACGGCAGCGTCCAGTTCCAGGTGCTGGTGGATGGCCAGATCAAGGCCGAGACGCCTGTCCTGCGCGGCGAGAGCACGCAGGCCCTGGATGTCGAGCTGACCGGGGCGAAGGAGATCACCCTGCGGGTGCTCAACGGCGGGGATGGATTCGCATCCGACCAGGCGGTCTGGGGCCTGGCCCGTTTCCTCGAACCCGGTGCGACCGATGTGGTGCCCTGAGCTGAAGCCGACCCGCGACACCCTCCGACGGCGCGATTCGGCAACATCAAATCAACCGCCAGGCAGGTTCTCGTGCGTAAGGATTCCACCATGAAAATCATATCATCCATTCCACCCTTCACCATGAGGTGCCTCTTCATCATGCTTGCCTCGTCGCCGTTCCACGCTGCTGAATCCCGTCACAGCGATGCGTTGCATCCGATCCGCCTGACCCAGGCAGAGCTCGGAGGCGAGATCGCTCGCCGCATCGGCTTGGCGATCCATAAGCACTTCATGGCCTTCAATCCGGACAAGGAGTTTGTGCAGCCTTTCCAGCAGCGCCGGGAAGCCGGCAAGTGGCACTATGCCGGTGCGGGAAAGCTCATCGACAGTGGCGTGTCCTTCGCCGCCTTCTCCGGCGACAAGGGGGTGATGGAGCGGACGCAATCCTTGATCGATGCGATCATCGCGACGCGCGATGCGGATGGATACATCGGCTTCTTCGCGCGCAGGCCGGACGAGAGCCAGAACTTCGTCAACTGGACCCTGCATGAGCATGAATACCTGCTGATCGGGCTGATTCATCACCATGTTTTCAACCAAAACGCCGCCGCCATCGAACACGCCCGCAAGTTGGCCGACTACGTCATGAGGACTTTCCCGAAGAACCCCCATCCCGACCAGGTCTGCACGGCGGGCCTGCCCGAGGCCTTCCTGGAACTCTACGAGGTGACCGGGGACAAACGCTACCTCGTCTTCGCCGCCGAAACGAAGCATGGATATCAGAAAAGCGAGATCGCCTGCGCCTCGCTGCGCACCTGGAGCCAGGACTACACCCACGCCAACCGGGCGATCAGCCATGTGTATGTCAACATGGCCCGCTGCTTCGCCCTCACCCGGCTCTACCGCCACGAACCGAACGAACGCACCCTGATGATGCCCCGGCGGATGCTGCGCGAGATGCTCAGCCTGGATCCCGGCAAGGATGAGATGCTGATCATCGGTTCCGGTTCGCACGACGAGCATCTGGGTGGCAAGCAGGCCGGCGATAACAGGGCCTGCGAGACCTGCGTCACCGCCTATTGGATCCGCATGCTCGACAGTCTGGCCTGCCTGGATGGCGACCTGCGCTATGGAGACATCGTGGAACGGGCCGTGTACAACGCCCTGTTCGCGGCGCAGGAGCCGGCCGGGCGCAAGGTGCGGTATTTCACACCGACCACCGGGCCCCGCACCTACTTCGACCGCGACGGGTACTGCTGCCCGGGAAATTTCCGGCGCATCATGGGCTACCTGCCGCAGCTGGTGTACTACCGGACGGCTGATGGCGGCGTTGCCGTCAACCTCTACACCGCATCGAAAGTCGCCATCCTACTCAGCGGCAATCGGCGCGTCACCATCGAGCAGAAGACCGACTATCCCAGCTCGGGCACCGTCCAACTGCGGGTCTCTCCCGAGACGGCCAGCGAGTTCCCATTGCGCCTGCGCATCCCCCGCTGGTGCACCGGGGCCAAGCTCCGCATCAACGATGGTCCATCCGAGGATGCCGATCGTCAAAGCACCACCGGTCACGAGATCCGGCGAACCTGGAAACCGGGCGACACGGTCACCTTGGATCTTCCCATGCCGTGGCGTCTGGTTGCCGGTCGGCAGACGAAGGCCGGCCTGGCGGCCTTGATGCGGGGCCCGATCGTGTATTGCCTGGGAACCCAGCACAATGCCGGACGCACCATCAATCCGGCCAAGCCTCCGTTGATCGATCCGGGTTCCCTGGGTACGCCGGTGGCCGACCCCACGGTCAGACCAGACGGCCTCAAGGTCGTGGCCCGGGCCTGGCAAGGTTCTGTCGATCCCAAGTCCGCATCGGCGACCGAATCGATCGTGCTGAGCGAATTCCCCGACCCCAGCGGTGTCGCCACCTATTTCCGTATTCCCGAGCCATCCCTGGCCGTGCCCGACGAACTGTCGGGCGAATGTTTTGCCGCCCCTCCCCTCAAACGGGTCGAAAGCAAGGGCGTCACCTTCGCCTCGGACCTGAAGTGGAGCAGAGCCACCGCCGGGGCCGAGAGCGTCCTGGTCGACCGGAACTACAAGCAGCAGCCCCTACGCCTTGGCGATCAGACGATCCCCAAGGGCATCTGGACCCACGCCTGCAAGGACGCAACCCCGGCCGACATCGTCTTCGACCTGCACGGACGCAACCTGGTGCGCTTCCGTGCGGTGGTCGGACTCGATGCCCTGGCGGGCGGTAACGGCAGCGTCCAGTTCCAGGTGCTGGTGGATGGCCAGATCAAGGCCGAGACGCCTGTCCTGCGCGGCGAGAGCACGCAGGCCCTGGATGTCGAGCTGACCGGGGCGAAGGAGATCACCCTGCGGGTGCTCAACGGCGGGGATGGATTCGCATCCGACCAGGCGGTCTGGGGCCTGGCCCGTTTCCTCGAACCCGGTGCGACCGATGTGGTGCCCTGAGCATGATTTATGGACAAGGCCCCGTCTTACTGGGGATTCACCGACAGGATGACGAACCCAGGAGGCGTACGGCTTCTGCCGCTTGAAGGCATCTCCGTCCATGCCGCGTATCGCATAGCCCTGGCCCGAGCCCGCCTGCCGACGGCGGTCCAGCCCCAGGAGATCGCGGATCAACGGGCCTGGCCCGTCTGTTCCAGTTCCACGGACCATTCCATCACCGGAAAGCCGGCATAGGCGCTGGCCTGGCAGCGCAGGCCGGAGCCGGCATGGAACGCAGCTAGGTTCCATGAGTTATTCAGGATTCACCAACAGGTTGACGGATAGAGCCTTGATCGGCGGGCCTCGGCCCGCACGAATCTCTGGTCTTTAACTATGGATCAATCACTCGCGGCCACCGGAACCGTACCTGGGTTTGTCAACCTGTTGGTGAATCCTCAGTAAGGGAGTTTGACTCCGCCGGTTACAGGGCCTGGGCGCTGAAATCACCCAGGCCTTTGCCCATCCAGCCGGCAATCTCCTGGATGGGTTCGGCGGCAAAGATCGTTGTCAGCACAGCAACGATCGGTGACGGACCTTCTGCAGGCACCGACCTTCCTGGGCCAATCTTCGGTTCGTCGGACATGGTATGTCCAAGTTTCGAAGGGTGGTTATGGCGCTGCGTGGTATCGGAGCAAACGGGCGCATCGTCTAGTCGGGATGGTGATCTTCCACCCCGCGTTCATTTCGCGGCCGGCCGCTCGGAAATCCTCACCGCTGTCGAAGTCGTGGATGATATAGGTGGTATCCGGATCGAGACCGCTCAGCGAAAATTCGGCTGATTCCATGGGGCTGTCGGCGCGTCGGAAGATCTGGATCACGCCATCACCGGTGTCCGGGCGGTGGAATTGCCAAGCCATCCAGTGGTGTTCGTCCCGGCTGTAGGGGGTCAGCGGGTAATAGTCGCCATAAAAGCAGTCGGCAACCGCGTGCCATTCGGTCATGAGTTTTCTGAGCAGGTCCACATCAATATCGCTACGACGCAGGTCGAAGCACAAGGCGGTACTCAGGCCCATGGTGCTGCGGAAGGAATAGGCATCGACCTGATCTATGGGAAAGACGGGGCCGCCGAAATAGGGGATCCACTGGAACAGGGAATGGCGGATCGCCTGTTTGACGGACAGGTCTTCATAGGCGTAGTCGGTCGGATGCAGGGCGACGCCACGCCGCAGCGTTTCAAGATCGTTGCGGCGTCCGCCCGAGGCGCAGGAATCGATCAGGAGCTTCGGGAAGCGGGCCAGCAGGGCGTCCCAGAACTGCAGATATCCGCTGACATAGTGGTTTTCCGTGAGTCCTGCGCCCTCGCTACGATCATTGTCCCGCCAGAAGGCCAGGGGACTGGCGTTGAAGTCCTGTCGGTAGATGTCGATGGCCTCGCTGGCGATGAGATCGCTGGTGTGATCGATCAGCCAGGTCCGGGCCTCGGCATTGCCCAGGTCGAACAGCCGCGAACCCTGCCAGAGATCGTCGAAACCCTGGGGTACCTGTCCGGGCGGCAGGACGCGCTGGCCTTTGCTCAGCAGCAACCATTGGGGTCGCTGATCATGCAGCCAGGTCCCCGGCGCCACCCGTTCAGGTTCGAACCAGAGCAGCGTCTTGATGCCCAGGGAGTGGGCATGGTCTGAAATGGCGCGTATGCCACCGGGGAAACGCGACCGATCCGACTCCCAGGTGCCGGTTCGCTGCCACAGGTTCTTGTTCAGGGATTCCACCCGGCAGGGATACCAGCCGGCATCCATCCACCAGCAGTCCAGCGGCAACCGGGCCTGGTGATAGCGATTGATCAGATCGAACTGGTTCGACTGGTCGGCCTTGGTCATTTCCTCCAGGAAGGGGAAATTACTGCCTTCCAGCATCGGTTTCGGCAGTTCCCCTGCTGGGCGGGGCAGGTTGTGCGCGATCATCCAGCGCCGCCACAGGTTCTGGGTCCGAACCCGGTCGCCGCCCTGGAAGAACAACATGGCGATCAGCGGGGTGCGGGCCGTTTCGCCCGTCTGCAACCGGAATGCGGTCGTCTCCTGCCCGGCCCGAACCCGGATCTGGCCGGGACCGGTGCAGGAGAACTCCGCCCGCCAGCAGCCAGGCCAACCAACCGCCATGAGGAATCCATCGACCGGCGGTGCCTCGGGCAAGGAACCTGCCGCACACCGTTCAATCGCGAAGAACGGGAAATGCCCGCTGCACGGCCGTCCTTCAAGTTTTTCCGGCGCGGTGACAGCGGTGGCCAGATCATCGCCAGTCGCCACCAGTCCACTACCCCAGGTCGGGGCCAGGGTGAACCCGCGCGAGGTTCCACTGACCCGCCGGATCCAGGGGGCGTACAGATCCCGCCGTTCGAAGACGTCTCCATTCATACCGCGTACCGCGTAGCCCTGGCCCGAGTCCGCCTGCCAACGGCTGTCCAGTCCCAGCAATTCGCTGATCAACGGGGCCTGGCCCCGGGACGTCTGTTCCAGCTCCACCGTCCATTCGACCACCGGAAAATCGGAATAGGTCTTGGCGCGGCAGCGCAGATGCAGACCGAAGCCGGGATGATAGGCCTCCAGCGCCAGTCCGTTGCGGTTCACCTGCCACTGGCCATCACGCAGGTCCAAAGGCCGGTCATTGAGTCGACAGGAAAAGGGCACGGCTCCATGGGGATCCACCAGATGGTCGTGGATCCAGGCCTGGGCCGTGGTCAGTTCGGATGCGAGGGGTGCGATGGGGTCCGTGGTCATTGGTTTACCGTCGCCTCTTTCGGGCAGTTCTTCGGAGCGGGGAAATTCTGGCCGGGATCACCGATGCACCACCTATAGCCGGGGCTGCGCCAGAACAAACGGTTGGCCTGGGCGCTGGGTGAGCAGGCGAATGATCTCACCGGTCAGGGCCATCCATCTCCGCCGATACCGTGGGACTGCCATCGCCTTACGGCCTGGCCGCCGCGCGCAGGTCCCAGCAGTAGATGCCGTCGCCGCCGCGGATGAAGATGCGGCCATCGGCCATCGGATAGTACAGCGGGTGGTGATAGCTGGTGGTGTGCAGACTCAGGTTATGGATCACGCCCTTGCCGCCATCCCGTCCCAGGTGCTCGCCATGGCTCCACGGCGCCACCTTGGTGATCTTCCCGTTGGGATCGAGCCAGAAGTAACCGCCCGTCAACTGTATGCCGTGGGTGCCGTCGATGCGGGTCATGACCAGGCTGCCCATCGTCTGCATGAAACCGCCGTTTTGCGGGCAAAGGTCCTTCTCCTTGGCTTCATCGATCACGGTTCCGGTGGCCAGGTCCACCACCCGCAGGTCGGCGGTGAAGACGAACCTGCCTTGCGACACGATGGGCACGCACTCCGGATGCACGGGCGACAGTTTGCTGCCTTCGACGCCGCCCAGCTCCCAGAGCCGGTTGAGGCCCGCGGGTGCGATCCGGTAGGCGGCCAGGACCTGGATCGGCGCCGGTTTCTTTCCCGCCGTAGCGGATGCCGTCCTGGCCGGTAGGTTCTCCTGGACCACCAAGGTGTCGCCACTGATCGAGAGCCCGCCTGGACCGAAGTTCTTGCCATCGGAGTATACCTGGCATGGCTGGCTCCATACCTGCTTGCCATCGGCGGCACTGACGCACGCGATGGAAGTGCCGGTGCTGAAGATCAGATATCGTTGGTTCTGGTGCGTCCACAGGCAGGGCACCGAGGTGTGGAGGCCCGTCTTGAAGGTCCAGCGGATCTCCCCGGTGGCGGCGTCCAGGCAGGTCCAGCCGTCCTTGGGCACGATCAGATGGTTGTCGAAGGCCAGCAGCGCGGCCTGGAACAGGAAATGGAACTTCGTATCGGCCGGCAGCGGTTTGGACAGCTGGCGTTCCCACAAGGGTTCGCCGGTGTTGGCGTCGTAGGCGTACACCCAGCCGCTGGTGCTGGTCGCAAAGGCCCGTCCGTTGGCCGCCGTCGGGGTCATGTTGTACGCGCCCCAGTATTTGTGGGTCAGGTTGAAGCCGGGGCTGCGGGCCTTGACCACCGTCTTCCACAGCGTCTGGCCGGTGGCGGCGTCCAGGCAGAGCATGATGTGGTCGAGGTAGGTATAGGTCTTCTCCCTGGCGTTCATGGGCAGTTCGTCGGCCGAGGCCACCTTGGCCTCTTCAACCATCTTGGCGAGATTCTCACCCTGCGTTTTGCCGTTGCCGGGCTGTGGGATATCCGGGGCGCCCTCGGGGCGCGGCGCCGGCCGGGTATAGGCCAGGTAGACCTTGCCGTTGACCAGGACGGGACTGGATGAACCGCTGCCGGTGCGATGGTGGCGGAAGGGCCAGGTGGGCGTCCTGCCGTTGGGGGTGTTGCCCATGCCCCAGCCGATGTCGCTGGCGTCGGACTTCCAGGCCAAGCGGATCTCGGCGGGATTGCCCACCAGCGGGCCACCGGGCGCGGCCGAGGAGAATCCGGCGTGCGGCCCCAGGAACGAGGACCACTCCTGGTCCAGGGGCACCGCGTTGCCCGCGGCCATACGGGCAGCCGGAATGACCTTCCCACGTATGGGCGCTTCAATGTCCTCCTGCTCATTTGAGGTCGGCTTGAAGCGCAGCGTTCCTTCGATCTGACCATTGGTGAGCGCAGCACTGATGGTGCCGGTCGTGATCTCGCGGACGTCGCGGATCGGCGTCAACCAGATGGTGCCGGTGACCTTGCCACCCTTCACCGTCAGGGCAGAGGGCGGGGTCAACAGGGAACACGGATGCGGGGCCAGGATCACGTCGCCCCGCATGGGGAAGCGGAAGTACTCGTGATAGGTTTCGGCCATTTTCAGCGCTCTGGCCGCTCCACCGATCTGGGCCTTGCGCTCGGGGACGACGGCGATGAGTTCCACCTCGGCGTAGTCGCCGGGTGCGGGACGTTCGACGACCGCCGCCTCGATCCCCTTGCGTAATTCAGGTTCGCCGGCTGGGCCGATCATTGGCACTGCGCACAGGCAGATCGTCACGATACACGATGGAAGCAGGTTGGTGAAGCTCATGGTTTCATTCCTTGCTGGTTGCATGCTTGTATGGGTTCACCCTTGCGGTGGCTGGGCACTATCGGTTGGGAACTTCTGGCTGGGATCCCCGATGCACCACAGCATGCCACGCGTACGCAGGAAGATACGATTACCCTGTGCACTCGGGCTGCTGTTTGGTTGATAGCGTTCCGCCCGACCCAGGGGCACCCCTTCGGCTGCCATCAGGCAGCCTGCCGCCCATACGGTGGCGGTCGTGATGCGGATGCGCTTGTCGATACGCATGAATATCATCCTATTCCGGGATTCGCGGGTTTCTCCGAATCCCGTCCAGGCTGTTTCGCCCTGGTGTGACATCTTCTACGGGAGATGCATTTGTTTCGCTGTTGCACGAATCGATCGCAGATGACACTTTTCTACCATGGCAGGACCCGACCTCAGAGTGTACTTGTTGGAGCCCCATCGAGGCTACTCGCAGCACCTTCCCGTTCATCCCTGGCATGAATTGGTCGTGGTGATCCGAGGTCGGTATCGAACCAGCATTGGCCAAGGCAGTATCGACTTGAAGGCCGGTAGTGCCGTGCTCTACCCCGCCGGATGCGCCCATTCCCCCCAGTCCGCAGACGGCAGGTCATTGACCATGGTATGCGCTATATGGTATGGAGACCCCCATCCAGGTGAGGAACCGCTGGTGGTTCAGGATGCGACCCAGCGACTGGCCGGGGTGGCCTTGTGGCTTTATGACCTTTCGATGCGCGCGGAACCGACGACGACTGGGGTCTTGGCCGCCCTGTTGGCCGAGATGCGCGCCCAGCATCAATCACAGGTTGCGAGCGAAGATGTCCTCCACCGTTTGCATCGCCTGCTCAGAGCCAATTTCGCCGTGAACCATCATCTTCCCAACTTGGCGGCACTCACCGGCCTCAGTCCAACCCATCTGACCCGTCTGTACAAGGCACGCTATGGCGTCACACCGATGGGCGATCTGCGCCGCATTCGCTTACAGGCTGCGATGAGCATGATCCGGCTCCGCCAGGGGACCATCGCCGAAATCTCCCGCGACTGCGGCCTTGGTCGGGCTGGATACCTGGCGCGCCTCATACGTCACCAGACCGGGGCCGCAGCGAGCGCACTGCGACGGGGGAAGGACAGCTCGGCTGACACCTGAGCCCGCTTCCCCGCGCAAAACGACCTTGATCCCACTGGCGGCCGACTGGGGCGATCTGAACACCCAGATCCGGGTGCGCGGCCTGCAGCGACGCCAGGATAAAATTCGCGGCGTAGGCGATCGCCAGCACCTGTGGGCTCCCGTGACGAGATGATGTTGCCCAGTGGCGCATGCATCACGACCACGCCGGTCGCGATGCCGCGGCTTCCGCAGGTCAGCGTCGCACCTGAGGCGGAACATCAGGTTGATCGCCGGACAGCCCGATTGCGGACATCAGCGCCTTGGGGGTGATGCCAAAGGCCTGTTGAAATTGACGGATCAGGTGGGGTCCGTCGCTCCAGCCAAAGCGTCGGGCCAGCTCGCCGGTGGTGGTGGCGGGACCACTCACGATGGCCTCACGCACCCACTGCAGGCGCCAGCCCCTCAGCACATCACGGGCAGTAACGCCGGTGGTGGCAAGGAACCGACGGTGGACTGCACTGCGGGAAAGGCCCAGATGACGAGCCAGCCCCGCCACATCCTGCCGCCGTTCCGGCCGTGCCTTGACCCAGGCCTCGATGTCGAGCAACCACGCGGCCTGGCTGTTGGCGGTGCTGGCACGCTCGACGACACCCAGGGGCGGCACCGGGGCCAGGGCTTCACGCTTGCCGCTCCAATGGCTATGCAGGCCCTGGCCCAGGTGGTATCCCAGCAGGCGCCAGGACAGGCGGACACTGCTCAGGCCAATGCTTTGGCTGACGGCAAAGTCGCCGGCCCCGATGACGCCCAGATCGTGACGGCCCAGATTGCCCATTTCATTCAGGAAATAGCGCGCGCTGTGATCTTCATGGAAAAAAACGCCTGTCCCTGGCGGTAAACTGCTGATCCAGGCGTGGCTTCGTTCGACGGTCCAGGTGGCAACGGTAAATGCGGAACGATCCAGACATGGATAGCCATGTTTCGTCCACTCCTGGGGTTTGTGAAATAATCTGAGATTTCCCGTAAATGCTTATGA
>CAZZJC010000061.1:0-21634 GCA_964654285.1 uncultured Candidatus Kuenenia sp.
TCATAAGCATTTACGGGAAATCTCAGATTATTTCACAAACCCCAGGAGTGGACGACATCGCGGACATGGAACAGCGCTGGAAGACCTCGGTCTTCAGCATCAACGCCGGGGATTTCCAGATTGTCGACCGGCATCGCAAGGGGAACATCCATTACCGCAGGGTCTACCGCCAGGCTGACGGCCGGTGGACCCTGGATGTCGAGGTTCTCGAGGGCGACGTGATCTCGTTCCACGCCCAGTTCAGTTCGGACATCTCCTGGCTGCTGTCGCAGGGCATATCCCGCTATTCCGGGCGTCCCCGCTTCGTCCGCGACCAGAGCTGAACGTTCAGGCCCCGGCCTCGATCAGCACCACCGCCTGCGCCTGCACCGCCCGCTTCTCGCCCACCGCGTCGACGCCTTCGTTGGTGCGCGCCTTGAGGCCGATCCGGTCCACGGGCAGGGCGAGCAGGTCCGCCAGGCGCTGCCGCATCGCCGGCTTGTGCGCCGACAGGCGCGGCACCTGGGCGATGACGTTGATGTCAACGTTGGCGATGCGCCAGCGCGCGAGCGCCGGCAGGGCGAGGACATGGGCGAGGAACTGCGCCGAATCCCGGCCGCGATGGGCGGGGTCGGTGTCGGGGAAATGCTCGCCCAGATCGCCGGCGGCCACGGCCCCCAGCAGCGCATCGCACAGCGCATGCAGCACCAGATCCCCGTCGCTGTGCGCGACGACCCTCCACGGGCACGGGATGCGCACCCCGGCCATGACCAGCCCGGCGGCGGGATCGGCGTCCGCTTCGATGCGGTGGATGTCGTAGCCGATCCCGATCCGGTGCGCAGGCTGCACCGGCATGGCCGTCACTTGCCCGTCTTGGCCAGGTACTGCGCCGCGGGCAGCAGGCCGGCGAGCGGGGCCGGCGCCGACGGCTTCACCTTGGCGAACCATCCGGCGCCGAGCGGATCGGCGTTCAGCGTCTCGGGCTTGGCGGCGAGGGCGGCGTTGACCTCGACCACCTCGCCGTCGACCGGCGCGTAGTAGTCGTTCACCGATTTCACCGATTCGATCTCGGCGCAGGCCGACCCGCGCGTCAGCTTCTGGCCGACCTTCGGCAGTTCGACATGGATGACCTCGCCGACCTCGCCCGCGGCGAAGGCGGACAGGCCGATCACCACCAGCGGACCGTCCTGACGGGCCCATTCGTGGGTGGGAAGGTAGGATTCGCTCATGGGTGCCTTTCGCGCTGGGCGCGCCCGGAGGGGCTCGCCCCTCGGTCCGCGCGGCAGGATCCCGCCCCGATGGCGGTCGGCAAGTGGGCCGGCTGGAGCCCCGCGAAGAGCGCCCGGGGCGACCGGCGCCATCAGACCCGCCTGGCCCCGCCTCCGTCTGATCGGAGGGTGTGCACGGGATGAGTCATGCGGGGACCATCCGGGATTATCAGGGTATGCTTACCAGGCCGCCCATGCAGGACCCCCCCGCCACCGACGAGGACCGCCAGGATCTCCTCGCCTTCCAGGCCGATGGCGGCCGCCAGCACCTGGACGCCCTGTGGCGGCGCAATGCCGAGCAGTTCTGGCGCCTCGCCCGGGGCCTCTGCGGCGATCTGGCCGATGACGCCCTGCAAGAGGCTGCGCTGTGCCTGCTCCGCCATGCCGACCGCTGGCGCGACCGCGGCCCCGGCAGCGGCACCTCCTGGCTGATGACGATCGTCGCCAACGCCGCGCGCAAGCAGAAGCGGCGGGTTCGACGGGCGGCCCTGCCCATGCTTCCGGCCGAGATGGAGGCAGAAACCCCTTCAATTCCGGCTGATCACGAGCGCTCGGATGAGGTCCGCCAGGCCCTGGAGCGGCTCGACCGGCGCACGCGGCAGGCGGTCGAGCTGCGCTACCTCGCCGGCCTCGACTTCCCCGCCGTGGCCGCGGCCCTCGGCGTGCCGGTGCGCACCGCCCGCACCCGCGTCAGCCGCGCCCTGGCCACCCTGCGGCAGCGCCTCGGGATCGCCGCACCGGGCGGCTCCTCCGCCGTCGTGGTGTGGCTGGCCCCGACCCGCCTGCCGAGCCCGCCGGCCACGGTGGCCGACCTCGCCGGCACCATCGACCTGACGGCCGGCGGACCCGATCTGGCCGCGCTGCTGCCCGCCGCGCTGCCCAAGGCCGGGCTGCTGCTGGGCGGCGCCAGCGCCGCCGCCATCTCGGCCCTCGTCCTGGGCGCTGTGCACCTCGCGCCGGCGCCACCGCCGGCGGTGGCCCCGGCGCCCATGCCGGCGGCCGTCGTGGCCGATCCGCCGGCCGCGCCGCCGGCCGCCGACGCGGCGGCGGCCGTGCTGCGCCAAACCGTCACGGTGGCGCTGCACAGTGCCGACCTGGACGAGGCGCTCCTGCAGATCGATCGCCAGTTGCCACGCACCGGCAGCTTGGGGTGGACGCTGATGGCGGGGTCCGACTACCGGCATCGCACCGGCAACCTGTCCGGTGCGTGGAGCCGCCTGCCCTCGTATGGCCGGGTCGATCTGGTCCTCACCGCCCCCCTGGCCCAGGTCCTCGATCAGGTAACCGCCGCCTTCGGTCTGGCCTGGGAACGGCACGGCGACGAGGTGCGCATCGTGCGCCGCAGCACGCCGCAGGAGCGCGCCGCCTGGGCGGCGACCTGGCGCGATGCCGGCCAGGACCAGCGGCGGCGGCTGGGCGCCGCCGGGGCCGCCGCCTCGGCCGGCGATGTGCAGGCCCTGCAATTCCTGGTGATGACGGTGGCGGAAGCGCGCCCCGGATGGGGGTATGCGCTGGTCGAGCTCGACGTCATGGAGTTCAGCTCCGTGCTGATGTTCCGCGCCTGGCACCAGCGCTCGGTCTTCCGCCTGCTGCCGGAGCCGGCCGCCCTTGATCCCTTCTTCCATGGCATCGAACCCAGGCACCTCATCCAGTTCGGGACCCACCTCAGAGCGCACCACCTGGTGAAGATGGGGGCCAAGGCCGGTCGACCCAAGGCGTTGGATCTCTTGTGGTCCATCCCCGCCCTCATCGATCCTACGATTCCCCTGTCGCCCTCACTGCAGGCTTCGCTCACGGCATTCGCCGAGGGAAAACGAGCGAAAAATCTAAATTTCCTCAAGGATTCCCTGCTGCCCGGGGATGCCTCCACCCTGCGGCGCTGCCTGGATCGGGCCCTGATCGAGGCGCCGGACCTCATCGCTCCTTTCCTGGGCGGCCTCCTGCGCTGCGGCGAAGAACCGGCGGCGCAGGCCCTGGCCGCCATGCCGCGTCCCCTGGCCGGTGCGCAGCGTCAGGCGGTGCTCTGTCCGGATGTCTTCGTCATGAGGGAAGTGCTCTGGCGCCTGCCCTGGAACGAACTCAAGGCCCTGGTGGGGGAGAAGCCCGAAGCCGATGGCGCCTATGCGCTCTTGCAGCATCCCGCCGCGGTCTGGGATGCGGACCTGTTCGCGCGGGTGCTCGCGGCCGGCCCTGGGAATCCCGGGCTGAAAGCGTGGAACCCTGGTCGCAAGGAGCAGTACCTGCGGGGGCTGGCCCTGCGCTGGCCGCGGGAGGTCGCGCCGGCCCTGGTCCGGGAGGCCATCGGTCCGGCCTCTGCCCAGGACCCCGTCCCCGCCATCGTCCTGGGCCGCATCGCCGCCCCGGCCGGCCTGACCCTGCCCATCGCCGCCTGGGACCAGGCCCCGGTCGAACGCCGCACCGCGGCCCGCCTGGGCTTCCTGTCGGGCCAGGGTGCCCCGGAACTGGTGCCCGAAGCGATCGCGCTCCTCGATCATCCCGTCCTGGGCGCCACCGCCGCCCGACGACTGGTCGAAGCCCCCGCCCTGCGCGCCGGCGATCTGCTGGCCTGCCTGCGCCGGGAGGAACTGTCGATGCAGGTGCGGATGAGCCTGATCACCGGCATCGTCCCACGCCTGCCCCATGCCCCGCTCGCGCAGTGGCTGCTCGAACAGGACATGTCGGTCTGGGCAGCAGCCGAACAGAAGCAGGGCTTCGACCAGGAGGACGTGCGGGAGCGTCCGACCTATCTGCTGATCACGCACCTCGCCCGGCTCGCCGCGATCGGCGACCCGGCCGAGGCCCGCGCAGCGATCAGCCGCGTCGATGCCCTGGTCGCCGCCGGCCCGGACCAGGTCCGGGCGCGAGCATGGAGGGCCGCCAAGAACCTGCGCGATGTGGGACTGAGCGATCTGCCCCTGCCGCCCTCCCCGTTCATCGACACCACGCCGCTGCCGCGGCAGCAGACGCCTGCGGCGAAGCCGCCGGCCACCCCCGCGCCCGAGCAGCCCCCGAGGCGACCGGAGCCGGGGCTGGGCGCAAATGAATTCTGAATCGCGGATGGGCGCAGGGCCATGACCGGCGGCGGCCATCGCACCGCCAGCCGTCCCCTGCCGACGGCCAGCGCGTTCCCCGGTCGCCGCGCCGCCCTCCACGTCCATGCGCCCGCCACCGCCCTGGCCACGGGCGGCTTTCCTGAGTCATCATGGAGGATCGGGACGTTATAGGGACATGACTGATCAGCCACCGACCTGCGCACCGGAGCCGAGCGACGACGACCGCCGCGATCTCCTGGCCTTCCAGGCCGATAACGGCCGCCACCACCTCGACGCCCTGTGGCGGCGCAACGCCGGGCAGTTCTGGCGCCTGGCCCGGGGCCTGTGCGGCGACCTGGCCGAAGACGCCTTGCAAGAGTCGGCGCTGTGCCTCCTGCGCCATGCCGACCGCTGGCGCGACCGCGGCCCTGGCAGCGCCACCGCCTGGCTGATGACCGTGGTCGCCAACGCCGCCCGCGAGCAGAAGCGGCGGGCCCGGCGGGCGGACCTGCGCCTGCTGCCGGCACCGGCCGAGCTGGTCGCGCCCGCGCCACCCGCCGATCACGCGCGCCTGGACGATCTCCAGCAGGCCCTGGAGCGGCTCGACCGGCGCACGCGGCAGGCGGTCGAGCTGCGCTACCTCGCCGGCCTCGACTTCCCCGCCGTGGCCGCGGCCCTCGGCGTGCCGGTGCGCACCGCCCGCACCCGCGTCAGCCGCGCCCTGGCCACCCTGCGGCAGCGCCTCGGGATCGCAGCGCCGGGCGGCTCCGCCGGGGTCCTGGTGTGGCTGGCCCCGATCCACCTGCCGAACCCGCCGACCACGGTGGCCGACCTGGTCGCCAAGGTCGACGTGGCGGCCGGCGGACCCGATCTGGCCGCGCTGCTGCCCGCCACGTTGCCCAAGGCCGGGCTGCTGCTTGGCGGCGCCAGCGCCGCCGCCATTGCCGTCCTCGTTCTTGGCGCTGTGCATCTCGCTCCTGCGGTGATACAGCCGCCGACGCCCCCGCCCATGCCGGCTCCGGTCGTGGCCGATCCGCCGGTCGCGCCACCGGCCGCCGACGCAGCGGCGGCAGACGTGCTGCGCCGGCCGGTCTCGGTGTCGCTGCACGGCGCCGACCTGGACGAGGCGCTCCTGCAGATCGATCGCCAGTTGCCGCATACGGGCCGGCTGGGGTGGACGCTGATGGCGGGGTCGCCTGCCCGCTATTATGTGAGGCGGAATTCCTTGCAGTGGGGCCAGCTGCCCCTGTACGGGCGGCTGGATCTGGTCCTCACCGCGCCTCTCGCCCAGGTCCTGGATCACGTCACCGCGCCTCTCGGTTTGGCCTGGGAAATGCGCGACGAGACGGTGTGCCTCGTGCGCCGCAGCACGCCGCAGGAGCGCGCCGCCTGGGCGGCGACCTGGCGCGATACCAGCCAGGACCAGCGGCGGCGGCTGAGCGCCGCCGGGGCCGCAGCCCAGGCAGGTGATGTGCAGGCCCTGCAATTCCTGGTGATGACCCTGGCCGAAGCGCGGTCGGGATGGGGGTATGCGCTGGTCGAACTCGGCGCCATCGAAGATTCGTTCGATGCCCGACCCATGTACCATTGGGGCTGGCACAAGCGTTCAGTCTACCGGCTGCTGCCGGAACCGGCCGCGCTGGATCCCTTCCTCCGCATCCCCGATGACAAGACGGAAGCGGGGCCCCTGATTCACATCGGTGCCCGGGCGTCCAGGCCCAGCGCCCTGGAGTACTTCTGGTCAACCGGGATCGTGTCGTCCTCCTTCACACTGGGACCAGCCGCGCGAGCCTCGCTGCTCGATTACGCCGATGGCAAGCCGGACGCGCGGATCGCATGGGTCACCGATCGCATTCCGCCTGGAGATGGGGATGCCGCCGTCTTGCGCCGCTGCCTGAACCGGGCCCTGGTCAGCGGACCAAGGTTCATCAATCCCTTCCTGGGCAGCCTCCTGCGCTGCGGCGAGGAACCGACCACCCAGGCCCTGGCCAGCCTGCCGCGCCCGCTGAGCGGCCCGCAGCGGCAGGCGACGCTCGATTGGGGCTCGCCTTACAACCAGGAGGTGCTCCATCGCCTTCCCTGGACCGATCTGAAGATCCTGGTGGGCGATCGGCCTGAGGCCGATGGCGCCTACCTGCTCTTGAATCATCCCGCGGCCATCTGGGACGCCGGTCTGTTCGAACGGGTGCTCACCGCCCCCGAACTGAAACCACGGGTTTCACAACGGACTTTCATGCTCGACAAATTGGCCGCACGTTGGCCGCGCGAGGTCGCACCCGTCCTCGCCCGGGAGGTAATCTCCTCGCACCTGTATGCGCACGATAGGTTCGCCGTAACCCTGGGGCGCATTTCAACCCCGGCCGGCGTGACGCTGCCCATCGCCGCCTGGGAGTCTGCCCCAGTCAATAGGCGCCGCGCGGCCCGCCTGCGCTTCCTGGCCGGCCAGGGCGCACCCGCCCTGATGGCCGAAGCCACCGCAACCCTGGAGGACCCCGAGCCATTCCTGCGCACCACCGCGGCCGGGCTCCTGGTGCAGGACCCGAACCTGTCCGCCGGCGGCCTGCTGGCCCTCGTGCGCCGGGACGATCTGCCGCTGGATGCACGGATGGTCCTGTTCACCGGCATCGCCCCGCGCCTGCCCGATCCCGCCCTCGCGTCATGGCTGCTCGCGCAGGATCTCGCCGCCTTGGCGTTCATCGAACAGGCCCAGGGCTACGGCATCACTGCGTGGGAGCGTCCGACTCGGGTGCTGATCGCGCACCTCGCGCGGCTGGCGGCGATCGGCGATCCGGTCCAAGCCAGCGCGGCGATCAGCCGCATCGATGCGCTGACCGCCGCAGGGCCAGCGGTGATGCGGTTCGACGCCTGGCTGGCCGCGCAGAACCTGCGTCAGATCGGGTTGACCGATCTTCCCGTGCCAGCCCGGCCACCACCCCCACCGCCATCAACGCAAGCAAAGATCCCCCTGCCGAATCGGCCGGCCCCACCACCCGCGCCGCCGCGACCACGACCCAACCCGGGATTTGACGACTTCTGATCGTTGCCGTCCGCATCCATGCGCTGGGCGGAACGATCCTGGGCCGTCGGTTCGGCCCCGCCAACCATTCCCGGGCCGCATCGCCGTCGAGCATGGGCCCGTGCCTGCTTGCCGAATCCGCATGGCGGGAATAGTCGAGCCATGGAACTGGCGCTCCTGTTGACTGCCCTGGCGGTGCTGCTCGCGATCAATGCGTTCTTCGTCGTGGCCGAGTTCGCCCTGGTGAAGGTGCGTCCGTCCCGGGTCGAGGAGCTGGCCGGATCGGGCGATGCGCGAGCGATCCTGCTGCAGCAGATCATTGGCCGGATCGATGAATACCTGGCGGTGTGCCAGGTCGGGATCACCACCACCTCGGTGGCGCTGGGCTTCGTGGGCGAGCGCGCCTCGGCCTGGATGACCGGATCCGGCGACACGAGCGCGCTGCACGTGGCGTTCGCCACCATGGTCTCGCTGCTGCTGGTGTCCGGATCGCACATCGTCCTGGGCGAGCAGGTGCCCAAATACATCGCCATACGCCTGGCCGACCGCTGGTCGCTGCGCCTGGCCACCAGCCTGCGCTTCTGCCATTTCCTGTTCTTCATCCCGCTCTGGATCCTCAACCGGGCGTCCCTGCTGGTGCTGCGGCTGTTCGGGATCTCGGGCGCGACCAAGGAATCGGCCCACAGCGAGGATGAGCTGCGCATCATCCTCGACCGGTCGCAGGGCGCCGGGCTGATCTCGTTCCGCCGCCTGCTCTTCATCGAGAACATCTTCGACCTGGGCGACCTCAAGGTGCGCGATGCGATGCTCAGCCGCGAACGCACCAGGTGCCTGCACCTGGGCAGGAGCTGGGAGGACAACCGCAAGGTGTGGTCGGAATCGCGCTTCTCGCGCTTCCCGCTGATCGAGGACGGCCACGACGCGCCCGTCGGCATCCTGCACGTGAAGAACCTGCTGCTGGAATCCGCCGACGGCCGCATCCCCGACCTCAAGGCGCTGGCCAGGCCCTACCTGAGCGTGCCGCCCGACCGGCCGCTCGAGGCCGTGCTGGCCGAGATGCAGCGCCGGCGCATCCACGTGGCGCTGGTCTTCGCCGAGGGCCGCTGGACCGGCTTCCTGTCGATGGAGGACATCATCGAGGAGATCATCGGCACGGTGCAGGACGAGTTCGAGGTCGAGCAGATCGTCACCCTGGCCGAATGCCTCGTCCCCGGCCGCGTCGTGCTGGGCCTCGAGGCGAGCAGCCTCACCGCGGCGATCCCGCAGATCATCGCCGCGGTGCCTGCCGACGACCTGCCGCAGCCGGCCGAGACGATCGTGCGGGCGGTGCTCGAACGCGAACGGCTGGCCTCGACCTACCTGGGCAAGGGCGTCGCCATGCCGCATGCCCGCATGCCCGGGCTCAGCGCGCCGGTGGTCGTCTTCGCCAGCGCACCGCACGGCATCGCGATCGATGCCGGCGGCCGGCATGAACGCATCCACCTCATCTTCATGCTGCTCACCCCGGCCGGCACGCCGCGCGTGCACCAGCGCCTCCAGGCCCGCATCGTCGGGGTGCTCGAGAACAGCGAATTCGTGGTCGACCGCCTGCGCGATGCGCTCAGCCGCGACGAGGTGGTGGAGGTCCTGCGCACCGGCGAGCAGGCCGCGCTCGACTGAGGATTGCCGAAAAGATCAGCCAGAGGTAAACCGATTCGAGTGCGTTTCCGCCGAGGCTGCAGCGGTTGCGCAAGCAGCCGTGGGCCAGGCGGAATGGCCTCAATGGCGGTTTCTCATGCGCGCAGGGCGGGTATCCCAACCAACGCCGATCGCAAGGATGTGATCACCGCGAGAGATCAGGACGGGATCCCTGCCGGGCCAGGTAGTGTCCATGCGAGGCGAGCAGGATTTCCTCATGATGCCAGGAATGGCCGCGGAAGGTGATCAGTCGTGGCACCTCCGCGTAGCCCCGTGCCAGGGCCAGGCGCAGGGCGGCATCCCAGCACGGTTCCAGGGTGTCCTGGCGCAAATGGTCGGCCTGCCCCTGGAACGCCAGGATCGGCACGCGCAGGATTTGCGGTCCGGCAGGAACATCCACCTTCGGATCGAAGACGGCGCAACTGGGGTAGACCATATGCAGACGCGACGCCTCGGCGAAGGCGAGATGCCAGGCCAGATGACCACCCTTGCTGAACCCAGAGAGGTAGACCTGGGATTCGCCAGCGAAATGACGGTGCACATCGTCGATTGCCCGTAGCACGCCGGCGACATCCCAGGCCAAACGGTCCGCTGCGCTCATGGCCGTCAGGCGGGACAATTCCTCTGCCGTCAGGTGCGGGAAATTCTTTGCGACCAGGCTATGGTTCGCGGTGCTGGATACGGTGGTTGGGGTGAGGCAGATGAATGGAAGCGGACCCCTGGCTTGGCGGTAGCCCTCGGCCAGCACTCCGAAGTTCGCGTTGGATCCGGTAATGGCGAGGACCACCGGCCAAACGCGATCGCGGCTCCAACCATTCGGCAGTGACAGATGATAGCGCATCGCGTTGCCCGCCAGGCCGCGTACGATGACACCGGTTCGCGCAGCCGAGAGCGCTTCCGCGTCCGGGGCTTCGGCACTGGCTGGCGCGGTGGCGCCAGGCAGACCGTAGGAGATGGCGAGGAGAAAACCGGCGAATGCGAGAGCCAGGGATGGCATGGAGTTCCTTTCCGCTACCCGCTACAAGGATCGCAGGAAGGCGAGGAGATCACCGAGTTCCGCTTGGGAAAGTGGCGGTTGCACCGTTCCCAGTCCGTGATTGCCCTTGGTCAGCACCTCTTCCAGGGTTTGGTAGCGGCCGTCATGAAAGTAGGGGGCGTTGCGCCACAGCTCGATCAACCGTGGCGTCTGAAAGCGGTCCGTCGGCTTGTCGAATGCGCCCCTGCTTTGGACATCGTGCAATTTGCCATCCGTGCGCCAGGGTCCGCGATGGCAGGAGGCGCAATCCAGCCGCTCCCCCTCGAAGAGCTGGCGTCCCCGTGCCGCCGCCGGGCTGGGCTGCCCAGCGACCAGGAACGGACTCGGAACCGGTTGCAGGGAACGCAGGTATTCGTCGATGGCCACCGCCTCCTCTTCCGGGCGGACGGCATACAGGATGTAGCGGATGCCTGCCCTCACCGCCACTTCGGCGGAGCCTCGTATCCCCATCGCCATGACCGGATGGCGCTGGGCATGCGCTCCCACCAGATTGCGCGTCCGCTTCGGATTGCCGATTCCGTCATTGAGCAGATCCCAGGTCAGGCCATCCACCCGGGAGTTCGGATGGCAGGAAGTGCAGCTTTGCCAACCCTGGAAGCAGATGCTGGCGTCGGCGAAAAGGAACTGTCCGCGCCGTTGCTGCGTCAGCATCGGCTTTGGCCCCAGGGCGATCCAGCCGGCCAGGCCCGGTTCCTTGGTCTTCAGTTCGACGATCTCGATCGCATCCGAGAAATACGAGGCGGCATAGATCCGGTCGCCGATGACGGCGATACCGCGCGGCCCATGTCCGGACAGAGCAATCCGCTTGCGAATGCCGGTCATGAACATGAGGTCGTCGCTGACCTCCTTGTCCCCGGCCGTTCCCTGGACATGGCTCAGCTTGGCCTGCATGGCCTCGGTGTCGATGATGCTCAGCTCATGCGTGCCGGAATGGCTGATGATGATCTTGCCACCATTGGCGCTGGTCGTCACTCCCCAGGGGTTTGCAGCGCCGCGATTGACATCGTCCAGCAGCACCGTCGCGATCCGTTTGCGTTGCGCCACGTCGATGATGCTCAAGGCGTTGGTGTTCATCCAGCCCCGATCCAAGGTCGTCGTCGGCAGGTTGAAGCGGCCCAGGACATGCACGGCATATCCGAAACGTCCATCGGGTGAGACGCAGATCCCGCGCACGCTGCTGCTTCCATTCGGGAGCTCGATCCGGCTCCGCTGCCGATTGGCGGTGTCGAACAGTGTGATCTCGGCCGCCATCCGTCCAGGATACGCCCCCACGGCCACGAGGTTGGCCACGAGCGCCACGCTGCCATCCGGTGTCAACGCGATGGCGCACGGTTCTCGTACGGCCCGGATGCGGGCGATCTCGCGGCGCAAGGGGATGTCGATGAGCGAGACATCATCTTGGTGCAGGTTGCACACGTAGAGCTGCTTGCCATCGGGAGTGATGGCCAGGGCGGAACTGGAATGCCCGGCGGTTGCGGTGAAGACCATCTGCGCCGAACCCAGATCGATGCCGCAGATCGTGCTCACGGTCGCAGCGCAGGACGCATAGAGGATCTGGCCGTCCGGACTTATGGCCAGCCCGGTCGGTTCCCCCGGAACCGCGATGGAATGCGCCCTCTTGCCGGTCGCGACGTCCACCAGCGATATCCGGTGCTGATCGGCTTCGGCCACGCAGAGCCAACGTCCATCCCGACTCGCGACCAGGGCGCTCGGCCCGACATATCCTGCGGATTCGCCGGCGTGTCCGAGGACAAGCAGGGAAATGACCAGGACGCAGATGACCTGCGGCCAGCAACCGTGGGATATTGATCTCATGTGGGGTTCCGAATCCGGGAGGATGTTGTGAAAGCCGGGAATCGTTGCATCTTCTCGGTGTGCTACGCCCATGCGGCCTTCGCGTTGCATCAGGACGGTTCCCGGGCGGAGGGCCGGCAGCGTCCGATGGCTCTGACTCGGCGCGCACGCCCCCTTGATCACGGCGATCATCATAGGCGGTTCCCGTTGTCGCTCGGGCGAACGCGGCTTCCTTGGCCGAATCAGTGACCGGTTCCCGGTTTCTTGCCGCCCGGGGGCCGCTAATGAACGGCAGCATGAGATCCCAGATCCTGGTCGCCATCCCGATGGTCGAAGGTCCGATGCGACGCGTCGCCCTCGGTGCAGCCACGGTCCTGCGCCAGGCTTGGCCAGGATCGGTGAACCTGCTGACCCGATCCATCGATTGGGCCTCCTTTCCGCTGAAAACCGTGGCCGGTGCGGTGGCGTTCCTCCAGCCGACGAACCTACCCGCGATTGCATTGGGATTCCCCCTGGTGAACGCGGGTTACCATTATTTGAGCGTGCCTTTCCCGAGTGTGGCCTGCGATCCGGTGGCGATCGGACGGATGGCGGCCAGTCATCTGGCCGCTCTGCCGGTCGCACGCCGGGTGGTGCTGAGCGACGCCATCCCCGAGATCGACGCCCGGGGCCAGGCCTGTCTGCGGCATCTGTCCGCCCTTGGTCTGGTCGGTGAGCGCTGGGAACCGAGCCAGATTTCCGATCCTGCCGCACTCGCCCAGAGGTGCGGGCCGACCGGCCGCATCGCCCTGTACGCCGGCAGCGATCGCCGGGCCGAGTCGGTATTGCATCGGGCGCATACGGCCGGCATTCCCGTTCCAGAACGGCTCGCCATCCTGGCCACGGATGACAACGAGGTCGTGCAATGCTCCAGTCCGATCCCATTGTCCACCATCTCCGTTCCCGCCACCGGCATCGGGCGGACCGCCGCGAAGATCCTTCTCGATCTGATCTCGGGCGGGGTTCCGCCATCCGATCCCATCCTGCTGGCACCAGGACGTCTGGTGGTGCGGTCCTCCTCCATCCTGCCGACCAGCGACCTGGCGGTGGAACAGGCGAAGCAGTACCTTGCCGCCTCGCTGCATCGGCAGATCGGATTGGATGAGGTTGCGCGCCATTGCGGCCTCGCCCGGCGCACCCTGGAGAATCGTTTCCGTCGGCATCAGGGTTGCACCATGGGCGAGGAATTTGCCAGACTACGGCTCGGGAAAGCCTGCGAGTTGCTGGAGCGGACCGGGCGAAGCATCGACGACATCGCGAAAGAAGCGGGGTTTTCCACGCCAAGCGGCCTATCACGGCTGTTTTCGACACGCCTGGGCATAAGTCCCACCGCCTATCGTGCTGGGTTCGGAGATCCGGACAAGAACGTGGAGTAGAGTTGCGCAATGAGCACGATGAGAATGGTGGAAACATGAAGCAACCTCGGCCGGGTTTCCGGGTAGGAATGGGGTGGAGGCACTGCCATGTGCAAACGGTTTCGACTGGGCCTGCTCCTGGGCATCCTGGGATTCCTGCCGCTCCCTGCGGCGGACTGGTCCCAATGGCGGGGTGGGCCGAGCAGATCGGGAGCCATCGCCGAGTCCGCTGTCCTGGCCGCCCTCGCCTCCGGCGCGCCACTGATCGAGGCCTGGCGCAGCGAGGAACTGCCCCATGGCTATGGCCATCAGAACGCCTGCATCGTCGGTCAGGGCTCGCCGGTGGTGGCCGATGGTGCCGTCTATCTGTATGTGAACTGGCCGGATCCGGCCTCGGTTTCCCTGGTCAACAACTGCAAGATCCCGAGCCGGGTCAACGACACCGTGATCTGCTTGGACCTCGCCACTGGAACGACCCGGTGGAAGACCTCCATGCCGGGCACTTCCTTTCGTTGGGGTTGTTCCGCCACCCTTGCCGTCGGCGGTGGACGGGTGGTCGCGGTCGGTTCGCTGGGTGAGGCTTTCTGCCTCGATGCGCAAACCGGTCGCGAAGCATGGCGCCTGAGCGATCCGGCCCGGTCGCGCCAGAAGACCGAAACCTACCACGATGTCATCGGCCCCTACCATAGTTCGGCTCTGATCGTCGACGATCAGGCTATTCTCGCGAACTCCACGGGGCGACTGGTCAGTTGCGCCCTCTCCGATGGCGGCGTTCGCTGGTCGGTGGCAACGGGAGGGAAGGATACCTGGTCATCCCCCAGCCTCATCCGCCAGTCGGGAGGTGATCTCGTGCTGGCCTACAATGCAGTCTATGCATCATCCGACGGCACCGAGCGTTGGAAAGGTTTCCCTGGACGATGGAGCACGCCCGCCATCGAAGGCGGCATTCTCGCGGTCATGGGCGCCGGCAAGGGTCTCTTGATCAGCCGCCCCAGTGGAACCGGGCATGCCCCGATTGCCGAATTCCCGTTGGACAACAGCAGCGGCAACGCAGCCATCATCGGTGGACGGGTCTTCGCCTGCGGCCAACGGGGGGGCGGGAAGAAGGCCGATGGCAGCAAGGAACCGAGCGTCGGCATGATGATCTGCGTCGAGGCTGCCACCGGCAAGATCCTGTGGGAGACCGCTGATCCGACGATGAGTCTGGGCGGCGGACAGTGGAGCTTCACCTCCGTTGTGGTTGGCGGATCGACCGTGGCGGTGCTCGCCAACCGCAGTCTTTGGCTTTTTGATGCACGTGACGGCAAACGTCTCCGCGAAGCGATCTCCGTCGACAATCACAAGGGCGGCACCTCCCTGGCGCTCGCCGGTGATCGACTGATCACCCGAGGCGCCAAGTCGATCGTCTGCTATCAGGCGGGAAACAAACCATGAAATCCCCCCACTTTCCCAGCATCCTCGCTTTCGCGCTGATGTCTGTCGGCGCCTTCGCCGGCGAGGATCCTATACCTGCCTGGTCTGCCGCGGATCTGGAAGCCGACTGGCTGGTCCAGGCGCGCATGAGTCCCGAGAACATCCGGCATTTGGCCCGAATCGACGCGGCCGGCGTGGTCGACGGCGTCAAATCCAGCCAGATGGAACACCAGACCAAAGCAGAGACCTGGACCTGGTGGCAGGTCGATCTGGGCGCCAGCGTTCCGCTGGACCGTGTGGTGGTCCATAATCCCCAGGCCAATGTGGGCCGCCAGGCCTGGTTCAAGGTCCTGATTTCCAGGGACGGCAAGGACTTCACCGAGATCCATTGCCTGGAAGGCCCAACCTGGCCAGCGAACCGTCAGTTGACGGTCAAAGCAACAGGACATTCGGCCCGGTGGGTCAGGATTTCCGCAGGTGGTCGTGATCGCCTGCGGCTGAGCGAGGTCGAGGTCTTCGCCGCCCCCGATCCGGATCTCAACATCGCCCTGAACCGCCCTGCCGACCAGAGCAGCTTCGTCAAATGGCGCAAGCCCGATCCAAACCTGCCGGCTTCCGACGAATCACGCCAAGCCTATCCGCTCGTCTACGTTCCCGCTCCGGAAGCCCTGGCGCGAGGACTCGCCCTCGCCACCTCGCTCGACGCCCAGGGGGTGGATACGTCCAAGATGCGCGCCGAACTGGGCGAGTTCGACCGTCGTTGGAAAGCCTTGCCGACCGATGCGCCCGTGGCCAGCAAGGTTCCCATTTATTTGTCGATCCGTCGTTCCATCCGCGCGCTGGCGCTGGCCCAGCCGCGCTTGGCGACCTGCGACCGCATCCTGTTCCTCAAGCGCCGACCCAACGCTTTGACCGCCATGCATCAGCAGTTCCATGGCTGGTATGCCCAGCCAGGAGGCGGCATCTGGGTCCTGGAGGGACTGCGTGGAGGGGCCCCCCGATTGCGCCACCTCACGCCGGGACTTCCACCGGGCGATATCCAGGGGCTGGAACTGTCTTTCGATGGCAAGCGGGTGCTCTTCGCCTACGCGCAGCATTTCCCCGAGGTGATCAAAGCCGTCAAGACCGACAAGACACGCCTGCCCGAGGAGTCATTCTACCACCTGCATGAACTGGATCTCGCCAGCGGTACGATCCGCAAGCTCACCCAGGGCCGCTACGACGACCTCCAGGCCTCGTACCTGCCGGGTGGGGACATCGTCTTCATGAGCACCAGGCGTGGAACCGCCATCCAGGCGACGGCCGAAACGACCCGCCGGACCATGCACGAAACCACGGGCGATTCCTTCATCCGCTGCGGTGGGGAAGCCGTGCGCACCCAGACCCTGCATCGCATGGCGGGCGATGGATCGAAGATGCGGGTCCTCTCCCCCTTCGAAACGCCGGAATGGTACACCGCGCTGGACCAGAACGGTCGCATCATCTATGCCCGTTGGGACTATGTCGATCGCGACGCCCGCATCGCCATGAACCTGTGGTCCTGCAATCCCGATGGGACCAATCCCGAGATCGTCTTCGGCAACCACACCCGATCGCCCTACTCCGCCTTCGAGGCACGTCCTGTTCCCGGCACGCGGCAGCTCGTCTTCACCGGCAGCTCGCACCATGGCCAAACCGGTGGACCCTTGCTTCTCCTCGATCCTTCCGTTGGCATCGACGGCCCAACGCCACTCACCAGTCTCACGCCCGAGGTCTGCAATCCTGAAATCGACGGATTTCCGCTCACCTATTATCAGGCGCCCTGGCCATTGCACCGTGAAGTCTATCTCTGCGCCTGGAGTGCGAAGCCCTTGTTCATCAACAATCAGAGCGGTCGCATGCCGCCTGACACCGTTGCGGATCTCGGCATCTACTATTATGATATCTTCGGGAATCGCGAACTGCTGCATCGCGATCCGACCGTCCTCTCCACCACACCCGTTCCTTGGGTTCCCCGAGCGGTACCCCCGCAATTGCCGGAACTTCCCACCAAGGACGAAGCATTTCCGAGCGGACGCTTCCTGATCGCCGACGTCTACCAAGGTCTCGGCCGCGTTCCCAGGGGATCCGTCAAACGACTGCGCCTCGTCGGCATCGCGCCCAAGGTTCAGCCGACCTGGTGCTCGCCCCCGATCGGGGTCACCTCGTATGATGCCGGGAAATTCGTGCTCGGCACCGTACCGGTCGAAGCGGATGGATCGGCCTATTTCGTGGCACCCGCTGGCGTATCCCTGTGGTTCCAACTGCTTGGGGCGGATCACCGCGCGATCCAGACCATGCGTTCTGCCACGTATCTCCAGCCCGGCGAACTGCAGTCCTGCGTCGGCTGCCATGAATACCGGCGTCCCGTCAACAGCAGCCCGATCGCGGCCCGGCGAGAACCCTCGCTGATCCAACCTGATGTCGAAGGTTCCTGGCCGTTGCGCTTCGAGACCCTGATGCGCCCCATGCTCGACCGGCTTGCCGCAGGGCAGGATGAAAAACTCGCCGGTCTCGGCCTGGACCGGGCCAAGGCCTGGGATCTGGTCGATGGCCGTGGATCCGCCTTCTATTTCGTCTCGCCTTCGCCCGTGCCCCAGGCCTGGAAATCTCTCGTCGATTTCGGCGGTGATCGCAGCGTGCGCACCGTGATCCGGAAACATGATGTGGCTGCCTATTCCCCCGTCGGCCAATGCATGGCGACGGTCTCGCCGCTGTGGGAGCAATTGACGGCGCAGCGCGGCCTGATCCTGAGCGAAGATGAACGCCGCCGTCTCGCCCTGTGGCTCGACCTCTATGGGCAGATCCAGGGGCACTTCTCCGCTGAGCAGGAAGCCGAGATCACGCAGTTGCGGGAACGCTGGAAAGGGTTGCTGGAACCAGCGGGTGCGGGCAAGCCCTGAACCCGGATCAGCCAGCCGTCGGCTTGGCGTAGCGGCTGCCAGGCACGTCGGTGCCGGTGCGGCCGCGCAGGGCGGCCCAGGTGCCGAGGCTGGCGGCGACCAGGCCGAGGCTGACGAGCTGCGCCGTGGTCAGGCCGAGCACCGGCGTCTCGACCAGCGGGCCGTGGTCGCGCAGGGACTCGTTCACGAAGCGCCAGGCCGCGTAGCCGACGATGGCGAGCAGGGTCACGGCGCCGTCCTGGCGGCGGCGGCGCCAATACCACGCCAGCGCGAGGGCCAGGGCGAGGCAGACGGCGGTCTCGTAGAGCTGGGTCGGATGCACCAGCGTCCTGCCGCCGCCATGCGGCACCGCCCAGGGCAGGTGGCATTCCCGACCGAAGCAGCAGCCGTTGAGGAAGCAGCCGACGCGGCCGATGGCGAGGCCGAGCAGGAGCGAGGGCAGGATGGCATCCGCAAGCGCCAGGCGCGGCAGGCGGACGCGGCGGGCGTAGATCCAGATGGCGACCGTGGCCAGGGCCACGCCGCCGTACCAGACCATGCCGCCGCCGTCGATGTCGAGGGCCGTGGCGACCACCTGGCCCAGGCCGCCCTTGCCGTAGGCCGACTGGAGCTCGGCCGGACGCTCCAGGAGGTACACCAGCCGCGCCCCGACCATGCCGCCGAGAAGCGCCAGGATGCCGATGTCGGCCAGACGCTGGCGCTCGATGCCGATCGCGGCGCAACGCCGCTGCATGGTCAGCCAGCCGGCCAGGAAGGCGGCGAGCATGCAGACGCCGTACCAGCTCAGGTGCAGGGAGCCGCGCCACGGCACCCCGACGGCGAGGGCGAGGCCGGCGGCGGCGAGCGCAGCCAGGCCGAGCGCGGCCCAGCGCAACATACCGCCCAGGCGCTGCGGCAGCAGGTTCCAGGCGGCGGCGAAACCCACCGCCGCCGCCGCAATGACGGCGAAGGAGACGAAGGGCAGGACGATGGTCTTATCCACGGTTCCCTCTGCGATCTGCGGTCTGCCGCCCAGGGGTCGGCCGCGTGGATGCGCGCCCGGCTAGAGCACCGGCTCGCGGCCGGTGAGCAGGCGGAAGGCCTCGACGTACTTGGCGAGGGTGCGTTCGACCACCTCGCCCGGCAGGGCGATGCCCTTGCCATCCTTGTTGAACTTCACCGATTCCAGGTAATCGCGGACGAACTGCTTGTCGAAGCTGTCGGGAGCGCGACCCGGCTGCCAGGTGGCGGCGGGCCAGAAGCGGCTCGAATCCGGGGTCAGCACCTCGTCGGCCAGGACCACGGTGCCTTGGGCGTCGACGCCGAATTCGAACTTGGTGTCGGCGATGATGATGCCCTTGTCCCGGGCGTAGTCGCGCGCCTTGGTGTACAGCGTCAGGGCGTGCGCGCGCACCGTGCCGGCGGCGGCGCCGAGGATCTTCGCGGCCTGCTCGGGGTGGATGTTCTCGTCGTGCTGGCCCTGCTCGGCCTTGGTCGACGGGGTGTAGAGCGGCTCGGGCAGCAGGCTCGATTCGCGCAGGCCCTGCGGCAGGGGCAGGCGGCAGACGCTGCGGCTCTTCTGGTATTCCTTCCAGCCGGAACCGGCGAGATAGCCGCGCACGATCGCCTCGACCGGCAGGATCTTGAGCCGGCGCACCAGCATCGAACGGCCGTCGAGCTGCGCCTTGTGCGCGCGCAGCGCCGCCGGCATGCGCGCCACGTCGGCGGTGACCAGGTGGTGCGGGCAGATGTCCTTGAGCAGGTCGAACCAGAAGCAGCTGAGCTGGGTCAGCACCTTGCCCTTGCCTGGGATGCCGTTGGCCATCACCACGTCGAACGCACTGATGCGGTCGGTGGCGACGAACAGGAGGTGGTCGGCATCGACCTCGAAGACGTCGCGCACCTTGCCGCGCGCGAGCAGTTTGAGTCCGGGGATGTCGCAGGTCAGCAGGGCGTCGGCCATGATCAGAGTCCTTCTCCTTTGGCGGATGAGAACAACTGCCGGCGGTAGCTGCCGAGGAAATACTGGAAGGCTTCCGCACGCTTGCGCTGCGCCTCGACCGCCGCGGTCGGCGCCGGGGTGACGCTCTTGACCTGGACCAGCCTGACCTTGGGGGGGTCGAGTTCGCTGAAGTAGGCGGTCTCCAGGGCGACCGGCCGGTCAGGCAGCGACATGCTGCCGACCATCCGGCTCTCGCCCGGGGTGCCGTCGATCTCGTCGGCCGGCGGGTTGATCGCGTCGGCGGCGGTACGGGCCGAACGTGAGGTCACCGTCGCGGCCCATTTCTTGCCCTCGTCGCTCGCCGCCCACGCGGCGAGCCCGCCCGGACCAGCCTTCTCGGCAGCCTCGCGAATGGCCTTGGCCTTGGCGATCAGCTCCTTGTAGGAACGCCTGGCCGCCAGGCGCTGCTTGACCAGATCCTTGACCTCGGCGAGCTCGCGGGTGGTTGACGGCTTGCGCGCATCGAGCCGTACCACGATCGCGTTGCGGCTGGTGCCATTCGTCACCAGCGGCCGGCTGATCAGGCCGGGGAGGTTCGCGGTGTTGAACAGCCCGGCCTGGTCGGCGACGGTGCCGAGGGCGTGGAAGTCGAGCTGGCCGTCCTTGCCGGGTTCGCTGACTTCCAGCGTCTCGACCACCAGGCCCTTCTCCTTGGCGGCGGCGATGAAGGGCTGGCTGTCCTTGGCCTCGTGCAGGACCTTCTCGGTGACCACCGCGTCGAACTCGTCAGCCAGGGCGCGGGCCTTGGCGAGCACGCGTTCGTCGATGAGGTCCTTTTTCAGCTCCTCCTTCACGTCTGCGAAGGGCTTGTAAGCGGCCTCCTTCTTGGGCTCGCTGGCGACCGCCGTTCCGGCCGGCTTGGGCGGGTCGGGGATCCGGTAGCGTTCCTTGTTCTTCTCGTACTGCGCCTGCAGCTCGACCTCGGTCACGGTGATGCCCTCGCGCAGCTTGGCGACATCGGCATGGGCGACGCTGACCACCACCGCCGCCGGCCGGCGGAAGAGCTTCTGCACGCTGGGATCGGTGCTCTGCGACAGTTTGCGGTAGGTGGGCTCCACCTCCGGATCGTCGTCCTTGACCTCCGGGACGAGGTTCTTGGCCGACAGTTCGACCACGTCGAGGCTGATGTCCTCGGCTCCGCCGTAATCGGGCGAGGGATACTGGAAGGCGTCCATCGCCGGGGCGACCGCCGCGACGGTGACGTTGCGCGATTCCAGGGCCATGACCGCGCTGCGTTCGGCCAGGAACAGCGCGAGTTCATCCCGGGTGACCTCCTTCTTGCCCCCGACGAGATCCAGCAGGACCTGGCCCCGGGTACGTCCGGAGGTGGCCTGGCCGCGCGGCCCGCCCTGGGCGGGTTCGTCGAGGAAATCCTTGACGATGCGGTCGAGTTCGCCGCCTGCCGGCTTCAGGCCGTCCTTTTCCGCCTGGCGCGCCATGCGGATGTTGTTGGCGTAGTAGTTGAGCACGGAATCGCCATAGCGGCGCGCATCGATGGCGAACGGGGGATAGTTGCCGGGGAACGCCTGATCGAGCCGTTCCGCGATGCTCTTGCGCTGGAGCGTTTCGGACTCGGTGACATTCCCGACTATGGGTCTGCTGGATTGACCCATCATGCCCGCGGCCGGGAAGCCGAAGAGCACGCCGACGACCAGGATCAGCACCCAGACGAAGAACTGCTGCGTCATGGTCAGCTTCTGCGGCGGCAGCTTGGCCGGGGCGTCGCCCTTGCCGACGAGGACGGCGTCCTTGATGTCGTCCTTTCCTGCCGTTTCCGGGCTTTTCCCGTTCGATCCCGGGGCGGGCAACTGGCTGTCGGTCATGGAGACTCCTGCGCGAATCCGGCCGGAGACTCCCGGCGGGGGCGGGGGAGCCTAGAGTGCCGTCCAGGGCTGGCAACCGCAGGCGGCGACGATCGGCGGAGAGTGGGCCTCCGACCTGATCGCACACCGCTTCGCGGCTTCGCGCGCCAAACGGAGGAAGCGTGCAACCGCTGGTCCAACTGCCTGACGCCCCGGACACGCCAGAATCGCCCAAAACCGGGGCAACAACGGGGTCCAGGGCCCTTATACTAATCCACTTTCAAAGCCATAATAACTATCCAATCGAACCCGCAGAGGGAG
>CAZZJC010000062.1:0-20441 GCA_964654285.1 uncultured Candidatus Kuenenia sp.
AAAGCATTGTCAAGCAGTATTTTACGGGCATCCATTAACCAAACACCATTGGGCGCAACCCCGCCGGTCGAGAGTGTTGACGTTCGGGTCTATCCCCAAATGAGTAATCACGTTGGAAATCGTCCCGGGTGGTTCGCAACCGGTCCGGACGAAGTGCTCGACAAGCCGGTGATCAGCAGCGACGGGCGGACCTGGACCTACACGCGCGCGGATTTGCCGCGCAAGGGACCGAAAGCGCCGCCCGCGCACCTGAGGAGCCTCATCTGGGGCACGGAGATGGTGTGCGTGTTCGTGTCGGCTGACACCGCTGCGAAGATGCCGGGAGGAAAACTGCCCATACCAGAGGCGCGACTGTTCACACCCGGCACCTGGGATAGGGCCATGCCGACCTGGAAACGGACGGATGTGGCCGTGGAATGGGTTACTCCATCGCCGGCCCAGATCCCTGAACTGCGCTTCGAGGGATACATGACGAAGACCGGCACGGCCACGCCGCTGCCGCCGGGTGAAGCGAACACCCCGCGCTCGGGCGTACTCGTTCCCGTCCTGCACGACGCCAGCAGTCATCTGACACTGCGGTTTGGCCAGACCGGGTGCAGCATCCGGATGAGCGACCTCGCGACCGGTCCGATCTACATCCCCGAACATGGCTTGCTGATCTCACGGGCGTCGAACAAGGTCCAGGGCAAGCAGTTCCTGGAGGATCTGGCCAAGAAGAACCTGAAAAGCCTGGCCCAGATGATCCGGGAAAAACCCGAACCGAGTTACCGCGAACTGATGCTGAAGTGGCGGCCGACCCTCGATCCGGTTCAAGTCCAGCCCTACGGAACCGATCTGCGGACGGGCAGGAAGGGCGTCACCGACATCCCTGGTGTCGTCATGCAGGCCGAGATTCCAGACGACCTGCTCATGCAGGCCTGGCGCAGTGCGATCGGCCAGCTTTACGCCGATGGCCCTGGACAGTACACGCGGCTCGGCTTCGAATCGGGCCGGGCGGTTCATGCGACAGACCTGTGCGGCCTGTTCGACAAGACCGAACGCGTGTACGACCACTTCCTGGCCTCGCCGGGCGAGAAACAGGATGGCGACTTCCTCGACGGCCAGGGATCGCTGGAGTGGAGCAAGTTGACGTACGACATCAGTTGTTCGTGGGAAGGAACGCACCCGGGCACCGGCTTGCTGCTGGGAGCGATGAGCCAGAAATTCATGCTGACCGCCGATCGCGCCTGGTTCGACCAGCGTCGCCAGCGTTTGACCGCTGCCGCCGACTGGATCATCCGCCAGCGGGATCTCTACCTGAAGGACGTGCCGAACCGTGCCGAACTGGCCGTCGCCGGCCAGCACCCTCCTACCACGCTGGGAGATTCGAGTTTCGGCGGCTCGGTCTGGTGGTTCTACCATTGCTTTGACGCCATGAACGTGCAGGGACTGGAGTACTTCGCGCAGGCGCTTTCACGTGTTGATCCCGAGGTGGGGGAAAAGTATGCGGCCGAGGCGGATCGCTACCGTCAGGACATGCTCAAGACGCTGCGGCGGCAGGCGATCTTCTCTCCCGTGCGCAAGGGACTGGATGGAACCTATCGCAGTTTCATCCCGATGATGGCCTACACCCACGGCATGACGGTCAGAGAGACAGGCATCGTGCAGTATGCCGAAGGTGACGTGATCTGCGCCGTGGACATCGCCCGCGACGGCGGCATCTTCCCACCCAATGATCCGCTGATCGACGGCATCGTGACCTATGTTGAGGAGAAGCTCTCGCTGGGGGCCGATCCAAGCAAGGGCGACGAATGGTTCTGGCGGATCAGTAGCAGTTTAGATAAAGACTCCTACAACGCGCATGCTTACCTGCTTCGTGACGACGTGCCGGGTTTCCTGCGCTGGTGGCACTCGCTCGGCGCAGCGTATGTCAATCCAGGGAGCGGCGTATGGATGGAAAAGCCGATTCGCGGCGACAAGGACGGCGCGACGGCCGGGTGGTTCGCCGAGATGTTCCGCAAATCGCTGGTCCTGGAGCAGGGCGATACACTCTGGCTGGCCAAGGCCACGCCCCGGGCGTACCTGGAGCAGGGCAAGAAGATATCCGTCAAGAACGCCCCGACCTACTTTGGGACGGTGGCCTACGAGATCGTCTCGGACGTGGACAATGGCAAGATCAGCGCAACGGTCGAGATGCCCGCCCGCAAAGCGCCCAAGGAAGTGGTCCTGCGTTTCCGCCATCCCAAGTCCGCGCCGATCAAGGCCGTCACCGTCAATGGCAAGCCCTGGATCGAGTTTCACAAGGACAAGGAAACCATCACCCTGAAGGGCCTGACCGGCACGGTGGCCGTGACGGCGCAGTACTGACGCGGAAAGAACATGCAGACCAGTATCGCAGTCCACGACACGGACCACTAGAATGAAAATCCCATGAACAGCAACCCCAACCGCAAGGAGAAGAAGATGAACGCAATCATAAAGACATTGTTAGCCACAGTGTTCGTCGCAATGGGACTGCCGATGATCGCCTGGGCGGCCGAACCGCCCAAGACTGAACCGCGAAAAGACAATGATGCCGCAGGCGCGGCGGAGAAGACGCTCACGATCGATCTGGGTGGCGACGTGAAGATGGAGTTCGTGCTGATTCCGGCTGGCTCCTTTGAGATGGGGTCCAACGAGAAGGATTACGAGAAGCCGCCCCACAAGGTGACCTTTGCCAAGCCGTTCTATCTGGGCAAGTACGAGGTGACGCAGGCGCAGTGGGACGCCGTGGTGGGGCAAACACCGCTCCATGATGGGAAACGTATGCAACACTACTTCAAGAATCCCGCGCATCCCTTGGAATCTGCAAGCTGGCTGGACTGCCAGACCTTTTTCAAGAAACTCAAGGAGAAGGTCCCCGGTCGCGAGTTCCGTCTGCCGTCGGAGGCCGAGTGGGAGTACGCCTGCCGTGCTGGAAGCACCACGCGCTTCAGTTTCGGCAACGACGAGAAGGACTTGGACGACCATGCGTGGTACCGCAGCAATGCGAACCTGAGCACCCACCCCGTCGGCCAGAAGAAGCCCAACGCCTGGGGCCTGCACGACATGCACGGCAATGTCTGGGAGTGGTGCCAGGATGTGTGGCACGACAACTACGAGGGCGCACCCAGTGACGGCAGCGCGTGGACGGAGGGCGATCAGAAGTTCCGCGTTCTGCGCGGCGGCAGTTGGGCGCACTACGGTCCGGATCTCCGCTCTTCCCATCGCATCCTGCTCATCCCAGCCTACAAGGGACATCACCCTTCCCGCGCCATCCGGTTCTTTGGTTTGCGGGTGGCGCTGCCGAGTGAGGACGGTGCGCGGTGACGGCAATTGAACAAGAACGAGAACATCATGCAGACTAATACGACGGTCCACGAGGCAGTCCGAAGAACGGGAAATCCCATGAACATCAACCCCAACGCGGCGGCAGCCGTGAGGATCCAACAATGAAAATGGATACCATCCAAAAGTGCATCGCGGTGACAGCGGTTTTGACCCTCGCGTGCGTTGTTGTCGCGGCAGACGCTCCGCCAGCCGCCCCGCCCGTGGAACTCGAAACACTGGCCGGCAAGCCTGCGCCTGGCGGCGGTGTCTGGAAGAAGGTGGACGTCGTCGTCGAGTGGGGCTTCAAACAGGGAACCGAGGCTTTGCCCTTTGATGGCAACGTGGCCATCACGCAGACAGGGCACATCGGCAAGGCCGCCCCGCTGGCCGAGGGTGCCGCCGTGATGGAGGGCGACCGGTCGTGGAAATCGCCCGCCCGCAGCAATGCCCGCCGCGGGATCCAGGTTCCCGTGCTCTACACCCCGGCGACCCGTGGCCCCGATCGAACCATCGTGACCGTCCACACCAGTTCGGGCAGTTTCTCGTTCCTGCCGCTGGATCTGGAGAGCGGTCCGATCCTGGCGCCGGAGTACGGCTTTTTCGTAGCCACCGCGGAGTCGAAGGCCGCAGCGGCCGCGTTCCAGAAAGAGTTGGCTGCCAAGCAACTCAAGACCCACCGCCAACAGGTGCGCCAGATGCCTGAACAGTCGTTCGAGGCCGCCGTGCTGGCGTTACACGGCGACATGAAGAAGTTCCCGCCCTTGCCCGTACCGAAGATCGAACCGGCGATGTCGGTCAAGGTGCCCGATCAGTACTTGACCAGCCTCTGGCGAAACGGTGCCTGGGGCATTATTGCAGTCTCCCCGCGCATACGACGCATGGATGTCCGCAATGTTCCGCTGGCGCACCACATGATGGAGCAATTGCACGGGGTCTGCCGGATGGTCCCCGACCCCAAGGATCCCAGCGGCATGTACGTTGTAGGCTGCCATCCTTTCGCGCCGATCGCATTCGAGACCGATCGCATCCTCTGGGCGCTGGAGCATACGGGCATGCACGAGGTCGCACGGGACGGCATCAGCGTGTGGCTGGAGAACCAGCAGCCTGACGGCATGCTCAACCTCGGTCCACAAGGTCTCACCGCCTCCGACGGGGTGCATGAGGTTGGCGCCTTCCGCCCGCTATGGAACGCGGTGGAGCAGTACCGTTTCACCGGCGACAAGGCCTGGCTGGCCCAGCAATTGCCGCGACTGAAGTTGGCCGCCAAGTGGACCATCGACCGCCGGAAAACCACCATGCGGGAGACCCTCTCCGCGCAGGAGATCGAGGGGATCAAGCGCGGCACGGTATCGCCGTTTGGTCTGCAACCGAAAATGTCGTGCGGTGACTACGACATTACCGGCAGCCGGTATTGGTGGTTCAACGATAGCTATGCATATGAGTCTCTGCGGGCACTCGCCGACGTGATCGGTGATGTTGACCCCAAGGCCGCAGCCGAATATGCCGCCGAGTGTGGGCGCTATCGGAAGGACATCCTCAAGGTGCTCGAAGAGTGCATCGCCCTGTCGCCGGTCATCAAGGTTCGCGACGGGACCTATCGCTCTTTCCACCCGCCAGGCTTCCAGGACCGCGGACCGCAGACGCTGAGCCTGCCGCCGAAGGCCAACCTCTTCAACCACTGCGGGTCGTTTGCCGGCGACATAGTCATTACCTCTGTGGCGATCGAATCGTGGCTGCGCAGCGGCCTGCTTCAGGTGGACGACCCCCGCATCGACGGCCACTTCGAGGTCTTGGAAGATCATCACCTGGCCGACAACCCGTGGCATCGTGTGCGCACCAAGGATTACGATCCTGAGAAGGACTGGTTTGCCAAGGCGGGCTGGGGCTACCAGGCCGGCTGGGAACGCCCGCCGGAGTACTATCTGTTGGCGGATGATGTGCCGAACTTCCTGCGTTCGTGGCTGAACCGTTGCGCCGTGGACATCAACTATCGATGGGCGTTCAACGAGCACACCCTGGGCAACATGGTCGACAAGTCGCATAATCGAGCGGTGTTCCTGACCAACTTCCGCAACCTGCTGGTGATGGAGATCGGGGATGCCCTGTGGCTGGCCCGCGCCACACCCCGGGCCTGGCTGGAACAGGGCAAGAAGATCAGCGTGAAGAACTCGCCCACCTACTTCGGACCGGTGACCTATGAGATCGCCAGCGACGTGGACAACGGCAAGATCAGCGCAACGGTCGAGATGCCCGCCCGCAAGGCACCCAAGGAAGTGGTCCTGCGTTTCCGCCATCCCAAGGCTGCGCCGATCCAGGCCGTCACCGTCAATGGCAAGCCGTGGACCGAGTTTAACAAGGACAAGGAAACCATCACCCTCAAGGGGCTGACTGGCACGGTGGCCGTGACGGCACAGTACTGATAAAGCAGGCACATGCAGACCAGAATCGCAGTCCACGACACGGTCGGCAAACGCCTGCTCATCCAAACCCCGGCCTTCCTGTAATGCATTAGCGAAAAATAACATGAACCCCAATCGTCAAACCAAACCCCGAAAGAACCTGCCTGCCATGAAACACCCCATCCTCACCCTCATCGGACTTCTCATGTTCTGCCTGGCCGTGTCGGCCACCCACGCTGGCGAATCGCCCGACGGCGCCTGGGTCCTGCGGCTGGAAGCACCGTTCGTAAAAGAGCTGCCCGCGTGGATGCCCCTGCGCATCGACCTGGAGATCGCCGGCGGCAAACCGGTCCAGGCCGTGGCCAGCGCCATGCACCTCAACCTGAACTGGCACTCGGTGGATGTCACGGGCCTGCGCCTGGAGGGCGGTCGCCTCAGCGGGTCGCTGGCGGTGACTTTCCAAAGCGATGACAATGTGAAGGCGAGCATCGCCGCCAGCGCCAAGGCGCCCAATCCGCGTGATCGGGGCAAGGATCCCTTCGCCGGGATGCCGGCCCAGGTCATCGCCGTGGATATCCCCTTGGGGACCATCACTGGGGCGGCGCCGGGCACGGCTGCGCTCAAACAGGGCCAGAAACAGTTGACCGTTGCCGCCCGCGCCTGGCGACCGATCCCGGCCGCCGCCGGCGCGCCACGGTACGTCGAGTTCCTGATCGAGCGATGGAGTACGATCAATCCGACTTCGGACTCCTATGACGCCATGAACGTGGGGACCCTGCTGCTGCGCTGCACCCTGCTGCCCGATGGCAGCACCCGCGACTGGGTCTGCCTGGACGGTCCGGAGCGCTATGCGTTGGAGCTTGCGGATCTGCGCTGGAGCGTCGAGAACGCCAAAGTCACCCTGACCCAGGGTGAACTGAGCGGCACCTTCGACCTGATGCCCAGCAGGGACAAGCATATCAGCGCAGGGGGGAAGAAATTCTACCAACTCCCTGAGCAAACTCTGGCCGTGCGGCTCAAGGCCCGCCTGATCGGTACCGGGGTGGCCGGCACCGTCGAATTGGCCCATGCCACGCCGACCACCTCGGCCGTGCTGGGCCGGGTCCGCACCCAGCCCTTCGCCCGCCACGCCGATCGCACCCCGCGCACCTGGGCTTTTACCGCCGAGGCCGATCCGGCCCTGGTCGCCGCGGCCGAGAAGGAGGCGTCCACGCCCCTGCGTCCAGGCGAACCGGGCAAGACCTGGTTCTGGACCGAGAGCGCCATGTACGGCGGCTACGACATCTTCCAGGCCGACGGCAAGAAGATCGTCGCCTTCGATTTCCGGCCACCCTTGGACGGCAAACTCTACGGTTCTGAGGATGTCGAGGTCTATCGCGCGAAGCTCATTGCCCGTGGCAAGGACGCCGGTTTCTCCGGTATCGCTCCTCCCACCTTCAACCTGCCCGCAATCCCCGGCGCCGCCCGGTATCGGTTCAGCGTCGGCACCGATTCGGCAGAGTCGCCGGTGCGTCATGCCGTGCCGCCCGATCTGTGGCGGCGTCTGCCTGCCACCGGTCAGGGGCAGAAACTCACGATCCAGGGACTGGACGGCGCCGGCCAGAACGTGGGCGAGGCCGTCAGTGTGCATGTGACCCGTATGCCCGCGTTTCAAGGGCCGTATTTCAAGTCCCTTCCGCGCACCTGCCGGGAAGCCGCCCTGCTCGGAGCCCGCTGGATGGGCGACAATCCCGCCAGCACCCCTCTGCGACTCAACCACGGCATTTACGAACGCGCGTGTCTGAACCACAATGGCGATGTCCAGGTCTGGTACCCCACCTATGCTGCACTCTACGCCGGGCTGGTCCTGGCCCAGACCTCGCCGGATCCGGCCGAGCGCCAGTACGGCCTGGACCTGGCGATCACCGTGGGCGAGGTGTGGCAGCGCAGTTTCGCGATCGCTTACCTCCCCGACACCTACAAGGGCTGGGCCTTCGACCAATGGGTCTATGGCACCGCCTGGCTGGACCTGTATCGCCTGACGGGCGATTCGCGCTGGCGCGACCTGGTCATGGAACACGCCCGGCGCCTGTGCTCCAAGCAACTGCCCAGCGGCACCTGGACCGAAACCGATCCGTATAGCGGCGACACCGCCTTTGATGCCGCACTCGGCCGGCCGAAAATGATGTCCCTCCAGGGGCCGACTATGCAGCAGTGGGATCCCTCCAGCACCCTGTACTACCTGGGTCGGATCCGCAAGGAAATCAAGACCGACGACTTCCGCGCCGCCGAGGATAAAACCTGGCAGTGGCTGGTGGACAACAGCATCGCCCGGTTCGACTGGCGCAAACAGGGGCCGCGCGAATCGTTTCACCACAAGCAGCCTTGGGGGACCGTTCCCGACTGCGCTCTCCAGTGCTATGAATACTTGGCCCTGGACCTGCCCGGCCGCAAGGCCGACCCGGCGTTGATGGAAGACCTCCTGCGCTGGAGCGAAGAACGTGGCGTGGACTGGCGACGACAGGTTCATCCGACCCAGGTCTTTCCCTGCATGACCGCACCCGCCCTCGCTGGCGAACGAGATCAGCAACTGCGCCTAGCCCGCGCCTGCGCCCGCCAGGCCCAGCGCACCGGCAGCGCCCTGTGGAAAGCCAAGGCCGAGGCCCTGGCCGGGGCCATGATCACCGCGCAGTTTCCTACCACCGGCCAGATTCCGCCTTATCCCGACCTGAAATATCCATCCGGCGCCGGCGACGGCGGCTGCCGCGGCGAATACAGCACGATGGCCCTGCTCGACCTGGCGGAACTGTGGGAGCCGGTGAAACCATGACCTGTTCGCCATTCGATGACCAAGGGAAAATCACAACGTCATGCCCCCCACCTGGGGCAACAAGCTCAAGGAGCATGAAATGAACCTCATCGCGAAGATATTGTCAACAGCCGTACTTGTCACCCTGGGCTTGGCCCTGACGGTAGGAGCTGCGGAACCGGCGGGCATCCTGCGGGAAAAGTTTTCGATACCATCGTCAGAGTATCGCGGCTGGGGCAGATGGGAGACACCCGCCGTGTGGGCCAACCACAGTACCCAGACCGTCCAAGTCTTGGGAGGTGCCGTTACGGTTCCTCCGACAAGCATCGTGGTGCATCCAGGTGCCAGCCAGGACGTGGGCGTCGTCTGGCGGAGCCCTTTCAGCGGCAAGGTGAGCGTCCGCGGCCGGTTCGCACATGCACATCCGTCCGGCGGTGACGGCGTGAGTTGGGCGATATCCCGCGACGGCAAGAGTGGGCGAAAGGCGCTGGCTCATGGCACGGTTGATCGCGGCGGTTCGCGGGCGATACCCACCGCCGCCGAGGCGGGCAGTTTGGATGCCATCGCGGTCGAGAAGGACGATTTCCTGCGTCTCGTCATCGGCAGCAGAGAGAGTCATTTATACGATTCCACGTTGGTCGATATTGTGTTGACCGAGGTCGGCGGCCAGGGCCGTGTCTGGGATCTGGCCAAGGACATCGCGGCGGACATCCAGCAGGGCAACCCGCATGCCGATTCGTTGGGGAACAAGGCGGTGTGGTATCTGGTGGCACCCGAAGCAACGCGAGGGGTTGGTGCGGTGGAAGACTTGCTCGTGGCGACCGGACCGAAGGCCGGCCGGCGCATCGAGGCGTGGACCGTGGCCACCGACGACACGAAGCTCACGGTCGGCGCGACCGACGAAGGGCAACTGGTCATCTACGAACTGATCAACCCATCGGCGGGCTGGAACTGGACCAAAGAGCCGTCGGTGCTTCCACTGGTGAAGAAGGTCAGGATGGGCAGAGCGACACGGGAAATCCGCTGGAAGTTCAAGGCTGGGAAAATTGACAAGACAGACGGACAGAGGGCGACCCTCGTTTTCGTATGCGAGGAGCCGGCCCTGGAATTGACCAGCGAATGGTTGGCGCGGCCGGGACGCGGTCCGGTGCGTCACGCTCTACGGATCACGAATCGGTCGAACGAGCCGGTGACAGTCGCCGATCCGCCCACGCTGCACCTGGATCTGGTGGCCGGGAAAGACCTGGGCGAACTGACGATGTGGACCTTTCACACCGACGGGGCCACGCCCGACAAGGTGGGCGTCTACCGGGATCCGGTCCAACCGCCGTTTTCGCGTCAGATCCGCACGCACTCGGGAGGCGAGTTCATCCCGTATGCGGTGTTCGATGCCGGCGGGAAACAGGGCGTGTATGTCGGCATTGAATGGGGCTACTGCCGGGTCGCCTGCGTTGCCCCTGAAGACTGGCCGGCCGGCACGTTCCGTGTCCGCGGCGGCGAGTTCGCCGGCTTTAGTCCGGTCGTGGAGCCGGGCGGGACATTCGAGTCGCCACCCGGTTTCGTCGGCGCCTACAAGGGGGATGTGGACGATGCGGGCAACAGCCTGCGCCGCCAACTTTTCACCTACAACATGCCCGAGGTCGTGCGCAAGGATGCCACCTATCCAAAGGTGCAGTGGAATGCGTTCGGGGCCACCGGCGACAAACCCGGGAGTTGGAACTCCGTCGAGAGCAAGTATTACCCCATGGTGGACGCCATCGCGCCGTTGGGGTTCGAGGAGATCATGCTCGACGTCGGATGGTGGGATGGTGGCACGAAAGCGTCCGAGCCCAAAGGCGATCCCGTGGACTGGCCATCGGGCATGGCCAAGGCCGCTGAACACGCTCACAAGGCGGGAATGCGCTTCGGGCTCTACTGGAACAAGGGCGAGGCGATGGCTACCGCCGAGGGCCGTCAACGGCGCATGGCCCACATCCGCCGCTTGTACGAGGAACACAAGGCCGACATGTGGCGCTCCGACAGCACCGGCGGGCAGGTTGTCGGCGGATCCTATGCCGAGATCAGGGGCTTCTACGACATGCTTGATCAACTCACCCGCGAACTGCCCAGTTTCCAATGGGAGAACTGTGTCTGCGGAGGACGGATCAAGGACTTCGGTTCGATGAAGCGGGCGGTAAAGGTATTCCTCACCGACACCTACGCCGAGCACCACGTCCGGGCGGCGTTCTATGGCAGCTCATTTGCCCTTCCAGCGGCGCAACTTGAAGGATGCGTTGGAAGCACAGGCGGCGGCTTCCGCCCGCGGGGTCCGGTCGGAATGCGGTTCTCCTTCCGGTCTACCTCACTGGGCGCACCGGAATGGTTCATCGACGCCCCGACGGGCCTGAACGGCAGCGCGCCTTGGACCGACGAAGAGAAGGCGGCGGTCAAGGCGGCGGTAACCACCTACAAGACGAGAATCCGTCCCCTGGTGCGCAATGCCGACCTATATCACATTCTGCCCCGCCCCGACGGCAAGAACTGGGACGGCATCCAGTACCACGACCCGGCCACCGGCAAGGGCGTGGTCTATCTGTTCAAACCCAGCGCCGTGGCCGAAACGATCGCGATCAAACTGCGTGGCGTCGAACCCGGTCGCCGGTATCGCGTCACGTTCGAGGACGGTTCGAACCCGGCGGTGGAGAAAACCGGCGAAGAACTCGCCAAAAGTCTTGAGATCACACTCAAGGGAGCACCGATCTCGGAGTTGGTTTGGATTGAGGAGATCCGATAATGAAGAACAACTTGTCCAAACAGGTTTCACGCGCACCTTGCCAGGCGCTGGCAGAGCGCTGTGACCGGTCTGCTGGAGTTGGCTCCGGCCACGCCCAGGCCGTATGTCAACGACCAGGCCGCCTGATTGCTCACCCGCTGTATACGGGCCGGCTGCAACGCCAGTGATCCTTTGACCTGAGTATCGCGGGGACCACCTATGCCCACGGTCTGCCGGTGCGCCCCCCGTCACAAGATAAACAACACAACTACGAAAGGACCTGCCTGCCATGAAACACCCCATCCTCACCCTAGCTGCGCTCAAAGGCCACCGTCACCGTCAACGGCAAGCCGTGGACCGAGTTCAACAAAGACAAGGAAACCATCACCCTCAAGGGCCTGACCGGCACGGTGGCCGTGACGGCGCAGTATTAAAAGAAACAGGAAAATGCAGACCGGAATCGCAATCCACGACACGGACCAGAAAAAGGGAAACGCCATGAAACACAAGCTCAACCACGGCGGCAGCCATAAGAAGAAGACGAACGCAATCGTCAAGGCAATGTCATTAGCAGTGCTCGTCGCACTGAACATGACAGTGACGGCATGGGCGGCCGAGCCGTCGAAGTCCGAGCCCGGTGGTTGGGTCAACCTGGCCCTCGGGTGTCCGGTCGCGGTCAAGACACCGACGAAGACCGAACTTCAACAGGGCAAAGGCGGGTTCGCGGCCTCCGACCTGTTCAAGGAGAAGTTTGCGGACAAGGCCGCGGGGATTGTCGGGTGGGGAAGCAGCGCCGCCCCTCTGTTATATGTGAATCCCGGGAGCGAAGAATTGAAGTTGCACAATGGCTCGATCAAGGTTCCTGCCCGGGGCGTGGTGGTGCATCCCGGAACGGACACGGATGTCGTGGTGGGATGGCAGAGCCCGATCGCGGGCACGGTCAGCATGCGGGCCAGGGTCACGCATGGGCAGCCCGGTGCCGGTGACGGTTTTACGTGGGCCATCAAACGCGGGACTTCCGTACTGGCGCAGGGCAAAGTGGGACGGGCGGGAACGGCGCAAGTTCCTTCAGCAGCGGGGAAGGACTCCGACACATTTGCTGCCGTGCCTGTGGCCAAGGGCGAGGGTATTTCCCTGGTGATCGGTCGTCTTGGTGATCGGCATGGTGATACGATTTTCATCGAGTTCGTCATCACCGAAGTCACCGGCGAGAAACGTGTCTGGGATCTGGCCAAGGATGTGGTCGCGGACATCCAGGCGGGAAATCCGCACGCCGATGCCCTGGGTAACGCCGGGGTATGGCATTTCCTGGCGCCCAAGGCCGGTGCTTTCGTGGGCGAGGAGCCTCCTTTGGCAGCCCAACCCTGGTCACCGGACCAACTCACGGATGGCGTTCGAGTCGTGGGCGGATATTCAAGCGACCCGGTGTACGATCAGCCCGCAATCGATGAGTGGGTCGAGATTGACCTGGGGGCGGAACGGCTGTTTCACGAGATCCGGCTGTACCCTCTCAGGGTACACACAAGAAACGGAGAGGGCGTGCCGAGTTTCCCGCTGGACTACACCATCCAGACGAAGACCGCAGGCGGTCAATATGCCACGGTCAAGACCGTGACCAACCAGGCGAATCTTGGAATCGCCCCCGTGATCCTGCCGGTTTTGAACCAGAAGGCCCGCTTCGTGAAGATCGCGGTGAAACGGGTCAGCGAACCTCCTCCAAATGATCCCACCTACGCCTTGCGCCTGGCGGAAGTGGAAGTGCTGGGTCCCGGCGCGCGGGAGCCGCAGAAGGCGGCCGCCGCTCCACCCCAGCAGCGCTGGCGATTGCAGACGGACGACACGGCGATGACCTTGGCCGTTGTTGACAACCGGCCGGCGGTCTTGGAGTTGAAGAACCCAAGCGCGGGTTGGAACTGGGTGGCCACGCCAGCAGTGATTCGATTGCCGACCCGGGTGAATGTCCACAGGAGCAAGGACCACACTGCGGCGACCTGGGCCTTCCAGGAAGCGACCGAAGACGCGGCCAATGGGAAGAAACTGACGTTGCGTTTCACCTGCAACGAAGAGCCGAAGGTGCAGATGAAGTTCAGTTGGTGGGCGGCCAAGGGACCGGGCCCAATCCAGTACCAGGAGGTGATCGAGAACGGCACCGGCAATCGCGTGGTGCTCTCTCCGTCACGGGATTTCCTCAACCTGAGTGTGAAACCGGAACGCGAAGTGGTCTTGTGGCGGTTTAACAAGGATGCCGCTGCGGGTGCCCGTCCGAAGTCACTGTTTCTCGATCGTCTGGTGGACGGAGCCATTCATGAGGCTCCGATCCATGGCGGCTACGGCTTCATCCCGTTTGTGGCGCTGGATGGCGGGACCCACGGTGTCTATTGCGCCGGCGAATGGCCAAGCGGTGTTATCCGCGCCGAGGCGTCGGGGCCGTGCCCGGTGACAGTGGGCGTGAAACTTCCTGCCGGGGATCAAACCGACGTGCCGGGCACACAGGCGCAATTGCCGTTCGTGTACCTGGGCGCCTACGTGGGCGACATGGACGACTGCGGCAACGGGTTCAAGCGCTGGTTCTTTCTCCACAAGGTGCCCGAGAACATGCGCAAGGACCCGACCGAACCATGGGTCCATTACGGTGGGATGTGGAGTCACGGGGGTGGATGGAGCAGCAAGGAAGATGTGTTCGTCAAGGGGATGAAGGAGAAGTTGTCGGACATCGGGATCGAGGAGGTGCATATCGACAACGGATGGTGGGGCAAGAATGGCGAGGCGAGTTGGAAGGCCGATCCGCAACTGTGGCCCAGTGGCATGGAGATCGCCGGAAAGATGGCGCGCGAGAACGGTTTCAAGTTCACGTTGTATTTCCTGCTGCGGGGAGAAGGGGCTACCGTGAAGCGACTGCATGAGGCCATGACGGCGTATGGAGTTGATACCTACCGCAGCGATATGGGGGCACCAAATGAGGATTTCCTTGATGCCCTTGCGGCCATCCACCCCAATTTCCGCTTCGAGTTCTGCGATGACGGAGGAAAACGGATGGACTACTCCATGCTTCGGCGGGCCTCGACGATCTTCGTGGTTGATCGGTATGACCCACTCAACTTGCGTATGGCCATGTACGCCAAATCCTATGTCGTCCATCCTGCGCAATTCCTGATTCCGGTGGAAACAGCCGAAGCGGTCGGGAAATCAAAAGAGACCATGCGGTATGTGCTTCGCACCACCATGCCCGGGCAGTTCGTCATGGGATTGTCGGGACGGGGCGGATACGTCCTTCCGTCCGATCACCCCCCGATCATCGAAGTCGCCAAGGAGTCTATCGCCCTCTACAAGACCCGCATCCGCCCGTTGATCCGCGAAGGCAATCTCTATCACATTTTCCTGCGGCCAGACGGCACCGACTGGGATGGCGTCCAGTTGCATGACCCAGCCAAGGGCAAAGGGGCCGTGCTCCTGTTCAAACCCAACAACAAGGTTGATTCCCGGCGCATCGTGCTCAAGGGACTGGACCGGACCAGGACCTACGCCTTGACCTTCCAGGACCGCACCGAGCAAAATACCCGCAAGACCGGCGCGGACCTGATGCATCAGGGTTTCGACGTGACCATGACCGGCCAGAACGTCTCGGAGATCGTCTGGGTCGAGGAATCCCGCTAGGAGAAAACGATGTACTGCGGAATCATTCCGTTCCTGTCGGCCGCCCTGGCGGTCGGGATCGTCAAGGAAACCATCTCCCTTCTGCGGGGTTTAGCCGGTACAGTGGCCGTGACAGTCCAGTACTGAAGAGGCAGGAACATGCGGATCAGCAGACCAGTCCACGACACCAGACAGAAACGAGGAAACGCCATGAATCACAACGCCAAGGCAGTAACAACTGCAAGGAGAAACACATGAGCACCATCATGAAAACAGCCTCAGTAGCCGTACTCCTCACCCTGGGCCTAGCGCCGACGGTACGGGCGGCCGAGCAACCGAAGTCGGGCGACGCGCCAAGCGGAGCACTGCCCTTTACGGTCAAGGTGACCAAAGAAGAATTGAAGGTGTCGCCGCCCGGCATGGGGGGGGCGGGACAGGATTACCCCTTTTGCGCGGTGAGGATTGAAGATGAATGTTGGATCCTCGATTCTCATTCCGGCATGGGCCCGCTCCGTTCGAAGGGCGCCAACTTCGTGAGTGTCGTGACGCAGCCCACAGGGCGGAACGAGAACAACAAGCATGTCGATCGTCCCTATATGCTCGGCGGCATGTGGTACGACGCGGCCGAGAAGAAGTTGTACGCACCAATGCACTGCGAAACGCATATGCGCGAGTGCATGGGCCACAGTAAAGACAACAATGAACGGCAGATTCACCTGTCCAGCAGCACCGACAAGGGTGCGACCTGGAAGTACGAAGGCCCGATCGTGACCCGGGATGATCCTGCGGCGACATGGCGCGGCGTGCATGATTTCTCCTCCGGCTGCTACTGGGACGGAGGCGATGGCGACCTTTGTCTCTTCGCCGATACTCGCGGCGGGTATGTCTATCTCTACAGCAACCATTACACTTGGGGGGGTGACGTGGGTGGTCACGTCCGCTATCGCGTCGCGCGCTGTGCCATGGCCGACAAGATGGCCCCGGGGAAGTGGAAGCGGTTCTACAACGGCAAGTGGGAGGAACCTGGACTGGGCGGGAAGGCGTCCTTTGTGCAGGCCAAATACGTCATGTATAACACGTACCTGAAAAAGTACCTCTCGTTCAACTACGGCTCGGGAATCTCGTTTTGTAGTGACATGGACAAGCAGGATTGGTCCCCCAGTTATGAGATTCAACCCTTCGATGCCTGGGGGACGACGTGGGACAAGACGTTCTTCGGCTTGGGCGCCTGGCACGTCATGAACGAAGACCGCACCGATGTCCACACGGGCGGGCAGACGCTCTACTGGTACAAGTATTGGATGGGTAACAAAACCGAGTGTTATCGTCTGGACTTTGATACCGCCCCGGCCAAGGAGCATCTTGGGTATCACACCATGGGCGGCGTTCCATTTTTTGGCCTCGGCCCCACCACGTTTTCGGGACCTATGACGCTGTATGGCGAAATCCCCTTCTATGACTCCTCAGATCCCATCGAAAGCCGCCGGACCCGCAGGCTCGAACGTGGAAGTTCTGAAGTGACCACGTCACCGGGATGGGAAAGGGACGGAACTTCTGGCAAGGCCGGCAGCAGCCTGGAGTTCAGTTTCAAGGCCGCAGACGTCTATTGGCGCACGGTGCGCGGCCCCGGTATGGGCCAGGCCGACGTCTATATTGACGGCAAGCTCGATGCGACCGTGGACACCTGGGCCTCATCCCCCACGCGCCACATGTTCGCCTATGTCAAGTCCGGCCTGGATCCCAATGTTCCGCATACGCTCAAGGTCGTCGTGCGCGGCGAGAAGAATCCGAAGTCCACTGGCGCTACCATCGCCCACCTGAACTTCGAATACTCGGCCGATACCACTCAGGCTCGCAACAGTTTCAGCGCGATCCAGGGGAAGTACCAGTGGCGGTATCAAGAGCGGTTGGCTGGCAAGCTCATCGACATGAAGTTCAACAAAGAGAAGGGCAAACAGGGGTGGGTGGGCGACGGCGGGGCCAGGATCGAGCCCGGCCGATTGGTGACCGGACGATCCGAGCCGGTGCTCAGTTGGACCGCCCATCGGGCCGGCACAGTCCGCATCGAGGGCAAGTTCTGGGGCGGTGGCTCGGGACGCTTGGGAGATTTGCATGTCACCATCCTGCACAACGGCGAATCGGTCTGGCCGAAAGCCGAGGTGCTTCGGACCCGAGAAGGCGCGTTCAGCCACGACCTGAAGGTTGCCGTGCAGCAAGGCGACACGATCTCGTTCGAGGCAAAGATCCCGGCCGGCCCGCTCGACGCCAAGGGCGCCCCGCCGGCCAACGCGGTTGGGTGGGATCCGGTCCTGACCTATGTCGAGCCATGAGTGCGCCGTTTGCTGTCATTTTCGCCGCGATAAGCATGTCGACCGTCCCTATATGCTTGGCAGCATGTGCTACGAGACGGCCGAGAAGATGTTGTACGCATCCAATCACTGTGAAACGCACATTCCCGAGTGCTTCGGCCACAGTGTCAATGCCAGCCACGAGGCTTTACAGCCCGATTTTCCACCGAAGGATGTCGAAGCCATGCGCAAGGCGATGCGGATAGACCGGGAAAGCCTATGAAAACCATGAACACCCATCAACACAAGGAACGAACCACATGCGGAAACTGAAATGGCCTACTCACGCGGATCTGGCGATCCGGAAGACTCCGAGCGTCGGTCGCGAGGAGTACCTGGACTACATGACGTTTCAGCGCAATGATCGACCGTTGTTTACGGAAATCTTTGGCCCGATCGTTGGACTGAAGGAGGAGTGGGAGGAGCAGGGGGCCACGCCCGCAGAACTGGACTTCTCCGCCTTCATGTATCGCAGTGAAGCGCGGGCGGGTCTACCCTTACACTCGGGTCGTGTTGGCGGATATCCGGTCCAGGTCCTTGAGGATACCGAAGATCACCGTATCTGGACCGACGAACTGGGGCGCACGATGAAGTTGCCCAAGGGGTACGCCACCCTGGCGCTGCCGATGAACAACCCGGTGTGCACCATGGATGACTGGTTGAAGATCAAGCCCTGGTACGAGTTCTCCGAACAGCGGTTCGGGGACGGCTGGGAGGAGCAGGCCCGCCAGCACTTGGCGGCGGATCGCTGCCTATGCGCCGGCATCCCCGGCGGGTTCGATGAGCCACGGCAATTGCTGGGCGAGGAAGGTCTTTGCTTGGCGTTTCATGATGATCCGGAGATGGTGCACGATATGATCCGGACCATGAGCGACACGGCCTTCACGGTGTTAGAGCGCGCCTCTCGCCGTGTCCCGATCGATATCCTGTTCGTTCACGAGGACATGGCCGGCAAGTCTGGGCCGTTGGCCGGACCCGCGCAGATCCGGGAATTCATCCTGCCCTACTACCGCCGTATATGGGACCTGCTGCGCGAACGTGGCACGCGGTTGTTCGACCAGGACAGCGATGGCAATATGAATCCGGTGATCTCCTCGTTCCTCGACGCGGGCCTCAATCTCATGCATCCCATGGAACCCGCTTCGGGCATGGATGTGGTGCAGGTGCGCCAGAAGTATGGCACGCGCTTGGCCATGTATGGCGGGATCGACAAGTTCATCCTGCTTCAGGGCAGGGCGGCCATTGATCGCGAGTTGGAATACAAGTTGCCACCGATGATCCAGAGCGGCGGCTACGTGATCGCCCTGGACCATCGCGTTCCCAATGGTGCGCCGCTCGAGAACTATCGGTATTATGTGAAGCGGGTATGGGAGATCATGCAGGATTTTTCAACCAAGACGCCAGGGAGGGTACAGCTATGACTGCAACGAAACTGCCGAATCAAAACCGTAGTCCGAAAATGAAAATCTGGGATGGTTTTCCACGGATGCGTATTCCGGCCAGCAAGCGGTTGGCAATCCAACTCACATCGGGAAACGCGACATGCTATCCGCTGTACTACTTCATCGACACCATGTCACCTGATGGACGGAAACTGGTGTATCATCGTGCGGAAGCCGGCGAGGTGCAAATCCACGTGTTGGATCTGGTTTCCGGGGAATCTCGACAGATCACCCATGCGAGTGCGCCAGCAACCTGTTGGACCCCCTGGTGTGTAGAGTCCGGCAAGGGGGTTCTGGATCATCGCAGCGTCCTGGATGTAAGTACCAACCGGCTTGTGTACTTTGATGGAAACATCGTGCGCCAGGTTGGCCTGGATGGCAAGGATGACCAACAGTTGTTTGCTTTACCAGAAGACCGCATCTCGATCGGGCAGAATTGTATGAGCGGTGATGGGAAATGGTTCGTATATATTCACCATGACAAAGATCTTTTCGCCAAGATAGTCGAGTCGGGATACCAGCGCCATCTCAGCAGAGGTACCACACTGGCGGCGTTCAACCTGAGCACCGGCGAGCAGCGCAACCTGGTCCACATTAACAGCCCCATTCACCATGTCTTGCCGCTCGGTCCAGAGGGCCTCGTGTTCTGCCATCCCACCACGGAGAAGGGGATGCTATTCACCGACATCCGAGGCGGCTGGTACACGCACATGCGGACGCAAGACGAATGCGGCGGGGAGGTCTGCCACTACCTGGTCACACATCGCGGGATCATGTACGAGGTCCTTGGTCGCAAGGATGGCGTCCTTGCAGGCCTCTATAACCCGAAAAGCCAGAGACGTTACGAGATCAGGCTGCCATCGGAGTTCGGATACACCCATACCGGACGCGATCCGGATGGGCGTTTGTGGTTCTTCGAGAACAGCGGCAAGACGCATGACCTTCGCTTCCTTGTCCGACATGACCCCGCTGGCCAGGATACTTGGCTCAATCTGACCGGAGATTGGCCGACCTATGTCAGCCGACAGAAATCCCACTTCCACCCGCAGATCACCCCCGACCGCAACTGGATTCTCATGACAGCAGGCGATCCCAAGACCGAGACGAACCACCTGTTTCTCGTCGATATTTCCGACTTGCCGGACACGGAAGGGATTCCTCTCGTAGAGTAACACGTCATGCGCGCGACCGCAACCAAACACGAAGGCCATGAAATTGGCCAACGTTCCACTGATCATCATTGAGGCTTTCCGCGAGGCCTTGTTTGCGTCTTCAGACATCCTGAACAAAGGATACAAAACCCCATGAACGCATCTATTCCCGTCAAACACCACGACATCCAGCCCGGCCTCAATCCTGCGAGTCGGCACGATCCGAAACTCGCTTGGTTCCGCGAAGCCCGGCTGGGGATGTTCATCCACTTCGGCCTGTGGGCGGGAGTGACCTTCAACGAACATGGCATGTACGGGTATGGCGACCGCTATCGCGAATACGAAGCCCTCGCAAAAACCTGGAATCCGTCGTCGCTTGACGTTGAACAATGGATGGACGTAGCACAGGGCGCAGGGTGCAAGTACATCACCTTCGTTGCCAAGCATCTGGACGGTTTCTGTCTGTGGGACACCGCCACCTCGGACTTCAAAATCACGAACACTCCCTTCAAGCGTGATCTCTTGCGCGAGGTGGCCGAGGCCGCCCGCCCAATGGCATTCAGTTAGGCCCGTTATTCCTGAATCGTCCGTGTGGCATCAA
>CAZZJC010000063.1:0-18998 GCA_964654285.1 uncultured Candidatus Kuenenia sp.
TCAATACATATTTTATGAAGATTCCAGGGCGGATGGGTTAAGCTCACGGCATTGCGGGCCTCCCCTGCACCCACATCACCTTTGACGATGGCAGGATCGGAGCGATGGCCGTCGATCACCTGGAGCGGGCCGGCTATCGGCAGGTGCTCCTGGTCGGGTCAGCTGGACTTGGCGTTCGCGATCAGCGTTTTGCGGCCTGTGCCGCAGCCTGCGCCGCCAGAAGGATCCCCTGTCAGCGTATCGATCTCAGCACCATCCTCGGAGGCGGTCCTGACGCAGGAAACGACGCGCTGCTCCGCATCATGGCGGGGATCCGTCCACCCTCCGCCGCCTTCTTCCACCAGGACCAGCCGGCAGCGTGGTTCCGTAATTTCTGCGTCACCAACGGCATCCGGATTCCCGAGGACATCGGCATCCTGGGGGTGGACGATGCGCAATCGACCTGCGAAGCCATGCAACCGCACCTGTCCAGCATCGTCGTGCCCTGGTCCTACCTGGGCTATCTGGCCGCCCTGGAGCTTCATCGCCAGTTCTGCGGCGAGCCGCCCAGGTCCGCGCCGGTCCTGGTCGATCCCCTGCGCGTCCACGCCAGGACCTCAACCGCGTTGAAGGCGGCCACCGGGGATCCGCTCATCGATGCGGTCATCGAGCGCTGCCGTCAGAGCAAAGGGAAATCGCCCAGGTTGCCGGCCCTGGCCAGGCAGGCGGGGGTCTCCGCGCCGACCCTGTGGCGCCGCTTCGTCAGCGTGGTGGGAGTGCCGCCCCGTCGCTACCTGGATCGCCTGCGGATGGATCGCTTCACCCAGGCCCTGGTCGAGGAGGATCTTCCCATCTCCACCCTTGCCCGCCGGTTCGGATATGGTTCGGCCAAGGCATTCCGCCGTCGGTTCATCCAGGCCATGGGCATCAGTCCTGGTGAGTTCCGCAAGCGCGCGTTCTGCGACCATGGCAGCAGCCGCCTGGCCGCAGCGGTGACGCCGGCCCGGCCGGGGCCCACGCCGAATGGATCAGCAAATCGATGACAGCATAACGGATGAAGCCGGACAGCGCCCGGCCGGCCCAGGGTGAGACGGAGAAATCCTGATATTTTACGAAAATTTACGATAAACACCCGGGCGGATGAAGGTCCGCCGGTTTCCCGTTGCCGCTAGGCTCTGTTCGTTATGTTGGCACGCGCATCACGGTGCGCTGCGCCGTCCTTCCCCGCCCAGGAAATCCCCGAGCCATGGCCGGCGTCATCGATCTCATCGGCAACACTCCGCTGTTCGACCTCTCCGCCATCGCCGCGCGGCCGGGGGTGCGGGTGCTGGCCAAGGGCGAGCACATGAACCCCGGCGGGTCGGTGAAGGACCGCGCCGGACGCGGCATGATCCTCGACGGCATCGCGCGCGGGCTGCTGACCAAGGACAAGACCCTGATCGACGCGACCAGCGGCAACACCGGCATCGCCTACGCGATGGTCGGCGCCGCGCTGGGCTACCGCGTCGCGGTGTGCCTGCCGAAGAACGCCAGCCACGAGCGCAAACGCATCCTGCGCATCTTCGGCGCCGAGATCATCGAGACCGATCCGCTCGCCGGCACCGACGGGGCGCAGATCGAGGCCAAGCGCCTGGCCGAGGAGGATCCCCGGCGCTGGTTCTATCCCGACCAGTACAACAACGACGCCAACTGGCGCGCGCACTACGAGACCACCGGGCCCGAGATCTGGGCCCAGACCAACGGCACCGTGACCCATTTCATCGCCGGGCTGGGCACCTCGGGCACGTTCGTCGGCACCACCCGGCGCCTGAAGCAGTTCAACCCGAAGATCGCGGCGATCTCCATGCATCCCGACACGCCCATGCACGGGCTTGAAGGCATGAAGCACATGGAAACGGCCATCGTGCCCGGCATCTACGACCGCACCCTGGCCGATGGCCAGATGGAGATCGACACCATAGAGGCGCAGGCGATGGCGCGCCGGCTGGCGCGCACGCTCGGCCTGATGGTCGGGGTCAGCGCCGGGGCGAATGTCGTCGCCGCCTGCCGCCTGGCCCAGGGGCTGCCCGAGGGCTCGGTGGTGGTGACCATCCTGTGCGACCACGGTTCGCGCTACCTCGGCGACCGCTTCTGGGAGGATAAACCGTGATCGTCCTGCCCCCCATCCACGCCGACGCCATCCGCCGCCACGGCGAGGCCGACCATCCGCATGAATGCTGCGGCCTGCTGCTCGGGCATTTCGCCGCGCCCCCGACCGCGGGCGGCGCGCCGGTGAAGACCGTGGTCGAGACCTACGCGATCTCGAACGCGCGCGAGGAGACCGCCAAGCGCAACCGCTTCCTGATCACGCCGCAGGAGCTGATGCGCGGGGAAAAGCACGCGCGCAGCCGGAAACTCGATGTGATCGGCTTCTACCATTCGCATCCCGACTGTCCGGCGGTGCCGTCGCAGTTCGACCTCGACCACGCCTGGCCGACGTATTCCTACGTCATCGTCTCGGTGATGGCCGCGCGCGCGGCCGCGTGCGCAGCCGAGTTGTTGTCGTGGGAGCTCGAAGACGACCGCAGCCGCTTCCGCCCCGAAACCATCGCCTGACCCTTCCCTCATTCTCAGCCACCAAGGAAACCGCCATGTCCGTGAAGATCCAGATCCCCACCGCCCTGCGTTCGTATGCCGGCGGCCAGGCCGAGGTCGCGGTCGAAGCCGCCACCGCCGGCGAGGCGCTCGACCGCCTCACCACCGTCCATGCCCCCCTGCGCAAGCACCTGTTCAACGACCAGGGCGTGCTGCGCAGCTTCGTCAACGTCTACCTGGGCGACGAGGACATCCGCAACCTGAAGGGCCCCGCGACGCCGGTTCCGGCCGGCGCCGAATTGCTGATCGTGCCCTCCATCGCCGGAGGCTGACCATGACCGCTCCCCGCAAATCCCTGCAAGAATTGCCGGAACTGAGCAACGCCGAGATCGGCCGCTACAGCCGGCATCTGATCCTGCCCGAGGTCGGCGTCGAAGGCCAGCGCCGCCTGAAGGACGCCAAGGTGCTGCTGGTCGGCACCGGCGGGCTGGGCGCGCCGCTCGGCATGTACCTCGCCGCCGCCGGCGTCGGGCATCTCGGCATCGTCGACTTCGACAACGTCGACGCCTCGAACCTGCAGCGCCAGATCATCCACGGCACCAGGGACATCGGCCGGCCGAAGATCGCCTCGGCCAAGGACCGCCTGCTCGACATCAATCCGCACATCACGATCACCGCCTACGAGACGCGCCTGACCAGCGCCAACGCGCTCGACATCATCAAGGACTACGACGTCGTCGCCGACGGCACCGACAACTTCCCGACCCGCTACCTGGTCAACGACGCCTGCGTCCTGCTGGGCAAGCCCAACGTGTACGGTTCGATCTTCCGCTTCGAGGGCCAGGCCAGCGTGTTCGCCACCAAGGGCGGCGCGTGCTACCGCTGCCTCTACCCCGAACCGCCGCCGCCCGGCCTGGTGCCGTCGTGCGCCGAGGGTGGTGTCCTGGGCGTGCTGCCCGGCATCGTCGGTTCCATCCAGGCCAACGAGACGCTGAAGCTGATCCTGGGCGGCGGCGAACCGCTCATCAACCGCCTCGTGCTGTTCGACGCCTGGCGCATGAAGTTCCGCGAGCTGAAGCTGCGCCGCAACCCCGCCTGCCCGGTCTGCGGCGACCATCCGACCATCCGCTCGCTGATCGACTACGAGCAGTTCTGCGGCCTGAAGACCGAGGCGCCTGCGGCGAGCGCCGACGAGCTGGTCGAGATCAGCGCGACGGAACTGAAGAACCGCATCGACCTCGGCCACGACGTGCGCATCGTCGACGTGCGCGAACCGCACGAATACGCCATCGCCCGCCTGCCCAACACCCGGCTCATCCCGCTCGGCCAGGTCGCCTCGCGCATCAGCGAATTCGATCCGGCGCACGAGACCGTGGTGATGTGCAAGGCCGGCATGCGCAGCCTCAAGGCGATCCGCGCCCTGCGCGCCGCCGGCTACAAGGGCCCGCTGACCAACCTGACCGGCGGCATCCTCGCCTGGTCCGACGAGGTCGACCCGAGCGTGCCGCGCTACTGAGCTGAAAGACCGCAATTGCACCCCAGCTGCGGCGTTGGTCGTCGGTCATTGGGCGCTGCCCAACTCCCTCCTCCCGCCTTGCATCTGGGGCGCACTTGCGGTCTTTCGCGGAATTTCGCAGAGGCCTTGTGCGGAGGGCGAAACCGAATGGCGTGCTTCGCCCGCACTTTTTCCTGGGTGAGGGTGCGCGACTTATCCTGGATTCAGCAACAGGTTGACGGATGGATCCTGCATCGGCGGGCACCCGCCCGCACGAATTTCCGGTTGTTGCCTATGGATCAATCTCCCGCGGCCACCGGAACCGTACCTGGGTTCGTCAACCTGGTGTTGAACCCTCGGTAGCGGCGCTCCCGGCCGTACCGATGTAGCGGTGGTCGCGGCGGGATCTCCGCTCGTGGTGCCGTTCAGGCCGGATCGAGCCGGGTCAGCCGGCCGCCGTCGCGCAGCCATTCGCCGACGAAGATGCGGCCCTTGCTGTCGCGGGCGATGCCGTGCGGGCTGATGAAGCGGCCGTCGATGCGGTCTTCGCGCGGCACGCTGGGATAGCCGGCGACGTGCTTGGGCCATTCGCCGGGGCGCATGTCGGGGTGCGCGCCGAGCGTCGCGACGTGGCGGTAGTCGCGGTCCCAGAGGATCACCGCGCCGAAGAGATCGGGGATCAGGGTCAGGTCGCCGTGCACGCGCAGGGTGCAGGGATAGCGCAGGCCGCGTGAGGTGATCGTCCTCAGGTGCTGGCCGGTGAGCGACAGCACCTGCACCCGCACGTTGGCGCGGTCGGCGACGAGCAGCACCGGTTCGCTCCCGCGCGCGTCGATGCACACGCCGTGCGGGCATTCGAACTGGCCCGGCTTGCTGCCCTTCCAGCCGATGGTCTGGAGGTGCTTGCCGGCGGCGTCGTAGCGGTGGATGAGCGACTGGCCATAGCCGTCGGTCACGTAGATGTCGCCGTTCGGGGCGAGGGCGACATCGGTCGGCTTGTAGCCTTCGCCGTTCGGGTAGGCCGCGTGCACCGGCCTGGGCAGCGCCAGCACCTCGCGGCCGTCGAGGGTGTGCTTCACCACCGCGCCGAGTTCGTAGTCGACGATCCACAGGTGCTCGGCGCCGTCGCGCGTCTCCAGCGCGAGGCCGTGCGCGCCGCGCGCGAAGCGCTGGCCCCAGCCGCGCACGAAGCGGCCGGCGGGATCGAACTCGAGCAGGGCGGGGTGCTTCTCGTCGCCGTTCTGCTGCAGGAGGTACACGTGGTCGCGCCGGTCGACGGCCAGACCGTGGCAGTCGCCGAGCGGGAAGCCGGCGGGGAACTGGAAGGGGGCGTGGTTGAAGGTGTAGGTCGGCATGGGCGGGGATCCTGATGCGGCGGCAGTCGATCGCCTGCCACGCGGACCCCAAACCGGAAACGGGCAGGGTCGTACAGGCGCCGCATCGGGCTCGCCCGCAGGCGCTGGAATGCGGCCCGCCCATCGCGAGGCTGCCGCCAGCAGCCATGGACCCGAGTCCGGAAACCCCTGCTCCGCGCCCCGAACCGGTACCGGCACCGGCGCCAGGCAGCCAGCGCTATCGGCGCAGCATCACCGGCCTGCTCAAGCAGCTGGCCGATGGCACCCTGGTGCCGATGCAGCCGGGCGAGGAGCAGGCCGCCTTCACCCCCCGTTCGCAGCCGGCCCTGATCCGGACGCCGTTGCCCCAGGCCCCTACGCCGCCGGCCCAGCCCGCGAACCAACCGGGCACCACCGCCCCGACGACCCGCCGGCTGCGGCGCAGCGTCAACGGCCTCGTCGATGTCTCGCTGGCGGCTGCGGCGGCTGAACCCCCGGCGGCAGCGCCGACGGAACCTGCGCTGCCGCCCGCCAACGCCAGCGCGACGACGGCGCCGGATAAATCGCGTCGCCTGCGCATCGATCCGCGCAATCCCGTCCATGCCCGGCTGGTGCTCACCCATCTCGACGCGATCTTCAAAGGCCGTTCGCTGACCGATCTGGTCCGCATGGGCCAGATCCTGGGCGCCTGGCGGACCTCGGCCGGGCTGCCGCACCAGATCACCCGCATCCACGAGACCGTGGCGAACCTGCTGGCGGGCTTCGAGGTCGAACTCGAACCCGAGGATCTGCACCAGTTCCTGCTCCAGTATCTCGACCCCACCCGGCTGAACACCCAGCCGCCGCCGCCTTCGTCGCAGACGGGTCCGGCCACGACGCGATCGCCCCGGCCGGGCTGATCCCGACGCAGCCGCCACGTCCGGACTGCCGGCGCTTCCAACCCGGCGGAAGGGCGGAGCATCCGCGCCCATGCCCGCGACCCCGATCCGCGCCATCACCTTCGACTGGGGCGACACCCTGGCGACGAACTGGAGCATGCCCTACCAGGAGACCCAACGCCGCGCGTTCACCCGCCTGGCGGCGGATCTCGCGGCGCTGGGCGGCACCGTCGCCCCTGATTTCGCCCGCCGCTGCATGGACGAGCAGACCCGCGACTGGAAATCGTCGGTCGACCCGGCGCAGAACCCGGAAAACCGCGAACTCGACCTCACGCGGCTCATGGCCGGCTGGATCGCGGCGGCCGGCGTCGATGCCGCCGCCGCCGCCCCGGCGGTGGCGCGCTGCTGGGCGACCCAGGTCGACACGGTACTGCTGTTCGCCGAGGTCGCCCCGGCGCTGGCGGATCTCAAGCAGCGCGGCTACCGCCTGGGGATCCTCTCGCACGTGCCCTGGCCGGGCGACGCCTGCCGGGCCTGGTTCATCCGCCATGGCATCGCCCAGCACCTGGATTTCTACAGCTTTTCCAGCGATGTCGGCTGGATCAAGCCGCACCCGGCGCACTACCAGGACGTGGTCCGCCAGGCCGGCTGCGCCGCCGCCGAGATCCTCCATGTCGGCGACCATCCCGAGCGCGACATCACGGGCGGCCGGCGCTTCGGCTTCCGCACCTGCCTGCGCCACACCGAGGGCGTCTACGCCGCCGAACGGCTCGCGGCGTGCACGCCGGATGCGAGCATCCTGCATCTCGACGAGGTCGCGGCGGTGGCGGAGCGACTGGGTCATGGCGGCTGATCGGCCCCAGACCGGCGAACGGCTGGCGGATGATGGCGTCAGCGAACGCGACCGTCGCCTCGCCCGCCAGGTGCGTCACGGCTGGCGCGACGCGCAGCCGATCGCCAAGGTCTTGTCGGGTTTCCTGCACAGCGAGGCCGGCCGGCGCATGCGCCGCTTCCAGAAGGTCACTGACGTGCTCGCCGCCGAACTGCCCGCGAACGTCGTCGCCAAGCTGCGCCCGGTCGGCATCAGCGGCGGCACCCTGACCATCGAGGCCGCCGATGGCATCATCCTCGCCGAACTGCGCCAGCACCGCGCCGCCCGCCTGCAGACCGCGCTCGCCAAGGCCGGCACCGGCATCGACCGCATCGCCTGGCGGCTGGCGGCGACGACCAGGAAACGCTGACGTTGCCCGCTGGCACGCAGGGAAACACCCCGCATCCGCCGATCGGGTTGGACGGTTGCGGGAACCGGCCGCTCCCGAAGGCTCACCCGCGATGCCCGTCGTGAACCCCGACCCGGTCTGGCCAGGCGCGATCGTCCTGGCCGATCTCAGCGCAATGGCGCGTCTTGCCGAGGCGCTGGCGACGCGCTGCGAGCCCGGCGACGTGATCGCGCTCGACGGGCCGCTCGGGGCGGGCAAGACCACGCTCGTCCGGGCCGCCGTCGCGGCGCTTGGCGGCGAGGCGGAGCAGGTCCAGTCGCCGACGTTCACGCTGCTGCACCAGTACCACGCCCAGGTGCCGGTGGTGCATGTCGACGCCTACCGCCTGAACGGCCCGGCCTCGCTCGCCGGCCTGGGTTTCGAGGAACTTGCCGAGGACTCCATCGCTTTCGTCGAATGGGCCGAGCGCGTCCTGCCGGCCTTGCCGGCGGACCGGCTCTGGCGCATCGTCCTGGCGCACGGCGACGGGCACCGCAGCGCGGTGGTCGCGCCGCCGCCGGGACGCGCCTGGGCGTTTCATGCGGAGTCCACGTGAACGACATTCCGAATCCGGAGTATGCTTTCGGATCCATGTCTGACGCGCCGACCTCCGCCGATCCGCCGCCCGCGTCAGCTTTGGGGCCTGCGACCGGCGGTACCATCGTCCGCATTCCGACCGAGGCCGGCGGCGATCCGCTGGTGCGGTCGTACCTCGAACGCTTCCGCAGCACCTGCGCCTGGTCGACGCTGTCGTGGGGGTGGGTCGTGGCCGGGATGGTCGCGGCGCTGATCGGCGGCGCGGTGGGCTCGCACCTGGGCGGGCCGGTGCCGGAACCGAGCAACCGCCTGATCCCGATCGGCGAATTCATCCACGCGCACTACGGCAACCTGGGCAGCGGCCTGCTCGGCATGGCCGGCGGCGCGGCGGTGGTCGGATTGATCTCGGTGCTGGCGACGCGCCGGCGCATCCCCGCCGGACAAGAGGTCTGGATGGGGGCGATGCTGGTCGTCGCGGTCTACCTGGTGCAATACGATCCACTGATCGGCTTCGGCATCCTGCTCGGGGTGGTCGGCCTGATCTACGCGGCGGCGATCCTCTTCCGCATCGCCGCCATCGTCCTCGCCAGCACCAAGGGTGGCGAGGGGCTGCGCACCTCGCTCGTCGCAGGCACCTTGCCGGAACCCGTCGGCGGCTGGCCGGTCTACACCGTGCTGGTGCCCCTCTACCGCGAACGCGACGTGGCCGGCAGCATCCTCGCCAATCTCGCCGCGCTCGACTACCCGCGCGACCGCCTGGATGTGAAGCTGCTGCTCGAAGCCGACGATCCGGAGACCCTGGCCGCGATCGAGGCCGCCGGCATCCCGCCGTTCGCCGAGGTCGTCATCGTCCCCGAAGGCCAGCCCAAGACCAAGCCGCGCGCCTGCAACCACGGCCTGGCGCGCGCGCGGGGCGAATTCACCGTCATCTTCGACGCCGAGGACCGCCCCGAACCGGATCAGCTCAAGCAGGCGGTGCTCGCCTTCCGCGCCCTCGCGGCCGCAGGCGGCCACCCGGCGCGGGTCGCCTGCCTCCAGGCCCAGCTCGCCTACCACAACTACGGCGAGAACCTGCTGACGCGCTGGTTCGCGATCGAATACAACGTGTGGTTCCGGCGCTACCTCGGCGGCCTGGTGCGGCTCGGCGTGCCGATCCCGCTCGGCGGCACCAGCAACCATTTCCGCACCGCCGTGCTGCATGAACTCGGCGGCTGGGATCCGTTCAACGTGACCGAGGACTGCGATCTCGGCGTGCGCCTCTACATGGCCGGGCACAGCACGCGCACCCTGCGCAGCGTGACCTGGGAAGAGGCGGTCGACCGCGTCGGCGGCTGGGTGCGCCAGCGCAGCCGCTGGCTGAAGGGCTATGCCCAGACCCATCTGGTGTGGGCGCGCCAGCCGCTGGTGCTGGTCACGCGCCTGGGGCCGTGGGGCGCGCTCGGCTTCTTCCTGTCGGTGTTCTGCGTCTCGATCCTGGCCGCGCTCAACCTGGTGATGTGGACGATCTGCGTCGTGTACCTGGGCAAGGTCGCCATCGACTGGTCGCACGGCCTGTCGCTGCGCGAGATCCTGGTGGTCACTTCATCCGGCGAGCACCTGGAGTCCAAGACCCACCTCGCCTCGCCGATGCTGTTCCTCGGCCGCGACGAGGACTGGCTGCTCTCCGGCATGTCGGTGGCGTTCTTCGTCGCCTCGATCTGCCTCTTCCTCGGCAACTTCGCCTTCGTCGCGATCGCGCTCTACGCCGGCCGCCGGCCCGGCCAGCGCGGCCTGTGGTGGGCGGCGCTGCTGTCGCCGCTCTACTGGATCCTGATCAGCCTCGGCGCCTGGAAGGGCCTGTGGCAGCTCATCACCCGGCCGCACTACTGGGAGAAGACCATGCATGGGCAGAAACCGCCGGGCGCCGGCAGCTGACCTCCCGCCTGCGCGGCGCGCCGGCGGTGGTTCCGGTCAGGCCGTCATTTCTTCTTCTTGGATGGATTATCGCTGGTCTTGGAGGTGGGCTTCTCGTCCTCGATGACGATCCCGCCGCCAACCGGCGTATCCTCGGATACCGGTACGAACTTGATCCGGATCGCTCCGCGCGGCTTCACCGTGTTGTTCTGGTCGGCACCGCAGACATCCGTGCTGATCAGGAGCCGGCCCGGCCCGGCGATCACGCCGCAGGGGTTGACCTCGGCGTTGTCGAAGTGGAGCTCCATGCGCCCGAACCGCTTGCCCTTCGCGTTCAGGCGCGGCGGCGCGATGCCGCCCTTGAACGGGACGAAGGTGCTGGTGAGCGCGGCGAAGAGCTCCCATTGCTCGGTCGGATGGGGAACGACGCGGACCTTGTCGCCGGCCTTGAGGACGAGGACCTCGCGCGCCGTCAGGCTGGCGGAGGCCTGGATCTCGCGCCCAGGCAACGAATTCCACTGGGCCACCGTCATGGTCGCCCAGTCCTTGACCGGTGGGGGGATGAGCAGGTCGACCTCATCGATGCGCTTCTTCAATTTTTCCAGGGTCAGTCCGGTGGCCTTGGGCCGTGCCTTCTCGTACCAGTACCGGGCACGATCGAAGGGGACCTCCCGGTCCTTGCCGATCTGCCGGCCTGCGAGGGCATACCAGCCATCGCCGAGTTCGATCTGCTGCATCTCCGCCGTCGGTTTGGCGATCTCCTGTTCAGCGAGACGGATGGTCTCGGCCTTCTTGCCGCGCGCCCACATCGGCAGGCCGAGGTCGAAGTCGCCGCCCTTGAGGATGAACCAGTCGCCGGCGGCCGTGTTGGCCTCGGGGTTGGTGGGATCGTCGAGCAGGGTCATCACCGTGCTGGCGATCGGCTGGTTCATCAGCTTCTTCACCCATTCCTTCTTCAACGCCGTGGCGTCGACGCCCAGGAACGAGATGCCGAGCTGGTTCGCCGCCCCGACCAGCACCTGGTAGCTGGAGGTTTCGATCGCCAGGCGACCGGCCTCCTGGAGCGACGCCCAGCGCACCGCCGGGTCGTCGGCGGTGGCGCGGCCCTGGTCGAGCAGCTTGCGCGCGAGCGCCTGCTTCTTGGCGGTGGTGTAGCTCGCGGTGGTGTAATCCTCGGCGAGCAGCCGACGGATCGATTCCACTGCGGTCTGCTGGGTGGCGGGTGCCGGCGGCGGCACCGCCCCTGCGCTGGGGAAGGCGGGCGCGGTGAACAGCGTCTCGACGGCCTTCTTCGCATACTGGGTCTGGGATTCCAGGCTGAGGCGCTGGGCCTTGCGGCCCTCGACCGTGTCGGGGAAGCGATCGGCGACCTCGAACCATCGGATGGCGATCTCAAGGTGCTTGTCCGGGTTGCGCTTCACCCAGGCGTCGGCGCGATCGAAGAACGCCTTGGATTCGGAGACCTCGACCTTGCGTTCCGCGACGGCGGTGACCTTCGCGATCTCGGCCTTGGCGGCCTCGGTGGCGGCCTCCTTGGTGGTGACGACCTGCGGCGGGCCCTTGTCCGGCGTGACGGTGGTCGTCAGCGCCGCCTTGGAACTCTTCGCCGCGAGCCATTCCCTGATCTGCTCCGCATTCATCTTCTTCTTGCACCAGTAGATGTTCGCCTGCATGGCGAGCACGTTCTCGTCGTCCCCGGCCTTCTTATAGAGTTCCAACGCGTGATAGAACGCCACCGCGGCGTCGATGATCTTGCGTGGTTCCGCGTCGGCCTGCTGCATCAGCACCAGACCGGTCTTGGCCAATCCACCGGCGTCTTCCGCCGTCATGGCGAAACCGCCGGACAGGATCACGATCAGGAGGACCAGGCTGGGAAAACGACGCATGAGATTCATCCGTTCCAGAGAGGGTGTGTCGTTGATCGTCAAAGAACAGGTCTCAGCCAAGAACACGGCAAGCAGGTGAAACGGTTACGGCCATGTCGCACCGCACGGGCGGAATCCTGCACGAAAGGGCTTCGCCAACCAGGGAAAGGCCATGGTCATGGAATGAACGTGAGGCCCCGGCCATCCTACGAACATGACCCCGATTCTCTTAGCCTGGATCCGGGAATGGACGTTCGCTGATCGCGATGGGTGGGTGGAGGAGGGATCACCATACGCAGGGGGCATCAACTGATGCAAGGAGATGCTCCGTAGGGGAATCCGACAGTTCGCTGCCGTGTATCACCGGAAACGCGGACGACGGCAGCGAATGGGCCCTGGTCCACCCACGATTGCGTGGACCGGTCCGCCGGCACCATCGCGGCGATGCACGGCCTGCTGCCCGACATCGGCATCGCCCTGATCGCCGCGACGGCGCTCGGCCTGGCCTCGCATTGGCTGCGCCAGCCGGTGATCCTGGGCTACCTGATCGCCGGGGCGCTGGTCGGGCCGATCGGATTCGGCTGGGTGCACGACCGGAACTCGATCGAGACCATCGGCGAGATCGGGCTGGTGCTGCTGCTCTTCATCATCGGCCTGGAGATGGACCTGCGCCAGCTCGCGGCCTCGGGCCGGCAGCTGCTGATCGCCGGCCTGGGCCAGTTCCCGCTCTCGTTCGTCCTCGGCCTGCTCGCCTTTCCGCTCTTCGGGTGGGCCCTGGCCGCCGGTGGTCTGCGCGAAGGGCTGTATCTGGCGCTCCTCACCGGCCTGTCCTCGACGGCGATCGTGGTGAAGCTGCTCGCGGACAAGGTCGAGCTCGACACCATCGCCGGCCGGCTGACCGTCGGGATCCTCGTCCTGCAGGACGTCTTCGCGATCCTGGTCCTGGCCTTCCAGCCCAACTTGTCGGATCCCAGCCTGGGCCCGGTGCTCAAGGCGCTGGGCGGCACCATCGTGCTGGTCGTCGGCGGCTGGCTCGCCAGCCGCTGGGTGCTGGGTCCGGTGTTCCATTCGATCAGCCGCACGCCGGAGCTGGTGGTGGCGGTATCGATCGGCTGGTGCGCGTTCACCGCCGCCGCGGCATCGATGCTGGAACTGTCGTCGAGCATGGGCGCGCTGGTCGCCGGGCTGGCGCTCGCCAACACCCCGTTCCGCATCCACGTCGCGGCCAAGACCCTGCCGTTGCGCGATTTCTTCCTCACCCTGTTCTTCGTCGCCCTCGGCATGCAGATCGTGCGCCCGACCTGGGCCCTGGCCGGGCCGGTCGCGGCGGTGGTCGGCTTCGTGGTGGTCTCGCGCTTCCTCACCGTCTATCCGCTGGTGGCGTTCACCGGCGGCGGCCGGCGCACCGCGTTCATCACCAGCCTGAACCTGGCCCAGGTGAGCGAGTTCTCGCTCGTGATCGCGGCCCTCGGCCTGACCTTCCGCCACATCTCGCCGGATTTCATGGGCGTGATCATCTACGCCATGGCGGTGACGGCGGTGCTGTCGAGCTACCTCATCCGCTTCAGCCACCCGCTGTCGACGGTCTGGGACCGCCTGCTCGGCCACCTCGGCCTCGGCCGCTCGCGCGACACCGACGCGGCGGAAGGCGCCGCCGACCACCGCCCGATCGCGGTGCTGGGCGTGCACCGCACCGCCCGCGCCGTGCTCGAACGCCTGGAACGCGACGGCCGGCTGGGCGAGGTGCTGGTGGTCGACTTCAACACCGAGGTTCTCAACGAATGGCGGGCGAAGGGCTGCACCGGCGTCTTCGGCGACCTCGCCAGCCTCGACACCCTGCACCACGCCCATCTCGAGCACGCCCGGGTGATCGTGCTCAGCGTGCCCGACATGCTGCTCAAGGGCGTCGACACCCTCGCCCTGGTGCGTTCGTGCCGGGCCCTCAGCCCCCACGCGGTCATCCTCGCCCCGGCAGATTCCGCCGCCCAGGCCGAATCCCTGCGCGCGGCCGGGGCCGATGCGGTCGTCCTGCCGCACGAACTCCTGGCCGACCGCCTGGTCAGCGCGCTGGCGGGCCAGGCGGGGTGACAGCCGCGCCGGAGCGGACCGCGCTCGGAGCGGCGCCGGTGTGGTGGCGGAAACGACGGGAGAAATGGAAGGGATCCGCGAAACCGCAGCGTTCGGCGACCTCGGCCACCGGCAGCGCGCTGCTCGCCAGCAGATGACGGGCGCGTTCCAGCCGGTGCGCCTCCCACCAGGCGCGCAGGCTGGTGCCGGTCGCCGCCTTGAAACGGTGCATCAGCCGCGACGGCGACAGGCCGACGCTCTGCGCCAGGGCCCGGATCGGCATCGCCCGCACAGGGCCCGAGGCCAACCGGCCGCACAGACGTTCGATCAGCGGATCGACCGGCCGGCGATCCCCGCTCTGCAGGCCCGAAGCCTGGATCAGGGCGGCTTCCAGGGCGTTGAGGGCGAGATCCTCGCGCTGCGGATGCAGGCCGCCGGCCAGGCGCAGGCAGCGGCGGAACCCGCGCCGCACCGGATCCTGGCCGCGTCCGCCCGAGTCGGGCGCGAGCAGGCCGATGCCGGGCACCGGTTCGGGCAGGTCGAGCCAGGGCGTCCAGTGCGGCGGTGGCAGGACGTGCGCCCACAGCAGCACCCAGCGGCCCACCGCCGGATCGGTGGCGTAGTCCTGGAAGATGCCCGGCCGGAAACGCACCAGGGAACCGACCTCCAGGGCGAGGGTGCGGATCCGCCCATCCGTCTGCAGGCCGCGCACCCGCCCGGCCCCGGCCACGGTGATGATGAGCAGGACATCGGCGCTGCCGTGCCGGCGGACAGTGCCGTAGTCGGGCCCGCTGTCGATCCGGCCGCAGCGCAGACGGCATCCGTTCGCCAGGATCCGCTCCGGGGACATGCCGGCAGGGTGCCGGAAACGACCGGAAGATCCAGGCCCGATTCGGATGCGCCCGCGTTACCAAGAACCCCATCCATCTCATAATGGCGACCTCATCCGCATCCATCTGCGCGTCCGCGCGGCTCGCTTCATGCGTCGCTTCCAGCAGGATCATCCAGGCGCGCGGCAGTTCCATCCATGGCCCGGCGGCCGGCGCGCCACCATGGCGGGCATGATCGCCTCCCGTCCGCTCCCGCCCTCGGAGCTCGCCGCCTACCACCGCGACGGCTACCACATCGGCCGCGGCCTGTTCAACGCGACCGAGGTCGCGGACCTGCTCCGGCACATCATGGAGCTCGCCTCCGCCGGCCCCTGCCCCGGCCTGTCCTCGCCGCCGCCGGGCCTGACCCCGGGCGATCCGCTCGCGCGCTTCCCCCGCATGATGCATCCCCACGTCAAGGCCCCGGCCGGCCCGGTGCGCGAACTCAGCCGCGACTGGATGATCGCGCCGCGCCTGCGCCCGATCCTGGCCGCGCTGATGGAGGACGAGCCCGTCGCGGCCCAGAGCATGATCTACTTCAAGCCGGCCGGCGCGCGCGGCCAGCAGTGGCACCAGGACAACTACTACCTGAGCGTCGCACCTGGAACCTGCATGGCGGCGTGGATCGCCCTGGATCCCAGCGATGCCGGCAACGGCGGCCTGTCCTGCGTGCGCGGCAGCCACCGCCTGCCGACCCTGCCGGCGCGGCCGGCGGATCTCAGCATCAGCATGGCCGAGGAAGCCGTCGACCTGCCGCCGGATGCCGAGATCGTCGAACCCGTGCTCGCGCCCGGCGACGTGCTGTTCTTCAACGGGCAGCTCATCCACGGCAGCGGGCCGAACCGCAGCCGCGACCGCATGCGCCGCTCGCTCATCTGCCACTACCTGCCGGCCTCCAGCACCGCGATCCATCCCGGCTACTGGCCGGCGATCCTGGGGTTCGACGGGAAACCGCGCACCTTCAGCGCCCCGACCGCCGCCCCGGCTGGCAAGACCGCCGCCACCGCCATCCACTGAGGATTCCCATGGACCAGGACGAGATCGAACACCTGCGCGCCGCCGCCCTGCCCGAGGCCGTGGGCGGTGCTGATCTGCGCCAGCGCTGGCACCGGGTCATGGACTTCCAGCCGGTCGACCGCATCCCCAACTTCGAGTTCGGCTATTGGGCGGAAACGCTGCGCAAATGGCGCGGCCAGGGCCTGCCCGACTGGGTCGTGGACGAGGCCACGGCCTACCGCTGGTTCGGCATCGAGAGCTGGCGCGGCGTCTGGTCCCACCACGTCAACACGCTGATGCCCGGTTTCACCGCCGAGACGCTCGCGGACGATGGCGTCCACCGCACCTACCGCGCCTCCGACGGATCGGTGCAGCGCATCAACGTGCATGGCGACCAGTCGATACCGCAGCACCTGTCCTTCCCCCTGCGCGACCGCCGCACCTGGGAGGAGGACTTCCTGCCGCGCCTCAGAGACACCGCCGATCGCGTGCCCGCCGACTTCGCCGCCAAGGTCGCCGGCCTGCGCGACCGCAGCGATCCCCTCGCGATCAACATCGGCTCGATGATCGGCATCCCACGCAACTGGATCGGCTTCGAGAACACCGCCCTCATGGTGCACGACGATCCGCAGCTGCTGGAGGACATCGTCGAGCACCTCTGCCAGCTCGGCTGCGCCGTGCTCGAACGGGCGCTCGCGCACTGCGATCCCGACTTCGGCTTCGGCTGGGAGGACATCTGCTTCAACTCCGGCCCGATCGTCGGGGTGCGCTTCATGCGCGACGTGGTCGCCCCGCGCTGGAAGCGGATCAACGAGGTCCTGCGCCGGCATGGCGTGCGGCATTCCCTCACCGACTGCGATGGCGACATCCGCCCGATCCTCCCGGCCCTGCGCGAGGGCGGCTTCGACACGCTCTTCCCGGTCGAGGTCCACGGCGGCAGCGATCCGGTCGCCATCCGCGACCGCTTCCCGGACCTGCGCATCCAGGGCGGCTTCGACAAGATGGCCCTCCTGCGCGGCCGCCCCGCGATCCGGCAGGAGCTCGAACGCCTGATCCCGCTCGTCCGCCTCGGCGGCTGCCTGCCCGGCGTCGACCACCGCGTGCAATCCGACGTGATGTACGAGGACTATCGCTACTACCTGAAGTTGAAGCGCGCCATCCTCGGCGCTGGCGGCACGCCGATGTACGATGAGGCGCAGGTCGGGTGACCGTAGCGCCGGCTTCAGCCGGCACGGACGGTGGGCTTCAGCCCACCGCAGGATGGTTGAGGATTTCGCGTGCGACCGGATGACTCCGGCCATGCCTGCCGGCTGCAGCCGGCGTTAGGGCCCGCGCAAAGACAACTGACGCTTTCAACGGCCTTGCCGTAGCGCCGGCTCCAGCCGGCAATGGAGGGGCGACTTCAGTCGCACCAGCGTCATTACTGCCACGACTGGCGGGCTAAAGCCCGCCGTCCGAGCCGGCTGAAGCCGGCGCTACTGCGTCCGAACGCGCCAGCTGATTAGGCGCGAGTCCTTACCTGACGCCGTCAGCGCTGCGGCAGCAGATGCAGCGCCAACGCCAGCACCCCCGCCAGCGCGATCGCCAGCACCAGCCCGCGCAGCAGGAGGATGCCGAAGAACGGCACGTCCTCGGGCTTCATCTTGCCGGCGCGGATGAGCGCACCGTAGATCGCCGACTGCACGAACGCGAACACCAGCCCGAGCACGAGCGGGGCGAGCAGCATCACGGCGAAGCCGAGGACGGCGCTCATGCGCGGCGGCTCAGCCGGCGCTGGGCGCGGGCGGCTTCCAGAGGCCGCGTCCGGGCAGCAGCTCCTGGAGCGAACGCACCTGCCAGTCGGCCTTCTTCACCTGGCGCAGGCTGTTCACCAGCGCGGCGGCGGCCGACAGGGTGAGGAAGTACGGCACCCCGGCGACGGCGCAGGCGCTGCGGATCTTGCCTTCATCGCTCTTGCCGCCGCGGTTCGACGGCGTGTTCACCACGAAGGCGATCTCCTTCAGGTGCCCGATCACGGTGTCGCCGCCGTCCTTCACCTTGTTCAGCACCTTCACCGGGATGCCGTGGCTTTCCAGGGTGATCGAGGTGCCGCGGGTCGAATAGATGTGGTAGCCGAGGTCGTGCAGGTGCTGCGCCAGCGGGATGATCAGGCGCTTGTCCTGGTCGCGCACGCTGATGAACACCTTGCCGGCGAGGGGGATGAACGAGCCGCTGCCGAGTTCGGCCTTGTAGTAGGCCTCGCCCAGGGTCGGCGCGATGCCCATGACCTCGCCGGTCGAGCGCATCTCGGGGCCGAGGATGGTGTCGACGCCGGGGAACTTGTTGAACGGCAGCACCGATTCCTTGACGCAGAAATGCTTGGGTTCGGCGCGCGCGATCATCTCCGGCGTCATCAGGCCGAGGTCGGCCAGGGTGCGCCCGGCCTGGACCAGCGCCGCGATCTTGGCCAGCGGCACGCCGGTCGCCTTGGCGACGAACGGCACCGTGCGCGAGGCGCGCGGGTTGACCTCGATCAGGTAGATCTCGTCGTTGCGGATGGCGAACTGCACGTTGACCAGGCCGCGCACGTCCAGGTGGCGGGCGAGCGCGGCGGTGATCGTCTTCATGCGCGCGAGCAGATGGCTGCTGAGCGTATACGCCGGGATGGTGCAGCTGGCGTCGCCCGAGTGGACGCCGGCCTCCTCGATGTGCTCCAGCACCCCGCCGATGAAGACCTCGGTGCCGTCGCACAGGGCGTCGACGTCGACCTCGATGGCGTTTTCCAGGTACTTGTCGATCAGCACCGGTGCGCCGGGGTTGACATCCATCGCCTCCTGGACGTAGCGCCTGAGCTCCGACTTCTGCGGCACGATCTCCATCGCGCGGCCGCCGAGGACATGGCTCGGACGCACCACCACCGGGTAGCCGATGCGTTCGGCGATCTGCGAGGCCTCCTCGAGCGAACGCGCGATGCCGTTCGCCGGCTGGCGCAGGTTGATGCTCTCCAGCAGATCGCGGAAGCGCTCGCGGTCGCCGGCGCGGTCGATGTTGGTCGGGCTGGTGCCGATGATCGGCAGGCCCGCCTTTTCCAGGCTGAGGCTGATGTTGAGCGGGGTCTGGCCGCCGAACTGGACGATGATGCCGTCGGGCGCCATCACCCGGTTGATCTCCAGCACGTCCTCGACGGTGAGCGGTTCGAAGAACAGGAAGTCGCTGGTGTCGTAGTCGGTCGAGACGGTCTCAGGGTTCGAGTTGACCATGATGACCTTCCAC
>CAZZJC010000064.1:0-18756 GCA_964654285.1 uncultured Candidatus Kuenenia sp.
GACGTGGTTCCAACCGCCGAAACCCAGGCGGAAATGATAGAGCAGATGCGGGAACCATGCCGTTGGGTCATGCGGCGTCCCGGATGACGGAGGCCGCCCGGCGCGGTGCGGATTGGGTGCGGAACCGGTGTCCGTTATTTGCGGGGAAAACCGTGGGGGATCGAACGGACGCGGCGTGAGGATCAGATTGCGGGTAGAACGGCTGCTCAGTTCCGTCCAGATCAGCTTCCAAAGAACTTCCCCGCTGCGCGGGGTTCCGGCTGCGCCGGAAGAGTCGGCTTCGCCGTCCCAAGTTCTTGTTTGTCCGGGGGCTGCCCGCCCCCGTAACGCGCCTTCGGCGCTCCCCCGTGAGCAGCCTGAAGGCTGCTCAGAAGCCCCAGCGCTTCACGGCCGAGGGCTTCGGGAATGGCCTTGGTGGCGATGAGGTCTTCGATCTCGGCGCGGGCGGCATCGACCGTGAGACGTCCTTTGGCGACGAGACGGCGGATCTCAGCGATTATTCCTTGAGCCTCGCCCTCTGCCTTGCCCTTGGCTTCACTTTCGGTCATCAGTTCTTCAAAGACGTTGCCCATGGTCGGCTTTTCGCTCAGGCAAAGCGCTGCGGGTTCAGCCCAAAAGACCAAGCGCCTCACGGCCGAGGGCTTCGGGAATGGCCTTGGTGGCGATGAGGTCTTCGATCTCGGCGCGGGCGGCATCGATCGTGAGACGGCCTTTGGCGACGAGACGGCGGATCTCAGCGATTTTTCCTTGAGCCTCGCCTTCAGCCTTGCCTTCAGCCTTGCCTTCAGCCTTGCCCTTGGCTTCACTTTCGGTCATCAGATCTTCAAAGACGTTGCCCATGGTCGGCTCCTCGCGCAGGCGTTGGCGGAACTGTGGCTCCTGGCTATCATGCAGGTTGGCGAGTTTTTGCGCCAGGGCAAGGTAGCGGCGCAGGTCATCAATTGGGCCAGGGGTGTGCGCCATGGCCGTGACGGCGGCAACGGCGGCCTCGATCGCGTCACTGAACGCCAGGGCCTGGAACAACGCGGCGACGCGGTTTTGCAGTCCGCGCAGGCGCGGCAGGTCGGCCTCGGTGATGCGAACGACCCGGTATCGGAAATCGAGCACCGGCAGATCGGCGACGACGCTGTGCAGGCGATCCGGGATCGCAGCGGGTGAACGATCGGTCACGAAGACGACCGGGAAGACCTCGGCGTCGGGATGCCGTAGGCGCAGGCCGGCGTAGTACCACAGCACCCGCACCCGTTCGATCTTGCGGGCCTCGGACCAGTGTTCGACGAGCAGAATCACCTGCTGCGTGCCGTCGGCCCAGGTGGCGAGCAGCGCCAGGTCGAGGAACCGGCTGGGATCGCCGAGGTCGGGCAGTGGCAGTTCCTGCTGGACCGGGACGATGCTGACCGGCCGGCCACGTTCGACCAGGAGTTCAGGGACGAAGAACTCCAGCGTTTCCTGCGGGTATTCGGTGAGAAACGCTTTCAATCCGCGATCCTCGGTCACTTTCTGTTCGGGCACATTGGGGTCGGGCATGGCCGGGAGGCTGCGCCGTTGGTGACCATGGCAAGGGAAGGACTGATGACGGATGCATGTCGGACCATGCACGTTCCCGGGAAGTCGGCCGAGGGCGTAATGCCAATTACGGGGGATTCACCAACAGGTTGACGAACCCAGGTACGGTTCCGGTGGCCGCGAGTGATTGATCCATGGGTAAAAACCAGAGATTCGTGCGGACCGAGGCCCGCCGATCACGGCTCTATCCGTCAACCTGTTGGTGAATCCTGAATAACCAGCGATGCGATCAGGAAAAAGGTGAGGGAAGGCCCGAGTCAGCAGGGAATCCGGATCAGCCGATCATGGCCGAGGCCCCGAACTCGGTGTCCATGATGAGTCGCCGCTGGTCGGCAAGCCTTTCCGCCTGGACCATCTCGAACGCCTGCGAGGTCGTTTCCGGGGAACCGACCCGGTCGGAAGCGCGGCAGGACGCCGGTGCGATCAGTTCTGCGCCAGGCGCCGGTTGAGCTCCGCCGCCAGCCAACGCAGTTCGGATTCGGGTCTGCCCGACAGGCAGGTCCAGGAACTGCCGTCCCGGCGCCGGATGGCGAGGCGGTAGAACGGCTGATCGTTCATCGAACTGCCATTGGGTTCGCAGATCACGGCGAGAACCTCGGCACGATCGAGTTCGAGGCGGCGACGACCTTCCTGGATCGTCAACCGTCCGGCGGTGATGGCGAGGCGGCGCGGTGCGAGGAGCGACCAGGCGCTCCAGCCCAGCAGGGCGAGGCCGATCATCGCGAACAGGCCGAGGAAGCAGCCGAAGATGAACCGGCCGGAGCCGTCGATCGTGAAGACGCCGAACACCAGGGCGAGGAAGCCTCCGACGAAGATGAGCCAGATGACCGAGAACATCAGCCCGCTGAAGGCCGCGTTCCCCTTGCCCGCGAACCCCGGCACCACTGCCCAGTCGTCCTGGCCGGGATCGAGGACCAGCGAGGACGGCATCTCGGCCGGAGCCGCGCCGGGCGGTTGCGCGCGGCGGGCGAGCACGGTCGAGAGCACGGTGGCGATCCAGGCGAGCCGGCGCTCCGCGTCCTCGTTCCAGGCGGTCAGCGTCTTGATCGTCGCATCCCCGATCCGCAGGTGCAGGCAGGGCAGGGGGCGGTCGTTGACCGAGGTTCCGGAAGGGCCGACGGCGACCGAGCCGACCGTTTCCAGCGGCCATTGCCGCCGGCTCTGGCGCAGGCGGCTGATCACGGTCAGGACCAGGAGGCCGTCACCGATCACGATGGTCGTACGGCGGGTGCCGATGTGGATGGCGGCGGCGAGCATGCCCAGTCCGACCGCCCAGAAGAGGCTGAGGAAGGCCACCAGGAACCAGGGAGAGGTCGGGGCGCCATCGGTGCTGCGGATCGGCTTTCCAGCGAGGATGGACAGGACCATGGGGATGCTGACCGCAGCCGTGATGAGCAGCCAGAAGGTGGCGAAACCCACGAAGAAGCGGGCTCCCTTCCAGATCCCCGATGGGGCGGCCTCGAGCGTCAGGCCCCCCGGGCGCGGCTGGCAGGTCACGCCGGCCGGCGGCGGTCCCGGATCGGGCGGCTCAGGTGCCTGGGTGGCCGCAGCAGGCGCAGGCGTCGGCCCCGCCGTCTCTGCTTGCGGGATGCCATCGGTCACGGGCACCTGCGGCAGCTCGCGGCCGAGTTCCGTCGCGAGCCGCCGCAGCGCCTCGACCGGATATGCGGCGGCGATCCGCAGCGGTCGGCCGCGCCGGCAGGTGGCCACCAGTTCCGGCACGCGGTTGCAGGTCGCGGCGTCCTCCCTTTCCTGCCAGCCCAGGCGCAGGCCGGTGAGGTCGGCGATCCGGCGGCGGAAGGTCCAGCGCAGCCAGCCCAGGTATTCCCGGACCAGGAGCTGCGACCGCCCGATCCCGACCTCGCAGCGGCTGCCTCCCAGCACCAGCGCACTGCCGGCGACGACCAGCCCCAGGCCGATGCCGAGCGGCAGCAGGCCGATCGCGGCGAAGGCGATGAGGAAGATGCGGAAGAACAGCGGCAGGCCGGGGCCGGCGGCCTCCGGTCCGGCGGGGGCGTTCTGCGGGAAGGCGGTACCAAGGGTCATCTGCAACCAGAAGCAGGCGAAGACCAGGAGGCCCAGGCCGAAGAGGATGGCGCAGACCCCGGCCACGCGCATGCCGGGCGTGATGGAGCGGGGGGGCAGGGCGAGCCGGATCCCGTCCGTGATCGGTTCACGCGTCGTTTCAGGCAGGGTTTCCATCGGGCAGATCCTGGACCGGCGAGCGTGGGTCGCAGCGGCGGCGATGCCAGTGGGTGCGGGGATGCCCAGCGCGCCGCGTCCGCCGGGATGCCGGTTGCCGGACGGCGCAGGCCGGGGACAACGGCCGGCGTGAGCATCCGCACGTTGCTGGTCGAGGCTCCGCTGGTGGCGGGCGAGGTGGTCATCACGGCAGCCGAGGCGCGGCATGGCGCGGCGGTGCTGCGGTTGCGGCCCGGCGACGCGGTGCGGTTGGCCGATGGCGACGGGCGTGCCGGGGTCGGCGCGGTGCTCGCAGCCGGGGCCGATGGGATCCGGGTGCGGCTGGAATCGGTCGCGCTGCTCGCGGATCCCGCCATCGCGGCGGTCACCGTCGCCTGCGCCCTGCCCAAGGGCGATCTCGCCGGCGATCTGGTGCGGATGCTGAGCGAACTCGGGGTCGGGGCGCTGCGGCCGCTGCGCTGCGCGCGCGGGGTGCGGGTCGAACCCCAGCCCCGGCTGGCGCGGATCAGCCAGGAATCGCTCAAGCAGTGCCGGCGGGGACGCCCGCTGACCATCCTCCCGGGGTGCGACGTGGCCGAACTGGCGGCCATGGGCGGCCGGATTATCCTCGCCGATCCGCACGGCGGCCGGTTCAGCCCCGGCGCGCCCGGCCCGCTGACGGTGGCGGTCGGGCCGGAAGGCGGCTTCACCGCCGACGAGTCGGCCGCGCTGATCGCCGCCGGAGCCGAATCCTTCCGTCTCGCGCCGCATGTGCTGCGCATCGAGACCGCCGCCGTGTCCGCCGCCGCCATCCTCGCCGCCGCCTGGGAGCACCCGTGACCGATCCCGCACCGACCGCTGCATCCCCATCCGCTCCGCCCGCCGCGCAGCCTGGCGCCAGTGCGGCGAAACCGTGGCTGTCCGAGCGCATCAAGCTCATCCTCGCCGGCGCGCTGGCGCTGGCCGCGGCGCTGGCCTGGTGGCAGGTGGGGCGCGGCTGGGGCTTCGCCTGCGCCTGCGGCAGCGCGTTCTTCCTGCTCTGGGTCTACACCCCGGCCCGCTTCACCGATCCGGGCTGCCGCACCGACGTGCGGCTCGGCGCGCTGCTGCTGGTCGCGGCGATCTTCCTCCTGCCGTTCTCGGCCATCATCAAGGGCGGGCCGACCCTGATGAACCAGGTCGGCCTGGTCGGCGCCGCGCTGCTGCTGTGGGGCATCCCCTGGCAGGCGATCCAGGGTTGGCGCCAGGGCCGGCCGGGCTATCCGTGGAAACTCGCCATCGTCCTCGGCGCCATGGCGCCGGTGATGTTCATGGACGTGCGCTACCGCGAGAACCTGGGCGACCATTTCTCCGGCATCAGGTACAGCATCCCGGTCGGGGTGCTGCTGGCCGCGTCGCTGTGGACGCTCCTCTGGTGGCCGGTGTCCCGGCTGCCCCGGCCGCAGCGGGATTGATCGTTCCAAAGTGATCCAGGCCCTGGGCTTGTGGAGGAATCCCCTCTTCCCAGGCGGATGGGAACCGGCACGGTTGCCGCGCCGGTGGCAGCCACATTCCGGTGAGGAGCGACGCGCATGACCGATGACCAGCGGACCTTGGCGATCTGGGGCGGCGGCGCGGCGGTGATCGTGATCGCGGCCTGGGTCTACCTGGCGAGCGACGACCTCGCCGGCAAGCTCGCCTCTGCCGAGGCGAAACAGCAGGAATACGAGAAGAAGTATCTGAACGTGCGCAGCGGCGAGCTGGAAGGCGAGGCGCGCAAGCGCCTGGAGCAGTTCAAGGTGGAGCAGGTCGGCAGCCTGAACGAGGCCGAGAACCTGCTGGTCGCCTCGCTGCCCCGGGAGTTCACGCCCGAGAAATCCGACATCATGGCGGCGCAGAACACCGTGCAGCGCACCAATGCCGCCCTGCGCGACCTCTGCGAGAAGGCCCAGATCAAACCGCCTGGCGACCTGCTCACCACCCTGCCCGACGACCCGGATCAGCGCAGCCTGCAGCTCGCCCGGCTGTGGGCCTGGCGCGAGACCGCGCTCATGCTCATCGATGGCGGCTTCAAGGCGATCCCCAACCCGGCCCTGGTCGCGCCGGTCGCGGATCCGACCGGGAAGTACGCCCGTCTGGGGGTGGAGATGACCTTCGACGGCCCGTGGGAGCAGGTCACCCGCCTGATGGAGGACAGCCAGCTCGCGCATCGGCGCGGCCTGGGTCTGCGCGAGATCGAGGTCGTGATCAACCGCGATGGCAGCCGGAAGGTGAAGTTCCAGGTCGCCGCGCTGATCCAGAACCAGGCCGGCTGGAAATTGCCGCGCGAGGCCGCGGCCACCGCCGGCAAATCGGCGCCCGGTCCCAAGTCCGAACGCCCGCGCCTGGCGCCGACCACGACCAGCGCCTCCGCTGGCGACAGCAATGGACGCCTGTGATCCCATGAAACCCACGCCCCACCAGCTCGTCGCCGCCGTCATCCTGATCCTCGCCGTGGCGGCCGCCTTCACCCCGCTGACCACCAGCGCGGGCGGATTCAACCCCACGGTGCGCGACTACCGCATCGACACCGGCAAGGAGAAGCTCTCGCTGGTGGGCGCCGAGCGCGCCCTCGGCCCGGTGGTCAAGGGCCTGCCGCCGATGGATGTCGATCCCTTCACCATGAAGCGGACCGGCGGGTCCGGCGCCGGCGATCTGCCGCCCACCCCGCCATTCGCCGTGCCCGCCCTGCCGGTCCTGCCGCTGTCCGGGGAGAAATGACATGCGCGTCCCCCTTCGCCGCCCATCGCTGCCCCGCCGCATCGGCATGGCGTCCGCCCTGCTGCTCGGTCTCGCCGGATCCGTGCAGGGTCTCGTCGCCGTCGAATACATCTCGCTGGTCGACAAGAAGAGCGACACCCTGTACCTGGGCAACAACCCGCCGGTCGAATGCATCGTCCCCAAGGATGGGCTCAGCCCCGATGGCTATGTGACCTACACCCTGATCGAGGGCAATGTCACCAAGCGCAGCAAGATGGTGCCCGGCAGCCGCATCGACGCCCGGCGCACCTACGCCGAATCGATCAGCAAGCGCGGCGCCCAGGCGCTCGCCTACAAGGATCTCAACGAGGTGAAGGCGATCGTCGACAAGGGCCTCAAGCATGCGGAAAAGGCCGAGAAGGAGGCTGCGGACAATGAGCGGGCCGCCTGCCTCGATCTCGCCCGCAAGGCGCTCGCGCTCTGGCCCGGCGAAACCGTGCTCGCCGCCATCGCCATCGACCTGCTGGTCGAGGCCAAGCAGGCCGAGGATGCCGGGGCGCTGGTCAAGGTGGTGCTGGCGCAGGATCCGCGCTGGGAAAAGGGCATCGTCTTCCTGGTCGAGGCCTACCGCGCGCGCAAGCAGGTGAAGGAGCTGGAGGAGCTGGCGCAGCGCCTGTTCGCGCTCAACCCGACCGACCGCCTCGCCAACCTCGTCCTCGGCCAGATCGAGGAGGACAAGGGCAATTTCGAGAAGGCGCGGTTCAACTACGAACGCGCCTGGACCCATGCCAAGGATGTGGCGGCCGGGGCCGCCGCCGCCCGCCTGACCTTGCGGGTCGGGCGCATCGATCCCGCGCTGGTCCTCGCCAAGGCCGTGCTGGAGGCCGACGCCGCCAACGCCGACGCGGCGGCGGTGGCGGGTTCCGCCCTGCTCGCCCAGGGCAAGGCCGACGAGGCCGCGCCGCTGCTCGACACCGCGCTCAAGGGCAGGCTGACCGGTGAACTCGGCGAAACGGCGGCCTACAACCTGGGTCTGATCCACTTCCGCGCCGGCCGCAGCGCCGACGCGCAGCGCCTGTGGAGTCCGCTCAAGCACCCCGCCGCCCGCCTGGGCATGGCGATGACCCGCAGCGAGGCCTTCCCCGACGAGGCGACCCTGCCCGCAGCGCTCAAACCGGTGGTCAGCGAATACAACGCGACGATCCGTCTGCAGCGGATGGATCCGCAGGTCGCGGGCCTGCAGGCCGGCAATCCGCGCCACGACCTGCTCGCCCAGGTCGCGGCGATGCTCACCCGCGCCAACGACCCGCGCGAGGCCCAGAAGGTCGCCGCCCTCGGCACGCCCGAGGCCCTGCGCTGGAGCGCCTTCGGCCATGTCATCGCGCGGCGTTGGAAGGACGCCGAGGCGGTGCTCGCCAAGCTTCCCGACGACGACGGCTACGCCGCCCTCTACCGCGTCCTCGTGGCGGAAGGCCAGTCCGACCGCCCCCGCGCCGCGGCGCTGCTCGACAAGGCCCTGAAGGCCGCCAACCCGCCCGCCCCGGCCGGCTTCCTGCAGCGCCTGGTGCCGCGCTACCAGAACGCCGCCGAGGACCGCTTCAGCGAGGATTTCGCCAAGGATTCCGACGCGCCACCGGCGAACGGCTGGCTCTGGGTCTCGACCAGCGGGATCGGCGCCAGCACCAAGGGCGGTCGCCTGGTGCTCAGCGGCACCCAGTCGAGCAGCTCGGATCCGGTCAGCCGGCTGACCCGGCTCGCGCCGGCGGCCCGCCTGAGCTCGGTGCGCGCGACCTTCGACTTCACCGGCATCGCGACCGGCCTGGGCGGGATCGAGGTCACCGATGAGGAGCGCCAGAACGGCGTCGCCTGGGCGGTGCTCAACGACAACAAGTTCGGCTGGCGCGAACTGAGGTCCGGCACCTGGGGCAGCTGGCAGGCCACCCAGGTGGCGGTGCAGGGGAACCAGATCAGCCTGCAGCTCGACCTTTCCGGCGGCCGCGTCAGCGCGCGCCACGATGGCGGTTCGACCCCGCTCGGCGGCGGCGTGCCGCGTTCCGCCGCCACCCTCGCGGTCAGCCTGTTCGGCCTCGCGAATCCGGGCGCGACCTGGACGCTGGCGGTCAGCAAGGTGAACCTGGAATACCGGCAGCAGGCCAGATCCGAACGCTGAACCTCCTGAAAATCGCCATCGCCCCCTTCTGCTGCGTCGGCCGTCTGCGCATCGGCTCCGCTGGCGCCGCCCGGCTTCCTCAACCCGACTTGCCTCGGGGGCGCACTTGCGATTTTCCACGAAACAGGTGGAGTCGCATGGCGATGTCCAGGATCCTGCGTCGATTCGTCGCCCTGCTCGCCGTCGGGGGGGCCGTCTGCGCGCCGGCGGCCGGAGCCGGCGCGGCTGAACCACCGTCCATCGGCATCTGGGACCATCTGCCCACCGCGTGCTACCTTGAGGAGGTGCTGCCGGTGGTGCTGCGTCCGGTCGGTGGCGCCTCAGGTTGGAGCGCCCGTCTCGAACCGGGCGCGCAGCCGGTCCCGGTCGAGGTCGCCGCCGACGCCACGACCTGCGCCGTGCAGGTCGCTTTGCCTGCGACGGCACGCAGCCTGCATCTGGCCGGCAACGGCCGCGCGCTTGCGCTGCGCCTGGTCACGCCCGGCGCGGGCGCAGCGCTGGTGCTCGGTGCCGACCAGCGCCTGCACCAGGCCGCCGATCCCGCGGTGCTGGTCCTGAACCGGGTCGAAGCCACCGAGGACCGCCGCTGGCATTGGCTGCAGAAATCCGACGAGGGTCAACCCTGCCGGGTGCGCCTCGCCGCGCCTGCCGTGGCGTGGGGCGAATCGCCGCTGCTGGCCCAGATCGTCGCCAGCCAGTCGCTGAGATTCACCGGCGAGGGCGTGCTGATCGAATTGTCCGGCCTCGACCGGCTGGTCGCCTGGAAGCACCGCGCCTACCGCCAGGCCGTGGCGTGGCTGGTGGCCGACTGCTTCGCGCGTGGCGCAGTGCGGGTCGTGCTGGCGGAACCTGCCGCTCCGGCGGTCGAGGCCAGGACGCTCACGGCGCTGCTCGCCCAGGTCCGCGATGTCGCCACCTCCTACAAGGCGACCACCATCGATTGCGGCCCCCTGGCGCGCGAGGCCTTCTGGGAATCCGCTCCCGGCGTGCTTGGCCTGACCCTCAACGAGGCCGGCCGGCGCGAGCGCGAGCGCCTGTTCGCACCGGTGCTGGCGCTGGAAGCTCAGGGAAAGACCCGGTGAAGATCACCCGCTACCGCTACGATCCCGCCACCCTGGTCCAGGTGCTGACCGCCGACGGGCTGCTCGACCGCTATCAGGCGGGCGTCGCGGAGGAGCTTCCCGGTCTCGCCGACCCGGCCATGGCGAAGCATCTGCGCCGCATGGCCGCGCTCGCTGCCGCCGCGCGCGCGCACGGTTTCGCGCTCCTCGCCCGCCGCGATCCCGCCGGCGCCGACGGCCTGCTCTCGGACCTCCTCGCCACCGCCACCTGGCACGGCTGGGAACTGCCGCTCGCTCCCCTCGACGAGATCGACCTCGACCCCACCGGCCTGGTGCGCGGCCTGCTCGGCCACGACGCCGAAGCCGATGGCGCCGGGGTCTGGGTGCTCGATCCCGCGACCATCGGCCTGGCACGTTGGCGCACGGCGGGTCCGCACTGAAGCGGATCGCCGCGCTTCCCCTTGCCGCCGGCCGGCCACCATCCCCGCCGGCCATGCATCTCGTCCCCGCCTGCGATCTCTTCGTCTGCGCCGGCGAACCCTCCGGCGACGCCTATGCCGCCGCGGTGGTGCGGGAACTGCGCCGTCGCCGCAGCGACCTGATCGTGGCCGGCATGGGCGGCGAACGCCTCGCCGCCGAAGGCGTGGAGATCGAGCAGGACATCGACGGTCTCGCGGTGATGGGCTTCCTGCCCGTGCTCGCGCGGCTGCCGCGCTTCCTGCGCCTCGGCTGGAGCCTCGCCGCGACCATCCGCGCGCGCCGGCCGAAGGTCATCCTCACCGTCGACTATCCCGGCTTCAACCTGCGCCTGCTGCGCCGCCTCGCGCCGCTGCGCCGCGAGGGCGTGCGCTTCGTCCACCTCGTCGCGCCGCAGGTCTGGGCCTGGAAGCCGCGCCGGGCGAAATCCATCGCCCAGACCATCGACCGGCTGCTCTGCTTCTTCCCCTTCGAACCGCCGCTCTTCGAGCGCTTCCGTGCAAGCGGTGGCGGCGCCGCCGACTTCGTCGGCCATCCGCTGCTCGACCTGCTCACTCCGCCGCCCGATCCTGCCGCGATCCGGGCCGAACTCGGCCTGGCGCCCGGCGACCGCCTGATCCTGGTCGCGCCGGGGTCGCGTGCGCGCGAGGTCGGCCCGCTCGTCGGCCTGCTCAACCGCGCCGCCGAGGCTGCGGCCCAGCGCTGTGCCGGGCGCCAACCGGGCCGCATCCGCATCGCGGTGTCGCGGGTCGGCGATCTCGACCGCGACCTCTACCGCGAGGCCGGCGCGCCGCTCATCGAGGGTCGCTACCGCGAACTCTGCGCCGCCGCCCACGTCGCCCTCATCGCGAGCGGCACCGCCAGCCTGGAAGCCGCGCTCATCGGCCTGCCCCATATCATCAGCTACCGTACCGACCCGGTGCAGGCCCGCCTGGTGCACCACCTCATCCGCACCGACCACGTCGGCCTGCCCAACATCGTCGCCGGCCGCCGCGTCTGCCCCGAAGTCCTGCAGGACCAGCTCGACCTGCCGCGCCTGGTCGCGCACCTGTGCCGCCTGTGGGACGGCGACGGCCGCGCCACCTGCCTGGCGGGACTCACCGAGGTGCGCCAGCGCCTGGGTGCTGGTGGCGCCCTGTCGCGCATCGCCGACGCGGTCGGCGCTGAACTCGACCACGTCGCGGAACAACGCCGCAAGGCCGGCCGCTCGTCGGACAGCATCCGCCTCAAGACGGCGGGCGACAGCACCGGTTGAACCCACAAATCGCAATAGCGCCCCAACTGCGGCGTTGGTCGTCGGTCATCGGGCGCTGCCCAACTCCTTCCGCCCGCCTTGCATCTGGGGTACTCTTGCGATTTTCACAGGGATTTTACGGTAGAAGCGGTTGACGTGACCACGGTCTCACGGGGGATGGAGGTCAGGCCGGCTTTTCCCGGCATTCACCCAACGGGTGAGGACCTGCGCTCTCTTCCAAAGAACTTCCCCGCTGCGTGGGGTTCCGGCTTCGCCGGAAGAGTCGGCTTCGCCGTCCCAAGTTCTTGTTTGTCCGGGGGCTGCCCGCCCCCGTAACGCGCCTTCGGCGCTCCCCCCGTGAGCAGCCTGAAGGCTGCTCATCACCGGGTCAGGAGAAAAGGTTGTGGGTTTTCCGGTGGTTGAAATGCGTTTTCTCGGTTGAACCGCCGAGGTACGATCGCGCCGTCCACGCAGCAACGAGGAATCCATGCTCATCTCCATGACCGGCTTCGGCCAAGGTGTCGCCACGGCCGCCGGCTGGCGCGTCCAGGTCGCGCTGTCGTCGGTGAACCACAAGGGCCAGCAGATCGCGGTGCGCGGCGATCTGCGCGATGCGACGCTCGAGGACGAGCTGCGCCGGCTGGTGCGCGAACGCGTCGGGCGCGGTGCGCTGACGGTGCAGGTCCAGATCGCCGGCGACGCCGCGACCGGCATCGATCGCGAGCGCATCGCCGCCGCGTGGCGCGAACTCGCCGGCCTGGCGCAGGTGCTGGGCGCGCCGCCGCCAACCCTTGATGCCGCCGCCACCCTGGTGCAGCGCAGCAGCGCAGCGGCGGAGACCGCCCCGCCGCCCGAGGTGGCCGCAGCGGTGCGCGCCGCCCTGGCGACCGCGCTCGCCGCCCATGCCGAGGCCCGCCAGGCCGAAGGCCAGCGTCTCACCGCCTGGTTCCAGGCCGAGGCCGGCCGCTTGCGCCAGCTTGTCGCCAGCATGCGCCAGGAGGCCGACGCCCGCCTGCCCCGTCTCACCGCCACGCTGGTCGAGCGCGTCCGCACCGTCATGGCCGAACTCGGGCAGCAGGCCGCCGCGATCACGCCCGAGATCCTCGCGCGCGAGATCGCCCTCGTCGCCGAGCGCATCGATGTCAGCGAGGAACTGACCCGCCTCGCCAGCCACCTCGTCGCCCTGGACCAGATCATCGCGGCGCCGCCGGGTGACGACCAGGGCCGCAGACTCGAATTCCTCCTCCAGGAACTCGGCCGCGAGATCAACACCACCGGCGCGAAAGCCAACGACGCCCGTCTGACCACCCTGGTGCTGGAGGCGAAATTGGCGGTGGAGCGCTTGCGGGAGCAGACGGCGAACGTGGCGTGAAACAGCGGGGTTCCACCCCGCCCGTGTTTTCCGCGGGGTTCCACCCCGCCCGTGTTTTCCGCGGGGTTCCACCCCGCCACGCCCCGCCAGGGCCCTGCCCTGGACCCGGATTGGCCGGAAGGGCGAAACCGCGCGTCCTTCCGTCGGCCACGCGGTTGCCCATGTGGGCGGCGGGGGGCGCTGCGCTGCCCCGCCTGCGAATGTCAACATCGACCTTGGTGGCGTGATCAGCGGGGTTCCACCCCGCCCGCCCCGCCAGGGCCCTGCCCTGGACCCGGATTGGCCGGAAGGGCGAAACCGCGCGTCCTTCCGTCGGCCACGCGGTTGCCCATGTGGGCGGCGGGGGGCGCTGCGCTGCCCCGCCTGCGAATGTCAACATCGACCTTGGTGGCGTAATCCGCGGGGTTCCACCCCGCCCGCCCCACCAGGGCCCTGCCCTGGACCCGGATTGACCGGACGGACGCAACCGCGCGTGCTTCCGTTGGCCACGAGCTTGCCCATCCGGGCGGCGGGGGACGCTGCGCTGCCCCGCCTGCGCATTGCGTTTGGAGTGCGGTGGTAGGACGTCGCTTTTCCGGTCGGGGCATGACCCGACCGGCGTGCTTGCACGTGACGCCTCTCCGGTATAACCAAAGTATGAAAACCGCCATCAGCCTTCCCGATGCGCTTGGTCATGCTGCGGATCTGTTTGCGGCACAAAGGGATATATCCAGGTCGGAACTGTATGCCAAAGCCTTGGCGGAGTACTTGGAGAACCACCGGCATGAGGCGCTCACCGAGCGGATCAACGCAGTCATGCACGACCTGCCTTCCGGCAAAGGCGCCACAGGATCCAAAGGTGCTGGAGATGAACTGGGGATCGCCGCGATCAGGAACCTGGAATGGTGAGTCGCGGCGAGATCTGGATGGTCGATGCAGGCGACAATCCCGGCAGCGAGGTTTCGTTCATTCGACCGGTGCTGGTCGTCCAGGCCGATGCCATCAATCGATCCACCTGGAATACCGTCGTCGTCATCGGCATCACTTCGAACCGCAGATACGCTGAAATCCCAGGCAATGTGTTCATCCGCAAGGGAGAAGGTCTTCTGCCGAAGGACTCCGTCGTGGTATGCGCCAGCATGGCTGCCCTCGACAGGTCCAGGTTCCTCGAACGGATCGCGATTCTTCCGGAAATGCTGATGGATCAGGTCGACTACGGCATCGCCATCGCGCTGGATCTGACATGACGGCTCAGACAAACCATTCCGGGGCCGCGTCCTTCTTCCATTTGATGTTGCAGCCGACCGACGGCAGTTGCGCGAGCGCCTGCGGCTTGCCGGCGAGGACGGCGGCGACGGCGGCGCGCAGGTCGGCGCCGTCGGGGGTGCCCTGGTGCGGGCGGGTGGCGTCGAAGCGGCCGCGGTAGACGAGGCGGTGGGCGCGGTCGAAGAGGTAGAAGTCGGGGGTGCAGGCGGCGCGGTAGGCCTTGGCGACCTCCTGCGTGGCGTCGAACAGGTAGGGGAAGGTCCAGCCGCGCACGGCGCGTTCCTCCCGCATGCGGTCAGGGGCGTCGGCGGGATGGGTGGTGATGTCGTTGCTGTTGATCCCGACCACGGCGACGCCCTGCTTGGCGACGTCGGTGGTGAATACCGCCAGCGCCTGGGCGAGGTGCTTCACGAACGGGCAGTGGTTGCACATGAATACGACCACCAGGGGTTTTCCTGCGAATTCAGCGAGTGTGACCGTGCGCCCGTCGGTGTCGGGCAGGGCGAAGGCGGGCGCGGCGGTGCCCAGCGGCAGCATCGTCGATTGGACCATGACCATGGCGGGATCTCCGGGCGGGAAGCTACCGCCGCGCTGGCGGCGGGCGAGTTCAACGCCGGGGCGCCTCGACCGCCTGCGGCAGGGTGGGCTGGGTCGGGCCGTTGGCGTTGTCCGGTGGGACGGGTGCGGGCAGGCAGCGGTTGACGATGGCGACCAGGGCGGCGAGGGCCGGCGCGTCGCCGCCGGCGGCATTGCTGGTGCGGACCACCGAGTTGAAGGCGTTGAGCGGATCGGCGTAGGCGTTCTTGGCCCCATGGACGATGGTGACCAGGGTGGTGCGGGCGTGGATCATCGCGGCCAGGCGGTAGACGGTGGCGACGAAGTCCCTGGGCGGGGCCGCATCGATGCGCAGGGCCGCCATGAGATCCTGCATGGCGTCATGGCAATTGGTGTCCGTCCACTGCTCTTTCAACGGCGAACGTGTGAATTCCCAGGCGTTCTGCACCTCGGGGAAGGGATCGTTCAGCGCCGGCAGGCGGGCGAGGGCGCGCAGGTAGTGGTCGCGCCGCGTCGGCTTCGCGACCAGCCGGCCGTCGAGCAGGGCGATCGCCTGGCGCGCCTGGCCGGCGCGGATCAGCGCCAGGGCCGGATCGTCGCCGATCTCCAGCGGATCGATGGCCTCGGCGCCGAGCGCCGCCCGGCCGGGCGGGGGCAGGAAGAGCGGCCGGGGCGAACGCGCCTGCGCCGGCAGGGCGGCGAGCCACCCGGCGATGGCGTCCCAGCGCTTCGCCACCGGCACGCCGATCTGCCGCGGCACCTCGACCACGGTCGGCGGCATCTTCGCCCTGGTCAGCCATTCCACCGCGGCGCGCGTGCGCTCGGCCTGGGGCGGGAAGCCGCCGTCGTCCTCGGCCTCGCCCTGGAAGAGGTAGAGCGGCACGCCGTTCAGGCGATCGAGCCGCTGCGCGAGATCCTTGGGGGCGCGGCCCGACACCGCCACGCCCGCCCACCACACGCCGGGCTGGTCGAGCAGATGCGTCCACACCGCCGTGCCGCCGTGGCCATAGCCGACGATGGCGAGGCGGCGGAAGTCGATCCGCACCAGGCGCGCCGCCGCGCCGATGAGGCGGTGCACCAGGCCGACCTGCGGCGTTTCCGCCCACGCCGCGCCGGGTTTGCTGGTGGTCGGCAGCAGCACTGCGAAACCGGCCTTCACGAAGGATCCCGATGCGGGCAGCAGCTGGTCGGCGTCGCCGCTGCCGATCAGCGCACCGGCCTGCGGCCCATGCAGCAGCACGACCAGCGGCAGCGCCTCGCGCGGGTCGTAGCCGCCGGGCACCAGGAGGTGGAAGAACGCCCGCTTGTCGGCGGTGGCGCGCGGCACCGGCAGGCGCAGGCCGGGGCGGCCGTCGGCGCCCTGGGGCAGTTCGCCGGCGGCCAGCGCGAGGAGTTCATCCGTGGTCAGACCGCTGGCGGCGCCGGCCAGCGCCTCGGCGGCAGCCGCGCGCTTCGCCGCATCGGATTCGCCGCAGAACGCATCCAGGCGCGCCTCCAGCGCGGCGGCGGCCTCGGTGGCGAGGAATCCCGGCGCGGGTTTCGCCTCGCCGGCGGCCAGGCCGCCGAGCAGCAGCGCGGCCACGAATGCTCTCGGAAGTCGCATGCGCGCACGGTCGCCGCACCGGCGGCCGGGCAACCGCCGGATCGCCCCTGGGCGGGTGGCTGTGGCGCTGCCCGCCATCGTCTGCGGCCTGTCGCCGGGTCGTCGACCTGAAGCCGGCGGTCAGCCAGGCGCGGTCGGGGTTTATTCCGGCAGCTCGACCGTCACTGCGATCGGCAGGCGCACGTCGCCGGTGGTCAGCGTGCACTTCGCGCTGAGGGCGTATTCGCCGGCCGGATCGGCTGGAAGCGGGAAGCATTGCAGATTGCGGCCGTTGCGCTGGGCTCCGTTGCCGGGTTCGAGATTGATGCCCTTGCCGTCCGGTCCGGTGAGGACGAGATGCGGGTCATCGTCCGTCCCGCTCTGGACTACCAAGAGGCCTGGACGGGACGGCAGGCCGAAAGCCTCGGTCTGCGCCGCGCTCGCGACGGTCGCGGACAGGGTGCCGGCCCCGAACGGCCGGGTCGTCCAGCTCCCCGGCGACAGGCGCAGGTCGATCCGCTGCGGCTGGAGCAGCGGCAGCACGGCCTGGCCGGTGAGACGCACCGTCTGCCGGCCGGCCGGCAGGTGGTCGATCCGGGCCGGGCCGCCGTCCTGCGACCGGTTGGTACCCTCGTCGCATTCGAAGCGGCGCGAGCGGATCGCCGGGGAATTGCCTCCGGCGTCGCCATCGCCCACCGGCAAGGCCAGTTCGCCAACCCGCGCCAGGCTGTCCCAGGCGATGGTGGATTGGCCGATGCGGCCGGGATCGGCCCTGGGTTCGAGGCGCAGGCGGCAGCGCACCTGCAGGCTGCGGCCGCGGCTGCCCAGGCCGCGGCTGTCGTCGAGGTCGGCGCGCTGGATCTCGACCAGGACCGGGCCGCAGGCCTGGAGGGTGCCGAGTCCGGGCCGGCCCGGCCCCGCCGCCGCCAGGCTCAGCGGCCCGCCGACGATGCGTTCCTCCGCGGTCCGGCCCTCGTCGGTCCTGGCGGGCGGCATGATGGTGAGGGCGAAGGCGCGGCAGGTGGCGACCACGGCTTCCCACCAGGTGCCGTCGACCGCCGGCAGCATCGCCCGGCGCTGGCCGTCGATGCCGACCTCCAGCATCACCGCCTGGCCGTCGACCGCCAGCCGGCCGAGGGCTTCGAGCAGCGTGGCATCGCCGGCCGCCCAGCGCACCCGGCTCGGCGCGAGCGAGGCGGGATCGCCGGTGGAAAGGGCCTCGACCGGGGTCGCGAGGTCGAGCGGAATCCGCAGCGGCATCGCGACCTGGCCGAGGCGGACATGGCCGGCCACCCGCGCCTGGTGCACCACGTCGGAAGGATCGCCGAAGGTCAGCGTCGTGGTGATGCTGGTGTTGTTGGAATCGGTGCTGGTGCCCTTGTGCGGCAGTGGCGCGCCCTCGCGGACCAGGCGCAGCTGCGGGGTGCCCAGCAGGGCGCCCTCCGTCCATTTCAGGCTGAGCTGCATGCCGTCGTTCTGCCTGGCGAGCGCGAGCACCAGGCGCTGCTCGCCCAGGGACAGGTTGGCGGCATCGCCCGGGGCGAGGGCGGATTCGCTCGACCACGCGGCGATGACGCCCAGGCGCAGTTCGGCCGCGATGGTGGCGGTGGCCACGTCGGCGCTGGGCGAGTCGAGGCGCAGGCGGGCGGCGTCGGGGGATTCGCCGCGTTCAGGCGCCAGCCGCAGATTCCTTCCACCGGCCTCGGACGCTCCGTTCCAGGCCACGACGGTCGATCCCAGGATCCCGCCCGCCACCCGGGGTTCGAGGCGGACGGCGATCGTCGCCTGGATCCAGGCGCCGCTCTCGCCGCGCCCATCGACCACGCGCCGGCGCACCACCGCGGCCTCCTGCACCAGCGCCAGGGCGCCGCCGCAGGGGGCGAGCCGCGGCCGGTGCCGCGCCGGGGCGAGATCGACCGGCCCGACCTGCACCGGCAGGAATTCGCCCTCCTGGTTGTAGAGCTCGGGCACCGGGAAATGCGTCATTCCCGGCAGCGGTTCGACCTGGAACGCGGCGCACACCTGCGCCACCGCCTGCCAGTAGGTTCCCTTGGATGCGGCCAGCGTGGCGGTACGCGCCGGGTCGGCCCCGGCCGCCAGCCGGGTCGGATTGCCGCTGGCCGCCAAGATGGCGACCACGTCGGCCAGGGTGATCGATCCGGCGGGCAGCTCCACCGCGGTCGCGGCGAGGTGCGCCTCCGCGCGCTTCTGCCGATCCGCCGCCGATCCCGCCAGGGCGGGCAGGTCGATGGCGAGGGTCTGCTCCTTCGCCGGGGCGGCAGGAGCGAGGATCGCGAGCAGCGCCGGGCCGGCGAACATGGGCAGGAAGGTCCACGCCAGCACGGCGCAGCGGGAATTCCGGCAACGGAGCATGCGGCCGAGTCTGCGCCGCCGCGCAGCCAGGGTCAATGAACGGTGCGGTGGTCTTCCTTACTGGGGATTCACCAACAGGTTGACGAATCCAGGCGCGTTTCAGGTGGACGTGACTGATTGATCCATTGGTGGAAACCTGGACTTCGTGCGGGCCGGTGGCCCGCTGTTCGTGCGCCCATCAGCGCACGCATCCGTGGGGTGCAAGTCCCCACCCAGGCAGAG
>CAZZJC010000065.1:0-17885 GCA_964654285.1 uncultured Candidatus Kuenenia sp.
TAATCGATGGGAATCAAATTGCGGCGGTATTTTATTTGTCTCTCGGGGCGTTTTTGATGTCGATGAACCGATTGCGCAGGACATTCTTGACCTTGCCCAGGAGAGGTATTTTGTCTCCGCGTTTCACTACGCTGTCATGAAAGAAGAACATACATGGACCAATCTTCTGGACGACAATATCCCAGGTTTTCTGCGCGCGTTGTACGTGTTTCCTATCTATTCACGTGATGGGTATAGGATAGGAAACGCAGGCGCGAAGTTGGGGCCGGGGGAGGAACTTGGGCGAGGCTACACGGCTGTTGAAGCCGCCTTCCAGATGCGTGTACGCAGAATGCTGGTAATCGAAATTGACAAAACGTTGTGGCTTGCCAAGGCGACGCCCCGGTCGTGGCTGGAACAGGGCAAGAAGATCGCCATCAAGAACGCCCCGACCTTCTTCGGGACAGTGGCCTACGAGATCGTCTCCGACGTGGACAACGGCAAGATCAACGCCACCGTCGAGATGCCGTCCCGGAATGCGCCCAAAGAAGTGGTCCTGCGTTTCCGCCATCCCAAGGCTGCGCCGATCAAGGCCGTCACCGTCAACGGCAAGCCGTGGACCGAGTTCAACAAAGACAAGGAAACCATCACCCTGAAGGACCTGACCGGCCAAGTGGCCGTGACGGCCCAGTACTGACGAGACAGGAACATGCAGACCAGAATCGCAATCCACGACACGAACGAGATGGAAGCAGGCGATATGAACAGTAACCGCAACTGCGGCAACAACCGGAAGGAGAAGCGGATGAACGTAATCACCAAGGCAATATCAGTAGCATTGCTCGTCACCCTGGGCCTGGTCTCGGCGGCGGAGCCGGCGGCTGGCAAGACCTGGACGCTGGCCACGGAGGACACACCGACATCTCAATCCACGACACAAATCAGAAACGAAGAAGCACCATGAACAGCAACCACGAAAGGATCTTCCTGTCATGAAACATTCCACCTCACCCTCACCGGCTTGCTGGCCAAAGGAGAACAAATGAGATTCGATAGACCGCGATGGAAAGACAACTGGGAGCAAACGCAGGAGCACTACAGGCGCTGGTGGCGGCAGGAAGGTCCCGTGCTTACGCTGTCGGGACTGCCACCATTGGAAGCGGCGAGAGATGACGTCCCGTTGCCACCGAAACCGAAGACCCCGCGTGAACGTCATACCACCCCCGACTGGTTTGCATCCAACCAACGATATTCATTGTCCCGCTCCAGGTTTCCTGCCGACAATCTCCCAATTGCGCACACGGACTATGGCTGCGTTCAACTGGCGGCCTGCTTCGGGGCAGAACCGGAGTTTGATGACAATACCGTGTGGTACGAGGAATGCATTGCCAGTCCAGACGATTGCCCGACACTGTCTCTGTCAAAGACAGAACCCTGGTGGAATGCATACAAACGCATCATGCTGCAGGTGCAAAAGAGCAGCCAGGGGGACTTTATCGTTGGCATGCCCCCGTTCGGATCGAACTTGGATGTGCTTGCCGAAATACGAGGAACACAGAACCTACTGTACGATCTTGTTGACCGACCAAAATGGGTGGTAGACAAACTGGAGGAAGTCAACCACGCCTTCTTCGCGGCATTCGAGGATTACTACGAACACATCAGCCTGACCGACGGCTCCTCCGCATTCACGTACTTCCATATTTGGGGCCCAGGAAAGGTCTCTCAAGTCCAGTGCGACTTCGCAGCGATGATCTCGCCTGAAATGTTCAAGGAATTCGTCGTTCCCCCATTGCAGCGTCAATGCGAATGGTTGGACTGCTCTCTGTTTCATCTGGATGGCCCAAGTTGCATCTGTCACCTTGACCACCTGCTCGCCATTCCGGCATTGGATGCGGTACAGTGGACCCCCGGCGCCAGCCAACCAGGCGCCGGCAACTCCAGGTGGTACGATCTGTATGAACGGATTCTAGGTGCAGGGAAATCAGTGCAGATTCTCGGTGCGAGTGTTGACGAGGCCAAGCGCATACTCGATGCTTTTGGTGCGAAAGGCGTCTATCTCTCGGTACGCGTCAATTCCGAAGCGGAGGCCAACGATATCATTACCGTGGTTGATTCCATGAGATAGCCAGTCGGGCAGAAACGAATTCGAGCGAACAACCGGATCCATGGGATTGAAAATGGCGCGCCATTTTCAACGCATGATCCAAAGCATAGGGCACGGAACAAGGACACGCACTTTCACAATGAAAACACTGGCGTTTCCCCAAGGTGGTCCCAGACCATCCGAAAAGTCCCCCAAACCCACCCAACCCCCGGCCAAATGGCCGGGGGTTGGGTCGTGAATGGGTGATATCCCTGAATTTACCCATCAATTTGCAGAATCAGCCAACAAGACTCCAGGGCGCTGCCGCGCCCTTTTGGCTTCGACTTGTGCAGCCTTCAGTTTTCTATGTGACGACTTCCGACGCATGGATACAAATTTTCTCCGCGATCCATTTCACGCCTCGGCGGGCGGCTTCGGGGGTTCGGCTCAGCGCGGATCCAATGGCGGTGCCCCAGAATCCTTCTTTGCGGCGCATGAGATCGACCCAGGGTTCGGCGTCGATTTTGAGTCTGGTCAGGATGGGCAGTAAGTCCGCCGGGATGGCACCACGTTTGCCAGATTTGACGATGCGGCCCGTGGCATCGACAAGTTCCAGGTATTCATCAAGAGAAGGTGGGAAAGGCGCTGCCGCGCCTTCGGGTGGTGGGCAACTGCAGCGTGATAAAGGAGAGAGCCACAATCCATCCTCTGCCGAGGATGCAGACGGCGGCGCTGCCGCCGGAATCGTCGCCGCCAGGGCGGCAACGCGGGCTGTGGGCTGCCGGGTTGTGATACGAAGTTGAATTGAAGTGTAGGCAGAATCCTCAGGAGTTTTGGCAATGGCGGCGCGAATAGGATTCAAATCAACGTATGCCATGCAGGCGATAACAGCGGCCTGATCGAGAAGGCGTACTGATTTGAAACGCCCTTCCCAAAAGTGGCCGGTGCAGTGGTCTTCCCGGTTCGCCCTGCGGGCGAACCGACGTCCAGCCCACCCCGGAGAACCCGGTGTACTTCCGCTGGACCCTGGGCCATTTTCCCGGCGCCCAGCCGCCCTTGGAGTTCTGGGACGGCACACCGGTCCAGGTGGATGGCGAGGTCACGGAGCAAGGCAGGACCCGACAAAGGAAGGTCTGGGACTTCGCCGACACCAAGTCCAAGAACATCCTCTGGAAGGCGCGCGTGCCCGGCTGGGGCCTGTCGCATCCCATCGTGGTTGGCACATCGCGCATCTTCAGCGTTCCACTTTCCCCTCGCGCGTCTGCCGGCGGAAGCGGTCCGGCGGCAAACCGAAACGCTGGCGGAAGCGGGCGATGAGGTGAGTTTTCTGGGTCAGACCGCAGCGCCGGGCGATGGCCGACAGCGGCAGATCGGTATCCACCAGCAGGGCGGCGGCCCGCTGCATGGCACGTTCCATTAGCCAGGTCTTGGGTGGCCGGCCCAGCAGGTACACGCAGCGCTCATGCAGGCGCCGCCGGTCCAGCCGGCAATGCTGGGCCAGTTCCGCCACATCAGGTAGGGGCCGGTCTTTGCGCCGCACCCGGGCCAGCACCCGGGCCAGCAGGGGGTCGCCGGCCTCCTTGCCGCCCAGGGTGGTGGCGCGTTCGGCGATGCCGGCTCCTGGTAGCAGCACTGGTTCAGGCCGGTTTCCCGACAGCAGCTGGTGGGCCTGACGGGCCGCCGCCTGACCCAGGCCGAAATGGGGCAGGCGGACCGAAGACAGGGTTGGGGTGCTGACCTGCCCCAGCCGGGTGTCGCCGCAGCCGAGGATGGCGAGTTCTCCTGGGATCCTCAGGTCGCGTTTGAGCAGGTGGGGCATCGCATGCAGGGCCATGTCATCATGGTAGACAAAAATCCCCAGGCCGCCGGGCACGCGCCGGATCAGCGCCACCAGATCGTCCTCCCAGGGCTCGCTGACCTGTCGGCGCACCACGGCGCAATCATGGCCCCGTCGGGCCAGCTCGTCGATGAAGGCGCGATGCCGGCGGTCACGATGCGGCACGTGGCCTGTCAGCGGGCCGATGACCGCGAAGCGCTGCATGCCCAGGCTCATCAGGTGATCCACCGCCTGGCTCGCCAGAGAAGCATCGTCAATCCCGATCTGGGCCTCGCCGGTGGCACGATCCAGATCCGCGACCCATTCCACCCAGCGCAGGCCCCTGGCACGCGCAGCCAGCAGGTAGGGTTCCTTGCCCAGGCGGCCGATCAGGACATCGGTATCCCGTGCCTGGACCAGACGGTCCAGGTACGGGAAGCACTTGCCGTGGATGGCCGGCACCAGATCCCAGGGCAGACGATGCTGTCGCACATACGCGCGCACCCCGTCAAAGAAGGGTTGCTCCTCGGGCAGAGACGACAGGCAGACGAACAAGGCGGGGCCGGTTTCCATAACTTAACTCGGACAGAAACATAAGCTTTCTGAAACCTGACGCCAGCATCAACCAGACCGCATCCTGTTTGATCTTAAGAGTTTGCCGATTTGCCGATTTGCCGATCAGCGGCTTATCCGCGTTTCTGGAACATGGCACCATGAACGGCAGCGGGCTCGGTATAACCATCAAATGCTCAACCACTTCTGGTATCCGGGACCACCAACTTTGGCCCCTGATGGAGATCCCTGTACTCCTTCCAGCCCTCCCCCTGCATGGGATCGACATCGGCGGACTCAACCGCATCGCCTGCCTGGCCCTGGCGCCTGCGGCGCTGGCAGCGGCGGAAGGAAAGCCTCGCCGGGGCACAACCGACCTGAAACCATCACCGCCTTCGTTCACCCTCACCCCGAATGATCACACCATGATGAGAAACGCCCTCCTTCTGCCGTTGCTGCTGACGACAGCAGTCACCGCCGGCGAGGTCCCCTTCGGTCATGCCGACTGGAAGGCCTCGCCCACCGACCCGGTCGGCTTCGCCGGCCAGGGCAATAACTGGTATCCCGGCGCCACCCCGCCGCTGACCTGGTCGCACAGCGTAGATGGCCAAAGCAAGAACATCCTTTGGAAGGTGCCCCACCCGGGCTGGACTGATGCCCAGCCCCTGGTCATCGGCAAACGGGTGGTCGGCGTGTACTCGCCGCACCATGTCGTCTGCTACGACGCCGATACCGGCAAGATTTTGTGGCAGGATGAGTTGAAACGGATGACCCTGCCGGAGCGGGGCGAGGTCGGCCAGCCGGCCGGGGCGGTGCCGGAGGCGGCCAAGGCGGCGAAGGAACAACTTCTGTTCGAACGGGGCCTTGCCCTGGGCCGGATGGAATACGCGATGAAAGTAGGCCTGAGGAAGAAGAAGTGCACCCCAGAGGAACTCGGGCAGATCATGACGCCACGTCTGCCTATGCTGCAACATATGGTCGACGTGCTGACGCAATGGCAAAAGGAAATGCCGGACCAGGCCAAGGCCCTCGATGAGGTCCTGAGTGCGTTCAATCTGGGCATAGCCGGCAACTGGGCGGCCTACATCGGAGACGCGCGACTGACTATTGGCAGAGGTCGTCCTTCGAGTTTCGGGAAAGCCGTGGAGGCGGTCTGCAGGATCCGTCTGGACAACAACTGGCAAGGTTCGGTCAGCGATGTGATGGCCTCGCCGGTGTCGGATGGCGAGATCGTGGCGGTCACGCTGGGTTTTGGCCAGGTGGCGGCGTATGAACTGGCGACCGGCAAACGGTTGTGGGCCTGGCGCGATCCCGAACTCAATCCGGGTTCGGTCAGCCACTGCGCCTCGCCCTGTCTGTGGAAGGATCTGGTGCTGGTGCCGGCGGCGGGGAAGCGGCAGGGGGAGCACTCGTTGACCTCCATCCTGGGAATCGACAAGCGCACCGGCGTGGTGCGTTGGGAGACGCTGGACAATCAGGTCATGCACGGGGCCAACTCGAACTGGGGCCAGGGCAATACTCACGGCAATCACATGTCTCCCCATCTGATGCGCCTGCCCGGTGGCAAGTCGTTGCTGGTGCACAATAGCGGCAATCTCATCGATCCCGAGACTGGCGCCTCGCTGGGCCAACTGCCGCGCACCGCCGCCGGCAATGACAACACGAATGATGACTGGGGCTCGGGTTTCATCTGTTCGGTCAACGGCACCCTGTTCAAGGGGTGGGGCGGCGACTGCAGAGCCCCGCTGATCAACGCCTGGCCCCTGAGCCTGGGCGCCGATGGCAAGGTGGTCATCGCCCCAGGTTATCCATGCCAGGGCACCAGTGCCCACGGTCCCTTCGCCCTCAGCGACCGTCTGCTGGTGGCCGGCAAAAGTTACTGCGATCCGGCCACAGGCAAACCCGTCCAAGGCATGGAGCGGGAACGTTTGGGCATCTCCTCGATCGCTGGTCGCTATCTCCTGAGTGCGAGCGGCGCCGGTTCGGGTGGTGGCGGGGCGGTCGGGGCGAAACCGGTCGGAACGCTGGTGACGAAGATCTGGGATCTCAGTGACCCCACCGCGCCGAAGAAGGTCGGTGAAAACACCTTGACCATTCCCGGATTCACCCCCGACATCAGCGCCAAGCACTTCCCCAAAGCCGCCGAACTCTATCCCACCGCAAACATGGTAGTCGGCCACGTCAACTACCAGGGCATCGGGTTCAACTTCGCGGTGGACACCTCGGGCCTGACCGCCATCGGCAGCCGCATCTACCTGCATTCGCCGGGGATGCTCATCTGCATCGGTGAGAAATGACCATCGAGAATGCTACCCGAACGGAAGAACCCATGATCAACCAAATCAGAAACGTCATGAACAACAACCCCAACCGCGGCGACAGCCGGAAGGAGAAACAAATGAACGCAACCACAAGAACGGCGTCCGCAGCAGTGCTGATCGCACTGGGTCTGTCGCTGGGCGTTCAAGCGGCGGAGTCGCCGAAACAGGAAACAAGAGAAACTCGAGACGTGAAAGCGACCGAGGTGTCCCGCCAGTCCGGCCATCTGCCGTTCACCATCACCATGACCGAAGAGAAGATGGCGAGTCTGCCCGACTACATGAGTCAGCGGAATCCGGTGGATATGGATTTTCCCTACAGCCCCGTCATGATCGACGGGGAATACTGGATCATGTACAAGAACGGCTATCGTGGGCCGGTGTTCCGTTTCAAGGGGACCACCATCGAGAACGCCGTGCGCCAACCCGATGGAGCCGCCAAACTCCCGAACGGCGCCTACCTGCTCGGCGGCATGTGGTACGACGCCGAGAGCAAGACCCTCTACGCGCCGATCCACTTCGAGGTCGAGAAACGGCAGGAGCAGCACGACATCGTCCTCCGTGAGATCCACCTGGCCAGCAGTCGCGACAAGGGCCTGACCTGGAAACACGAGGGCGCGTTGCTTTCCGGCGGGCAGCGTCGGCCCGCGTCGGAATCCTCGGGCCTCCAGTTCGACGGCGGGGACGGCGACTTCATCCTCTACGTTGATGAACGTGGCGGGTACATCTATCTCTTCACCAGCCACTATGTGCAGGTCAAGCGTGGCGCGCCCGGCCAGGCGTTCCTGCGCCACCGGGTGGCCCGGTGCGCCATCGCCGACAAGATGGCGCCGGGCAAGTGGCAGCGGTTCTATAACGGGGCCTGGACCGAACCGGGAGTCGGCGGCAAGGGTTCCTACGTCAACGCCTTCACCATCACCTACAACCAGTACGTAAAGAAATACCTGTCCTTCAACTACCTCAGCGGACTGTCCTGGTGCGACGACCTGGGCAAGCAGGACTGGAGCGGGTCCTATCACATCGGTGATGGGTGGGGCATCAACCGCACCTGGGGCTACTGGATCACCAACGCCGAACGCAACAACACGACCCTCTCCGATCAGACGATGTATGCCTACCGGTTCTGGCAGAGCCAGAGCGGCCGCCGGTTTCGGCTGGAGTTGGGCACGGAGGAGATGCCACCCCGCCTGGGATTCTCCCCGCCGGGAATGTGGTTGATGAATCCCGTCACGTGTCATCACGGTCGAACGATGGACCCCGGCCAGCAATACGGATACACCCCGTGGCTCGAATCGTGCGACCCCATCGAGGCCCGCCGCACCCGGCGAGTGGGCTGCCAGAGTCCGGAGACGCGCTATGATGGCCCTTGGACCGAGGTCCGCGACGGCGGGTACAACGGTGGGGTGGCCAGACAGACGGTCGAAAAGGGCGCCCGCGTCAGCCTCGCCTTCACCGGCGAGGACATCTACTGGCGTGCCGTCAAGGGACCGGACCAGGGACTGGCCGAGGTCCACCTCGATGGCGCACCGGTGGCCGTCGTGGACTGCTGGGCCAGCGAACCCACGCTCTTCCAGTTCGCCTTCATCAAACGCGGTCTGACCAAGGGCCCGCATACCATCAGTGTCGTGGCCAAGGGTGAAAAGGGGCCGCTATCCTCGGGCACGGCGATCCGGCACATGCTCTTCGAACATGCCGCCGACACCTGGCGCGCCTCGGACTGCTTCTCCAGCATCCAGGGCAAGAACCAGTGGCGCTACCAGCAGCGCGTGGACGGTACGGCTGCGGATCTCACCATCTACGCCCCCCACGCCTGGCGCGCCGCCGATGGCGCCGAGATCGGGTTCTTCCACATGATCCCCACACCCGCAACGGGAACCGTCCGCCTCTGGACCGCTCCCCACGACGGGGTCGTGCGCATCGAAGGGACACCCGGCCAGGAAGGCGGCGCCGGCAACGACGTGACGGTCAGCATCCGCAAGGGCAACGAGACACTCTGGTCGGAACAACTCGTCCCGACGAACCGCCCCACCGCCGCCCACGATCTCAACACGACAGTCCGCGCCGGCGAGACGCTGGCGTTCGCCGCCACCCGACGGCCGCCGACGGTCAAGGCGGCTCCCCCCGGCCCCGAACTGGTCGTCCTGGCGAATAACGACCGGGTCCTCCAGAACTCCCGCGCGGGCACGGCCCTGAAGATCGGGACCCGGGAGTTCCAGCGCGGTCTCTTCTGCCACGCCGTCAGCAAGGTGCGCGTGGTGTTGCCCGGCCCCGCCCGCGCGTTCTCGGCCGTGGCCGGTGTGGACGCCAACAACGCGCCGGACGCCAAAGGAAGCGTCGTTTTCTCGGTGCGTGTTGGCGATACTGTCGCGTTCCGGTCGGATGTCCTGCGCGGCAAGGCGGAGGGTGTCCCGGTGGCGGTCGACCTGAAGGGCGCCCGGGAACTGCTCCTGGAGGCAGGGGACGCCGGCGACGGCATCAGTTGGGACTGGGCCGTCTGGGCCGATGCCCGGGTGACCCTGGAGGACGGAAAGGAACTCTGGCTGGGGGACATCCCTCTGCGGGACGACCGGACGCCGCCCGCCGTGCCCAGGACCCTGTGGGATCCTGTGATCACCTATGGTGAGACCACCCCATCGGCTTCCAGTCCGACCCGTGGTCCCGCAAGGTAGAAAGGACAGAGATGAAAGAGGTCACAAGACGAGTAACTCAACCACGCAAGGACCAGATTCTCATGAAACCCCATGCACTCATCCTCACTGGAATGCTGGCGCTCTGCCTGGCCGTTCCGGCCGCTTTCTCTGGCGAACCACCGGCACCCACACCGGCCTGGGGGGCGGCGGACGTCCAGCCCACGCCAGAGAATCCAGTGTATTTCCGCTGGACCTTGGGCCATTTCCCCGGCGCCCAGCCACCGCTGGAGTTCTGGGACGGCACGCCGACCCAGGTGGATGCCGAGGTCAAGGGGAGGAAGACGAAGATCTGGGACTTCGCCGACACCAAGTCCAAGAACATCCAGTGGAAGGCCCGCGTGCCCGGTTGGAGCCTGTCGCATCCCATCATGGTGGGCAAGAAGGTGTTCGCCGTGGGTCATCCCGACTTCGTGACCTGCTGGGACCTGGAGACCGGCAAGCAGCTCTGGCAACGGCGGATGATGCCGTTGATGCTGGAGGGTCTGCCGTTTGAGATGCGCCAGGGAAAGATACCGGCACGTCCGACCCTGCCCGAGGAGCAGGCAGCCAAGGCTCAGAAACTCATCGATCTGGCCAAGGCACTCTGGACGGTCACCGACGGTGGGCCGGGCATTGGGGCATGTGGCCAGCCCAACAACATGTATGGCGGCGCCTCCTTGGAGAAACGGAAGGATTTCGCCGCCAAGCTCTGCGCCATGGCCAAGCGCTGGCGACCCGAGGTGGAGGCCTTTGGCGATGCCGCCCTGGTGAGCGCCCTGGACAAGGACATCGCGTCACTGCAAGGGTTTGCCGGCATCGCGGATGACGAGGCAATGAAGGCCTATCTCACCAAGGAGAGGTTCGGGGCAACGAACTTCTGGAAGGCGGTCGGTGGGGCATTCAACCTGCAACTCCAGGATGCCTGGTACGGTGAGGTCGGCTATGCCGACTCGACCCTGGCCAGCGATGGCGAACGCATCTACGGCGTCTTCAACCAGGGGCAGGTCTACTGCCTGGATCTGGACGGCAAGTTGCTCTGGGGTTTTCGTGATCAGGTGATGCGGGACAACCGCGGCACGTTCCACCAATCGCCGACACTGTGCAAGGGCTTGCTCCTCGTCCCGGGTTACAGCAAGGGGTGCAACGGCTTCAGCACCATGCGTGCCTTCGAGGCCAAGACCGGCAAACTTTGCTGGGAAAGTCCTTTCCCCGGATCCAACTACACCGTCCCACGGGTGGTACCCCTGGCCAGACCCACGGGTGAGGTCGTGCCGGTGTTGGTGGGCAATGGGTCGGGTCCGTATAGCTCGCCAATCATCAACCCCATCCTGCGGATCGCGGATGGTGTGAAGGTGGGGGAATTGCCGATGCTCAGTCCAGGTCGCGGTCTTCTGCTGGGGGTGGTGAAGGACGCCATCATGTTTTCTTCGACTAACGACGGGGGCGGCGGCGACAACGGCGCCTATCGCCTGCAGTGGACCGGCCCCGACAGCGTCACCGCGCAAGAACTCTTTCTCAAGAAAGACAGGAAGGACAAACCTTGGGGTAATCAATCCGAGTTTCCCACCGTGTTCGGCAAGTACTGGTACGCCAGATCCGCCCTGTCCGACGCCACCACCGGGATGAAGGTTGGCAGTCTGACCGGGTCATTGGATTTCCCGGTCGTCGCCGGCCACTACCTGATCGGGCAGGCCGAAGGCACCGGTCCCGATGGCCGCGGCCGCAGCGACAAGGCCATGGCTCGTTTCGTGGTCGTGGACGTGCAGGACCCGGCCAAACCCAAGGTGGTCAGTGACAGGAACCTGCTCGGCTTCGCCGAACCGCCCTCCGATATCTTTATCGAGCAGTACTACAAGGACTTCGATCCCTTCCAGTTCGTCGGCTGCTACGCCGGGGCCGCCTCGTACTTCTCCTGGATGGGTTGCCCGGTGGCGGTCGGCAAACGCCTGCTCATCCAGACCCCGGCCTTCCTGTATTGCATCGGCCCGGCGCTGGAGGGCGTACCGGGCGACAATCCGGCCACCGTCCAGGCGATCCGCGCGGCGAAACCGGCGGAGTTGGCGACCCATCTCGCCTCTCCCAGCGCGCTGTACCGTCACACCGCCGTCACCGCCATGGTCACCGCCGGCATCGGCGGGGCGAAGGAGACGCTGACCCGGCTGGCCAAGGAGGACCCGTACGAGCAGATCCGGGCGGGGGCGATCCTGGCGTTGAATGTCGCCGAACCCGACGCGGCGCCGGGCACGCAGGCGTTGCTGTCGCTGATGACCGCCGCCTGGATCGGCGGGGGCGATGATGGTCGCCCCGAGCGGCGGGCGCTGCAACTCACGCTGGAGGTGCTGGGCAAGGAGCGGGGCACCGCACTGCTCGTCGCGGCGTTTACGAAGACGCAGGATGAGCCGACGCGGCGGTCGATCGTCGACTTCGCCGCTGTCGTGGGCTGGACGGCGCCGGAACTCACCCAGCAGGCGAAGGCCTACCTGGCGTCCAATGGCCTGTTGGGCGTGCGCTACCTGCTGGGTCTCCTCAAGACCGACCCAACGGTCCGCGAGGCCGTCGCACGCGCCTACCCGCAACTGGGTTTTGACATCAACCTCATGCTGGCGGACCCCCTGGGTCAGGTCCTGGAGGGCGAGGAGAAGATCGCCTTCCTGCTGCACGGTACCCGGATCAATCTGCGCGGGGACAAAGGCGCCGGTCACCGTGCGCCGTACCTGGTCCAACTGCAGGCGATGGGACGTGGCGCCGCGTCGGCGATTCCCGAACTGGAGAAGATGGTTGCCACCCGCCCCACACCCCCCCTTCCGCCTATCGCCGACGAGTTCGCCCCCGTGATCGAGGCGATCAAGGGCAAGTAGGGGTAAGGCGCTAACCCCTAACGCCTAGCCTCTAACCCCGAGATCACAAGACAAGCAACTCAACCCCGCACAGCCCGGAAGGAAAAGACAATGACAGGCACAGTATTGACGAAGATCCGACAGAACGCACGTATGGGAATGTTAGCGGCGCTGGCATTTCTCTGCCTGCTCGCCCCACGCCTAGCCGCTGCGGCGCAGGAGGTCGTCCATGTGCAGTTCGATAACGCGACGGGCATCGTCGATCTGCACCTGCTGCGCGACGGCAACAAGATCGTCTCGGCGTTCGCCATCGAGACCCAGCGCAACCTACCGTGGCTGGCGAAGACCGACCAGCTCACGGTGGCGACCGACGGGCGGATCACCGGCACGATCAGCCTCACGCAGACCCCCGACCTGCTGACCCTCCTGAGCCTGCGCGGCGGAAATAAGGATGCCAAGGCACCCCCTGTCCTGACCGACGACGTGTCGCTCGATGTGGTCCCCAAGGGCGGCAAGGTCGAGGGCACGGTCAAACCCGCCAAGGTCGGTTCCGCCCTTCTGGGCAAGGCTGATCCAGTCGCGGTTCGGGGCACCGTATATCCCCAGACACCCGCGACCGAGTCGCTGATCGACTGGGTTCCTTTCGGCGTCGGTTTCAGTGGCCGCTCGGCTATGGAGTCTGGTGAACTCCGTGGAACCATTCTCGTGCGCATGCGGGTAAGCGCGGGCAAGATTGAGCGGGTCAAAGTTCTTGGAGCAAAACCCTTCGAGGTTCCCGCGGCCGTCGGACAGACGATCGTCGAGGGCAATAAACTCAAGGGCGCGATCACGCTGACCAAGGCCGACAAGTCACCGGTGGACGGCATCATCCATTACGAAGGCACCATCATCGGCGACTACGCGGTCGGCCTGGCCAAGTGGGAATCCGGCGGCACGACCGAGGAAACCGCCTTTCGGGCCCACGTCAGTCGCCACCAGCCCTTGCCGTCACTCCAGGCCGACAATCGCACCTGGGAGCCCAACGGCAAACCGTTGGAGGCTGATGGCGTTTTGGCCGCCAAGGCCAAGGAGGAATCGCTCCAGCCGATCCGGCCCGGCGAACCGGGCAAACAACCGTTCTACAGCACACGTCCGATCCACCTGCAAAAATTCTACGCGTTGCACACGCCCACCATTGCCTTCAACGAGGTGCCGGGGGCGGTCAAGTATCGCATCACGGCTTTGCGGGAGATCCGCTGGAATCAAGGGCAGCCGAGTTGGAATGAGAAAGGCCCCGGTGCGGTGTCCTGCGAACTCGAGAAACCTTGGATGCCATTGCCCCCGCTCTGGAAAGAGGCGTCCAGTGGCACTTTGTATATCATCGCAACGGGGCTGGATGCCGCAGGCAAGGAGATCGGCCAGGCGGAGTTCCCCGGCAAGGCGTACAAGTTCATCGGCGGCGATCCCCTGGAGAACAGCGCCTGGAAGATACGCGCGGGCAGAGTGCCGAAAGATGGCAAGAAGGACGTACCCGGCGGCAAGATCGTGCCGCTGAGCAAAATGGCCACCTTCGCCGGGCCGTACTGGGCCCCGAACCGGACCGCCAAAGAAGGCGCCCTGGCCGCGGCCCGGGCGGTGCGGGACGAGGACGGTGCCTTGTTGTTGCGAAACCTTTACCGCTGGGGCAGCATGACCGCCGGCGACGGCGGACTGCTCATGCCAATCGTTTCGTTTGCCCGCGCCTGCGCGGCGATCGCGGCCTGGTCCGACAACCCGGAGGAGCGCCGCGACGCCCTGGCGCTGGCCGAGCGCGCGGCCTGGATGGCCTACGGCACGCATCGCGGCGGCCGGCCACCCGTGGTCTACAAAGGCAACGTATCCCTGATGACTTGGATCGGTCTGGCCTATCTCGACGTCTACGCTGCCGGCAAGGACCCGCGTTTCCGCGACGCGGCCCTTGACCTGGCCGGAGCCTTCGCCGCCACCCAGGACCCCGAGGACGGCGCCTGGCCCGGCCGGGATAAGAAGACCGGCGAGAAACCCTGGCCGGGCGGAGTGTTCGGGCCCTCCGAGATGCGCACCAATGGCGGGGAGGCGGTGCTCTGGTTCCTCGGCCGGGTGCGCAAGGAACTGGGCGTTGAGGAGTTCATCCCGAACGAGGCCAGGGCCAACAAATGGGTGCAGACCTACTGTCTGTCCGAGATGTTCTGGCAGAATGTGGGTTATCACAGCGGGGAGATGATCCTCATACAGGACACCGTTGCGCCCCACGCTTTGTCCTACTGCAACTGGCTGTTGGATTACGCCGATGCCAAGGACAAGGATCTGAAGTTGGTGATGGAGATCGCCCGCTGGTGCGAGGAGCGGCATGTGAACTGGCAGCGCCAGCCCGACCCCGCCAAGGCGTTGGAGTCGCGTCCATCCTGTTGGGGCTGGAGCCGCGCCGCGGGTAGCGGCATTCGCACGGCGGGCAGTCTGGTCTATGTCTGGACGCGGTTGTGGCAGGAGACCAAAGACCCGCTCTGGAAGGCCAAGGCCGACGCCCTTGCCCAGGGCATCCTGGTCTCCCAGGACCCGGTGGATGGCGGATTGTCCATCGAATTTCGACGTGACACGGCAGGCGTCGCGTGCTCTTCCCACAATGTTTATGATGTGGTCGACACCGCCTATCGCCTCCTGGATTACTCCCGGCTCACGGCCACGCAGCCGTAGAAGTTTGGTGCACCACAATGTGCTCGCAAATTGCCTCGTTCAATTCGATCCTTGCGGAACGTAACCAGGAGGGCGCGATGCGTTCATCCCCTCGTGGCAGCCTGGAAGTCCTGGCCCGGTCCTGGGACCGGCCGCTGGTCGCCTTCACCGCTGCCGGTGGTCTGGCGATGGGAACGGCGTCGCCAGCGGATGGTCTGGGCACACTCGCCCCGGCGCGGATCCGCGTGCGGCTGCCGGCGGCCGGGGTGTCTTTCACGGCGATGATCGGCCTCGACCGCAACCAGGGGCAGAAGGCGTGGCGGCGGCCTCTGCCGCCGTTCACGGGCACCGCCGTGTTCACCATAACCGTCGGTGGCCGCGAGGTCTTCAACTCCGGCCGAATGACCCTGGCCAACGAGCCAGTGATGGCGACGGTGGACCTGGCGGGGGCGCAGGAGTTCGATCTGCAGGTGCAGACTAGCGAGGAGATGCCGTATTTCGCCTGGGCTGGGTGGGGCGAAGCGGTGGTGACCCTGGTTGATGGCCGCAACATGCGGTTATCGGCGATGCCGGTGACGGAGCCCGAAGCCCCTTGGCGGCAACGCCAGGTGGTGATCGCCTGGGGGTTCGCCAAGACCTGCCCGGCCCATGTTGGACGTATCGAGATCAGCGGCGGCACCTTAGGCCCGATCAGCGCGCTCGATCCGCAGGTCGTGGTGACCGGTCCCAACACCTGGCAGGCCGAAACCGCTCCTGCCGGGAACCGGTGTGCCATCATTGTTCCCATCCTCTACCGCGAGACGGACCGCGGACCGGACCGCACCATGGTCACCGTCCGGCTCGGCGATCAGGTTTGCACCTTCCTGCCCAACGACCTGGCCCAAGGACCAATCCTGCTGCATGACCTGAGCCTGGGCATCACCGATCACGATGCCGGCCTCTCCATCGAGGAGCACCTGCGCCAACTCCAGCGTCAGGACGGCAAGACCGTCCGGGAACGCGTCCGTGGCCTGCCGGAACGATCTTGGGAGGAGGACCTGCGCGCCCTGCGCGGGCCGGACTTCCAGCCGCCGCCTCTGAAGATCAACCCACGCGAGGGTTGGCCGCCGTTTTTCGAACCGGTCATGAAGGTCGAGGTGCCGGATCTGTTCCTGAACCATCTCTGGCGGGTGGGCGCCTGGAGCATCGTCCGCCATTTCACCCGGATCGCTCGCGAGGACCTGACTCAGTTCGGCAAGGTGCCGGTCCCGAAGAGTGCCATACCGTACACGGGCAACCTGCGCATTCTGAAGGACGTCGATGACCCGCGGGGCTGCTGGCTGCCGACGGGCGTGTGGCAGCCCCTGGCGATGGAAGTCGACCGGATCGTGCAGGCCCTGGACCATCTGGGCCTGCACCGGATCGCCAGCGACTGCCTCGATCTATGGCTGGAGAACCAGAAACCGGATGGGGCCCTGGCGCTGGATACGCATGCCGAACGAGAACATGCGGCCGGACAATTGACTCTGCCCTGGGTCATGGCCGAGCATTACCGCCTCAGCGGCGATCGGGACTGGCTCACGCGGCAGAAGTCCCGGCTGCACGCAGCCGTGGATTGGATCATCCGCCGTCGGCGTTCATCGCTGGGCGATGCCCTCACGGCGGAAGATAACGAACGCATCCGCCGTGGCGAACGTTCGTATCCCGGCCTGCAACCGCCGCTGGCTGCGGGCGATGGCGGTGGCCGGGCCTTTATCTTCGCCGATGTCTGCGGTTATCAGTCGGTGCGCCTGGTGGCCGAGGTTCTGGCGGAGATCGATGTGCCCCTGGGCCGCGAACTGCTGGCCGAAGCCGACGCCTATCGCGAGGTCCTGCTCCCGGTGGTGGAAGGCGCGGTCGCCGCCTCGCCGGTATTGCGCGCCCAGGACGGCCTCTACCGACGCTATCTGCCCCAAGGGTTCGCCGATCGGGGACCGTTCCACCTGGTCGAGCCTGCAGGATCGGACGTCCACCGGCATTGTGGGCCATACCTTACGGATGTCGTCAGCCCCACGGTCGGCATCGAATGCCTGCTGCGCAGCCAGGCGCTGTCCCTGGACCATCCCTGGCTCGACGAGGCCTTCGATCTGTTCGAGGACCGGTTCATTTACGACCATCCCTGGTACCATGTGCGCCGACCCGGCTTTTGCCCGGAGCGCGACTGGGAACGCCTGGGCGGCTGGTGCTACCAAGCATCATGGGAACGACTGCCGGAGTACTACCTGCAGGCCGACGATATCCCCAACTTCCTGCGGGCCTGGCAGCGGCGGTCGGTGGCCGACATGTTCTTCGTGGGTGATCCCTTCGGCGACGCCACGAGCGAAGACTACATGTTCAAGGAGCACACCTGGTTCAACGTCTACGACAAACAGCACAACCGGGGCGCGTTCCTGTCTAACTTCCGCAACCTGCTGGTGATGGAACAGGGCGAGACCTTGTGGCTTGCCCGTGCGACACCGCGAGCGTGGCTGGAACAGGGCAAGAAGATCAACGTTAAGAACGCCCCGACCTTCTTCGGGACGGCGGCCTACGAGATCGTCTCGGACGTGGAGATCGGCAAGATCAACGCGACCGTCGAGATGCCTGCTCGCAAGGTACCAAAAGAAGTGGTCCTCCGGTTCCGCCATCCCAAGACCGCGCCGATCAAGGCCGTGACCGTCAATGGCCAGCCGTGGACCTCGTATGACAAAGACAAAGAAACCATCACCCTGAAGAACCCGACCGGCCAAGTGGCCGTGACGGCCCAGTACTGACAAAGGAAGCAATGATGAGCAACGAGGGAAGAATTCCGTACAACAACCCTAACCGCCAAGAAGGTCGCAAGGAGAAGAGCGTGAAGACGATCCTGAGGAAGACCATGACTACCTGGACAAGGCGAGTGACCTTGGGCGCTTTCATCACCATGAATCTGGCACTGGGCGCCCACGCGGCGGAACCGCC
>CAZZJC010000066.1:0-17621 GCA_964654285.1 uncultured Candidatus Kuenenia sp.
TTGATGCCACACGGACGATTCAGGAATAACGGGCCTAACTGAATGCCATTGGGGTCAGGACGGTGGCGATGGAGTCGACCGGGGTGTACTGGATTCCGCTCTATCAGGTGCTGGAGGAGCGAGGATTCGAGGTCCGGCTGGTTGATGCGCGCAAGGTGCGCAACGTCAGCGGTCGCAAGACCGACGTGCAGGACTGCCAGTGGTTGCAGCAACTGCACACCTATGGCCTGCTGGCCGGCGCTTTCCGACCGGATGACGAGACGGTCGTGTTGCGGACGTACAGTCGGCAGCGGGACGAGTTGGTGCGTCAGGGTGGTCAACATCTGCAGCGGATGCAGAAAGCACTGGAGCTGATGAATGTGAAACTGACCGAGGTCATCTCCGACATCGGCGGCGAGACCGGCCAGAAGATCATCGACGCCCTGTTGGCGGGCGAGCGCCGTCCGGCGGTGCTGGCGAAACTGCGGGATCCGCGCTGCAAGCAGGAGGAGGCGACCTTCGCCCGCGCACTCCACGGCCACTACCGGGGTGAACACCTCTTCGCCCTCAAGCAGTCGCAGACGCAATGGCGTCAAACGCAGGCGCTGATCAAGGAGTGCGATGTGGAGATCGCACGGTTACTGAAAGCCTGGACACCCGACGACCAAGATCCACCGACAGGCGACCTGCCCCCCGACCGCAAGCGCCATCCGTCGAGGAATGGCCTCTCATTCGATGCACGAGAGGATCTGGCGAAGATGAGCGGCGGCATCGACCTCACCGCCATCCCCGGCCTCTCGACCACCTCGGTCCTCACCATCCTGTCGGAGACCGGCACCGACATGACCCGCTTCGGCACCGCCAAGCGCTTCGCCTCGTGGCTCGGACTCGCCCCCGACAACAAGATCAGCGGGGGCAAAATTATCTCCTCAGGCACCAGGCCGTGCGCCAACCGCGCCAGCACGGTGTTCCGCATCGCGGCCTACGGCATGCACCACGCCAAGAGCAGCCTCGGTGCCTACTACCGCCGCATGCGCGCCAAGCTCGGTGCCCCGAAGGCCATCACCGCCGTCGCCCACAAACTGGCCCGCATCTTCTTCACCATGCTCGCCACACGACAGCAGTTCACCGACATCGGCCAAGAAGCCTACGAAAAGCAATACAAGGATCGCATCGTTAAAGCCATCTCCCGTCAGGCCAAGCACTTCGGTTTCACGCTCACCCCCATCCAGGCGGCAACATGAGCGACAAGTTCTTTGGAAGCATGGCTGCCGCCGCGCGCCCGCGGACCTCGTTCCGTTGCGATTCGACCTGGACGGCCGCCTGGATCAGGATCGCTTGCGCCGAGCCCTGGATCTGGTGCTGGACAGGCATCCGGCCCTGCGGACCTCCTATCGCGGCCGTCGTGGCATGAGCACCTGGACCTGGCTGGGACCTGTCTGGCGACGGATCCGGCGCCATCGGGGGTTCTACCGGCTCGTGCAGATGCTCGCGATGGCCACGCCGATCGGCAGGTTCATCGTGCGCGCCACGCCAGTCGTGCAGGGCGGGGGCGGATGCGATCTCCCGCGCATCGACCTGCGGCATCTGCCGGAGGACAAGCAGGAGGAGCGCCTCGCCACCTGGCATCAACGGGCCTGCATCCAGGGTCTGCCCTGCGATGAACCGGAGCGGATGCGCTGCCTGCTCGTGCGCCGGAAGCCCTCGTCCTGGACCTTGCTCATCCTCATCGACCACATCGCGGCTGACGGCGGCTCGGTGCCCATCCTGGCGCGCGATCTGATCGACGCCTACACCGCCCTGGCCGCCGGATCGCGCCCGGCCGGCCCCGTGGCCGGTCCGATGCCGCACCGGATCGCCAGCCACCTGCGGGCGCAGCAATGGCAGCGGACCCGGGCGATGCGATCGGCATGGGCGCCCCAGCTCGAACGCATCCAGGGCGACCCGAGCCTGCCGGTGTCGTGCCGCCGCAGCGGGAACGTGCGACCGGAGGTGCCGTTCGCGTCGTCCCTGCACCGCCGCGAGATCGGGCCCGGGCACGTGCAGGCCATGCTCGGATTGGCCGCCCGCGAGCACGCCTCGCCCCTGGCCGCGATCCTGGCGGCGGTCGCTGCCGCCCTGCACGAGGACACGGGAAGATCCGCGATTCCGCTCATCCTGATGGTCAGCGAACGCCAGGATCCGCGCTGGTCCGGCATGGTAGGCACCTTCCTCCGCGCCGCGCTCGTCGTCCTCGACGCAGACGCCGGCAGTCCCCTGCTGGATCAGGCGCGCCACCGCATCCAGGCCTGCCTCGGGCAGCCTGGGGTCGAACTGATCGTCATGCTCATGCAGCATGTCCTTTCCCATCGCTCCCGCGGAACGCCTGCCAGCCCGCAGGCCCTCGCCACCGACCGTCCCATGTCGATCGTCACCGTGGATGTGCGCCCGCCCCTCCTGCGCAGCGGATCGATCGACGGACTGCGGTTCGCCCAGGCGGAAGTGGATGATCCTCTCTGCGGTGAGGGGTTGGTCCTGATCGCCGAACCGGGTTCCTCCTGGTGGCTGTCCATGCGCTTCGACCCCAACCTTTACGATGCCGACGCCGTTGGCGTACTGCTCGATGCGATCCACAAGCGACTGCTGGCGCTGATCCGGGAATCCCCGATCGAAGCCGGTGGCCAACGCCAACGCCGATGACCTCCTGCCGAGAACAGCGCGGGCCGCGGGCAGCACGGTGCTGGGCGTCGAGGCGCAACGCGGAAGGGCCTCGGGTTCTGCGGCCGTCAGCAAACTCCGCGCGCTCAAACCGCCTTGCACCAGTTGGCAGCTGGTTGAAGGCGCGCACGGGAACAGCCCACCTTCGCCGCGCGTCTTGATGGGCGTCAGCAGGATGTGCCAGCGTCCATCACGATCCAAGCGTGACTTCAGGTCCTTTCCGAAGCGCACGACCCCGGGGGATCCGGCCACGTCCTTTCGACGCTGGACTCGGATCCTTGACTGAAGGGGGGTGGCTCAGGAAGCCAGGCTTTTGCACAAGTCGGGTCCGTGCGGGCCCAGCGAGGAGAATCCCTGGCGGGCGTTGAGGGCAGCGCCCGTGAGGAGCGATCCCCCGACGGGCGCCAGCGCTTGCCCAGGCGGCCTCAAGGCCGCGACCCGGTCGTCAGTCACCATCGCTGATCGCGAGCCGGAAGCCCAGGAACGAGTAGCGGGCCACCGGCAGGTACCTGGTGCGGGCGGCGGGACGGGCTTCCAGCACGCCGGCTGACCAGGCGCCGCCGCGTGCGATGCGATGGACGCCGGCATAGCCGATGGGATCGGTGGCCGGTTGCGTCGGGTAGGGGCCATAGTGGTCCTGGCACCATTCCATCACGTTGCCGCCCAGGTCGTAGAGGCCCCAGGCGTTGGCGGCGAGGGTCTTCACCGGATGCGGATTGCCGGCTGCATTGGCCTCGGTCCAGGCGCCGGCAGCGCCACCAGCCCGGGCGGCATATTCCCATTCCGCCTCGGTCGGCAGGCGGAAGGCGGTACGGCTGTCGAGGCGTGCGTTCAACCGGCGCAGGAAGTCCTGGCAGTCATTCCAGGAGACGTTTTCGACCGGCAGGCCGGGGCCGGCATGGCGGTTCCTGGCGGCGGCACCGGTGACGGTTTCCCACAGGGCCTGGGTCGCTTCGCTGTCGGCGAGCCAGAAGGCCCGGCCCAGGGTGACCTGGAATGGGGTCTCGTCGTCATGGCGTCCGGCCTCGTCGTTCGGGCTGCCCATGCGGAACGTCCCCGCCGGGCAGTACCGGAAACGCTGGACGACCTGGTTCACGTGCAGATCGGCCCAGCGACCGCTGGCGTCCTCGCCGTGCGCCCTGGCCCACGCGGGTCGTGCCCAGGTCGGTGCAGGTGGCGGCCCAGGATGGACCTTGGCCGGAACAGCAGACGTCGGGGTGTCGGCAGGAGGGGCGACGATCGCCGGTTGCCTTGGCTGGTCATGGCCGGTGAAGGCGAACACCAGGGCGAGGATGACGATGATAGCGATCAGCGCGCTGCCACCGATGATGGCCCATGGCGGACCACGCCGGATGGTGTCGGCCTGGACGGCAGGTTGCGGATTCCTTGCGGAGGATGCCGGCCTCGCGGTCGGAATGGCAGGCTGGGTCGCGGACGCGGCGGACAGTCCGCGTCGGATCGTCCCTGTGGCGCGGCGTTCGCCCGAGGCTTTGGCAAAGCTGCGGGTGCTGTCGTCGCTCAAACGGGCATGGATGGGAACGAAGTCGAAATGCAGGCGTTCGAGATCCTCGCGCAACTGCGCCGGGACGGGATAACGATCGGCCGGGTCGCGTGCGATCGCGCGGGCGACCACCGCGGCGAGGGTGGTCGGCAAGGACGGATCCAGGGCGCACGGATCAGGCAGGTTATCGTGGCGCAGGATGCGGGCGAGTTCCTCGCGGCTGGGCGCGACGTAGGGCGGCTTGCCGGTGGCGAGCAGATAGAGGATCGCGCCCAGGGCGTAGATGTCGGTGCGGATGTCGGCGGGACCGCCATGGTCGAGCAGTTCGGGGGCGATGGTGGCGTTGCTGGCGATGGCTTCCGCATCCCAGACGCCGCTGCCGGCCAGCGAGCGGGCCATGCCCAGGTCGCCGAGTTTGATCACCAGGGCGCCGTTGTCCTCGGCGATGAAGACGTTGGTCGGCTTCAGGTCGCCATGCACCATCCCGGCGCGGTGGATGCCGTCGAGGCCCTTCGCGCATTCGACGCCAAGGAGCAACGCCTCCTTGAACGGCAGCTTGCCGCCCCGGGAGTGCAGGTACTGGGCGAGATCGCCTCCGGTCATGAGTTCGAGCGCCTGGTAGATGGTGCCTTCGGCCTCGCCGGCATCATAGCAGGTGAGGACATTGGGATGGTGGACCGCACCGGCGGCGCGAGCCTCCAGGAGGAAGCGCTCGGCAAACCCTGGCCGCCCGGCCAGGTCGGCGGGAAGCACCTTGAGCGCGACTTCGCGCCGCAAGGACAGCTGCACCGCCCGGAACACCGTGCCGGTGCTCCCGCGGCCGATGCATTCGACGATATGGAAGCCCGGGATGGCAGGATGCGGACCGGCGACACGCCGGGCGGGGGGCTGATCCGATCTGCTCATGGGTTGGTCCGGAGGGGATGATCGATGGGAATGTTAAGGACGTGCAAATGCCGGGTGAACGGACGGAGGCACGGCGCCTCAAGCGTCGGCCTCCCGGGATCGCGGGCGTCTCGTCCGCCTGGGAGGAGCGCGTGCGCAGCACGCCGCCGACCGACTTTCATCGCGCACTGCGGACGGAATCAGCGATCGGGCGCAGTCCACCGCCGATCTTCATCCGGGATTCACATTCGCGGGCTACACGACCCCGCCGCAGCCGAACTCCGGCCGAGCAAAGGACCACGATGCGTTCCACCTCCCTGCTACTGATCGCCCTGGGCATCTCCGCCGCCGACAACTCCGTCGTCCTCATCGATGGATCCAGCACGGTCTATCCGATCACGGTCGCGGTGGCTGAACGTTACGTCGCCCAGAATCCGCAAGCCAACATCGAGGTGCTGGTCTCGGGCTCGTCGGCGGGCATCCGCCGTTTCCTGGCGGGCGAGATTCCGATCGCCGATTCTTCGCGGACGATGAACGAGGGCGAACGCGAGAAGGCGGCAAGGAATGGGATCGACTACATCGAGCTGCCGGTCGCCTATGACGGTCTGACGGTGGTGGTCAGCCGGAAGAACGCCTTTGTCGACAAACTCACCCTGGAAGAGCTGAGGCACATCTGGCGGGCCGATAGTCCGGCCCAGAACTGGCGCGAGGTGCGGGCCTCGTGGCCGGCCTCGGCGATCACCTGCTTCTCGCCGGGAAAGGATTCCGGCACCTGGGACTACTTTACCGAAACCGTCAATGGCAAGGCGCGAAGTCAGCGTGCGGACGCGAGTGAGAGCGAGGACGATCAGGTCCTGGTCCAAGGGACGGTGGGAAATCCCAATGCGATCGCGTATTTCGGCATTTCGTACTATCTTGAGAACACGGCCATGCTGAAGGCCGTGCCGATCGATGCCGGCAAAGGGCCGGTGGCCCCCGATGCGACCACGGTACGCAATGGATCCTACCACCCGTTGTCACGACCCTTGTTCATCTATGTCAACAAGGCGGAAGCCCGGAAACGGCCTGCCGTAGCGGCCTTCGTCGACGGTTATCTGCGTTTCGCCCCCAAGGTGGCGGCTGAAGTCGGCTACGTTTCCCTGGACGAGAAGGCATTTGCCGGGGTGACCGCGCGTTGGCAGGCGCGCACCAGCGGCAGCATCCTGGCGACGCCGCACGACCAGTCGCGCTTGGCGGAGACCCTGATCGCCAGCCTGGCCGATAGCCCCAGGGCAGCACCCACCGAGGTTGCGACCGCGTCCAATCCGGCCGTGGCGGCGGTCCCGCTCAAGACGCCTGCACCGGCCACCCCCCCGGTTCAGGCCAGCACCGCGACCATGGTGGCGAAGGCCGATCCCAATCCGGCCATCGTGGCAGCGCCTGCCGTCGTGACCGCCCCGGTCGCCCCGGCGATCGTGGTCCTGCCGGCCAGGACGGAATCCGCGAAGCCGGTTCCCACGCCCTCGCCGAGTCCTGCCCCACGCCCGGTCATCATCGGTGATGCCTTCGCGGGATCGCTGGTCCGGGCCGGGGATGCGAGCCTGGCGATGGCGCGGGTGGCGATCGACCAGTCCAGCACCTTGGAGGACATCGAATCCCGCCTGCGGCAGCTCTCGAGCGAACTCGCGGCGGTGCAGGCGGCCATCCCCGACCGCCGGTTGCTGGAGGCCGCCATCGCGAGCGGGATCGACCGCCTGCGCACCTCAGCCCTGGATCTGGTGCGCCAGCGCCAGGCCAAGGTCGAAACCGCCCTGCTGCGTGAAGCCGCCCTCCATGCCGCCGATGCGGCGGCCAGGGATCAGGTCGACCTGCTCGCCGGCGCCCGTTCGCGGCCCGAACTCGAGGCGCTGCGCCAGCGCGAAGAGGCGATCGCGCAGTTCCGCCGGGCCTGTGAACGCTGGATCGGAGAGGTCTCGGTCCAGCCTTGAAGCCTCCATGTCGACCTCCTCGGCGATCATCCAGGGCGAATTGGCGGTCCAGCCACTGGCCGAACTGCTGCAATACCTGCAGAAGCTCGGCAAACGCGGCCAGCTTTTCCTGGAGCGCGCCGAGCCGCCGGCCTCGGCGGCGGTGTACTTCGTGCCCGGCCGGGTGGTGCACGCGCATCGGCCGCCGCTCGAAGGCGAGACCGCCCTGCTCGACCTGCTGGGCTGGCACGAGGGCCGGTTCCTGTTCCTCGCCGATGCGATCCCGGAGCGCGAGACTATCACCACCGATCTCGGACGGCTGCTGCTCGAAGGCATGCGCCGGCAGGATGAGCTGGCCGAAGCGCGTTCGCGCCTGCCGCCGCCGCACGCGGTGCTGTTTCCCGAACGCGACCGGGACCGCCTGGCGGCCGAACCGCTGAGCTGGCGTGAGTGGCGCATGCTGGAATCGGTCGATGGCCAGCGCGACATCGCTACCTTGCTTCAGCGCGAACCGGGGGCGGAACTGGAATGCGCGCTCGCCCTTGAGCGCCTCGGCCGGCACGGGCTCGTCCGCACCGCCCCGCGCAGCGAGTTCCTGGCCAGCCTCGTCCTCGCCCCGCTGCTCGCAGCCGATGAGGCCGAGCGACTCGTCCGCCTGACCCTGCTCGACCTCGATCTGCTCGCCCTCCTCGACGGCCGCAGGCCGCTCGACCTGATCGCGGAGGAGCTCGGCGAGGGGCCCGACGCCATCGCCGAGTCGTGCCGCCGCCTGGTCGAGAACGGCGCCGTCCGAGTCGCTGCCGGCTTGGAGGCATGGAACCGGTGGCTGCGCTGATTCTGGCGACCAAGCGGTTGCTGATGCCCCCGATTCATCTCTTTTTCACATCTGGAATAATCCTGGCTCCCGATGCTCGCGACCTGTCCCTTCTGCCTGGCTGATCAGACCGTGTCCGGGAAGCCGGGCCGTACGGTGGTCTGCGCATCCTGCCATCGGCCGTTTCCAGCGCCTCGGCAGCGGCGGTCGGCAGTCGACTCCTCGGGGACCGGATCCGGTTCGCGGGTGGCGGGCAAGGTGGTGCCCTCCGCGATGGGTGCCAGACCGGATCGCGACGAGACCATCGTCCTGCTTCCCGATGATGCCGACGGGGAGACGCAGCAAGCCGCCAACGGCGGGACGGATCGCGTCGCCGACCGCTATCGCGTGATCGAAGAGATCAGCCACGGCGGCATGGGGGCGGTCTACCGCGCCCGCGACCGCAGCCTGCAGCGCGAGGTTGCGCTCAAGGTCATCCGCGATCCCGGTTCCGCCGACCGCGCCGCGCGCTTCGTGCTGGAAGCCCAGATCACCGGCCAGCTCGAACACCCGAACATCGTGCCGGTGCATGAACTCGGCGTCGGTCCGGGCGGCCGGCCGTTCTTCGCCATGAAGCTCGTGCGCGGCCGCACCCTCGCGAGCATCCTCGCCGACTACCGCCATGACGCGGTCGAGGCCGGCCGCGAATTCCCCCTCACCCGCATGCTGCGCTTCGTCGTCGACGTGTGCAACGCGGTCGGCTTCGCGCATGCGCGCGGGGTCATCCACCGCGACATCAAGCCCGCCAACATCATGGTCGGCGACTTCGGCGAGGTCATGCTGATGGACTGGGGCCTGGCCAAGGTCGTCTCTGGCCAGGCGGTCGGCAGCGACACGGTCGAGGAGGCCTTGCCGCCATCGGGCGACACCGCGAAGATCCAGCGTCTGAGGCCCGAGGGGATCGCTTCCGATCCGGACGCGGCTTCCGGTACGCTTCCGGCGCCAGGCGAGGTCCGCAGCGCCGCGATCGATGCCACCCACAATGGCGCCGTGCTCGGCACCCCGGTCTACATGCCGCCCGAGCAGGCCGGCGGCCGCATCGCGGAGATGGACGCGCGCAGCGACATCTATTCGCTCGGTGCGATCCTCTACGAGATCATCACCCTGCATCCGCCGATCGACGGCCGCGACGTCAACCAGGTGCTGCTGAACGTGATCGCCGGCAACATCATCGATCCGGCGCGCCGGGCCGGCCGGCCGGTGCCGAAGGATCTTGCTGCCATCGCCCTCACCGCCCTGGCCAAGGATCCGGCGCGACGCTACCGTTCGGCGATCGCGATGCGGCGCGACATCGAGAGCTACATCGAAGGCCGTGCGGTGTCGGTCGGCGACGGCAACCATGGCATCCGCCTGGTCCGGGTGGTCCGGCGCAACCGCCGCGTCGCCCTGGTGGTCGCCGTGTCGCTGATCGTGCTCGCCATGGGTCTGGCGGTCGCCTTCGGCAGCACGCGGGCGGTCGAACGCGAACGCCGCGCGGCAGCCGATGTCCGCAGTGAACTGGAAAACGAACGCAAACGCGTCCGCGTGGCCGACGAGCGTCAGCGCAGCGACCGCGCCCAGGTCGGCGAGGCGAAGCATCTCGCCGCCATCGCCATGGCGAACGAACATCTGGTGCGCGGGGATCACGCGAACGCCGCCGCGGCCCTCGCCGGCTGCCCGGTGGAACTGCGCGACTGGGCCTGGCGCCGGCTCGATCTGCTCACCCAACCCCACCTGGCCTGCTTCCGGGAACGCACCGAACCGTTGACCGCACTGGCCGCATCCGGGGATGGCGCGGTGGCGGCGGTGGCCGGAAACGACGGGATGGTCGACCTCTACGACCTGCGGACGCAGCGGCGTACCGGCACGAACCGCCTCCATCCCGGTCGCATCCGCGCCCTGACCGTCGATCAGGCCGGCGCTCTGATCGCCAGCGGCGGCGAGGACGGCGCGGTACGGCTCTGGCAGCCGGGTTCGGCCGGCACGCCGCGCACCCTGCACGGGCACGAGGCTGCGCTCACCGCCCTGGCGCTGGATCCTGGCGGTCTTGCGTTGGCCAGCGGCGATGCCGCAGGCGTGGTGCGGGCGTGGAACCTGGGCAACGGCGGCGATGCCGTGCTCGGCCGGCTCGACTCCGCCGTGGCCGCGGTGCGCATCATTCGGGGGGACGACGGCGAACGCGTGGTCGCGGCCAGCGCCGAGGGCCGGGTCGCGACCTGGCACCTCGCCTCCCGGCGGGAGATCGCCCGCCGGCGCATCGATGGCAGGACGCTCGCGATCAATGCCGACGGCACGCGCCTGCTCGTCGCCTCCAGCGACGGGGTGCGGAGCTGGGATCTCGTCCGCCTGGAGCCCGGCACCCGGCTGGAGATCCAGTCGGCGGTCACGGTCGCGGCGTTCGCCCCCAACGGTCGCATCGTGACCGCTGGCCATGATGCGACGGTGCGGGTCTGGGATGCGGGATCGGGGCGGATGCAGCTCGACCTGCATGGGCACCAGGGCCGGATCAGCGGACTCGGTGCGGTGCTGGCGGGCAACGGACCTGAGCAGGCCTGGCTGGTGCTGTCCGCCGGTGCGGACGGAAGCGTCCGTCTCTGGGATGGGCAGCAGCGGCGTGACCGCCAGATCATACCTCTCGGCCAGGCGAGCTGCGCTGCCGTGTCGGACGATGGCCGGCGCGCCGTGATCGGCTTTGGCGGCAGCGCCACGGTCTGGGATCTCTCCACCCGCAAACCGGTGCAGACCGTCCTGCTGGGGCGGCAGGTCCGGGCGGTGGCGCTCGCTCCTGACGGCAGGGCGGTCGCCGTGGCCGGGGATGCCGGGGTCGCACGGGTCTGGAGCGATCGCGGCGGGCAGGTGCTGGCCTCGGTGCAGATACCTCCTGCGGCCCTGGTCTGCATCGGTTTTTCGCCCGATGGAGGCAGTTTCGCCACGGGTGGCGCCGATGGTCGGGTGCGGACCTGGAGGACCGAGGGCGGGGCGGAGATCGGCGGGTTGCAGACCCGATCGTCGGCCCATCGCGGAACCGTGGCGGCGCTCGCATTCGCACCGGATGGCAGGTCGCTCGCCAGCCTCGGGGGTGACGGTGGTGTGCGCATCGCCGCCCTGCCGGACGGCGAGATCCGATGCCGGTTCGAGGCTGGTGAGGGCGGCTCCACCGGCCTGGCCTGGCTGGACGAGGGCGAGTCGCTTGCCGTCGGCGGCGAACGTGGAGCGGTGGTCTGGCGGGTGGCTGAGGCCTCGGTGCGGAACCGGCTGACCGGACATGGGGCGGTGGCGGCGCTGGTGTCAGGCGATGGCGGACGCCGACTGTTCACCAGCACGGGCGATGGTGCGATTCGGACCTGGGATCCGCAGAGCGGACGCAGCCTGCTCGCCAGTCCGGCTTTCGATTCTGCGCCGCTCGCCCTCATGGTCGCCAACGATCGCGACGCCCTCATCGCCATCCTCGCCAACGGGACGGCGGTCATCCAGCCGGTCACGGCTGCCGTTCCGGCCAACCCCTGAAGGGAATCCCATGTCCAAGCCCATCTTTTCTCGCCGCATGGCCGGTCCAGGCGGCCTGGCCGCCGCCGGCATCTTCGTCCTCGCCGCCACCGGTTGCGGCGACCGTCCCGCCGAGGCTGCCGCTGCCGCGACGACCTCCCCCGTGCCGGGCAGCTTCGTCGCGGAATCATCAGCGTTCTCGCGCTTCTACGCCGAGGAACTCGTTGGCCGCAGGTTCTACCTCTTCGGCCGCAAGGCGACCCATTCCGCCTTCATCGCCTCGGGCCGCAAGATCCTGCCCGAGGCCATGCGCACCGTGCCCGGTGCCGGTCCGACCATCACCGTCGACGGGGCGACCCAGCGCGCGACCCTCATGGTGGAATACGCCCCGGACGAACCGGCGATGGAAAGCCGCCTGCGCAAGACCATGGCCAAGCGGTACGGACTGACCACCGGCGGCTGAGTCGCGCGCAGGTCCGGACCGGCTACAACTCCATCCCGTCCTCGCCCACGATCACCTCGGCGGGCAGGCGGGGTCGGCGGTTGATCAGATGCGCCTGCAGACTGTGGTCGAGGTGGATGAGGACGCCGCGCTTCGCCTGGATCCGGGTCAGGCAGGACAACGCCATGGGCAGGTCGTTGTGCTGTTTCGCCTTGGCGCGGGGGTCTTCGGGCGCGAACGAGCAGTCGATCACGGCCGTGTCGGGGGCCCACGAGCGGATGAAGGCGACCACGTCTTCATCGAGATCATAGGTATCGGTCAGCCAGGCGAGGCGCCGCCGGCCGAATTCCAGCAGCCAGCCGAGGGTCGGAACGGGATGCCGGAGCGGAACTCCGATCACCGCGATCGGACCGAGGGGGAACCGCTTGTAGGGCGGCACGGCGTTCAGGCGGATCCGACCCGGATCGTCAGCCAATTCCGCAACCCGGCCGGGATCGTCAGGGGCATGGACCTGCACCGGGCCGGTGAACTCGTGACGGCCAGCGACCAGGCCCAGGACATGGTCGGGATGGAAGTGGGTGAGCAGCACATCCCTGAGGCCAGGCAGCGCCTGGGCGAGGCCGGGCAGGCCGGCGTCGATCGGCAACGTGGTCGAGTCTGCCCGGATCAACCCGCAGGAAGGTCGGCGGCGAGGGCCGCTGCCGTTGCCGGCGGAGATGCACGCTACGCAGGTGCAGCCAGGAACGGGGATGCCATGGGTGTTGCCGGAACCAAGAAGCACCGCGCGCATGGCGCAATCACCCGGCCGAGACCAGGGCCGGGATCCGCTGCGCTGCCGTGCGCAGCACCGTGCGGCCGGCGCACAGCACCAGTTCGACCGCGCAGCCCTGGGCCATGCTTCGCACCGCGATGAGGTCGGCACGCACCCCGGCGGCAATGGTTCCGCGATCGGCAAGCCCCGCCGCCGCCGCCGGGTTGGCGGTGACCAGGCGGATCGCCTGCGGCAAGGTCAAGCCGGCGAGTTGCGGCAGCAGGAACGCGGCATGGAGCAGGCTGGGCGGGTGGTAATCCGAACATAGGCAGGCGCAGACCCCGGCCTGGATGGCATCAAGCGCGCGCATGTTGCCGGACTGGCTCACCCCGCGGATGACGTTGGGCGCGCCGAAGATGGTGGCGATGCCATGCGCGTGCGCGGCCTGGGCGGTGGCGAGGTTGATCGGGAACTCGCTCATCGCGACGCCGATGCGCCGGGCGGTCTCGACGAACTCGGGGCTGTCGTCGTCGTGGCTGGCGAGGGCGACCCGATGCATGCGGGCGAGCGTGGCGAGCGCGGCCACGCGTTCGTGCGCGCTCGGCTGGCGCTCGCGCTTGAGCGCGACGATCTGCTCGATCTCCACGTCCTTGGCGGCGTAGGCGCTGGAGAAATAGTCGCGGTAGGCGGCGAAGGTGCGGAACTGGCCCCGGCCCGGGGTGTGGTCCATGAACGACAGCAGGTCGGCGTCGCCGGCCGTGACGAGTTCGCGCAGCACCGGTTCAGCGGCGGGTTCAGTGACCTCATAGCGCAGATGGACCCGGTTGTCGATCAGGCCCTGATGCGCGTGCACGGCGCGGGCGAGGTCGGCCGCCAGGCGGTCGTTGCGCACGCCCCACTCGCTGCCGCTGAAGCTGATCGCGTGGAACGGCGTGGTGATGCCGGCCACTGCGTTGCGGCGGTCGGCCTGGGCCACGGCGAAGGGCAGGGGGAACAGCACCTTCGGACGCGGTTCGACTTCTTTCTCCAGCGCATCGCAGTGCAGATCGACGAGTCCCGGCAGCAGCCAGGCGCCGTCGAGGTCGATGGTCGGCGCGTCGGCGCCATCCGGGCAGACCGCGGCGATGCGGTCGTCCTCGACCAGCACCGAACCATCGTCGACCACCTGGTCGGGCAGGATGATCCGGGCGTTGACGAGCAGCGTCCTCACGAGGCTCGCCGTCCGAGGGCGCGGGCCTGCGGTCCGTGGTGGATCGGGCAGAGGTCCGCGACCAGCATGAGGGCGAGCGGCGACAGCCGGCAGGTCGGCTTGGCGCACAGGCAGACCGGTTCAGCCGGGTGGATGGCGGGCTTTGCCACGGACTTGCGCGCAGGGCGGCGGGCGCGGAGCGGACGGATCGGGAGTTCGGCGATCATGGGGTCATCCTTGGTGTTGGTCAGGCGGCGGGCTGGAGGGGGGCGGGCAGGCGGACGACGTCATCGGCGAGGCGACGCACCAGGTCCGGGTCGTGGAAGATGGCGAGGATCCCCGCGCCGGACGTCTTGGCGGCGGTGATCGCGGCGCAGGCCAGGCCGGCGGCGTGCGCATCCAGGCTGGCGGTGGGTTCGTCGAGCAGCAGCAGGCGCGGCCGCACTACCAGGCCGCGGGCCAGGTTGACGCGCTGCTTTTCACCGCCGCTGAAGGTCGCCGGCGGCAGATCCCAGAGGCGTTCCGGCAGTTCGAGGGCGCGCAGCAGTTCCGCCGCCCGTCCGCGGGCGGCCTTGGCGTCGATGCCCAGCGCGAGCAGCGGTTCGGCCACCACCGCCAACGTCCCCTGGCGCGGCAGGACATGGAGGAACTGGGTCACGAAGCTCATCGCATTGCGGCGCAGGGCGAGCACGGCGTGCTCGTCGATCGCAGCGAGATCGAATTCGCGCGCATCCGTGCCGCTTCCGGTGGAAAGCAGGATGCGGCCGGCCTCGGGCAGGTAGGTGCGCCAGATGCACTTGAGCACCGAACTCTTGCCCGCGCCCGAGGGCCCGACCAGGGCAGTCAGCCGGCCGGCATGCACGCTGCAGTTCAGGTCCTGGACCGACGGCAGGTTCTTGCCGGCCGCGTGGATGGTAAAGGACTTCGAGAGTCCTTCGACGCGCAGGACGGGGGTTGGTTCCGGGGTGCTCATAAGGCCGACGAAACCAGTTGCTGGGTGTAGGGATGCTGGGGATCTTCAAGAATCTGGTCGGTGATCCCGGATTCGACCACCCGGCCGTGCCGCATCACCAGGGTGCGGCCGGCGAGCAGGCGCACCACCCCGAGATCATGCGTCACCACGATCATCGCGACCCGGGTGCGGCGCTGGATCTCCAGGATCAGGTCGAGGATGCGCGCCTGCACCGACAGGTCGAGGCCGGTGGTGACCTCATCGAGGAGCAGCAGTTGCGGTCGCGGCGCGAGGGCGCGGGCGATCTGCAGGCGCTGCTGCATGCCGCCGCTGAAGTGGCCGGGCTTGTGGTCGACGCGGTTGCGCGGCACCTCGGTGCGGTCGAGCAGCGACAGCGCTCGGTCGCGGATGGCGCGGAACGAACCTTCGCCAGCAGTCAGCAGGCGCTCGGCGATGTTGCCGCCGGCGGTGACCTGGAAGTTGAGTCCCAGATGCGGGTTCTGGTACACCATGCCGAAGCGCCGGTCGCGCAGCCAGCGCGACCGGGCGGCATCGCAGGCGGTGAGTTCGACCTCCAGCGGCCGCCCGTCCTCGTCGGTGCCGTGCCAGCGCGCCGTGCCCGCGCTCGGCTTGTCGTCCAGATGCAGCAGGCGCACCAGGGTCGACTTGCCGGAACCCGACTCGCCCATCACGCCCAGGATCTCGCCGGGGTGGAGGTCGAACGAAATGCCGGCCACCGCCACCACCGAACGACAGTGCGGGCAGAGGTTGCGGCCGCTGGTCCCGCCGGTCGATTCCAGGCAGCGCGGGCAGCCCGGCCCGTGGATGCGGGTGAGGCCGCGCGCCACGATGATCGGTGCCACGGGCGTCTCCTTGATTGGCGTCGGCAGGAGATCCGGAGTCGAGTTCATCGCCGGCTCTCCTCGTGTCGCGAGTCGCAGTGGTCCTGGTCGTTGCACTGCCAGCGTCGGCCGCCGTCGGGCAGGACGATCTCATCCAGGTAACTGTCATCGGCACCGCAGCGGGCGCAGCGGTGGCGGCCGCCCTCGTCGTCGGTGAAGGCTTCGACCTGGAAGGGTACGTCGCTGAAGGCCAGGGGTTCGACCGTCGTCAGCGGCGGCACGGCGTAGATCTTCTTCTCGCGTCCGGCCCCGAAGAGATGGATCGCCTGGGATCGATGGAGCTTCGGCAGGTCCCAGCGCGGGATGGGCGACGGATCGATGACGTAGCGTCCGGCGACCCGGGCCGGATAGCGGTTGGTGATCGCGACCTCGCGGAAGCGCACGAGATCCTCGTAGAGCCGTACCAGCAGGCGGGAATAATCCAGCTCGGCGTGCATGCGCCGGCGCTTGGCTTCTGACGGTTCGATGATCTGGAGGGGATCCGGGTACGGCACCTGGTAGACCATGATCTGGCCGGCGCGCAGAGGCGCTTCCGGAATGCGATGCCGCGTCTGGATCACCGTCGCCGCCGGGGTGCGCGTGGTCGCGGCCACGCCAGGGCAGGTGGCGAGGATGAAGCGGCGCAGGTTCACCGCGTTCACCGAATCGTCGGCGCCCTGGTCGATCACCTTGAGGGTGTCCTCGGGGGTGAGCAGCGACAGGCTGAGTTGCAGGCCACCAGTGCCGAAACCGCGGGCGATCGGCATCTCGCGCGAGGCGTAGGGCACCTGATACCCGGGGACGCAGAGCGCCTTGAAGGTCGCCCGCCGCAGTTCGCGCTTGGCGAAGGCGTCGAGGAAGCCGAAGTGGTCACCGGTCCCGGCGTTCGCTGCGGACACCGTGGCCGTGGCTGTGGTCGACGGCGCCGTCACAGCTCGTCTCCATCCGGGATCCGTTCAGGATCGGTGAACACCGCCTCGGCCGCCCCGGGGTGCTCCAGTTTGCCCCGGCTCTTGCGCAGGTTGTCGAGATCGCTCTGGAAGGTGACGTAGTGCGGCAGCTTGTAGTGGCTGCAGAACCCCATGCTTTCGATGCCGTCGATGTGCATGAGCACGAACTCGCCGTCCTCGGCCGGATGACGGGCGCCGTGCAGCGCGCCGTTCTGCAGGCTGCGGTCGCACATCGCCATGGCGATGGCCTTGGTCTCCTGGTGCCCGAAGCAGCAGCCGTAGCCGATCCCGAGGCTGGGCGGCGCGTCCTCGGGATCGTCCTTGCCGTGCAGGGTCACGACCTCGCATTCGGTGACCGGCACCTCGCCGGCCTCCACCGGTTCGCCGCTGACCGGATGCGGCAGCATGATGGGCAGGAATCCGTAGCGCAGTTCCGCCACCGTCGGATGCAGGTAGCCGTAGCCGCGCATGGTGGTGTAGGCCATCGCGAGCAGGCCGCCGGATTCGCCGCGCGTCATCGCGGCGAGGGCGGTCGGCCGCGAGCAGGGGAAGGTGATCGGCTCGCGCGTGATGTCGACCGCCGGCAGCGGCGGCCGCGCCTCGGCGAGCAGGCCCTGGGCGCGCAGCGCATCGAGCACCTTGGGCACCGAGTCGGCGCCGCCGTCGGGCCATTCCTCGCCGAAGAAATCCCTCGCGATGGCCCGGAAGGTCTCGGGGTTCTCATCGAGCAGTTCATAGCTGAACAGGCGTTGCAGGTAATCGCTGCCGGGGCCGAGGATCTGGCCGCCGGGGATCTCCTTGAAGGCCGAACTGATCCGGCGCACGACGCGCAGATCGCTGCCGCGATGCGGCGCGGTCGCTGCCAGACGCGGCCGGGTCGAACGCCACGCACGCAGCAGGAAGGCGGCTTCGAGCGTATCGCCCGAGGCCTGCTTGATCGCCAGGGCGGCAAGCTGCGGGTTCCAGCAGCCGCCCTCGCCGCAGACCCGGTCGACCAGGCGGCCGAGCTGCTGCCGGATGGTATCGACCCCGATCGGGTCGCCGCCGGCCTGGGCGCGCAGCACGTCGAGCAGACGGGCCGCAGCGGCGATGGCGGATTCGCCCCCGCGGATGGCGACGTAGCCCATCAG
>CAZZJC010000067.1:0-17030 GCA_964654285.1 uncultured Candidatus Kuenenia sp.
AAATATTTGTGAAACAAATGCTTATATCTTAACTGAATGCCATTGGACGCGCCGGATCGCGCTTCTGTGCAAATGCAGGTGCAAGAGGTCATGAAAAACCTGACTGCAGATCAACTGGCCGTGGCCGAGGCGATCATCGAACACGGCGTCGATCAGGCGCGCAAAGCCCTCGGCTGGTCGCGTTGGCGCTACTTCACCATCCGTCAAGAACTGGTTGCGGCCTTGCGGGCAGCCGGATGCAACGACCTCTGAGCCATGGGTCACCTGGGTCTCTGGGGATGCACCAGCCGACCGACCACCCATTGCAAATATAAGATTTAGAGGGGATCCGCAAATCCCCGCAGCACGACGCACAGACACAACCGTCATCTCACCTCCACCTCGAACCAAAACCACCATCCAAGGAACCACACCATGCTCGCTTCATCCACGCTCCTCGACGCCCTCACCGTCGAACCCGAAACCATCTATGCCGCTCGGCGCAAGGACTGCCTCAGCAGCCACGCGCTCGCGGAGTTCCGCAAGAATCCCCAACTCTATCGCAAAAAGCAGCTCGGCCTGGTGGCCGATGAGGATAGGCCCGCCTTCGTGGTCGGCCGCGCGGTCCACTGCCGCGTCCTGGAGGGCCAGGACGAATTCGCCCGCCGCTTCGCCACCGGTGGTCCGATCAATCCGAAGACCGGCAAGAGCTTCGGCCAGGACAGCAAGGCCTACCAGGAGTGGGCGGCTGCCCTTGGGAAACCAGCAGTTTCCGACGACGTCGCAGCGCTGTGCGAAGATCTTGCTCTGGCCGTGGATAACCATGCCGAAGCGAGCGCCCTGCTCGCCGAAGGTCAGGCCGAGGGCGTGGTCCGCACCGAGTACGGCGGCCTGCCCTGCCAGATCCGCATCGACTGGACGCACCCCGAGCGCGGAATCGTCGATCTCAAGACCATCGACGATCTCGACTGGTTCGAAGTGCAGGCGCGGTCGTTCGGTTATGCGCACCAGCTCGCGTTCTACCGCGCCATCCTCGCCCAGGTCACCGGCGTCACTCCCGAGGTCCACGTCATCGCGGTCGAGAAAAAAGAACCGTTCCGCGTTGGTGTGTGGCGCTGCTCCGACCAGGTCCTCGACGTGGCGGCGCGGGAGAACCTCGCTGCGATCGAACGACTCAAGATTTGCCAGGCGCAGGACCGTTGGCTGACCGGTTACGAGCAGCCGCGCACCTTCGACTACCTCGGCTGATCATTCCACTTCCCTCCCATCTTCCACCAAACCCAAGGAAAACCATGAGCATCCTCAACTCCATCCTCACCGGCGCGAAGCCCGGTCCACGTCGCATCCTGCTGTACGGCACCGCCGGAATTGGGAAGTCCACCATGGCGACCTGTGCGCCATCTCCCATCGCCATTCAGACCGAGGACGGTTTGAATGAAATCGACTGCCACAAATTCCCGGTCGCAACCTCCTATGACCAGGTCCTGGCGAATCTCGCCGCCCTGTATCAGGAAGATCACGGCTACCGCACCGTGGTCATTGATTCGCTCGACTGGCTGGAGCGCCTGATCTGGGCCAAGGTCTGCGCCACGCGGCAGGCGGCCTCGATCGAGGACATCGGTTACGGCAAGGGCTACCTGTTCGCCCTCGCGCATTGGCGCGACGTGCTCGATGGACTGAACGCCCTGCGCGACCAGAAGGGCATGACGGTCATTCTCATCGCGCATGCCAAGATCGAGCGCTTCGAGAATCCGGAAACTGAACCCTACGACCGCTACGTGCCGCGTCTTCATAAGACGGCCACGGCGCTGGTGTCGGAGTGGTGCGACGAGGTCCTGTTCGCCTCCTACAAGGTGTACACCAAGGTTTCCGAAGAAGGATTCAATCAGAAGCGTGCTCAGGGTCTCGGCTCTGGCGAGCGCGTGCTGCGCTGCACCGAGCGGCCGAGTCATCTGGCCAAGAACCGCCTGAATCTGCCGGACGAGCTGCCGCTCGCCTGGGCGGAGTTCGCCAAGCACATCACCGCAAGCAATGCGATTGCCACCGCGAGTCGCTGAGTCGTTCCCATCAACCCCATTCCATCACCACCTCAACCAAACCCAACCCTAAAACCAACAACCCAAGGAACATCCCATGGCCATCCTCAACTTCGACGCCACCACCGTCGAGCCCAGCACGAGCAAAGATCCCGTCCCGGCGGGCAAGTACCTCGCCGTCATCTCCGCCAGCGAGATGAAACCGACTCGCAATGGTGCAGGTCAGTATCTCGAATGCGAATACCAGATCATCGATGGTCCGTTCAAAGGGCGGAAGCTCTGGTCGCGGCACAACCTGCAAAATCCGAATCCTCAGGCGGTTCAGGTGGCACGCCGTGAACTGTCGTCCATCTGCCATGCGGTCGGCGTCATGCAGACCAAAGACAGTGGCGAATTGCATCACTTGCCGCTCACCATCATGGTGAAAACCAAGCAACGCGAGGACAACGGTGAAACCGTGTCCGAGGTCGTTGGCTGGGCACGCAAGGATGCACTGGCGGGTGTGCCGCAGCAGGTCAGCGCTACGGTTGGTCCCGATTCGAAACCCTGGCTGCGGCGCTGAACGGAGGCTCCCATGAAGTCCAGGATCACATCCCGTTCACGTCAGTTGTCTCCTGAACGTCAGGAGTGGCTGAAAATCAAGGCTGAAGCCGAGCGGGAGGCCAAGGCCGCCGCACAAGCCAAGCGCAAAGAGATGCTCGCGCGCCGCCGTCCGCTCAAGGAGTGCTCGGCGGATATTCGCAACCTGCGCGAAACCCAGCTCGCGCTGGCCGAGTATCATCGCAACCGCCGTCGTTGGGAGGAAAACTAATGCTCCTCTCTCTCGGTATTGATCCCGGACTCAAGGGCGGAGTCGCCGCCCTTGACCACCAGGGCCAGGTCATTGGCACTTGGCCCATGCCAGTGGTCAGTGGCGAAATCCACGCCGTCGGTTTGGCTGACCTCTTCCGTTCCCTGCGCTGTCTCGACAGCCACCAGGACATCGGGCGGGTCTGCTTGGAAAAGGTGTCGTCCATGCCGAAACAGGGCGTGGCCTCGACCTTCACCTTCGGAACCGGCTGGGGCATGGTCCGAGGTGTCTGTGCGGCCATGAACGTCTCCGTATCGCTCGTCCCAGCAACGGTGTGGAAAAAGCGAGTGCTCCTGGGCCTGCCGCACGACAAAGCCGGTGCGGTTCAGTTCTGCGCCAGTCGATGGCCGACGGCAGAGCTTGTTCTTCCGGGATGCCGTAAGCCACATGACGGCATCGCTGATGCGCTCTGCCTCGCTGAATATGCGCGGCTTTCAGCATGAATCCGCATCTATTGGTTCATTACTGCGGCTGAAGTGTGCTGGGTATCGGCATCGAACGTTTGGTGCCGATACCGGTGATCTCATCCCCATCAACCTCATTCTCTGGATGTTTCCATGAAACTCATCGTCTTCACCCATCTCCCCATTCCAGACCCTGAGCCTGAACGTGGCATCCTCGACTGTCCGGTCTGCGGGAGTCGCCATGTCCGCCTCACGCATCTCGATTGCCGCGCCTTGGGTTCGACCCGGGGCGAGGTGCAGATCGGGGCACGTGGATTGCAGATCGACCCCGCTGTGCCTGATCCAGAAGGTGGCACCACGGTTGGTCTGCGTTGCACCTGCGACCTGGGCCATGATTCATTTTTGCGCTTTCAGCAGATGCATCAGGCAACGGTGGTCGAGCGACGTGTCGCCCCGTGGACCATCCGGTCACCATCCCGCGATACCGATCGGTAGGTGCCGCATGTCCTGGCATCAGGCCACCGTCGCGGTGTTCCCGCACTGCAAAGCCACCACGCCATCGGCACATCTGCCGATCAGCGATGTGCTCGTGCAGATCATGTGCCCGGTGCCCGAGGTTCAGGCGCTCATTGAGCGCATTCGGATGGCCACCACCAAGGCCGAGCGCGATGAACTGAAGCAGCATCTGCCGGCGGCGACCTTCTCGACGGATCTGCATCACCGCCAGGGAGGAACGCCGTTTGAGGATCGGCTGATTGCCTGGTCGCGGGTGATGCAGATTGATTTGGATGATTTGCCGGATCCAGGTGCGGTACGCACCGCGCTGCGGGACGATCCCTTTGTCGCGGCGGTGTTTCTGAGTCCGTCAGGCACCGGTGTGAAAGTCCTGGTGTTGATCAGTGATCCAGCGCGCTTCGCCGACTGCTGGCGAGCGGCAGCGGCGTATTTCAGCGTCTACCATGGATTGACCGTCGATCCGGCGCCAAAACACCCGGTGAGTCTGTGCTACCTGTCCTGGGACCCGGACCTGTTCATGGCGGAGGGTGAAGTCGCGGTGTTCCAGCCGATGGCGGCGGAGCACCCGAAGGTGACGAAGGTGGAGGATCCTGATCCGCAAGCACCGCTGCGGCCTGGCGATGACTTCAATCGGCGTGGCGATGTGGTGGCCGTTCTCAATCGACATGGCTGGACCCTGGAAAGGGATGGGAAGAACCAGCATTGGCGGCGACCGGGGAAGTCGGCGGGGTTGTCAGCGACCTTCAATGGTTCGGTGTTCTACGTCTTCTCCTCGAATGCGGAGCCATTCCAGGCGAACACCGGGTATGCCCGGTTTGCGGTTTATGCGTTGCTGGAACACCATGGGGATTTCGCGGCGGCAGCGACGGCGTTGCGAGCACAGGGATTCGGTGAAGCGAAGGCCCAGGTGAGCGCGACGAACCAAACCGGAACGCCAGCAGAGACGCCGTCCCCAGCCGTGGCATCCGAACCCGAACTCGTCGTCCACACGCACGCGGATCGGATGCGCGAGCGCCTGGCACCACCGCCTATGCTGATTGATGGCCTGCTGCCCGTAGGTGGCTTGGGGGCAATCGTGGCGATGCCAGGAGCAGGGAAAACGCTCATCGCCATTGAAATGACTCGCTGCGTTGCTTCTGGAGAACCCTTTCTGGGTCGCCAGGTCACGCCGGGTGCGGTGATCTATGCCTGCCCGGATTCACCCGTGTCCACGGAACGACGCCTGCTGGCCATCCCGGAATCCGTGGGGACGCACATCCATACGGTGTGTGACCTCATCCCGCTGCCCCATGGGATGGCCGCACTGCGCCGTGCGGTTTTGAAGATCAATGCGACCACGCCGGTGCGACTGCTCATCCTCGACACCTGGGACAGCGCTCGGCAACATGCCAGCGATGGTTGGGCGGGACAAGATGCGTTGATCGAACACCTGATGCGCGAGTTGCGAACCCTGGCGCGGGAACTGAGCCTGGCCGTGGTGGTCGTCCATCATGCTACACGGCAAGACCATGGTCGGGCACGTGGGTCGGTCGTGTTCGATGCGCGGGCGGATTGGATCGCCGTGGCCGAAGGCGAAGACCCCGAGGTGCTGTTGCGATCCATCAAGTGCCGTGATGGGGAACGTGGGGCGATCGGCGGGTTCAGGATTCAACCGGTGGATGTTGGGGGCAAGGCGGTGCCGACGTTGGTGGCGATGACTCCTGGCGATGCCGAGGCTCCCCCACCCGAGTCGAGTCTCCAAGATCGAACGATGGCTCTGCTCATCTTCCTGGTCACCCATCCTGGCACCCACTCGGCGGCGGAACTGGCGGGGGTGCTCGGGCTGCGTGGGAAGGGCGGAGTGTCCGTGGCCATCCAGGACTTGCGGAGTCACGGGTTGCTCGAAGCCGACTCCTACGCTCCTACTCAGGCCGGAGTTGAGGCGGCAAATGAGCACATGGGGATGCACTGGTTGAAGCGTCCAGACAGTCACGAAAAACATGCAACGTCCAGACACTCTGGACGATCGTCCAGAGAGGTTCCTGGACGATCCTGGACGACACTGGACGGTAGGGAAATTCCTAGCGTCCAGTCTGGACGACCAAATGAGATTTGCCCACATCGTCCAGGCGTCCACACACCTATAGGGTGTGGACTGCTGGACGGCCGGACGGTGGACGACCGGACGGGGGTACTTGGACACCAGACTCACGACCCCCCGATTGGAACTTCCAACGACCATCCTCCCCTCACTACCGATCTCGACGAGTACGACCCCATCGATCCCGACCTATGCAAAGAATGGTGACTTCCAACGGGTCCTCCACCGCCCGATGCATATTCGACGCCCGGGGGGTGGGTCGCAAATCGCATCCCACTTTCTTTGTCCTGTCCGACTTTTCCGGAATCTCAAACATCCAACGAACCGTCAAACGCTTACGCGATACAAACATCTCAAAAATCCCTTGCCCCCCCTGACCGAATTTCGCCACCAACCACTCGACCTGGAGTCCCCGCCATGACCACCACTCCCACGACCCCGGACGCCAGCCTGGAAACCAATCCCAACGCCCCGTGCTGGGCTGACTGGTCCAGGCGAGCGGCGCTCTCCTTCATCCGCCGGAATCAAAACCAATCCCAACCCCAAGCCGGAGACGCAGCCATGTCCATCGCCACCACCAACTCGTCCCCGGAAGCCGATTCGGCCCGGCGCGAAATCGCCCCCGCCCATGGCGCACTGGCAGGAAATCAGGACCCCAATTTTCCGGGTGATGCCCGTATATCACCCCCAAAAATTGCCCCCGCCAATTCCCGCCTGTGCGCCACGGGAACCGGCCAAATCCCGCCCTTACGCCATGAAAAGGCTTCAAGGGCAAAGTTCCTTGACCACGCGAAGTCCACCGCGCCAGCCAGGTCCACTTCACCCCGTCCAGGAGACCAAGTCATGACCATCGACCCCTCTGCTGAACCGATCGATGCCGAATCTGCCCAGCGCGAAACCGCGCCGACTCATGGCGCACTGGCGCGAAATCCGGACCCCATTTCGACGGGTGATACAAGGCCAACACGCCGAGATTTTGACCCCTGGAAAACACGCCAGTACGCCTTGGCGAGACAGCAAAACCCGCCCTTACGCCTTGAAAATGGGTGCGGGGAAAAGTCAGTGATCCTTGCCGCCGACCCTGCAGACCAGCCCGTCCCTGAGATCGCTGGAAGGACACCACGACTGTGCATGTACCCGGTCGTGATCCTGGCAGGGATTGGTGAGCACTATCGGGCGCGCATCTATGCTGAGTTCCGGAAACTCGGTGGCGATAAGAAAAAGCTGAACGATCGCACCAGGCACCTCTTGTCCGAGGCGATTTACAAAGTCGAAGACGACCTCGAATACAAGGATTCCAACCACCCGCAGGTCAAAGCCATGCGCCAGGTCCGCAACTGGCTCTACGACGACATCGGCGTGAACACCTATCCGCCTTGGAAGGTCATCACCGACCTGCCGCCGGCCGGCGCGCCGAAACCCATCCGCCCGCACAACCGAAAAGCAGCGGTCGAACTGAAACCCGCCGACCCGATCGACACCACCGACCAAACGGGAGCCACGCCATGAACATCGAACTCCGCCCCATCGACTCCATCCATCCGTATCCTGGCAACCCCCGGAAGAACGATGATGCCGTCGCCGTCGTGGCCGAAAGCATCCGCCAGTTCGGTTTCCGCCAGCCGATCGTGGTCGACATCATCGGCATCATCGTCATCGGCCACACCCGCTGGCGCGCCGCCAAGCAGCTTGGGCTGACCGAGGTGCCGGTGCATGTTGCCGCCGAACTCAGCGCCGACCAGATCCGAGCGCTGCGCATCGCCGACAACAAGAGCGGCGAGATCGCGGAATGGGACCTTGACCAACTCGGCATCGAGTTGAAGGCGATCGACGGATCGGATCTCGACCTGGACCTCGCCGCCCTCGGCTTCGATCAGGACGAGCTGGCCCGGTTGCTCGACCCCGGCGTGAGCACCGGCCTGACCGACCCGGATGAGATCCCGCCGGTGCCGGACGCCGGTCAGACGCTGACCCAGCCGGGCGACCTATGGGTACTCGGCGAGCATGGCCTGCTCTGCGGCGACAGCGCGAATCCCGAGCACGTTGCCCGGCTCATGGACGGCGGCGAAGCCGACCTGCTGCTGACCGACCCGCCCTACAACGTCGCCTACGAGGGCGGCACCGACGCGGCGATGACGATCGCCAACGACGACATGGACGATGCGTCGTACCGGAAGTTCCTGGTCGCCACCCTCGGTTGCGCGGTCGCCGTCCTGCGGCCAGGCGGGGCGTTCTACTGCTGGCACGCGGACTCGGAGGGGCTGACCGTCAGGGGCGCATGTTCCGATATCGGCCTTCGCGTGCGGCAATGCCTGATCTGGGTGAAGTCCTCCCTGGTGCTTGGTCGCCAGGATTATCAGTGGAAGCACGAGCCTTGCCTCTACGGCTGGAAGGACGGCGCAGGGCACACCTGGTTGTCCGATCGTAGCCAGACCACGGTGCTGGAGTTCGCCAAGCCAGCCCGCAATGGCGAGCATCCGACCATGAAGCCGGTGCCGTTGTTCCTGTACCTGCTGCAGAACTCGTGCGCGGCCGGCGGAGTGGTGCTCGATCCGTTCGGCGGCAGTGGGACCACGCTCATCGCGGCCGAGCAGACCGGGCGGCGGGCGCGGCTGATGGAACTCGATCCCAGATACTGCGATGTGATCGTAAAACGCTGGGAGCAGTTCACCGGGAAGAAGGCTCAGCGGATCTTCGCTACCAACGAGCAAACCCCGGCGGGTGCCGGGGCTGTCGGGGAGGCATGATGTTCGCGCTCTCAGCCGGCGGCAGCGAACCGGCCCCGGTCGACCTTGGCGAACCGCGCCTTGTCGCCCTTGACCTTGATCTCGCGGATCATCGCCGCGTAGATCGTTGCCGCCGGGGTCTTGCCGTCCGTGGTCCACAGGCCGCGCTCCAGGATGCGCGCGACCAGGTCCTGGGCGTTCATGGGCACGCCGGCTTCGCGCAGGACGAGCGCGGCGGCGTCGAGGCCGGAGAGTTTGGCAGTCTCGATGGTCGCCTCGGTGGTCGCCGTGACCGGTTCGGTGGCCACGGTGGCACCGACTTCGGGCGCGGCGTCAGCCGGCACCGGCAGCACGGGCACCTTGGCCTTCCGGCCTCGCTTGGCTCCGGCCTTGGCATTCGCGGTCTTAGGGTTGGTTGTCTTAGGCATGGAATTCTCCTTGGTTTGGTGATGAAGCCCGGCCGGGGGAATCCCGGCCAGGTGTGGGAATCTTCAGTCGGCCAGGTGGCCGAAGAGGTGGTTGGCGAGGTGCTTGGCCAGGCGGTCGACCGCCGTCTTGGCGGCGGCGTCGGTTGCCGCGCAGTCGAGGCCGCGATCCCAGTTGAAAGCCACCTCGTTGGTGTCGAGCCGGCGCAACTCCAGCTTCGAGATCCGGCTGCGCCCAAGCTCGAAGTCCGGGTCGACCGCGTGCTCGGGGTAGACCTTGGCCTCGAACCGGAAGGCCCCGATGCGGCCGGTGGTCCAACCCATGCGCTCTGCCTTCTGGTTCTTGGCGATAATGATGTCGCCCTTGATCACCGTGGGCGGGGCAACCGGCGGGCTGCCAGGCCGGCGGTGAGCCGCCTGCTTGCCGGCTTCGAAGGCGGCGCGCAGCGCGTCGCGAATGGACCAGCAGGCCTGCTCCTGGAAGTCGAGCCGGTCGCTGTGCCGGGTCTCCAGGGTGTCGAGGTCGAGGTGGGTCTTGGCGATGGCTGCCAGGATCGCGTCGACCTCGCTGGAGGCCGGGGTGGTGGGGAGGGTGGCGGGCTTGGGCATGGGTGGTTTTCCTTGGGTGCTGCACGCCGTGTTACCGATGCACATGGACGACATCCAGTTGAGTTTCGAAGTGAAAAGCTGGTGAATCATCAGGTTTCTGAGCAGTCGCACACCAGGGCTGCGCCCGGCGCCAGGGTCGTCCCCGGCACCGGGCGGGCCGGTTCAGAGCGCAGCGAACCCGGCCATGAGGAAATCGACCAGGTGCGCCGGGTTGGTGACCTTGGCGCGGAACCAGGCCTCGGCCTCGGCGGGCGAGGCGAAGGGGTGGTCGAGGACGTAACCGCCGGCCTCGCTCTGCGGGTCGCCGTCGATGACCAGGCAGCCCCCGGTCGCATCGAGGACCAGGAACCAGGCGCGCTGGGCACCGAGGGTGAAGTGCCCTTCGGCCGCGAGCGGCTCGGCTCCGTCGGCGAAGCGCTCCGCCCCGGCCATGCCGTACCAGTCTTCACGGGTGAATGGCCGCAGGGTGATCGCTTCGCCCAACGCGCGCAGCCGGTTGCCCAGGTCGGCGTGCGCCTGGCTTTCGCGGACGCCGTGCTCGATGGCCATGAGGACCAGGCCCTCGCGGGCACCGGCGGCGAGGTGGCCGAGGTCGCGGATGGTCGCCACGCTGGCCGGTTCGGCAGCGAGGCGGCGGTGCTCCTCCTGCAGGATGGTGATGGTCTGGGCCAGGGTGCGGGCTGCCGCTTGGTGGCGGGCCGGCAGGTCGGTGGTGGGGTTCGTGTCGTGGTCGGCCATGGGTGGTTCTCCTTGGGTACTGCGGGCCGTGTTACCCATGCACATCGACCACATCCAGTTGTGTTTCCATGCGAAATACCAGTGAATCATCAGGTACGGACCGCCCCCGCCGGAGGTGCTTATGTCGCTTGACTTCCCACCGAAGCCGGATGCCGGCAGCCTCCGGCTGACCGCCGTTCAGCTCGACCAGGCCGTCGCCCTGCTGCGCCGCTCTGGCTGCCAGCGCGCCACGGTCGAGGCCGTACGTGGCGACCTTGCGGCCGGCGCGCCGGGCACCCCCGACGGCACCATCAACCTCATCGCCTACGCCGCCTGGCTTGTCCGGGCGCTGGCCGAGAAGGAGCAGGTCCATGGCGATTGATCCCCACCGCATGCGCCCGGCCGACCTGGCCCGGCTGCTCAACAGCACGTCCCTCGGCACCGTGATCGCTGAACGGCAACTGCATCGTCACCGCACCCGCGCTGGCTTCCGCATCGGCGATGGCAAGAGCGTCGATCTTCTGCGCTACCTCGCGTGGCTGTTCGATGAGGTTCACGCCCCAGTCGTGCCCCGCGACGCGACCAAGGACTACGCCGCCCACCGCGAGGCGATGCGCGAACGGGCGCGGCAGGAGTCGGAGAGCGGTCGCGACATCGGCGACCTGCCGCCAGTCGAACGGCCCGAGCGCAAGGCCGCTGCGGCGAAGTCGTTCCGGGAATTCTGCACCAGCTACTTTCCCGAGGTGTTCGCCCTGCCGTTCAGCGACGACCACCTGAAGGTCATCGCCAAGACCGAGCAGGCCGTGCAGGAAGGCGGGCTATTCGCACTCGCAATGGCCAGGGGATCGGGCAAGTCGGTATTAGCAGAATGTGCGTGCCTTTGGGCCATCCTGTATGGCCACCGCGATTTCGTGGTCCTGATCGGCTCCGACGAAGGCCACGCCACCGACATGCTGGAAAGCATGAAAGCGGAGCTGGACACCAACGACCTGATCCTCGCTGACTTCCCCGAGGTGGTGTTTCCGATTCGTTGCCTGGAGGGCATTGCCCACCGCGCCAACGGCCAGCTCTACCGGGGCGAGCGCACGCACATCGGTTGGACCGCCAAGGAGATCGTGCTTCCCACCATCCCCGGCTCTGCCGGCAGCGGGGCCATCATCAAGGTCGCCGGCATCACCGGCCGCATTCGCGGCATGAAGTTCAAGCGGCCCGACGGCAAGGCCGCGCGGCCGTCGCTCGTCGTGCTCGACGATCCGCAGACGGACGAGAGCGCCCGCAGCCTCAGTCAGTGCCAACACCGTGAAGCGATCCTGGCCGGGGCAGTTCTCGGCCTTGCTGGTCCTGGGAAGAAGATCGCCGGCATCATGCCCTGCACCGTGATCCGGCCGGGCGACATGGCGGATCGCATTCTCGATCGCGACGTGCATCCCGAGTGGAACGGCGAGCGGACCAAGATGGTCTACGCCTTCCCAACCGCCACGAAGCGCTGGGAGGAATACGCCAAGCTGCGTGCCGACGGCCTGCGCGCCGGTCGTGGCCTGGCTGATGCAACGGCGTTCTACCTCGCCCACCGCGCCGAGATGGATGCCGGCTCAAAGGTCGCCTGGGAGGCCCGCTTCAACCACGACGAGGTCTCCGCGATCCAGCACGCCATGAACCTGAAACTGCAGGACGAGATCGCCTTCTGGGCCGAGTACCAGAACGAGCCGCTGCCAGCGATCACCGAGGAAGCCGACGCCCTGACCGCCGACCAGATCGCTGCCAAGGTCAACGGCCACGATCGCGGTCTGGTCCCGCTGGACGCCAGCCACCTCACCGCCTTCATCGACGTCCAGCAAAAAGCTTTGTTCTGGGTCGTCTGCGGTTGGAGCGACCAGTTCACCGGCTATGTGCTCGACTACGGCACCTGGCCGGATCAGAAGCGGCCGTACTTCACCCTGCGTGACATGCGCCTCACGCTGGCTGGGGCAACGAAGAACGCTGGCATCGAAGGACAGATCTACGCCGGCTTGGAGGCCTGCGTTGGGCATCTACTCGGCCGCCATTGGCGGCGTGATGACGGTGCAGAGATCGCCATCGAACGCCTGTTGGTCGACGCCAACTGGGGCCAGAGCACCGACACCGTCTACCAGTTCTGCCGCCAGTCCCCGCATGCGGCTGTGCTCATCCCCAGCCACGGTCGCTTTGTGGGCGCAGCCTCGATCCCGTTCAGTGAGTACAAACGCAAGCGTGGCGACCGCGTTGGCCTGCACTGGCGCATCCCGGCGGTGGTCGGTCGGCACACGGTGCGCCACCTGCTGTACGACACCAACCACTGGAAATCATTCCTGCACGCGCGCCTGGCGGTGCCGATGGGCGATCCCGGTTGCCTGTCATTGTTCGGCCACGACCCGGAAGGGCATCGCCTCTTCGCCGAGCACCTGACTGCCGAGTACCGCGTTCGCACGGCAGGCCGTGGCCGCCAGGTTGATGAGTGGAAACCCCGTCCAGACGGCTTCGACAACCACTGGTTCGACGGCGTGGTCGGATGCGCGGTCGCGGCGTCGATGCAGGGCGTCGCGTTGGTCGGGACAGAGGTTGGGGAGCGAAATCAGCACCTGAAACCACGCATGCGCTTGTCGGCTTTACGCCAGGCTGCTTCCCAACGGGCGCTCGCATGAACCGGCCAATCTCCCGAGTCTCCAGAAAGGCTCAACACCACGCGGGAAACCGACCAGACGATTGAGGGGGTATTGCAAATATAAGATTTAGAGAGGTTCTTCATTCACCTGCGGCCGAGCGCGAGGCGCACGCCGATCTCCACCCAGCGGAGCCGCAGCCATGTCCATCGTTGCCATCACCACGACCTATGTGACCCGGGCTTGTCCCGTTCCAACCGCGATCATCCGCCACCCGGCCCGCCACCAGACGCGACTTGATCCAGGAAAAATGCTGGGATGTGTGTGCGGCGAGCCCGAGCCGCTCATTCCCATCAACAAAGCGGCCCCGCTGGTGCTTGCAACACCAACGGGGCCTAGCCACAGCGAGAGGATAGCTCGCCATGACGTGCCCCAACTCTCTCCGTCCCGACGGGTCGGACAATCTCCAATCGCCGCCGCTCCGCATGGAGCTGGCCTTCGCGCTCGCGCATGGGTCGCTGTCGCGCACCCGGTTGGAAGAACATCTCGCGCGTGCCGAAGCGGCCAGCGAGCATCTCTTGTCGTATTTCGACGAAGCCGACCAGGCGCATGTGGATTGGCTCCTGAAATGGATGCCCACCGGATCGACCTGGCTGGATGCCGTCGAGCTGATCCGCGCCCAGGGCAGGCCCTGAGGCACGGGTGCGGGAGGAAGCCATGAGTGCTGAGGAGAACGAGGATCAGCTTCCGGTCGTGATCCTGGATCACGATGCGGATGTGGCCGCGCTCCCGGCGATCACCACCTCAGCGGATGGGGGCGACCTGGATATCTCCGCCCAGGACTACCTTCGCGCTCAGGGCATCAGCGATCCCGCGACCTGGGCGGCATTCAGGCTCGGGCAGGTCGATGAGGCCACCTTGGCACGGCTGCTGACGCCGACGCAGCGCCGGCAGATGCGCCCCCATGGCATCTGGCTGCCGACCTGGGATCCGCGCACGCCGGACCTCATGGCCGGGCTGATCCGCCTGACCCCAGCGCAGAACATCCATCGTTTCCTCACGCCGCCGGTCGGACTTGCGTGCGCCCCTGACTTGGCAATGCAGCCGCGCGTCGTGCTGGTCGACAACCCGCTCCTGGGCCTGCGTCTGCATGCGGCGGGCGCACGGGGCATCGCCATCGTCGAAGATCCGGCAGTCCTTGCACCACTCACGGACTGGCTTGCCGCACGGCAGATCGTCACCATCGCCACCGCCCGAAACGGCCTGATTCCCCTACCGACCGGGATCACGCCAGTCGGCACTGCGCGCATTGGCAGCCGTCTGTCCCTGGTCGATCCCGCGATCTTGGCGCTGGTCGGCATCGATCCGGCGGCGGTGGCGGAACCCGAGGTCACGGTGCCGATCACGCCGCTGCTGCTGGCCCAACTCCATGCCTTTGCCCAGGAGCGAATCACCGCCGGGGAAGCGACCCTGGCGCTGCGCACGCTGGAAGCCGATCACGCCGATCTGGTGCGCAGCTACCGGGTGGGGTTCCTTCCCAGCGATTTCCGGCAGGCGTTGAGTCGGGATCATGCCCGCGCCCTGCATGGCCTGAGCCTGGGCACCAGCCTGATCCTGCCGGCGACAGATGTACAGGGGGCCATCGTCGATCTGCTGGTGGTCCAGGCCCGTGATGGCGGCGGCAGCAACGTCGGCTGCTTCGCCGAACCGCGTGGACTCCTTGGTGGCGACCTCATCGGCAGCACGAACCAGATCATCGTCACCGACACCTTCCGTTGGCTGGCGCGGCTCATGGGGCAGGGCTACCGCAATGTGCTGCTGCTGCGCGGAGTCGCGGATGCCGAGCTGAACGCGGAGCGCATCGCATCGGCGGGCGTCAGGCAGGTGGTCGTGCGTTGCCGACGCGACAGCGAGGTCATCGCTGCCGCGTTGAACCGCGCAGGCATGCAGGTGCGGATCGAGTCGGGGCCGATCACCGGGGATGACTGGATCACGCCCAAGCCGGCGCTGACGATCGTGGAGCCGGAGACCATGCCGGTGATTGCGATGGAGACGGCAAAGCCGACCGTCGCGCCTGTTCCGCCCATCGCGCTGGTCCCCGTTGCTCCGCCGCCGGCCATCGCGGTAGAGCCAACACCGGCTGCTCCTGAGATTGCCGCTCCCGCTGAACCCACGATCGGAATGACGGTCCAGGCCGTCGAATTCAACACCGAGCGCAGTCTCGCCCTGTTCGAGGTCGGCCCGGTGCGCTACGCGATCGAGATGGCGGAACACGACCTGCCCACCCGGCAGGTGGTTGCCCGCAGCGGGACGTCGAGCCACCAGGACCGGATCAACCTCAGCATTCCGGCGCAGTGTCGGCGATTCGCCGCCTCAGCTTCACGCCGCCTGGGCGTCGATCACCAGCGCATCGAGGCACACCTCGCGGATGCGTGGCGGCAACTCCAGGCGCACGAAGCAAAGGCCGGTCTGCCGCCGCCGGTTGCCATCGAGGACAACGAACGCGCCGCCGCCGAGGCGACGCTCCGCGACCCTGCGCTGCTGAGCAGCGTCAGCACTGATCTCGCCGCCCTGGGCTGGGTGGGCGAAAACCGCAGTAAAAACCTGCTCTACCTCACCGCCGTGAGCCGGCTCCTGCCCGATCCGCTGTGGTCGGTCTACCGCGCCACGGCCGGGGCCGCGCCGTGGAAGAGCCTGGGCATCCTCGCCGCGCTGATGCCGCCTGAGGAATGCGTGGTCTTCCATCGCCTGACTGAAACGTTGCTGAAAAGCAGCGATCCGCGTGCACTGCGGCACCGATTGCTGCTCATCGATCAGGCCGAGGCGCTGCGCCCCGAGGGTGCCGTCGCCCTGCGCTGCCTACGCGAATGGGGCAGCATCGGCTGGCAGCAGGTGGCCAAGGCCGAGGGCGCGGGATCAGCGGGATTGATGGGCGAAGCGAGGGGACCAGTCGCGGTACTCGCGGCTGCCGGTGGCGACCTCGATGCCCGCTGCCGCGACTGCTTCCTGACCGTGACCGTCGATGAAAGTCCGGAACAGACGGCCCGCATGTTGGAAGCGCAACGCCGCCAGCACGGTCAGGCCAAGCTGCCGGATGTTGAGGCGCAGGCGATCATCCGCCGGCACCATGCGATCCAGAGGATGCTCAGACCCGCGACGGTGGTCATCCCGTTCAGCGATCGCATCGCCTTCCCGATGACCAGCGTGCGCCACCGCGATGAACAGGCGGCGTTCCTGAATCTGATCTCGGCCTCAGCCCTGCTGCACCAGTTCCAGCGCCAGCGCGACGCGCAGGGCGCGATCCTCGCCGACGAGCTGGACTTCCAGCACGCGGTCGCGGCGGCGGGTCATCTACTGGGGCAGAGCGGCGATGGTCTGAGCAGCCAGAGCAGGCATCTGCTGCAACGGCTCTTCGCCACCGGAATGACCACCTTCACGCTGCCGGATCTCGGCGGGTTGGTCCCCGATTGGACCTACTACACCTACCGGGCCTGCGCCGATGAACTGGTTCAAATGGGCTACTGCACAGCGGCGGGCGGCGGACAAGGCAAGAAGCGCACCTACACCCGCGCCGCTGAGGCCAGCGCTGTGCCAGGAATCACGCTCCTGCCGGCCGGATCGAGTACCGATAAGATCGAAACCTTTCGACCTTTTGTCGCCTTTTGTGACGGCTCGAAAGGTGTAACCCCCGTGGCTAAGGTGGGTTAGGAGGGAAAATGGGCAACCTTTCGACCTTTCGAGGTTTCCGCAGCGCAGGAATCCAGGCGTTGCGGGGGATCTTAGGTATACGGGAGATCTTAGGTATAGGCAGGCAGGCGGTGGAACGGATGCGGGCTGAAACCCAACCACAGGAACCAACGTCCCCATGACCACTCCTGAGGAAACCCAGGCACCGACCAACGTGGATCGGCGGACGGTTCAGCGCCGTGCTTCGCTGCATCCCCTGATGGAGCGCTACCTCGATGCGGTTGCGCCCAAGGGTCGGCAGCACCTGCGCGACAAGACCGCCCGCTTCCGTCCAATGGCATTCAGTTAGGCCCGTTATTCCTGAATCGTCCGTGTGGCATCAA
>CAZZJC010000068.1:0-16433 GCA_964654285.1 uncultured Candidatus Kuenenia sp.
TGACCGGCAACCGGGAATGGTTCCAGAAGCATGCGGACCGGATGCGCAAGGCGGCGGACTGGATCATCCGGCAACGGGCGCTCTATCTTCAGGAGGCGCCGAACCGGCAGGATCTCTGGTGCTATGGCTTGCTGCCGCCGCATGTCTTCGGCGATCTCCAATGGGGCAAGAGCCAGCGCCGGTGGTGGTACATGAACGACGGCTGGTCTTGCGAAGGGCTCCGGCGATTCGGCCAAGCCTTGCAGGAATTCGACCCTGCGGCGGCCAAGAAGTATCTGGAAGAGGCCGAATTGTACCGGCGTCAACTCGGCGCTGCGGTGGAACGATCCATCGCCCTGACACCAGTGCGCCCGGTGCTCAATGGCACCTATCGCTCCTGGATTCCCGTCCTCTGTTACACCCGAGGCCTCGGGATGCGCGAGGCGGACCAGGCTGGCAACTATGTGATGATAGAAATCGGCCTGGGCCCACTGCCGGCGGTGCTGTCTGCCCGTGCCCTCGATCCCCAGGACCCCCGGGTCAGTTCGCACCTGGACGTCCTGGAGGACACCATGGTCTCCAGATCCGGTCCGGACTTTTACTGGTCCTGCGTGACGGGGCAGATGGGCTACAACTACATCGCGCCGCTATATCTCCAGCGCGACGAGGTGGAAAGCTTTCTGCGCACCTTCATGGTGAACTTCGCCGGCTATGTGGCTCCGGAAAATGGCGAATACTACTTCGGGGAACACGAGTATTGCGCTGGCAGAGAACGTGGCGCCAACAACTCCAACAGTTCGGCCTTTGTGATGGAGTGCCTGCGCAACCTGCTGATCTGGGAAGACAGCGATTCCCTGTGGCTGGCCAAGGCCACCCCCAGGGCCTGGCTGGAACAGGGCAAGAAGATCAACATCAAGAACGCCCCGACCTGCTTCGGCACCGTGGCCTACGAGATCGTCTCCGACGTGGACAACGGCAAGATCACCGCAACGGTCGAAATGCCTGCCCGCAAGGCACCCAAAGAATTGATCCTGCGTTTCCGCCATCCCAAGGCCGCGCCGATCAAAGCCGTCACGGTCAACGGCAAGCCGTGGACCGAGTTCAACAGGGACAGGGAAACCATCATCCTGAAGGGCCTGACCGGCACGGTGGCCGTAACGGCGCAGTACTAAAGACGGCAGAAACATGCAGACTGGCATCGCCGTCCACGACACGAACGAGAAGGAATCAAACGATATGAACAGTAACCGCAACAGCGGCAACAACCGTAGGGAGACGCAGATGAACGCCATCACCAATACAACGGCAGTATTCGTACCGGTTCAGCCGGGAGAGCATCCACGTCTCCTGTTTCGCAAGACCGATCTGTCGGCGATCAAGGCCCGGGCTCAGACGCCCGAGGGCAAAAAGATTGTCGAGCGGCTGAAGGCAACCCTCGGCGGCGGTGAGGCGATGCCGACTCTCTATAACAAATCCAAACGCGCCTACGACCCGCAACCGGCCCTGCCCGAAGGCGCCTTCACCATTTCACACATGGCCGGGTTCGGGATGCTGTACCAGTTGACCGGCGACAAGAAATACGCCGAACTGGGACGGCAATGCTTCCTGAAAGGCAAGGAAGGGATCCGCGATCGGGACAACCGGTATTCGCAGACCCACCTGGACGGTCAGCTCCGGCTCGGGCCGTCCATGGCGATGTTGGCGCTGGGCTACGACCTGTGTTACGACGGTTGGGACGAGGCGTTGCGAGTAGAAGTCGCCCAGTTCATTCAGAATTACACGATGGAATCGCGCTCGGCCAAGGACGGTCCGAAGCCGCCTGTGTTGTCCTTCAAGGGTCTGGTGTCCGATCCCCGGCACGGACCCTTGTCGAATCACCAAGGGGCTGCTCTGGGCGGAGCCGGTTTCGCGGTGCTGGGGTTGCTGGGCGATCCGGGTACGGATACGGCGCTGCTGAAGGACATGGATGCCAAATGCCGGGAGCGGCTGGTTCAGAGCGTGCCGCAAGGCTTCGGTCCGTACGCGTTCTTCGCCGAGGGACAGGGCCCGAGTCATGTCGGAGTCAATTCGGGGCTGCAACCCTATGTTCAGGCCTTGCGGGTGGCGGCGGGTCAGGACTACATTAGCGGCAGTTCGATGGTTCAATGGTTCACCTTGCGTTGGGTGATGGAGCTGTTGACCGATGCCCAGGGCCAGGCGGTGTATCCGGCCCGGCACGAGCTGATGGGCAAGTCCTACGGCATGGAACAGCTCTTGGCAGGCAACGGCGGAATGACCCACGGCGGATGGTTCTCTCAGGGCTTCGGCACGATCCCCGAATCGTTCAAGCCGGCCTTGCTTTGGACCTACCAGAACTGCGCCGCCAAAGATGACCAGAACCAGTTTGACACGCTGAACTACCCGCATCGGGCGATCATGGCGCTGGTGAACTGGCCGATCGGGATGAAAGCCGAGAATCCGGCCACAGTGATGCCCAAGGCGATCTGTGACACCTTGCACGGCTACTATGTGATCCGCAACCGGTGGCAGGACAGCAACGATGTGGTGATCACGCTCTTTGCCGCGACCGGCTCCTATCGGCAGCAAAAGGGTTGGCCGAATCGCCCGACCAAGGTGTTCGGGGTCGGCCAGCAGGTCGAACTCTCCGGGATCAACGGCAAGCACGACTACATGGAAACCTCGCCCGATGGATCGACCTCTCTGCGCTGGTCAGGCAAGGCTCTTGGGTCGTTCGCGGTTGATTTCAGTCGCCGGGCCGGAGTCGAGGCGGTGATCGTTCACAACTTGAGTATGAAGCGGGACGCCAACTCGTACCAGACGCTGATGCGTCAAGTCAAGATCGGCAAAGATCAATTCAACTGCCTGACCCTGTCGCTCAGCGACCAGCACCCCACCATCAGCGAGGGCAAGGTGGGCGAAAAAGCGGCGGGCATCATCGGCGGGTTGGCAGTGACCATCGAGGACGGCAAACTGGCGTTCCATGACGCGCCGGGCATCGCCGCCGGCCTGGGTGCCAAGCCCGCCGATGCCAAGACTCTCAAGAGACTGTTCGTGCCACCGACCGTGGACGAGAAGGACGTGAAACTGCCGACCGACCCGAGTTACGCGCTGGACTTTGACAGCCGGGTGGAGCGGGACGGCCAACTGTATGCGTGTAACGTGGCCCCAAACCGGCGGGTCAACGGCAAGGGTGACGCGGTCCTGCGGGACGTGACGTTGGTGCCGGGTGTACTCGGTCAGAGCATTCAGGTGAGCAAGGGTGTGGCATACGTGCCCAGCGAGGCTACCGAAACCGACCTGGGCAGCGAGAAAGGCTTCAGCATCAGCTACTGGATCTACATTGATGATCAAATCGGTGCCGCCAACTTCCATCTCCACCGAAACGGGCAGTTCTATTCAGGCTACACCAAGGGCGGATTCCGTGGCGCTTTCGCTGACTCAACCTCATGCGATGTGGCTGCCGAGGTCGTGCCTGAGAAATGGCATCACGTGGTCTGGATCGGCGACCCGGCCCAGAAACGGGTGTCGCTCTGGTATGACGGCAATTACCAGGGCAGCGGCCCATCGAGTGGCAAACTCAACTCCAGCGCGGAAACCCTGGGATTGGGCATGCATATTGGCAACGAGGATTTGCCCAGTCCGTCGTTCGGAGTCTGGCAGGGTCGGCTCGACGAGATCCGGTTCTATCGCCGACCGTTAACAATAGGTGAAGCGGTGGCGCTCTATCGCGAAGGCGCCAACGCCATCGCCAAACGCGAGCAGGGTGGCAACCAACAACCCTCGGCGGCTTTTACGGGCGAACCCGCCGTTGGCCTGCCGCCGCTGGGGGTCACGTTCGAAGCGTCTGATTCCAAAGATCCCGAGGAAGGCAAACTGACCTATGCCTGGGACTTTGGCGACGGCACCACCGGCACGTGACCACCACCCACACCTATACCAAACTCGGCAGATACACTGCCAAAATCACCGTGACCGATGACAAGGGCAGCTCTGTGACCATCGAGAAAAGCCTCCTCGTCCAGAACGAGGCTCCCAAAGTGGATGTCCGCTCTTACCGGAGTGAGGACATCAATCTGGACGCCAGCGCCTCGGTCGATCCCGAGAGCAAACCTCTGAAGTTCACCTGGAGCGTGGCTGGGCAGGCCCACCAGGGTGCCGTGTTCAAGGCCAAGTTGCTGACTCCGGGCGCGCACCCGGTGACGCTGGTGGCCGATGACGGCACGGGCCGGACCACGACCTGGCGAAGCGTCATCAACCGACCCGATGCCGACGGCCGGAGCCTGGCAGAGACACCCGTGGGAACCTATACGCCGGGCCTGCATTACCGGTATTTCCACCAGGGGAGCCGGAAGGACGACATATCCCTCGAAAAACAAGGTGTGTTTCCGATCGAGTGGAATGTCTTCAAGTATTTCGGCACCGCCCATGCCCCGCTGCCCTGGAACAGCCGGCTCCGATCGGTGCATTACTGGATCGACTGGGCCGGGTATCTTGAGGTTCCGGCCGATGGCGAATACACCTTCCACTTCAATGTCGCAGGTGGCGCCTATCTCTGGCTCGGCTCCCGGCTGATCGGCAACTGGTACCAGGGCTTCCAGTCCAAACGGGAGGACGAGTTCAAGGACTTCACCGTCAAACTCCAGAAGGGAGCGCACCGGTTCCGTCTGATCTTCATGGCCAACAAATACGGCAACCAGAATGTTGACCTGACCTGGTCGGGACCAGGATTCGCCAACACCTTCATCCCGCCGACGGCGTTCCGCCGGAGCCTCACGGTGGCCGAGCAGCAGGCCGCCGGTTTTGCCAACCCGCAACCGGGCAGCGATGTCTGGGATTGGTTCCCCGAGTCCACCCCGCCGCTGGAAGCAACAACCCCGCCGCCCGCCACCAAGGGCAAACTGGAATTGACCATCAACGGACCGGGCGCCGACCGCTTTGTGACGGCCAGCGTGAAGCTGCCAGAGGATTTCGTCGAACCGGTCGAGGTGATCTTTCATCCCGGCGATGGATCTCGGGAGTTGGCCAGGGGGTTCTCCCGAACCTACCCACCCGGGGCCGAGTACACCGTCACGGTTGAGGCGCGGGATACGGCGGGCCGTTCGGCCACCGCCTGGCGCAAGATCGTTGTGCCAGGTGTGCCGGCTTTCGAGAGCATCGGGCTCATGGTGGTGCGCTCCGGGGGGACGTTCCTGCGACCATCCACCGTGGCCGGGGTCTTCCCGCAAGGATTCTGGAACCCGATCGGCAAGACGGTGCAAGGCGAAAAGATCCGGGACAACCAGGGCCGCGAGGTGGCATTAAAGGTGACCCCGGTCGAGCAGGAGAAGGTGCCCGGGAATGCCGTGTACAAAGCGCGAAGCACTTCGATGGACAACCAATTGATGAGCGAAAACGGGTGGATCGGCACCAGGGAGATTGCCCTCGAGGGAATTCCCTATGACCGGTACGACCTGGTTATCATCGCGCCAGGTGCAAAGGGCGACAACGGTCTGATGGAAATGACCGTGACGGTGGGCGGCCAGATCCGTAAGGTGGTCACCACCCGGGCGCCGTTGGATTTTGAAGGCCAGTACATTGAGGTGACCGAAGCCAATCCTGCCGGCAACTACATAGTTTATCGCGGCCTGGCCGGACCACGACAGACCATCACATTGGCGAGCATCAAGGGCGCAAAACGCCCCTCGATCAGCGCCATCCAGGTCATCCGCGCCAAGTTAAGCAACCCGTGAACCGGTAGAACAACGCCAAGCATAAGCAAGCGAACCAATCCAGGAGTACGAACGATGAGCACGAGAACCACCAGCATTCTGTTGACCGCCCTTCTGGCGGTTTTCGCCGACACGCCGGCTACCGAGCTGCCGGCGGCCACACCGTCCACCAAACCCGGCCCGGCCTGGGGGAGTCAGGACGTGCAACCCACGCCTGAAAACCCGGTCTATTTCCGCTGGACCCTGGGCCATTTCCCCGGTGCCCAACCGCCCTTGGAATTCCAGGACGGCACTCCTACCACGCGGGAAGCGGAATACCCGGATCGGCACAATCCGAAGGTGATGCGCAAGAAGATGATTCCCGACTTCGCCGACCAGAAGTCAAAGAACGTCCAGTGGAAGGCGCGTGTGCCTGGTTGGGGCCTGTCACATCCCATCGTCGTGGGCAAGAAGGTGTTCGCGGTGGGTCATCCGGACTTCGTGACCTGCTGGGACTTGGAGACCGGCAAGCAACTCTGGGAACGTCGGATCATGCCGTTGATGCTGGAGGGCTTGCCATATGAAAAGGTTCCGGCGCGTCCGGCCCTGCCCGAGGAGCAGGCGGCCAAGGCCCAGAAGCTTATCGACCTGGCCCAGGCGCTGTGGACGGTCACTGCCGGCGGGCCGGGCGTCGGCGCATCCTGCCAACCCAACAATATGTACGGTGGTGGACCGCTGGAGAAGAAGAAGGACTTTGCGGCCAAGATCTGCTCCATGGCCAAACGCTGCCGGCCCGATGTGGAGGCCCACGGTGACGCCGCCCTGGTGAGCGCCCTCGACAAGGACATCGCCTCACTGGAGAGGTTTTCCGGCATCGCTGATGAAGAAGCGCTAAAGGCCAATGTCTCCAAGGAGCGATACGGAGCAACGAATTACTGGAAGGCGGTCAGCAAGGCATTCAGTGTGCCTTTCGGCTTTGCCTGGTACGGCGAGGTCGGGTATGCCGATTCCACTCTGGCCAGCGATGGCGAACGCATCTACGGAGTCTTCGACCAGGGACAGGTCTTCTGCGTCGATCTGGACGGCAAGGTGCTCTGGGGACTTCGTGATCAGGTGATGCGGGACAACCGTGCCACGTTCCATCGCTCGCCGACCTTGTGCCAGGGACTGCTGCTCGTCTCCGGCTACAACAAGAGCAACAAACCGAACACTATGCGTGCCTTTGAGGTCAAGACCGGCAAACTGCGTTGGGAAAGTCCGTTCCCGGGCTCCAACTATGCCGTCGCGCGGGTGGTGTCTTTGGCCCGATCCACGGGCGAGATCGTGCCGGTGCTGGTGGGCCATAATGCACCGGACGCCACCAATGGAGTCCCCATCCTGCGGATCAGCGACGGCATCAAAGTGGGCGCATTGCCGCAGTCCGATTGTGCTCGCGGTCTGCTGCTCGGCGTGGTGGACGATGTCATCATGTTCAGTTCGACCAGCGACCGTGGCGGCGGAAACAACGCAGCCTATCGCCTGAAGTGGACTGGTCCCGACAGTGCCACCACGCAAGAACTCTTCCTCAAGCAAGGCAAGGACAGGCCCTGGGCCAACCAGGCACAGTTTCCAACCGTGTTCGACAAATACTGGCTTTCTAGCGGGCCCGGCGCATCCATATGGTACGACGCCACCACTGGGGAAAGAGTCGGCCTATTCAAATGTGAGGTGTATTTTCCGGTCGTGGCCGGCCACTACCTGATCGGAATGGCTGAGCATACCGGTTCCGAAAACCGTGGACGCAGCGACAACAAGGCCATGGCCCGTTTCGTGATCGTTGACGTGAAAGATCCGGCCAACCCCAAAATGGTCAGCGACAAGAACTGGCTGGGCTTCGCCGAACCGCCCTCTGACATTTTCATCGAGCAGTACTACAAAGACATCGATCCCTTCCAGTTCGTCGGCTGCTACGCCGGAGCCGTCTCGCAATTCATGCGGATGGGCGGCCCGATCGCGGTCGGCAAACGCCTGCTCATCCCAACTCCGGCGTTCATGTATTGCATAGGCGAGAAATGACCGGAACTCCAATCGTCAAACCAAACACCGAAAGGATCTACCTGCCATGAAACACACTCCGCTCACCCTCATCAGACTTCTCATGTTCTGCTTGGCTTTTTCGGCCGCTGTCGCCGGCGAATCTCCTGACGGCGCCTGGGTCGTACGGTTGGAAGCTCCGTTCGTGAAAGATCTGCCCGCGTGGATGCCCCTGCGCATCGACCTGGAGATCGCCGGTGGTAAGCCGGTCCAGGCCGTGGCCAGCGCCATCCACCTCAACCTGAACTGGCACTCGGTGGATGTCACGGGCCTGCGCCTGGAGGGCGGTCGCCTCAGCGGGTCGCTGGCGGTGACTTTCCAAAGCGATGACTACGAGAAGGGGGTCGTCGCCGCCAGCGCCAAGGCTCCCAATCCGCGCGATCGGGGCAAGGACCGTTTCGCCGGACTGCCGGCCCAGGTCATCGCCGTGGATATTCCCTTGGGAACGATCACCGGGGCCGCGCCGGGCACCGCCAAGATCGAGAAGGATGTAGTCATCAGTGGTCTCCCCACCGCACTCAACCGGGGCCAGAAACAGTTGACCGTTGCCGCCCGCGTCTGGCGACCGGTTCCGTCTGCCGCCGGTGCGCCGCGCTATGTCGAGTTCCAGATCCTGCAATGGGATGCAATCAATCCGCGCCAGCGCAGCGGCATTGAAAGCAGGCATGCCAGTCAAACCTATGGCGCCCTGCTCCTACGCGGCGTCCTGCTTCCCGATGGCAGCACCCGCGACTGGATCTGCCTGCAAGCGCCGGTGCTTCATTATGTACAGTCTGCGGATCTGCTCTGGAGCGTCGAGAACGCCAGGGTCGCCCTGACCCAGGGTGAGCTGAGTGGCACCTTTGACCTGGTACCCACCAAGGATGAAAAATTACGTGCATTGGCCAGAGGCGAACCGAAGTTCACCCCCTTGCCCGAGCAAGCGCTGGCCGTGCGGCTCAAGGCCCGCCTGATCGGTACCAGGGTGGCCGGCGCAGCCGAAATGGCCCATGCCACGCCGACCACCTCGACCGTGCTGGGCCAGGTCCGCACCCAGCCCTTTGCTCGCCACGCCGATCGCACGCCGCGCACCTGGGCTTTTACCGCCGAGGCCGATCCGGCCCTGGTCGCCGCCGCCGAGAAGGAGGCGTCCAAGCCCCTGCGTCCGGGCGAACCGGGCAAGACCTGGTTCTGGAGCGAGAGCGCCATGTACGGCGGCTACGACATCTTCCAGGCCGACGGCAAGAAGATCGTCGCCTTCGATTTCCGGCCACCCTTGGACGGCAAACTCTACGGTTCTGAGGATGTCGAGGTCTATCGCGCGAAGCTCATTGCCCGTGGCAAGGACGCCGGTTTCTCCGGTATCGCTCCTCCCACCTTCAACCTGCCCGCAATCCCCGGCGCCGCCCGGTATCGGTTCAGCGTCGGCACCGATTCGGCAGAGTCGCCGGTGCGTCATGCCGTGCCGCCCGATCTGTGGCGGCGTCTGCCTGCCACCGGTCAGGGGCAGAAACTCACGATCCAGGGACTGGACGGCGCCGGGCAGAGCGTGGGCGAGGCCGTCACCCTGTCGGTGACCCGGATGCCCGCTTTCCAAGGGCCGTACTTCAAGACCCTGCCGCGCAGTTGTCGGGAAGCCGCCCTGCTCAGCGCCCGCTGGATATCCGACAATCCCGTCCACACCGTCAGTCGGCTCAATCACGGACTGCACGACCGCCTGTGTCTGAACCACAACGGCGATATTCAGCTTTGGAGTAACACCTTTGGAGCTCTCTACGCGGGGCTGTTCCTAGCCCAGACCTCGCCCGATCCGGCCGAGCGCGAGCACGGCCTGGACCTGGCGATCACCGTGGGCGAGGTGTGGATGCGCAGTTTCGCGATCGCTTACCTCCCCGACACCTACAAGGGCTGGGCCTTCGACCAATGGGTCTATGGTATCGGCTGGCTGGAACTGTATCGCCTGACTGGTGATCCGCGCTGGCGCGACCTGGTTATGGAACACGCCAAGCGGCTGTGCTCCAAGCAAATGCCCAGCGGCGCCTGGACCGAAACCGATCCGGATAGCGGCGGCACCGCCTACGATGCCGCCCTCGGCCGGCCCCAAATGATGTCCCTCCAGGGGCCGACCATGCAACAGTGGGATCCCTCCAGCCTGCTGTACTACCTGGGCCGGATCCGCAAGGATCTGAAGACCGACGACTTCCGGGCCGCCGAGGACAAGACCTGGCAATGGCTACAGGAGAACAGCATCGCCCGCTTCGACTGGCGCCGGCAGGGTCCGGGCGAATCGACGTCTCACAAGCAGCCCTGGCCGATCGTTCCCGACTGTGCGCTCCAGTGCTATGAATACCTGGCGCTCGACCTGCCCGGTCGCACGGCCGACCCGGCCTTGATGGAAGACCTCCTGCGCTGGTGCGAGGAACGCAGCGTGGACTGGCGGCGACAAGCCCATCCCACCCAGGTCTTTCCCAACGGCAGCTCGCACCGTGACGCACATTTACGCCTGGCCCGCGCCTGCGCCCGCCAGGCCCAGCGTACCGGCAGCGCCCTGTGGAAGGCCAAGGCCGAAGCCCTGGTTGGGGCTAGGCTCATCTCGCAGTTCCCCACCACTGGCCAGATTCCTCATGTGCAGGAGGTGGACGTGGTCCTGAACCTTACCCCCATGGTCGGACGCAGTCCCGGGGCAAGCCTCACCAGCATGTGCGGTGAATACGGCACGATGGCCCTGCTCGACCTGGCGGCCCTGTGGGAGCCTGCAAAACCCTGACCTGTTCGTCTTCAATGACCAGCGAAGTATCACAACGTCATGCCCCCCACCTGGGGCAACAAGCGCAAGGGGCATGAAATGAACCTCATCGCGAAGATGTCTTCAACAGCCGTATTCGTCACCCTGGGCTTGGCCCTGACGGTAGGGGCGGCGGAGCCGCCCAAGACGGAACCGCCGACCGACCTGGACAAACTCGCCGGCCAAGCGGCCGACCTGGCGCCCTGGGCCTATGCCTGGCAGGCTGATCGCCAAGTGCAGGAGAAGCCCGAGGCGTATTTCGTCCACCGCCGGCTGGAACGGATCGAGAAGGTCTTTCGGCCCATGACGGAGACGCCCAAGGGGAAGAAAGATGGGCTCACCTTGCTTCCGGCTCCGAAAGGCCGTCTGGCGTCGGCGATCCTCTGGTTGGCGCAAGTGAGGCCGCAGCGGATTGAACTCCAGTGGCCGGAAGGCAAGGGCGTCATTCCGCCGGCTGAGAGCGTGGAGGTACGTGTGTATCCCACCGGTCCGAGGTGTGTCAATGCAGGTTGGTTTCCTTCGTTCGTCCAGGACCTGAAGCTGGGGCCACCGGAGATTTCGCAGAATGGGCGGACCTGGGTTTACCGGTATCTCTCGACGAAAGATCCGAAGACGGGCAAACCGCATCATGATTACGAGGCTGACATGGTGGCGGTGTTTGTGGAGGATGCATCCCGCACGGCGGCTGAGCCGGGCGTCTGTCCGAGCATCCGCGCGATCGGCCCTCAGGTGTGGAAGCGGATGGACGTGGAGATCGAGTGGGGATTCCGATCGGACACGGAGAAGGCAGAGTTCGATGGTGACCTGGAGAGTTGGACCGGGGTCGTCGGCAAGGTGGCGCCTCTGCCCGAAGACAAAGGAACGACGCCGGCGGGGGAGCGCGGCTGGCGTTCACGATACGCGGCCGACAGCGGCCGTCGTGGCGTGGCATTGTCTTTGGCGTATGTGCCTCGCTTGAATAAGAACGCGTATTCGCTTTTGGACACGCGGATCACGCTGCGGACGAAGAACGGGAGTTTCACGTTTCTGCCAAGCGAGTTGGATTCCACCGGAGCCATCATCGTACCGGAACTAGGTTTTGTCGTGATGCGAGCCGGCAGCGGTAAGACGGGTCGGCAGCGGATGGAAGAGTGGACGGCCAAGAACGCCAAGTGCCTGCCGCAAATGGTACGGGAACACGCGGAGATCGGATCCTGGGAGCAGTTGATGAGGCGGGTCCGGTTTGATGCATCGTTAACCAATCTCCCGCCTTGCCAGCTGTTTCAAGGGGAAGTTCCCGCATCGGCGATGCGGGTGCAATTGCCGGATGAACGATGGAACGACGCCTGGCTCCGGTCGTCATGGCAACTGAGCAAGGGCCAGGGAGGCTACGGGTCTCTGGCCCTGGAGGCGGCCCGGCCGATCCATGCGATGGACCTGGTCGGATTGCATAAAACCTCCGGCGAACGCCTCGATTTCTGGCTCAAGTCGCGTGGCGCCAAGGCCAATGGGGATTTTGTAGACGGTGAAGGATCCTTGCAGCATGGAGAAGGCGCGTCTTATGAGGGGATTCATCCGCAGACCGGTTGGTTGCTCTTCGCCCTGGCCGAACGCGCTCTGTTGTCGGGCGACAAGGCATGGTTTGCGGCCAACCGCCCGCGCATGCAGGCGGCGGCGGATTGGATCATTCGCCAGCGAAAACTTTACCTGCAAGACCTGCCCAACCGTGAAACCTTGGAGGCAGCCGGTCTGCAACCGCCGCAGGGGTGTGGCGACCAAAGACCAGGCCGTTGGAGGTGGTATCTGTTTTATGACGCGTTCTCGCTCAAGGGATTGCGCCGGTTTAGGGACGCGTTGACGGAGGTGGATGCACCTGCGGCGGAGAAATACCAGCAGGAAGTACGAGCGTACGAATCGGACCTCTTGCGTGTGGTGAAACGGGAGATTGTGTGGTCGCCCGTACGCCCGGCGCGTGACGGCGCGTTTCATCGTTGGATACCCTCCTCGGTCTATTCGCGTGGAATGATGGCCTTCGAATTCTATTCCGACTATACCCTGGTTGACATCGAAATGGGATCCCTGCCCTTGGCGGACATCGGCGGCGTGCTGGATCCCTATGACCGCAGCGTTGCCGGTCATCTCAATCTGGTCGAAGACAAACTCTACCCCGACCCCATCGGCTCGGGTGACGACACATGGTTCTTCACGCGCAGCAAGGGCATCCTTTTGAAGTATTCCTTTGTGGGCAACCTGCATCTCCTCCGCGATGACGTGCCGTGCTTCCTCCGGCACTGGATGGTCAACTACGCCTCCGGCGTCGAACCCGATGGAAGTTTTCGTGAGCACGGCGGGGGCGACCGAAGGAAGACCTGGGACTCGACCGGTTTGCAACCCCTCGCCGGGGCGGGGGACCGCGCCGGAAAGGATCTGATGTACACCGGCTGGTTCATGGAGAACTTCCGCAATCTGCTGGTGATGGAGATCGGCGACACACTTTGGTTGGCCAAGGCCACCCCGCGATATTGGCTGGAGCAGGGCAAGAAGATTTCCGTAAAAAACGCGCCCACGCATCTTGGCACCGTGGCCTACGAGATCGTGTCGGAGGTAGATAACGGCAAGATCAGCGCGACGGTCGAACTGCCCGCCCGCAAGGCACCCAAAGAAGTGGTTCTGCGCTTCCGCCATCCCAAGTCCGCGCCGATCAAAGCCGTCGCCGTCAACGGCAAGCCGTGGACCGAGTTTAACAATGACAAGGAAACCATCACCCTGAAGGGCCTGACCGGCACAGTGGCCGTGACGGCGCAGTACTGATATGAACTGCCCGACTCAGCAACCGGTGTGAAATGATGGAGAACCCTATCACGCCGAATCCAAATCTCAGCTTCCGCCTGGGCAGCGGCTTTGCCGGCGGTTGCTTCTTCAGCAGCGTGTACGCTCGCGCCCTGAGCGTCGTCGAAATCAATACGCTCACGACCACCCAGGATGGACCGTGACCCACAAGCAAGACCGGAGGCAGGAACTTGCAGACCGATGCGACAATCAATCAGAACCGAGGGGAAACCATGGAGAGGGACATCGTCTCAATTCTTACCGAACGAAACCAGGAGGTGATTGGACGCGATGCGCTCATCCCCCTCACCGGCCGCCTGGAAGTCCTGGCTCGGTCTTGGGACCGGCCACTCGTCGCCTTCACCGCTCCCGGCGGTTTGGCGATGGGCCACGCATCGCCGTCGGACGGCCTGGGCACCTTGGCCCCGGCCCGGATCCGCGTGCGGCTGCCGGCGGCTGGAGCCTCCTTCACTGCCCTGATCGGTCTCGACTGCAAGCAGGCGCAGAAGGCGTGGCGACGGCCTCTGCCGCCGTTCACCGGCACGGCTGGATTTAGCATTGTCGTCGGGGGTCGCGAGATTTTCAAATCCGGTCCAATGACCCTGGCCAGTGAACCGGTGGTGGCGAGAGTGAACCTCGCTGGGGCGCAGGAGTTCGACCTGCAAGTGCAGACCGGCACGGACCTGCCCTATTTCGCCTGGGCGGGGTGGGGTGAAGCGGTGGTGACTCTGGTTGATGGCAGCAATCTGCGCCTATCGGCAATGCCGGTGACAGAGCCCGAAGCGAGATGGCGTCAACGCGATGTGGTGGTCGCCTGGGGCTTCGCCCGCGAGTGTCCAGCACAGGTTGGCTGCATTGAGATCAGTGGCGGAACCCTGGGCCCGATCAGCACGCTTACCCCGCAGGTCACGATAACCGGGCCAGATTCCTGGCAGACCGAAACCGCACCTGCTGGCAATCAACGCTCTATCGTTGTTCCCATCCTGTACCGTGAGACCAACCGTGGCCCGGACCGCACGATGGTCACCATCACTCTTGGCAGCCAAGTCTGCACCTTTTTGCCCAACGATCTTGACCAGGGACCGATCCTGCTGCACGATCTGAGCCTTGGCATCACCACGCTCAATGGTGGCATCACCATCGAGGAGCATCTGCGGCAGTTGCGCAAGCAGGGAACGCGGACCATCCGCCAGCGGGTCCGTGATCTGCCGGAACGTACCTGGGAGGAGGACCTGCGCACGCTACGCGGGCCTAACTTCCAGCCACCGCCCCTGAAGATCAACCAACGCGAGGGTTGGCCGCCGTTCTTCGAGCCGGTCATGAAGGTCGAGGTTCCGGATGTGTTCCTGAGTCATCTCTGGCGAGTGGGCGGCTGGAGCATCGTTCGTCACTTTACCCGCATCCACCGTGAGGATCTGACCCAGTTCGGCAAGGTTCCCTCTCCCAAGAGTGCCATCCCCTACACCGACAACCTGCGCATCCTAAAGGACGTCCAAGATCCGCAGGGGTGCTGGCTGCCGACCGGGGTCTGGCAACCCTTGGCCCTAGAAGTGGACCGGATTGTACAGGCATTGGACCACCAGGGCCTGCATCAGATTGCCAGCGACTGCCTGGACCTGTGGCTGGAAAACCAGAAACCGGATGGGGGTCTGGCCCTCGATACTTACGCTGAACGTGAGCATGCCATAGGGCAGTTGAGTCTGCCCTGGGTCATGGCCGAGCATTACCGCCTCAGTGGTGATCGTGGTTGGCTCACACGTCAGAAATCCCGTTTGCGGGCTGCGGTGGAGTGGATTCTGCGCCGCCGCCGCTCCACCCTGGTCACTATCACTGAAGAGACCAAACGGATTCAGGGCGGTGGATACCCGTATCCTGGCCTTCAGCCGCCCCTGGCGGCCGGCGATGGTGGTGGCCGGGCCTTCATCATGGCGGATCTCTACGGATATCAGTCGGTGCGTCTGATGGCCGAGGCCATGACCGAAGTGGACGCATCCCTAGGCCGTGAACTCACTGCCGAAGCAGATGCCTATCGCGAGGTTCTGCTTCCCGTGGTCGAAGCGGCGGTCGCCGCCTCGCCGGTCCTGAAGGCGCACGATGGTTTTTACCGACGTTTCCTGCCCCAGGGTTTTGCTGATCGCGGTCCGCTTCATCTCGTCGAGCCGGCCGGATCGGACATCTACCGGCATTGGGGCTCCTTCCTGTGCGATCTGGCCATCCCTTCCATTGGCATCGGCTGCCTGCTGGGCAGCAAGGCACTCAGGCCGGATCACCCCTGGCTCGACGGAATCTTCGACCTGTTTGAAGACCGGTTCGTCCACGACCATCCCTGGTACATGATACGCATCCCCGATTTCAAACCAGAACGCGATGGAGACCGTCTTGGAGGCTGGTTCTACCAATCACCGCATGAATGGCTGCCGGAATACTACCTGCACGCCGACGACATCCCCAACTTCCTGCGGGCCTGGCAGCGACGCTCGGTGGCCGACATGTTCTTTGTCGGTGATCCCTTCGGCGATGCCACGAGCGAAGACTACATGTTCAAGGAACACACCTGGTTCAACGTCTATGACAAGCAGCACAACCGGGGCGCGTTCCTGTCCAACTTCCGCAATCTGCTGGTGATGGAACAGGGCGAGATCCTCTGGCTGGCCCGCGCCACGCCCCGGGCCTGGCTGGAACAGGGCAAGAAGATCAGCGTGAAGAACTCGCCCACCTACTTCGGGACAGTGGCCTACGAGATCGTCTCGGACGTGGGCAACGGCAAGATCAGCGCCACCGTGGAGATGCCGGCCCGCAAAGCGCCCAAGGACGTGATCCTGCGTTTCCGCCATCCCAAGGCTGCGCCGATCAAGTCCGTCACCGTCAACGGCCAGTCGTGGACGGAGTTTAACAAGGACAAAGAAACCATCACCTTGAAAGGTCTGACCGGCACAGTGGCCGTGACGGCGCAGTACTGAGGAGACAGGAACATGCAGACCAGAATCGCAATCCACGACACAGTCGGCAAACGCCTGCTCATCCAAACCCCGGCCTTCCTGTACTGCATCGGCGAAAAGTGATCTTCACCCATTGCTGTCCAACTATAAGTCCAGAAATGACAACTGCTTGCCGATCTGAGG
>CAZZJC010000069.1:0-16042 GCA_964654285.1 uncultured Candidatus Kuenenia sp.
AACAGGGCGTTCCACCGACATGGACGGGGTTCGGGAATCCGATCATGTAGAACTAGAGCGGCGACGGGATCTCGATCTTCACGTGCTCGATGCCGTGCTCGGCGGCGATGCGGGCGGCCAGGCGGTGGATGGCGATCGATTCGGTGGCGTGGTGGCCAGCGGCGAAGGCATGGCAGCCGGTCTCGGCGGCCTCGTGCCATTGGGCCTCGTTCACTTCGCCGGTGACCAGGCAGTCGCAGCCGGCGCGCGCGGCGTCGAGCAGATGGCTGCCGCCGCCGCCAGAGACGGCGCCGATCAGGCGGACGGCGCGGCCATCGCCGGGACAGTGCAGAACCGGGTGGTTGAAGACGGTGCCCAGCCGGGTGGCGAACGCGGTGGCCGGTTCGGCCTGGGCGAGTTCACCCACCCAGCCGATGCTGGTGCCGTGGTGTTCGGCGAACGGGCGGACGCGCTTGGCACCGAGCACTTCGAGCAGCACCGCGTTGTTGCCCACCTCGGCATGGGCGTCGAGCGGCAGGTGGTAGCCGAGCAGGCTGCACTGCGCCGCCATCAACGTCGCCACGCGCCGGCCCAGCATCCCGGTCAGGCGGAGTTCCCTGCCCCACAAGATGCCGTGGTGGACGACCAGCGCATCGCAGCCGCGCGCGGCGGCGGCGGTGCAGACCTCCAGGCTGGCGGTGCAGGCGCTGGCGAGTCGGCGCACCTCGGGCCGGCCCTCGACCTGGAGGCCGTTGGGGCAGTAGTCGTGCATCCGACGCGGATCGAGCAGCGCGTCGAGCTGGGAAACCAGCGTGGTCAGCAGCATGGCGGGCTTCCGTTCAGCGGGCGGGTCAGGCGATGCCGGCGGCCCAGGCGGCGCAGCGCTGGGCATGCACGGTGGCATTGTCGGCCAGTTCGAAACTCACGTTCTTCCCGTGCTGGCGTGCAAAGCGCAGGGCCTGGGCCAACGGCGCGTCGGCGGCAGCATCGCCACCGCCCGGCGGCTGGCGCTTGGGGCCGGCGAGGTGCACGTGGCCGATGCGATCGGCTGCGGCCTGCCAGTGGTCCATCTCGCCGCTCTGGACGAGGTGGTAGGTGTCGGCGAGCAGCGTCACGCGCGGCAGTTTCAGGCGGGCGAGCGCATCCAGCCCCTCGGCCAGGGTGTTCGGCCAGGCGGTCTCGCGGCCGTTGATCGGTTCCAGGAGGATGTTCAGGCGCGGATGCGCCGTCAGCGCGGCAGCGACCGCGCTCGCCAGGAAGGACAGCACGGCGTTGACCGGGGTGCCAGGCCGGCCGCGCAGCAGGCCGACGACGAGGGGCACGCCGGCGCGTTCGGCCTCGGCGGCGGCGATCAGCAGCACCGCTGCCGCAGCACCGCCATCACCGGGAGCGTGGCAGGCCATGCGGCCGGTCGCGAGCGCGGTCGGGGTCAGGCCTTCGCTGCGGCACAGTTCAACCGCCCGCGCGATGAGTGCCGGGTCGGGGCAGTTGGGTTCGACCCCGGTCATCCCCGCCGCACGGATGCGCTGGATGGCCGCGACGAAATCGGCCTCGCCCCGGTCGCGATGCCAATTGACGGCCATGCCGAGATGGGCGCTCATTTGTACATGCGCCGGATGGCGTTTTCCGGCCCCGACGGGGCGAAGGTGAAGGTGTGCGCGGCCGGACCGGGACCGTCATTGAAGATCTGGTGCATGGCGTCGCGCGGGACGAGGATGGCCTCGAAGGGTTCGAGCACGTGCTCGACATCATCAAAGACGAACCGCAGCCTGCCCTGGAGGACGTAGATGACCTCGTCGGCATCCGGGTGGGCATGGCGGACGTTGGATGAGCCGGGCGGGATCTCGCAGATGCCGGCGCCCATCGGACTGCCGTCGTCGAGGCCGAAGTAGACATAGGGCGTGCGCGGCGGGCTGGTGAATTCGACCTTGTGCGCGGTGGCCTTGCGGCCGACGAGGGGTTTCCGGGGAGCGGTCACGAGCGGATCTCCGAGACGGTTGGGGGGATGACGACGCTGGCCGACTGGCCGTCGGCGGTTCGGGCGGTGATGGTGACGGCCTGGCCGCTGGCGCAACGGCGCTGCACCAGCCCGCGCGGGCCGACACGGACGACCTCAGGATGGGAACTGGTCCAGGTCACGTCGAACTGGGTGCGATCGACGTCGCCGCAATACGCGGCGAGGCGAGTCGTCTGGAGCACGCCGAGGTTGCCCAGGCGACCGGCGCTGACGCCGCGTTCGCTCAACGTCAGTGCGTTCGTGGCGCCCGGATCGCGCTCCACGCAGGACAGATGCAGGAACCCCGCCCCGGGCAGGCTGATCCGGATCGGACCGCTGCCGTTCGCCGCCACGGCGTCGCGCCGATCGCGGTCGGTGATGCGCGCGGCCCAGGCGGCGCAGCCGGCGGGTAGCGGCAGGGCGAGTTCCACCGCCTCGGCGCCGGGATTCGCCACCGCGACCTCGACGCCGCCCGCGTGGCGGCAGGCGAGCGCGGGCAGGCCGCCGGCCTCGACGGCCAGACGTTCGCGTCCGGCCCCGTTACCGGTCATCCGCGCCAGGGCGGCGAAGATGTCGAAGGCCGAGGTCGCATGGCGGAGCTCCCGCTGCGCGAAGCCGGGGCGTTCGGGCGCATCGCGCAGGACACGGTCATTGGCCAGGTCGAGCAGGTCGAGGTCGCCGTAGGCGAGCTGCTTGAACGACCGGTGCGTGGCCGGGTGGTCGAAGCAGTACAGCAGGGCGTAGTCGTAGAGCGGATCGCCGGGCCGGTGCAGGCTGAGAATCTCCATCATCGTCCCCGCCAGGGCGATGCCGTTGGCATGCAGCAGGTAGCTGTCCTCGATCCGGGTCGGTCCGCTCTTGCGGTTGAACTCGCTCAGGCCCATCGCAAGGGCGTCGGTGCGCGTCCGGCATTCCGCCCAGCGCTGCCGGTATTCGCCTGGATTCGCGGTGTACTGATGCCAGTCGAAGGTGTCGACCAGGCCGGCCGCGGTTCCGGCAAGGTCGAGCGGACGCAGGCTGGCCGGGCCGCTCAGACGCAGATCGCTGCGGCCGAGCGCGGCGGCGACATCGTCCAGCGCCGCCCGTGCCGCGCGCACCAGCACGCGGTGCTGCGCCCGCACCGGGGCGAGGATGGCTTCGCGTTCGGCCACGCGCAGGTTGGCCCGGTCGCGCAGCATGACCTCGACCAGCTGGGCGAAGCCGGGCGATGGCCGGTCGCCGTGGTCGTAGTGGCCGGCGATGAGTTCCGGCTCGTTGGTCAGCAGGAACCGGCTCGCGCCATGCTTCTCGGCGAAATGATGGAAGAATCCGAGGTGATAGGCGTACGCGCTGGCGGCGGCATCCCAGTTCACCGCCGTGTCCTGATCGGGATCGGCGCCAGGCGAGGCCAGGAGCGGACGCGCATGGGTGCGCGGGCTGTAGCCGGCGCTGAGCAGCGGCACGACCCCGGCCCCGATGAGCCGCGGCACGATCTCGTCCGGCGCGCCCAGCCAGGGCCGTGCCGCAGCGAAGTCGAAGCCGTTGGCGGCGGCGAGCGGGCGGGGATCGCGACGGCAGATGGCGCGCATCGCCTCGAAGCCGGCGCGGTCGCGGATGGCGTTCCATGGCCCGGCAACGCCATCCTGCCGGGGACCGTGGTCCGGGCGGAATCCGTGGTCCGGATGGAAGGTGCGCGCCATGCCCACGTTGGCGTCGGCGAGCCAGTCCCAGCGGTTGCAGCGGGTGGCGTCCTCCTGGCTTTCCAGGTTGACACCGAGGTGGCGGGGCAGGGCCGATCCATCGGCGGCACCCAGGACGAGGTCGATGTGCATGCGCTGATCCTGCTGCTGTCCCTGGGTCAGACCACCAGATCGCCGGGGGCGCCGACCACGGGTTCCTGGCCGCGCAGGACCGAATTGCCGGAGTAGAGATCGCGCTGATCGATGGCCACCGCCTCGCGCCAGTCGGACTCGTCGAACCGGCCGCTCTGGCCGTAGGCGAGGATCGCATTGCGGTAGCAGGTGGCTTCGACCTGGGCGGCGGCGATGCCGCGTTCGAGCATCAGCCGCGCCGTCTTGGGCACCGCGAGCGGGTCGCTGACGCCCCAGTCGGCGCTGGAGTTGACGATGATGCGCTCGGATCCGAAGCGGCGGACGACCTCGACCATGCGCTCCGACCCCATCTTGGTGCGCGGATACAGGGTGAAACCGGCCCAGAATCCACGATCGAGCACCTCCTGCACGGTCTCCTCATTATTGTGGTCGATGACCACCAGCCCCGGCGGCAGGCCCATCTCGACGCAGAGATCCATCGAACGCGCGGTGCCGCGCTTCTTGTCGCGGTGCGGCGTGTGGACCATCACCGGCAAGGCGACCTCCTTGGCGAGGGCGAGCTGGGCCCGGAAGGCGCGCTCCTCGGCCGGGGTCTGGTCGTCGTAGCCGATCTCGCCCACCGCGACCACGCCGTCCTTGCCCAGGAACAGCGGCAGCAGTTCCAGCACCTCGGCGGCCAGGCGCTCGTCGTTGGCCTCCTTGCTGTTCAGGCCGATGGTGCAGTAGTGGCGGATGCCGAACTGGCTGGCGCGGAAGCGTTCCCACCCGACCAGGCTGGCGAAATAGTCGCGGAAGGTCCCGACGCTGGTGCGCGGCTGCCCGAGCCAGAACGCGGGTTCGATCACCGCCACGACCCCGGCGGCGCGCATCGCCGCATAGTCGTCGGTGGTGCGCGCGGACATGTGGATGTGGGGGTCGATGTACGTGGTTTTCATGATTTCCAGGTGGAAGTGGTTCGCAACCGGCCGATGACCGCCGCATCCGCCACCCGCGCCGCCACCGCCCACACGTCGTCGGCGACCACGCGTTTCGCGGCCAGACGCTCGCGGATGAAGCCGGTGAGCATGCCGCCCATGCGCGGGCAGGCCCGGCGGTCGAGGCCGACGATGCGCTCCAATGCCAGACCGTTGAAGGCGCACTTGAGCACCATCTGGCAGAAGGGTTCCTCGTCCAACCACGCGGCCGGGTAGGGATTTCCCAGGGCGACCGCCTCCAGCAGCGGGGTCAGGCTGCTGCGGATGCCGATCGCGGCGCGTTCGCGCAGGTGGGCAGGATGCGGCAGGAGCGCGAGGCCCTGGTAGAGCGCGACGGCTTCCTCCACCGCAGCGGCGGCGAACAGGTCATCGAGCATCGCCAGGAAGGGCGCTGGTTCGCCCGCAGGCCAGGCGAGGACGAGGCGCAGGCGCGCGATCTGATCGACGGTCCAGGTGGATGCGTCGACGCCTGGGAATTCCTTGGAAAAGATCTCGGATTCTGCTGCGGTCAGGGCGAGCGGCGCACGCCCACAGCGCCGGGCGGCGGCCGAAAACGCCAGGGCCAGGGCGGTGCGCTGTCCAGCGGCGCCCTGTCGGACAGCGGCAGTCAGCCAGGAATGCGCCTCGACGCCGAGCCGGCTGGCGAGCAGGCAGTCGAGGATCTGGCCCGCGTCCATGCGTGGCATGCTCGGCCTTCCCTCGGCATGGTCCACGTCTGGGGCGGGTCGGATCGCACGCCCCGTCACCCAGTTTCCGAGCCGGCGGGACGCCGGCGTTCCCAGGAAGTCAGCCCGCCGTTGAACGCACCCGCTCGACCACTTCCAGGCCGTGGCCCGACAGGGCGACCAGCGGGCGTTCGGAATTGGTGAGCAGGCGCAGGCGGCGCACGCCGAGGTGGTGCAGGATCTGCGCTCCGATGCCGTAGTCGCGTGGATCCATGGCGAGCGACGAGGACGGCGCCATGGCCGAACGGTGGTCGGTGCCGCCGAGGCGGACCAGCCGGGCGGGCAGGTCGCTGCCGTCGCCATCGTGCATGTAGAGCACCACACCGTCCTTGGCCGTGGTGATCTCGCGCAGGCTGGCGCGCGGCGACAGGCCCCAGTTGGCGCCGAAGACATCGTCGAACACCTGCTGTTTCTGCACCCGCACCAGGACCGGGTCGGGGCAGACCTTGCCGGCGCCCAGGCGGTCTCCGTGGACGAGCGCGAGATGGTGCCCGCCGCCCACGGTCTCACGGTAGCAGAATGCGCGCATCGGCCCTGCCTCGGTCTGCACCGTGGCCTCGGCCATGAGCTGGATCAGGCTTTCGCTGCGTTCGCGCCAGGCGATGAGGTCGGCCACCGACACCAGCGCCAAGCGATGCTCCTTGCAGTATTCGATGAGATCCGGCAAGCGCGCCATGGTGCCATCGGGCTTCATGATCTCGCAGATCACGCCCGCCGGTTTCAGCCCGGCGAGACGGCAGAGGTCGACGGAGCCCTCGGTCTGGCCGGCGCGCACCAGCACGCCGCCATCGCGGGCGCGCAACGGGAAGACGTGGCCGGGCGTGACGATGTCCTGCGGCTTGGCGTTGTCCGCGATCGCTGCCTGGATGGTGCGGGCGCGGTCGGCGGCGCTGATGCCGGTGCTGACGCCTTCGCGCGCCTCGATCGACAGGGTGAACGCGGTGCCGAAGCGCGAGGTGTTGACGCTGGTCATCAGCGGCAGGCCGAGCCGGTCGAGCATCCGGCCCTCCATCGCGAGGCAGATCAGGCCGCAGGCCTTGGTCGCCATGAAGGCGATCGCCTTGGCGTCGGCGAATTCGGCTGCGACGACCAAGTCGCCTTCATTCTCGCGATCCTCATCATCGACCAGCACGATCTGGCGACCGGCCTTGAGTTCAGCGAGGACCTGGGGGATCGGCGTGAAGGGCATGGCGGGATCGTCGCGCCCGCCGGACGTGGGCAAGACGTCGCACGTTCACGCGGTCTTGAAGCCGGCCACGGCCTGACGCAGTTCCTCCGCCAGGCGGGCGAGTTCCTGGGCCGACTTGAGCGTTTCGCCGGCCCCGGTCGAGGACTGCTGCGCAGCGGTGGCGACCCGTTCGATACTCTGGGCGATCTCGGTGCTGCCCTTGGCGACCTGGCCGATGTTGCCGCCGAGTTCGCGCGTGGTCGCCGATTGCTCCTCCACCGCACTGGCGATGGACTGCTGGAAATCGTTGATCTTGACCACGATCGCGCGAATGCGGGTCAACGCCGCGCTGGCGGCGCGGCTGTCGGTCTGGATCGCGGTGATCCGCTGCGCCACGTCGGACGTGGCCTCGGCGGTCTGGTTGGCGAGGTTCTTCACCTCGCTCGCGACCACCGCGAAGCCGCGCCCGGCTTCGCCGGCACGGGCAGCCTCGATGGTGGCGTTCAGGGCGAGCAGGTTGGTCTGCTCGGCGATGGCGTTGATCACCTTGATGATGTTGCCGATCTCGTCAGAGGATCTGCCCAGCCGGGTCATCGCCGCGTCGGCCTCGGTCGCGGCGTCGACGCCCTCCTTGGCCACCGTCGCGGCCTGGCCGGCGTTCTGGGCGATCTCCGCGACGCTCGATCCCATCTCCTCAACCCCGACCGACACCGTGTTGGCGCTGTGCGAGACCTGATTCGCAGCAGCAGCCGCCGTTCCCGCCTGGTTCGACACCGTCGTTGCACTGTCGCTGAGCTGCTTGCTGACCGCTGTCAGTTCCTCAGATGCGCCGGCCAGACCCTGGGCGTTGCCGCTGATGCCGCCGACCGTGCGGTTGAGTCCATCCAAGGTGCGGGCGAGCGCAGCGGCCATCGCGGCCACCTCGTCCTGGCCCTTGATCGCTGGTCGCTGGGTCAGATCACCCTTGGCGAGGGCTTCCAACACGCGCCGGACCTCGGTCACCGGGGCGACGATGCGCCGGGCCAGGTAGATGGCCAGGAAGACACCGATCAGCAGTGAACCCACCGCCACGACCGTTGTGATGAGATAACCATGCTCGACCGCCTGATCTTGCTTGGTTCTCGCTGCATCGGCTTCCCCCATGTTGATGGTCACCAGCTTCTTGATGGCCGCATCCACCTCCTCAAAGCCATTGCGCGCAGCTCCCAGCGATTTCAGGGCCTCGGCCGTGTTTCCCGCATTCGAGAGTTGCCGTGTGCGGGCGATGGCCTTCACGTATTCCTGCCAGGTGGTCCGCACCTGATCGAGACTCTGGCGCTCCTCCCCATCCATCTCCATCTTGGTGTACTTCGCCATGGCCGCATCGAACTCGGACAGGTATTGGGCGATGCGATCCTCATAACTTCGCTTCCGCGCTGGCTCCTCGGCATGGATGTGCCCGTACTCGTAGCGGCGGATGGAGTTGCTCGTCGTCGCCATGATGCCCAGGTATTCCACCGAAGGCAGATAATTTCCAGCAATCGTGTCGGCCACCTGGTCGGCCGTCCGCAATTGCCACAAGGCAACTCCACCGGTAAGCGCAAGTAAGAGCAGCATGATGCCAAAAGCCGCCAACAGCCGGGCGGTGAGCGAACGGGAGATCAGGGACATGGGATGACTCCGAACAATCGGGTTCATAAGGGTAGCCCAGGAACGTCGCTGTGCCAAATGGTTCAGGCTTGAACAGTCTGTCCCAGATGACTTCGCTACGGTTCCCATCTGATCCACCCGCATCCCTGCCGTTGAGGCGAACGCCCGCCAGACGAGCATGCCACGCGCATGCGCGACCTGCCCGCCGGACTTGCCGCCCTGGGACACCGCCTGACCGAGGCGCTTGGCGAAGCCGATGCCGAGGCGGCCATCTCCGGCTGGTCGGCGCCGCGCACGCCGGCCTTCCGGGTGAACCTGATGCGGACGGACGCGGAGGCGCTCGCCGCCGAACTCGCCGCCGCCGGCATCCCTGCCACCCGGCATCCGCTCTCGCCGTGGTCGTTCACCTGCGCGCCTGAAGCTGCCTACGCCCTGAAAGGCAGTCGGGCATTCCACGAAGGTCGGCTGTACGTCCAGTCGCTGCCGTCGCAGGTGCCGGCGCTGCTGGGCACCATCGGTCCTGACGACGCCTGCCTGGACTGCACCGCCGCTCCGGGCGGGAAGACGTCGCTGCTGGCGATGCGTCAGGGCCAGGGAATGCTGGAACCATCGGGGAATCCCGCCGGGAAACCCGAAAAACGCATGAATTTCGATGCGATCGAGCGTTCACCGATCCGGCACCAGCTGCTCAAGCACAACCTGGCCAAACTCGGGTGCGACTGGGTGAAGACCTGGAAGAGCGACAGCCGCAGCCTGCCGCAGGCGGTGCGCCAGCGTCGCTACCGCCACATCCTGGTCGACCCGCCCTGCACCGGCAGCGGTACCGTGGTCCCCTCCGACACGCGCACCTGGGCCCACCTCGCCGGGCGCTACGACGGCTATGTGGAGATAAAAGCCCAGCAGCAGCTTGGCATCGCGCTGTCGGCGGCGGAGCTGCTCGCACCCGGCGGCTCGCTGATCTATTCGACCTGCAGCCTGGACCCGGCAGAAAACGAGGCGGTCGTCGATGCGATCCTGCGGGCACGACCGGAACTGTCCCTGGTCGATGCGACGGAACCGGGCGGGTGCATCGGCGGAGCCATCCCGGCCCTGGCCGGCTGGCGCGACCGCGACTTCCACCCCGATATCGCACGATACTGCCTGCGGCTGCAACCCGGCGCCTGGGGCGAAGGGTTCTTCGTCGCGTGGTTGAGGAACCAAAGCGGAACACAAACGAAAGACCGCCTTCCGCAGTGACGCCTTGTGGACCGCTGCCGACGAGGTCATACTTTCCGACCTCATGAGCGGCGACAAGAAAATCATCGTCCCCGGTACCGACAACCCCGGCACCCTCGCGAAAGTGCTGGAATATCTCGTCGAAAACGAGCGGGTCGCGACAGTGATCGTCAAGCGCGGCGAGCGCTTCATCTTCAAATTCAAGGAGCTCCGCAAGGAGCTCGTGGTCGGCGAAGTCCGCTGCCTGCACTGGTCCGCCGAGATGTCGCGCAAGATCTGGGCCAGCGCCAAGGGCGAAGGCTGGACCGACAACGGCCGGCGCGAGATCCTGCTCGCCGATGCGATCGACAAGTTTGGCGCCGAGGCGCACCGCTACCGCGTCTACATCCCGATCGACGAGATAAGCGCGGTCTACGAAGACCTCGACGAGCGCTTCGACCAGACGCCCTACCTGCCGCTGCCGTGAGTGCTGAAGTGGCTGGCGAGCAACCCGTCCCCCGTGTCACCGGCCGACGGATCACGCGGGAAAACCGCTACTTCCGCACCATCGAAGAGGATCTGCCCGACCGCCACGGCCAGCCCTACACCTACCATTTCTGCGAATCGCTGTGGGACGCGGTGCTGGTCATCCCGCTTCTGGACGACGGCCGCCTGATCGTCGAACGCATCTACCGCCATCCCTACCACGCCTGGATGTGGGAGTTCCCCGCCGGCGGCATCGAGATCGGCGAAGCCCCCCTCCGCGCCGCCGCGCGCGAACTGGAAGAGGAGACCGGCTGGCGTCCGAACCGGCTCGACGACCTCGGCCCGATCGAAGCCATTCCAGGTCTCGTCCGCATGCGCCTGCACCTGGTGCTCGCCCGCAACCTCACTCACGTTGGCGGCATCAGACACGAAGCGATGGAGCACATCCAGGTCGCGCAAATGACCATCGACGAAGCCTGGAACGCCGCCGCATCCACCACCGAACCGGTCAGTTCCTTCCTGGCGCTGGGGTTGGGGCGGCTGGAGCGGTGGCGCAATCGAGGATGAATTACCCCGGGCGCGATCGACCGGTTTCAGCTGGGCTGCAAGCGTCCTCAACCGTTATTCAGAAATAATCCGCACAGGAAAACCGTCAGGGCAACCCAGTCGCAAGGCGGATGGAGGGAGTCGGGCAGCCCTGCGTGCGGACAGGTGTGGCCACACGGTCGCCTGATAACTGCGACGCCTCTGGGTTTGGCGAAACCGTTCGCAGGCGAAGCGAAACACCTGTCCGGACGAACAAAGCCAACGACCAACGCAGCGGTTGGGTCGCTGAGTTGCTTTTCCGTCTCAGGCGAAGTGGCTGAAGGCCTTGTTGGCTTCGGCCATGCGATGCGTGTTCTCGCGTTTCTGGATCGTCGTGCCGGTCTTGTTGTAGCAGTCGATCAGTTCCTGCGCGAGCTTCTCGGAGGTCGCCTTGCCCTTGCGGCTGCGTACGGCTTCGAGGATCCAGCGGATCGCCAGGGTCTGCTGGCGGCGGCGGTTCACTTCGACCGGAACCTGGTAGTTGGCACCGCCGATACGCTTGCTGCGGACTTCGACCAGCGGCTTGGCGTTCTCGATCGCCTGCTCGAAGACGGTGAGCGGATCGGACTTCAACTTCTCGGCGATCTGATCCATCGCGCCGTAGAAGATCGATTCGGCGATCGACTTCTTGCCGTCGTACATGAGGCAGTTGATGAACTTGGCGGCAGCGAGGCTGCCGAAGCGGGCGTCGGGTTTGAGCGCGCCGCCGGTCCAACGGATCGGAGCGGGGCCCTTGATCTGCGTCTCGCCGTTGGCGAGCGTGATCGAGCCGTCCTCGTTGGTCTGGACCTGGACTTCGGCGCCGACCTCTTCTTCGATCTCGGTGATGGGGGCGTTCTTGGGTGCGGGTGACATGGTGCTTTCCCTGAGCCCGGGAATGGTTCCCGGAGGTACTCCCCCGGTTCAGCGGGGGTCGGTGGATGGATGGGTTTACTTCTTCTTCGGGCGCTTGGCGCCGTACTTCGAACGGCTCTGGTTGCGGCCCTGCACGGCCTGGCAGTCGAGCTTGCCGCGGATGACGTGGTAGCGCACGCCGGGCAGATCCTTCACGCGACCGCCGCGGACGAGCACCAGCGAGTGCTCCTGCAGGTTGTGCTTCTCGCCGCCGATGTACGCGGTGATCTCCTTGCCGTTGGAGAGCCGCACGCGTGCGATCTTGCGCAGCGCGGAGTTCGGCTTCTTCGGGGTCATCGTCTTGACCTGGAGGCAGACACCGCGCTTGAACGGATTGTCCTCAAGCTGCGGGCTCTTGGAGCGGTTGACGCGCTTCTCACGGCCCTTGCGGATGAGCTGATTAATCGTTGGCATTGGCGGGTTCCTTGGTCTCAACCGCGGTTGCGACGGCGGGCTTGGTCACGATGGGGAGGGGGATCTGAACTGGGATCGGCGGGGGGGCGCGAAGGCTAGCGTGGGTGTCGGGAATGACAACCGGCTGGCCCAGCTTTTCCGATTTCATCGTCTTGTAGACGGAGAAACCGGTGCCGCAGGGGATGAGATGCCCAAGGATGACGTTTTCCTTGAGGCCGAGCAGGCCGTCGCGGCGACCGGCGAGCGAGGCGTCGGCGAGCACCTTGGTGGTCTCCTGGAAGGAGGCCGCTGAGATGAACGATTCCGACTGCAACGCGGCGCGGGTGATGCCCATGAGCTTGGGCTCGAAGGTCGCCGGGCGCTTGCCCTCGGCGATGGCGCGCTGGTTCTCGTCCTTGATACGGATCTTGTCGACGAGCTGGCCTTGCAGGTTGGGCAGGTCGCCCGGATCCTGGATCTCGACCTTGCGCAGCATCTGGCGGATGATCGTCTCGATGTGCTTGTCATCGATGCGCACGTTCTGGGCACGATACACGGCCTGGATCTCGGCGAGCAGGTAGTCCTGCAGCGCTTCCTCGCCGCAGACGCGGAGCAGATCCTTGGGCACCAGGACGCCGTCGACCAGCGCATCGCCAGCCTTCACGCGGTCGCCCTTGTGCACGCGGTAGTGCTTGCCCTGCGGGATCGAGTGCTCGACCTCGGTGCCGGAATCGCCGCGCACCACGATGGTGCGCTTGCCGCGCTTGCGCTCGCCGAAGTCGACGGTGCCGTCGATCTCGGCCATGACCGCCGGATCCTTGGGCGGACGGGCTTCGAAGAGCTCGGTCACGCGCGGCAGACCGCCGGTGATGTCGTGGGTGCCCGCGATCTCGCGCGGGGTCGAGGCCATCAGCGTGCCGGGGGCGATCTCGTCGCCTTCCTTCACGATCAGGCGGGCGCGCTCGGGGATCGGGTAGTGCGCGATCGGCTTGCCGCTGCCGTCCTCGATCACGACCTGCGGGTGCAGGTCGCCTTTGCCTTCGAGGATGATGCGGTTGATGATGCCGGTGGCGGGATCGCGCTCATCGCGCATCGTGACTTCGGGGATGATGTGCTCGAAGCGCACCGTACCGCCGACTTCCGACAGGATGGGGATGTTGGCCGCTTCCCATTCGGCGACGAGGTCGCCCTTCTTGACCAGCTTGCCATCGGAGCTGACCAGCTTCGAGCCGACCGGCACCTTGAAGCGCTCGATGACGCGCGAGTTCTTGTCCTGGATGACGAGTTCGCCGTTACGGTTGAGCACCACGGTATCGCCGGACGAATTCACGACCGTGCGCAGGTTCTCATAGACCAGTTTGCCGTCCTTGCGGACCTTGTAGCTGGTCTCCTCGGCCTTGAGCTGCGAGACGCCACCGATGTGGAACGTACGCATGGTGAGCTGCGTACCGGGCTCACCGATCGACTGGGCGGCGACGATGCCGACCGCGACGCCGAGCTCGACCATCAGGCCGCGCGACAGATCCATGCCGTAGCACTTCTGGCAGATGCCGGTCTTGGCTTCGCAGGTGAGCGGACTGCGGACGCGGATCTTCTCGAAGCCCTGCGCCTCGATGCGCTTGGCGACCTCGCGCGAGATGATCTCGTTCTCGCGCGCGATGACCTCGTCCGTGATGATGTCAACGATGGTGTCGCGCGCGGTACGGCCGGTGATGGCCTCGGCCAGGGTGACCTTGATGTTGTCGCCGTCGTAGACCACCGCCTTGGTGATGCCGCCGACGGTGCCGCAGTCGAGATCGGCGACGATGACATCCTGCGAAACGTCGACCAGCTTGCGGGTGAGGTAGCCCGAGTCGGCGGTCTTGAGCGCGGTGTCGGCCAGGCCTTTACGCGCGCCGTGGGTCGAGGTGAAGTATTCGAGAACCTTGAGGCCCTCACGGAAGTTCGAGCGGATCGGGGTCTCGATGATCTCGCCGTTGGGCTTGGCCATCAGGCCACGGATGCCGCAGAGCTGACGCACCTGGGCGACCGAGCCGCGCGCACCGGACTTCGCCATCACGAACACCGGGTTGATGTAGCCGGCACCGTGGCGCTGGTCGTTCTTGAGCTTTTCCATCAAGACGCCCTGGATCTCTTCCACCGCATGGGTCCAGGTCTCGACCACGTTGCGGTGCTTCTCCGAGGCGGTGATGAGACCGCGCTGGTAGGCCTTGTGGAACTTGGCTGCCTTCTTTTCCGAGTTCGCGACGATCTCGGGCTTTTCCTCGGGCACATACAGGTCGGCCGCGCCGAACGACATGCCGGATACGGTCGAGAAGCGGAAGCCGAGCGACTTGATCGAATCCAGAACCTGGATGGTGCGACGGCGGTCGAGGTACTCGAAGCAGTCGGCGATCACGCGGCGCAGGCCCGGCTTGTCCTGCTGCTTGTTGTAGTAGGGCATGCCCTTGGGCAGCACGTCGTTGAAGATCAGGCGGCCCGGTGTCGTTTCGAGCAGGGTGTCGGCGGGCAGGGCCTTCTTGGCCGGGCCGCCGTCGTCGATCAGGGTGCCCTTGACCATCGGCACCTTGATCAGGGTGTGCAGGCTGACCGTGCCGGTGTCGTAGGCCATCAGCACTTCGTCGAGGCCGGTGAAGACCTTGCCTTCGCCGCGTTCGTCTTCCTTCGCCAGGGTGAGGAAGTAGCAGCCAAGCACGATGTCCTGGTCAGCCGAGATGATCGGATTGCCGTTCGAGGGCGAGAAGATGTTGTTGGTCGACAGCATCAGCACGCGGGCTTCGGTCTGCGCCTCGATCGAGAGCGGCAGATGCACGGCCATCTGGTCGCCGTCGAAGTCGGCGTTGAAGCCCGAGCACACCAGCGGATGGAGCTGGATGGCCGAGCCATCGATCATCACCGGCTCGAAGGCCTGGATGCCCATGCGGTGCAGGGTCGGAGCGCGGTTGAGCATCACCACGCGGCCCTTGATCACGTCGTCGAGGACTTCCCAGACCTCTTCGTCGCGGCGTTCGAGCTTGCGCTTGGCCGCCTTGACGGTCTCGGCGTAGCCACGCTCCTTGAGGGCGCGGATGATGAACGGCTGGAAGAGTTCGAGGATGATCGCCTTGGGCAGGCCGCACTGGTGCAGCATCAGGCGCGGGCCGACCACGATGACCGAGCGGGCCGAGTAGTCGACGCGCTTGCCGAGCAGGTTCTCGCGGAAGCGGCCCTGCTTGCCCTTGATCATGTCGGTGATCGACTTGAGCGGGCGGTTGCTGCTGCCGAGCACCGGGCGGCGGCAGCGGCCGTTGTCGAACAGCGCGTCGACCGCCTGCTGCAGCATGCGCTTCTCGTTGCGCACGATGACCTCGGGCGCGTTGAGGTCCATCAGCTTCTTCAGGCGGTTGTTGCGGTTGATGATGCGGCGATAGAGGTCGTTCAGGTCGCTCGTGGCGAAGTTGCCGCTCTCGAGCATGACCAGCGGGCGCAGGTCGGGCGGGATGACCGGCACCACGTCGAGCACCATCCACTGCGGATCGTTGCTGCTGCCCTTGATCTGCTCCACCAGCTTCAGGCGCTTGGAGTAGTCCTTCTGCTTCTGCTTGCTCTTGGTCTCGCCGAGCTTCTGGCGCAGCTCGTCGCTCAGTTCGTGCAGGTCGAGCTTGAGGGGGGAGAGCAGCTCGCGCACGGCCTCGGCGCCCATCATGGCGGTGAAGGCCGCGGGGCCGTGCTTGTCGACGGCCGCGTTCTTCTCCTCCTCGGTGAGGACCTGCTTGAACTCGAGGTCCGTCGAGCCCGGATCGACCACCACGTAGTCCTGGAAGTACACGACCTTCTCGAGGTCGCTGGTCTTCATCTCGAGCAGCGTGCCGAGGCGGCTCGGCATGGCCTTGAAGAACCAGATGTGCACGACCGGCGCGGCCAGGTTGATGTGGCCCATGCGCTTGCGGCGCACGCGGCTGTGCGTGACCTTCACGCCGCAGCGGTCGCAGATGATGCCCTTGTACTTCGTGCCCTTGTACTTGCCGCAGGCGCACTCGTAGTCGCGCTCGGGGCCGAAGATGCGCTCGCAGAACAGGCCGTCACGCTCGGGCCGGTAGGTGCGGTAGTTGATCGTCTCCGGCTTCTTCACCTCGCCGAAGCTCCACGAACGGATGTCGTTCGGGCCGGCGAGGCTGATGCGGACGGCTCCGTAGTCGTTCACGCGGTCGTAGACGTTGTCACTGGCG
>CAZZJC010000070.1:0-15033 GCA_964654285.1 uncultured Candidatus Kuenenia sp.
ACAACCGAATCCTTTGGACCGCTAAACAGACTGACAACACAGACCACCAACCGGAGAAACGCACCATGAAAGATTCCATAGCACCGACTGCCCAAGAGATGGCCGCCGTCCAGGCCTTCTGGGACGCCCACCTGGCCGGTGACGACTGGCCGTTCTCGTTGCTGATCGACGGCGCGCGCGTTGCCGGTCCAACCGGTTGGACGGTCGAACGTACGATGCGCGATGCAGATCCCGAACGTCAGGAACTGACCCTTACCGCCCGTCATCCCGACCACGGCTTGGTGCTTCGCTGCGTGGCCGTGCGTTACCGCCGCCATCCGGTGGTGGAGTGGACCCTGCATCTGGATCAGTCGGCCACAGGTCGCAGCCCGATGGTCAGCGAGGTCCAGGGGGTGGACGCCTCCTGGCAGCACGGCAAGGAACAGCCCTTCCTGGTGCGCACTTTCGAGGGTGACGACCACACCCTGCGCACCAGTTTCCAGCCGCAGGAACACAGCATGTTTTCCGGTCGGAGGTTGACCCTGACCCCGACCTCGATTGCTGGGCAGGAACCCGATGGCCGTTGTTCCAGCGGGGCCTTCCCCTACTTCACCATTGAGGAGGCCGGTACTGGTCGCTGTCTGGAACGTCCTCTGGCCAAGGGTTTCCACCTGGCCATCGGTTGGCCAGGCCGCTGGACGGCGACCCTCGCCCAGGATCAGGACCGCCTACGCATCCAGGCCGGCCAGGACCGCGTCCGCTTCCGGCTGGAACCGGGCGAATCCTACCGGGCCCCCCTCATCGCCCTGTGTTTTTTCCAGGGTCCGGACCGTCTGCGAGCCATGAACCTGTGGCGGCGCTGGATGCTTGCGTGCAATCTGCCCCGTCTCAATGGCGCCCTGCCGCCGCCCATGCTGGAGGCCTCGACCTGCGGTTTCTTCGACGAGATGGGCCGGGCCACCGAGGCCAACCAGATTGAATACATTGAGCGTTACCGTGAGGTCGCGCCTATCACCCACTGGTGGATGGATGCTGGCTGGTATCCGTGCTGGTCGCCTATCGCGAACAAGAACAAATGGTCGATCACCGGCACCTGGGAGGTTGATCCCAGCCGTTTCCCGCGCGGTCTGCGACCGGTCAGCGATCATGCCCATGCGCAGGGCATCCGCACCATCCTGTGGTTCGAACCGGAACGGGTGGCTGGAACCACCTGGCTCTTCCGCCACAAGCCGCAGTGGTTGCTGTGCCACCAGGACCAGAAACGCTTCCCGCCCGATGCCGGCGACAGTGGGGAGGTCATCGGCACGAACTGCCTCCTTGACCTCGGCAACCCTGAGGCGCGGGGTTGGCTGGTCGAGCGCGTGACCTCGCTGATCGCCAGCGAAGGCATCGACGTCTATCGTCAAGACTTCAACTTCAATCCGTTGCCCTACTGGCGCGACAACGACCGGCCCGGTCGCGAGGGCCTGACCGAGAACCGTCACACCTGCGGGTACCTGGCCTACTGGGATGCCCTGCTGCAGCGCTTCCCCGGCATGCTGCTGGACTCCTGCGCCTCAGGCGGTCGGCGCCTGGACCTGGAGACCATGCGCCGCGGTGTGGCCCTGCACCCCACCGACCACGCCTACCAGGACCTGGAAGCCAAGCAGACCCTGCGCCACAGTTTGTTCAGTTGGTTGCCCTTCTTCGGCGGGCCGGTCCTGCCCATGGACAAGGTGGATGCCTATGCCTTCCGCAGCACCATGGGCCTGAGCACGGTCGTCGGCTTCGATCTGCGTCAGGAACACGATCTGCCGCTCCTGCGCAAACTGACCAGCGAATGGCGGGCGGTGGCCGACCTCTACTACGGCGACTTCTATCCGCTGACCCGATGGACCCTGGCCGAGGACGCCTGGATGGCCTGGCAGTTCCACCGTCCTGAACAGGGCGACGGCCTGATCCAGGTCTTCCGCCGCCGCGACAGCCCGATCGAGAGCGCCTGCTTCCCCCTGCACGGCCTGGATCCCGAGGCCCGCTACGTCTTCCATGACTACGACGTGCCAGACGGTACCGAACACCGGGGCGCCGACCTCGCAAACGGTTGGCGCATCGCCATCCCCGAACGCCGCACGGCGCGGTTGATTCGATACTGGAGGCAATCATGAAAACAGAGCAACTCAACTATTGGCACAAGGAGATGAAGGCATGAAGAGCGCCTGGGTTGAGAAACACCTGACCGACGCCAAGTCGGATCTGCCGTTCTCGTTCACCTATGACGGGCAACCGTCCGCCAAGTTGCTCAGCGAGTGGCAAGCGAAGGTCGAGAACCAACGCCTGGACGCCAACCGTGCCCGGCGCACACTCACCTGGACCGATCCCAAGACCGGCCTGGAGGTGCGGTGCGTGGTCGTGGACTACACGGACTATCCGGTCGCGGAATGGACCGTGTGGTTCAAGAACACCGGCACGAACGACACGCCGATCCTCAAAGACATCCAGGGGTTGGACGCGACGTTCATGCGGCCGGCGCAGGGCGAGTTCGTGCTGCACGGCAACAAGGGCGACTGGAATGCCGCCGAGGGGTTCGAACCGTACCGCCGAACGCTTGCACCCGGGTCCATCCAGCGCTTCGCGCCGAATGGTCCGGTGGCTGCCGGGTGGAACGACGTAGCCAGTGCGTTGGCGTCAGGTCCCAACCAGCGCTTCGCGGGCAACGGTGGCCGGCCGACCAACGGACCAGACGGATGGCCGTACTACAACCTCCAATGGACCGGCGGCGGATTCATTCTGGCCATCGGCTGGCCCGGTCAGTGGGCCGCGTCGTTCAGTCGGGATGAGCATTCCGCGCTGCGGATCACCGCCGGCCAGGAACTGACCCACCTGTCCCTCAAGCCAGGCGAAGAGATCCGCTCGCCGCTGACCGCCATGCTTTTCTGGCAGGGCGATGACGTGGTGTCGGCCCAGAACCTCTGGCGGCGGTGGTACATGGCCCACAACATCCCGAAGATTGATGGCAAGCCGCCGGCCCCGATGGCGCAGATGCAACTGGCGCCCACCTGCACCGGCAGCGAACAGGAACAGTTCGCCGAAGTGAAGAAGTATGAGGACGCCGGCATCGACATCGACCTGTATTGGAACGACGCCGGTTGGTACCCGTGTGGCGGCATGTGGCCAAATACGGGCACCTGGGAGATTGATCCGTCACGGTATCCCAACGGTTTCAAGCCGATCGCCGACTGGGTCCACGCCAAGGGCAAGAAACTCATCGTCTGGTTCGAGCCGGAACGGGTTGGCGACCAGAACAGTTGGCTGGCCAGGAACCATCCTGAATGGCTCATCGGTGGCGACCGTGAACCGAGGAGTCCCGCAGAAGCCAAGAAGTGGCAGGCGCTGGGCCGGCGACTGACCCACAATGCGGAACTCGTGAACCTCGGGATTCCGGCCGCCAGACAGTGGGTCATTGAGCGCGTGGATAGCATCCTCAAGACGAACGGGATCGACTACTACCGGCAGGACTTCAACCACCCGGACCCGCTCGGCGTCTGGCGCGGCAACGATGCTCCGAACCGCCAGGGCATGACCGAGAATCTTCACGTGCAGGGCTATCTCGCCTTCTGGGACGAGTTGCTCCGCCGGCATCCGGGCCTGCTCATCGATACCTGCGCCTCGGGTGGGCGACGTCTGGACCTGGAGACCCTGCGTCGCTCGGTGCCCCTGCTGCGCAGCGACTTCCAGTCCCGACCGGGCGTTACGGAAGGCAACCAGGGGCACACCTATGGTCTGTCATCCTGGTTGCCGTTCCAGGGTTCGGGCGTCCTGGCCCATGACGCCTACACGTATCGCAGTTTCTACCTGCCATCGTTTGGAATGGGGGAACTGACCCCGAAGAGCGCGGCAGCGGTACAAAAGGCCTATGGCGAATGCCGCCGCATCGCGCCCATCATGCTGTTCGGCGACTACTACCCACTCACACCATACAGCCTGAAACCGGACCAGTGGATCGCCTGGCAGTTCAACCGGCCCGAACAGGGCGACGGCGTGGTGCAGGCCTTCCGACGTGGCCAGTGCGAACCCGCTGCGCAGACGTACCGCCTCCGCGGCCTCGATCCCGCGGCGACGTACGAGGTCACTGACTTCGACATTGCCGGCACGACGGTCATGTCCGGCAAGGACCTGATGGACAAAGGCCTGACGATCGGGATCAAGGACAAACCCGGCGCAGGGGTGATCGTGTACCAGCGGCAGGGAACCGGGCCGGTTGGAAACCAGAAACCGTAAGTAAGGAGAAGATCAGATGCGAAACAGGAATCACTGGATGACAATCGCCGGCCGGACAGGTCTGGCCGCCCTGGCGACCGTTTGGGCGGCGACGGCGGCGCTCTCTGCTGAGTCAGCAGGAAAGGAAGCAACAGTGGTGAAGCGCGAGTGGGTCAGGGAGCATGTGTTGGATGTGGAATGGAAATCCCCGCCACCGAAGCCGGCCGAGACGAAGGCGGCTGAACCGGGTCTGGTGGTTCTGGCCAACAACGATCCCGTGCAGTTGAATACCAAGAGCGGCAAACCCATGGCGATCGGCACGAAGGAGTACAGCCGCGGGCTGTACTGTCACGCCGTGAGCCGCGTGGTGGTACGCCTGCCGGGGCCGGGCAAGACGTTCTCCGCCGTCGTGGGCGTGGATGCCAACAATGCGCCGGACGTCAAGGATAGTGTCAGGGGAAGCGTGGTCTTCTCGGTGACCGTTGGCGACAAGGTCGTGTTCCGGTCCGATACCCTGCGTGGCAAGGTGGAGGGTGTCCCGGTGACCGTGGACCTGGCCGGTGCGACCGAGTTTGTCCTGAACGTCGGCGACGCCGGTGACGGCATCGCCCATGACCAGTCGAACTGGGCCGATGCCAAGGTGACAATGGCCGATGGCAAGGAACTGTGGCTTGGCGAGATGCCCCTGCGCGAGGAACGCCAGGACATCGCCGCCACGAAACCGGCGGAACGGACAAGCCGCCTGCCGTTTTCCTTCGTCTATCGCGGGCTCCCCTCCGATTCCCTTCTGGCGCAGTGGCCGGCGAAGACCGCGAAGGAGAAGACCGGTTCATACGGCACCCGGATCGTGCGGTCGTGGACCGAACCGGCAACCGGGTTGGAAGTGCGGTGGGTGGCCGTTGAATACGACGACTTCCCCGCGATCGAGTGGACGGTCTACTTCAAGAACACCGGCACGAACGACACGTCGATCCTGGAGAACATCCAGGGACTGGATGCGCAATTCGAGCGCGGCGCAAAGGATGGCGAGTTTGTCCTCAATGGCATCAAGGGCGACTTCTGCACGGCCGACAGTTTTGAGCCGTATTGCAAGGTTCTCGCGCCCGGCAGCGTGATCCGGTTTGCGCCGCCTAACCACTCCGGCAAGTCCAGCGACGGGCCGGCCGGATGGCCGTACTTCAACCTGCAAACGCCGGGCGGCGGCGTCATGCTTGCAGTCGGTTGGCCGGGTCAGTGGGCCGGTTCTTTTGCGCGGGATGCGGCAACAGGGTTGACGGTCCGGGCAGGTCAGCAACTCACCCGACTCCATCTGAAACCCGGTGAGGAAATCCGCACACCGCTCATTGCCCTGCTGTTCTGGGAGGGGACGGACGTCATTGAGGCGCAGAACCTCTGGCGGCGCTGGTATCGCGCGTACACCCTGCCGCGAATCGGCGGCAAGCCGCAGCCAGCCGTAACCCAGATCCAGGTGGGCGGCCGGGAACAGGACATTGCCTATGTCCAGAAGTTCCTCGACGCAAGCATCCACGTGGACCTGTGCTGGCGCGATGCCGGCGGCAGCCGCGAGGATGTGTGGTTCAAGGTCGGTCCGGACCCTTTGCCGTACAAGAATCCAGGAATGATCTGGCTCAATTCCGGTACTTGGGACCCCGATCCAGCAAAATTCCCCAACGGTTTCAAGCCATTCAGCGACTGGGTCCGGGCGCGAGGCATGCAGTTCGTCCTCTGGTTCGAGCCGGAGCGGGTCGGCGACCCAAACTCGTGGCTTGGGAAGAACCATCCGGAATGGCTCCTGCCCGGAACGTCGCACGGCGCCTTGCTTGACGAGGGCCATCCGGCGGCACGGCAGTGGCTGACCGACCACGTCAGCGGCATGATCACCACACATGGTCTGGACTGGTACCGCGAGGACATGAACGGCGGCGGCCCGTTACCTGCCTGGCGCAGGAACGACAAGCCGGACCGTCAGGGCATGACCGAGAACCTGTACGTGCAGGGTCATCTCGCGTTCTGGGACGAACTACGGCGGCGACACCCGCACCTGCGCATCGACTCCTGCGCCTCCGGCGGGCGACGCAATGACCTGGAGACCATGCGTCGGGCCGTGCCGCTACTGCGCAGCGATTTCCAGATGACCAACATGGCCGGAGTCATCGAGGGCAACCAAGGACACACCTACGGCCTGTCGTTCTGGCTCCCGTTCCAAGGGTCGGGATTGTACAGCTATGACACCTACGCCTACCGAAGTTTCTACATGCCCTCCTTCGGCATGGGGGGCCTGACCCCAGAGAACATGGCGGCCCAGCAGAAAGCCTATGGTGAATGCCGGAAGATCGCGCCCATCATGCTCGAGGGCGACTACTATCCACTGACCCGCTACAGTTTGAAACCAGACCAATGGATGGCCTGGCAGTTCAACCGGCCCGAACAAGGCGACGGCGTGGTGCAGGCCTTCCGACGTGGCCAGTGCGAACCCGCTGCGCAGACCTACCGCCTCCGCGGCCTCGATCCCGCGGCGACGTACGAGGTAACTGACTTCGACGTTGCCGGCACGACGGTCATGTCCGGCAAGGACCTGATGGACAAAGGCCTGGCCGTGGAGATCAAGGACAAGCCCGGCGCGGCGGTGATCGTGTACCGGCGGGCCCAACCACAGAAATAGGAAACGGCGGCATGCTCACCCATAGGCATCGAAAGGCCAAGCACCTGAAGACAAAAACATCACTGACCTGTACCATCACCGCCGCCAACGCGTCTGCCAGTGTGCAGACGCCTGAATCCCGAGACGGAAGGATCATGCGCTGCGCAGTTCTCACCATCACCGGCATGTTGCGCCTGCTTCCCGTTGCACGGCCTGGATCCCGAGGCCCACTACGTCTTCCATGACTACGATGTGCCCGGCGACACCGAGCACACGGGCGCCGATCTCGCAAACGGCTGGCGCATCGCCATTCCCGAACGCCGCACGGCGCGCCTGATCCGGTATCGTATTGTGACGAGCAGGAATCCTTGAAGGAAGGAAAGAAGTGATGACGAGTCCAGGATCATGGACCTGCGCTTCCGCCATCCCAAGTCCGCGCCGATCCAGGCCGTGACAGTCAACGGCAAGCCGTGGACCTTGTATGACAAGGACAAAGAAACCATCACCCTGAAGGACCTGACCGGCACGGTGACTGTGACGGCGCAGTATTGAGGAGACAGGAACATGCAAACCAGCATCGCAGTCCACGACCCGGACCAGAAGGAAAAAAACGGCATGAACAACAACCCTAACCACGGCAACAACCGCAAGGATGCATGAACATGATCGCGACAATCAAGGTTCAGGAACTGAGGGGCGGCTGGGCGCTGGTCCGGGATCCCCAGAACTGCGGCCGGGAGGAAGGCTGGTGCAGTTCAATCCGGACTGAGGCCGTGCCGGCCCCGGTGCCCGGGATCATCCAACAGGTGTTTCCCGGCTATCACGGCGTCGCCTGGTACTGGCACGCCTTCAATCTGTCGTGTCCGGCGGGGCCTGACGAACGCGTGGTGCTGCGGTTCGGCGCCGTGGACTACCTCGCCGAAGTCTGGGTCAATGGACAACCGGTTGGCGGATGCGAAGGCGGCGAGACGCCGTTCGAGTTGGACATCACCAAGGCCGTCGTTGCCGGCGCCGGGAACCTGCTGGCCGTTCGGGTCCTGAATCCCACCAACGAGCGCATTGACGGGTACCGCCTGCAAGAGACGCCCCACCGCAACAAGGCAGTGCCGCCGCACTGCGGCAGTTCGTTCAACAGCGGCGGCATCATGTACCCGGTCGAAATGGCCGTCGTGCCCGCCGTTCGGATCGCCGACCTGTTCGCGCGGCCCGATGCCGCTTCTGGCAAGGTCGCGGTCACCATCAGCGTGCGCAATGACGGATCGGCGGAAACGTGTGGCAGCCTGCGGCTTGAAACAGCGCCCTCGACCGCCGGCGAGCCGGTGGCCTCGGCGGATCTCGATGTCTCCTTGGTGCCTGGGCTGTCGGAACACGAACTGGTCCTGACGGTGCCGCAACCACGGTTTTGGAACCTCGACGATCCTTTCCTCTACCGTGTGACGGCGAGCATCGAGGCCGGCGGCCGTGCGCATCGGTGCTCGGTGCGCTGCGGTTTCCGGTGTTTCCAGGTGGTCAACGGTTGGTTTTACCTCAACGGACGGCGTCTTTTCGTCAAAAGCACGCATACCGGTAATCACATGCCGATCGGTCAGCAGGTGGCTGTGCTGCCGGATCACGTGCGGCGGGACCTGCTGTTCGCCAAGGCTGCGGGCTTCAACATGGTTCGGTTCATCGCGGGAGCGGCCTATCCGGCGCAACTCGACTTCTGCGACGAGATCGGGCTGATGGTCTATGAGGAGAGTTTTGCGGGTTGGGGTATGGAGGACTCCCCGGCGCTGGGCGAGCGGTTCGACCGCAACACCCGCGCCATGATCCTGCGCGACCGCAACCATCCCAGCGTCACCATCTGGGGATTGCTCAACGAGACGTTCGATGGCCCGGTCTTCCGACACGCCGCGGGTTGTCTGCCCCTGGTGCGGGCGGCGGACCCGACCCGCCTGGTGCTGCTGTCGAGTGGCCGCTGGGACGCCCAACCCGGCATCGGTTCGGTCTGCAATCCGGGGAACCGCGAGTGGGAGCACGTCTGGGGGATCGAGGCTCCCGGCGCGCCGCCTTCGCCGACCAAGTCCCCGGATATGGATCTGGCCATGGGGTACTTCCAGAGTGCCGGCGACGCCCACACCTACACCGGCTTCCCCCAGAGTCCGGCGGCGGCGGACCTGATCCGCCGCCTCGGACGCGAGACCAAACCGGTCTTTCTCTCCGAATACGGCATCGGCAGCCTGATAGACGTGATCCGGGAGTGGCGTGGCTTCCGGCAGGCGGGCGCCCGGCCCGACATCGAAGATGCCGTCATGCTGCGGGTCCAGAGCGAGAAGCTGGAAGCCGGCTGGAAGCGGTGGGGGTTCACCGGTGTCTATCCCTTCGCGGAGGACATGCTGCGGGACAGCCAGCGCTTTCACTCCCGGCAGCGATCCCACCTCTTCGACCTGGTCCGCGCCAATCCCAGGTTCTGCGGCTACAACCTGACCGGGATGCTCGACCATGGCATGACCGGCGAGGGGTTGTGGACCTTCTGGCGCGAATGGAAGCCGGCCGCCTTCGATGTGGTCCGCGACGGCTGGTCGCCCTTGCGCTGGTGCTTGTTCGTGCGTCCCCTGCACGCCTACCGCGGCCGCCCGTTTCAGGTGGAGGCCGTGCTGGCCACAGAGGATGTCCTGCCACCCGGCGAGTATCCGGCCACCCTGCGCATCCACGGGCCGGAGGGCGTGGCGTGGGAACAGGCGACCACGATCCGCATACCCGCTGCCGGAGCGGACGGCCACAGTCCGCTGGCGGTGCCTGTCCTGGCCACAGAGGTGCGGCTCGAAGGACCGCCGGGCGAATACGTCTTGGCAGCCAGCATGGGAGATGCGGCGCCCGCCGGTGGCCGTCTGACCTTCCATCTCTCCGACCCGGCTGCGTTGCCCGCGCTGTCCGGTCACGCCGTGGCCTGGGGCCTGGATCAAGCGGCGGCGGCATGGCTTGAGACACGAGGCTTGCGCCTGCGCAGTCTCGAAGCACCGTGCTACGAACCCGAACTGATCGTGGTCGGCCTGCCCGGAGCAACCGATGATCTTGAGGCGCGGTGGCACGATCTGACCGAGCGGATCACCCGCGGCGCGATCGGCCTGTTTCTCGAGCCCAAGGCCTTCGCCCGCGAGAAGGACACCATGCACTGGTGTCCGTTGCCGCAGAAGGGCGCCTGCACCTCATTCCTCGACTGGCTCTACCACAAGGAGTGCGTAGCCAACCGTCACCCGGTGTTCCAGGGATTGCCGGGGCCTGGGATCATGGACTGGGACTACTACGGGCCGATCATCCCGCGCGAGATGTTCGAGGGCCTGGATACGCCCGAGGAAACCATCGCGGCCGGCTTCGCCACGGGTTCGTTCAATTACCCGGACGGCTACGGCGCCGGCCTGCTGATCGCCGCCTACCGGCTCGGCGCGGGACGGGTGATCCTCAGCACGCCGCGCCTACTGGCGAACCTCGACGCCCACCCCGCCGCAGACCGCCTGTTGGTCAACTTGATTGCGTATGCCTTGGGGCAGGCGCAACGAAACGAAGCATAAGAAGACTGGAAGCAATGAACATGCAGACCATCGTCGCAGTCCACGACCCGGATTAAAAGGAAGGAAACCCCATGAACATCAACCCCAACAGCGGCAACAGTCGCAAGGAGAAGAAGATGAACGCAATCACCAAGACAGGGTCAGTCGCAGTGCTTGTCGCGCTTGGTCTGGCAGCGGCCGGCAACGGGTTGTGCGCGGAGGAACCGATGAAACAACCGACGGCATCCAACACCCCGAACCCTGCCGGCAACATCGCGGATGTATTCCAACCCGTTGACCTGCGCAAGGTCAAGGTCGGCGGCGAGTTGGGCCGGCGCATGGAGATCACCATCGAGGGCAACCTGCTGAAACTCAATCCTGACCACCACATTAAGCCGTTCGTCGACAAGAACACCAGGGGCGCCGAACCCTTCATCGGCACCGGCAAGACGCTGGACGGCATGGTGCGTCTGGCGGCGAGCACCGGCAACCCGGCTCTGATCGCGCGCAAGAAGCAGTTCGTCGAAACCCTGCTCGGCGCTCAGGAGCCGGACGGCTACATCGGCATCATGCCGCCGGACATCCGCACCTGGCGGATCTACGATGTCCACGACCAGGCGTTTGTCATCCAGACCTTGGTGGCTGACTACCAGTTGTTTGATGAAAAGCCTTCGCTCGAAGGCGCCCGCAAACTCGCAGACTACCTGATCGGCCGCTGGCCGAGCAAGCCGGCGGATTGGACGGAGCGCGTCCCCGGCAACGAGGAGATCGCCTTCATCGGTCTGGATATGGCGTTCTTGATGCTGCACCAGACCACGAAGGACAAACGCTACCTCGACTTCGTCAATTCGCTGACGATCAACCACATGAAGGTTCCCGAATGGGATCGGGAGATCGTCCTGGGGCGGCACGGGAGAGTCTTTGGTCACATCTACGCCGTCCTGAGCCATTGTCAGGCGCAACTGCACCTGTACCGGCTCGACCCCAACCCCAAACTCCTGGCCACGACGCGGCGGGGCATGGATTTCCTGCTGGCCAAGGACGGCATGGTCATCACCGGCGGCGCCGGACATGGCGAGTGCTGGAGCAATAACCAGCACGGCACTGGCCACCTCGGCGAGACCTGTGCCACGGCCTACCAGATCTTCATGTATGATGAACTGCTCCGGATGCAGGGCGAACCGCGCTGGGGCGATCTGATCGAACGCACCGTCTTCAACGCGGCCTTCGCCGCCCAGTCGCCCGACGGACGGCGGTTGCGCTACTACGCTCCGTTCGAGGGCAAACGCGAGTACTGGGGAAGTGACACCTATTGCTGTCCGGGCAACTACCGCCGCCTAGTCGCCGCGCTGCCCCGCCTCGTGTACTACCGGACCGGCCAGGGCATCATGGTCAACCTGTACACGGCATCGCAGACGACGCTGGACGACGTCGGCGGCGCCTCCGTGGAGATCCGCCAGGAGACCGACTACCCCAACTCCGGTCGCGTGGTCATCCACGTGGCGCCGCAGAAACCGACCGCTTTCCCGCTGCTTCTGCGCATACCGCAGTGGTGTTCGCAGGCCGGTGCAACCGTCAACGGCAAACCGGTCGCGGCAACGGCGAAACCGGGTGAGTTCCTGAAGATCGATCGCACCTGGCAGGGCGGCGACACCGTGACCCTGGACATGCCCATGCCGTGGCGGTTCGTCGCGGGACGCAAGGCACAGGCCGGCCGCGTGGCCATTATGCGCGGACCGGTGGTGTACACACTCAATCCGGCGCGGATTGAAAAAGTTGCGACCGCTGAGGAACCCAAGGCGCCGCCATTGGGCCTCGACATTGTGGCCAACTATGAGAAATGGTTTGAGCAAAATGCCAGGCATGGCAAACCACTCATGGTCGGCACGCAAGAGTACAAGCGCGGACTGATGTGCCATGCGCCGAGCAAACTGGTGGTGCGTCTGTCGGGACCGGGCAAGACCTTCTCCTCTGTCGTTGGCGTGGATGCCAACAACGATCCCGGTGTGAAGGGAAGCGTCGTCTTCTCGGTGAAGGTCGGGGACAAGGTTGTGTTCAAGTCCGATGTGCTCAGGGGGAAGATGGACGGCGTCCCGGTGAACGTCGAATTGGGCGGCGCCAAGGAGTTCACCCTGGAAGTCGGCGATGCCGGGGATGGCATCGCATGCGATCAGGCCGACTGGGCGGACGCCAGGGTTGTCATGGCCGACGGGAAGGAACAGTGGTTGGGCGACATGCCGGTGCGCGATTCGCGCTTCGGAACCGCCTCAGCCGTGGACCTGAAACGCCTGGTTCTATTGCCCGCCACCGCCGAACTCGTGCCGGACAACAAGAGCATCCGCCCCGACGGCACCGCCTGCCGGATCAAGGCCGACCTCGACAAGGCCGACAAGGGCGCGTACACGCTGACGCTCACCGAGTTCCCCGACCCCGACGGCCAGTGGACATACTTCCAACGTGCCGATCCGAAGGTGGCGGTCGAAGACGAGTTGATGACAGGGACCAAGTGATTGGCCCGGAACCTTGAAAAAAGAAAACACCCATGATGACATCGAACGAACAGTCCTTCTGCGACAACTGGCTTGAAGAGGCGCTGGCCAATCGCCCGCCCTGCTCGATGCGGGTGGATGGCCGGCCCCTGGCTGAACTGCTGCCGTCCTGGACACGTGCGCACCAGAGCGCCACGGACGCCGATGGCGTCCGGCGGGACACCCTGACCATGACCGATACCGCCAGCGGCCTGGAATGCCGGCTGGAGTTCCTGCGCCGGCCGGGCAGTCCGGCGGTGGAGTGGGTGACGGTTCTTACCAATCGCGGGTCACAGCGGTCGCCTCTGCTGGAGAATCTGCGTTCGCTGGATCTGTCCATGACCAATCCGCCTCAGACTCCGGCTCATCTGGTCCACTCGCAGGGCACCCATGCCAAAATTGACGACTTCGCCCTGAACCGGAGCGAGGTGACCTACTGGCAGCCGATCGCGCTCGAATCGTATGGTTCGCGTGGGCATCTGCCCTTCATGACCCTGGATCTGGGTGAGCGCGGGATCACAGCAGGCCTTGGCTGGATCGGGCGCTGGTGCGCCAAGGCCGTCCGGACCAAGGAGGGTGTGACTTCGCTTGAGATGGGCCTGCTCAAGGCCCACCTGCGCCTGGAACCGGGCGAGGAGATCCGTCTGCCGCGCGTGCTGCTGCTGTTCTGGGAGAAGGACTGGCGGCGCGGCGGCAACCTGTTGCGCCGGCACCTGGTCGCGCATGACCTGCCGCGCGGCGCCGATGGCCAGGTGATTCCGCCGCCGATCTGCTGTGCGACCTGGGGCGGCATGAAGACGAAGAACCATGTGTCCCTCATCCGCACCATCCAGGAGCAGCGTCTCGATTTCGACGTCTATTGGATGGACGCCGGCTGGTATGGCCGGGATCATGAGACCGAGGAGTTCCAGAACTTTCATACCGAGGACTGGGCCTATCACCAGGGCGACTGGCGGGTCAACCGCTGTGTCCACCCCGACGGCCTGGCCCCGATCGTTGCCGCCGCCGGCAAGACCGGCATGCAGGTGCTGCTGTGGTTCGGCCCCTACAACGCCCGCCAGGACTCCGAGATCGTGCTCCAGCATCCCGAATGGGTGACCAGACGCTGGGGCGATGGCGGCGTTGGCATGAACAAGACCCCGGCCAGGATGTGCACGCTGGACTTGGCCCGGGACGAGGTGCGCGATCATCTTGTCGAACAGATCTCGGCGCTGATCAAGGAACATCATGTCCAATGGTTCCGCGACGATGGCGGCCTGCCCCTGCCGCCGGACGACCGCGATCCGCCCGACCGCCAGGGCATGGGCGAGATCCGTTGCGTCCACAACTTCTACGCCTTCTGGGACGAACTTTTGAAACGTCATCCCGGCCTGATGATCGACAACTGCGGCGGCGGCGGAACCCGGATCGACCTGGAAACCATCAGCCGCAGCCAGGTCCTGCACCGCACCGACTACAACTGCCATCCCGAAGCCGATCCCATTGGCATGCAGGTCGGCACCTACGGCCTGTCGCACTGGGTCCCGCTGATCGGCGGTGGCGCGCCGGCGAGGCCGGGCGACACCTACAACTTCCGCAGCGCCTGGTGCGGCGGCCTACCGTTCAGCCTGTTCCATCCCTGCGGATTCGGAGATGCGCCGATCGCCCCGGCAGCCGATTACCCGATCGCCTGGCATCGCCGCATGATCGAGGACTACCGCCAGGCGCGGAAGTACTACATCGGCGACTTCTATCCGCTCTCCGGGGATTCCGCCTCGGACCGCGACTGGTTCGCCTACCAGATGCACCGCGCCGACCTGGACGAGGGTCTGGTAATGGCGCTGCGCCGGCCCAGGAGCGCCTTCACCACGGCCGACTTCATCCTCTCGGGCCTCGACCCGTCGGCCCGCTACGAAATCCGCGATCTTGATGGTGGACCAAGCATTCAGGCCGATGGCGCCACCTTAATGGAGTCCGGCCTGCACGTGATCATTGACCAACATCCTGGCTCGGTTGTACGAATCTACCGCGCCTGTGACAGAAAGAGAAACGACATGACAGCATCGACAAAGAAACTGACGGTGAAAGCGGCGTCGGCCCAGCCGGCGAACTCGCAGACAAACTCCCACAACGCGACCGT
>CAZZJC010000071.1:0-14529 GCA_964654285.1 uncultured Candidatus Kuenenia sp.
ATGCCACACGGACGATTCAGGAATAACGGGCCTAACTGAATGCCATTGGTCGAACGGCGGAAGGTCGAGGCCTTCCCGCATCTGCCGCCACTGCCCGTGCGTGGTGGTCTGATGGTCTTCACCCGCAACGGGCCCTCGTTGGCCACCGCCGACGGCGTCACCCTCTGGTGCGATCTGAGCGCCTTCAACCAGGGCCTGCCCAGCGCGCCGGCCGTGGCTGTCGGCAACGCCCTGTTCACCTCCTTCCCCGGTGCCGGACTGCTCCGGCTGGGAGCCCCCTGATGTCCTTCCCCTGGATCATCGCCTTCGACGAGGCTCTGCCTGAGGGCACTGAACCGGCCCAGGCCCTGGGCGGCAAGGGTGCCAGCCTTCAGGCCATGACCCGGGCCGGCCTGGCGGTACCGCCCGGTTTCATCATCCGGCCGACGGCCTGCGCCTGGTATTATGAACATGGCAAGACCTGGCCGCCCGGTCTGGCCGAGGAACTGCGTCGGCATCTTGATCGTTTGGAGGCCGCCACCGGCCGCCGCTTCGGTCAGGGCGCCCGGCCCCTGCTGGTCTCGGTGCGTTCCGGTGCAGCGGTGTCGATGCCGGGCATGATGGACACCATCCTCAACTGCGGCCTGCATGCCGGACTGGCCGAGGCCACCGGCGATGCGCCCTGGTTCTGGGATCGCTACCGGCATTTCCTGGCCGCCTGTGCCAAGTCCGTGCCCGGCTTGCCGGCTGCTCTGCTGACCGCGCCCTCTGGTGGCGGTCGGGCCGGGGTGGAATCCTGGCTCGCCGCCTACCGCGCCGCCACCGGCCGGGATTTCCCGGCTGATCCCTGGAGCAGTCTGGGGTTTTGCATCGAGGCCGTCTTTGCCTCCTGGCAGAGCGATCGCGCCCGTACCTACCGTGAACGGCACCGCCTGGATGGCCTGGCCGGAACGGCGGTGACCATCCAGATGATGTTCCCCTCGCAGCGTTCCGGCGTGGTCTTCACCGAGGATCCCACCGGTGCCACCAGCGGTCAGGTGGTGATCGAGGCCTCCTATGGCCTGGGCGAATCGGTGGTTTCAGGCGAGGTGACCCCCGACCGCTTCCTGGTCGATCGCCAGGATCGCACCCGTCAGCAATGCTTCCTTGGCCACAAGGCGACCCAGGTGGCCGCCTTCGGGGCCGAGACTGGCCTGGATCCCGATGCACCCAGCCTGGAACCGACCCAGGTGGAGGAACTCACCGCCCTGGCCTTGCAGGTGGAAGCCCATTATGGCCATGCCGTTGACATCGAATGGGGCTGGGCCGAAGGGCGTTTCGCCCTGCTTCAGGCCCGCCGCATCCGTGGCCTGGAACTCCTGCGCCAGGTCGAACCGCTGCGACAGCGAGAGATCGCCCGCTTGCGGGCGCTGCAGGCCCGACGGCCCACGGTATGGGTGGCGCACAATCTGGGCGAGACCCTGCCGCACCCCACGCCCCTGACCTGGGATCTGGTGCGCGGCTTCATGGCCGGTGACGGAGGATATGGCCGTCTGTTCCAGCAATTGGGCTATCGGCCCTCGTCCGAGGTCAGGCGCGAGGGTTTCCTGGAACTGATCCTGGGTCGCATCTATGCCGATCCCCAGCGGCTGCCCGGATTGTTCTATGACGGTCTGCCCCTGACCTACGACCTGGCAGCCGTGCGCCAGGATCCCTCTCTGCTTGATCGCGCCCCCAGCGTCTTCGTGCCCGAGCGTGCCGACCTGCGTTTCCTGCTCAGCCTGCCGGCCAATCTGCGGGCCTTGTGGCGCACCTGGCGTCGCACCAGCCGTCTGCGGCGCACGGTATTGCATGACTATACGTCCGTGCATCTGCCTGCTTTCTGCGCCTGGGTGGCTGCGGCTGCGGCCCGTGATCTGGACCGTATGGACGGCCCCGCTCTCTTGGCGGAACTGGAGGAGCGTCGCCAGCGCACCCTGGTGGAGTTCGCCCCGCTCTCCCTGGCGCCGGGCTATTGCGGCGGTCTGGCCCTGGCCGATCTGGAATCCGAATTGCACCTGATCGCTGGTGACGATGGCCGCGCCCTGGCCCGCCGCTTGACCATGGCCCTGCCCGGCGACACCACGGTGGAACAGCAGATCCACCTGATGCAGGTCGGTCGCGGCACCCGGCCCCTGGAAACCTGGCTGAAGGACTATGGTCATCGCGCCGCCGGCGAGATGGAACTGATGGTGCCCCGCTTCGCGGAACGGCCCGAGGCGGTGGCCACCCAGGCCCGCACCCTGGCCCAGGGCCGGATCGATCCCGAAGCCCTGCATCACGAGCACCAGCAGGCCCGGGTACAGGCCGAGGCGGAACTCGCCCCCTTGCTGGCCCGGCATGGCGGGGCCTCGCAGGAGGAACGCATCCGCCAATATCTGGCGACTGCCCAGGCCCTGCTGCCCTATCGCGAGGCTGGGAAGCACCATCTGATGCTGGGGTACGCCCTGATCCGTCAGGCCATTGAGGCCCTGCGTCGGCGGCACGATCTGGATGAGGCGATCTATTTTCTGCATAATTCGGAGCTGCCGCAGTTGGCCGAACGGCGCCAGGCCCTGCGGGAACTGGCTGCCGAACGCCAGTTGCAGCATCAGGCCGAGGCCCGGCTGGAAGCGGCCCCGGTCATCAGCGCCGAGAATCTGGACCGGCTCGGCCAGGGCGCTGAAATCGGTTCCGGCGACACCCTGACCGGTACGGCCATGGCCCCCGGCCTGGCCACCGGCATCGCTCGCCTGGTGACGGATCCCGGCGATCCCGGGGCCTTCTGCCAAGGCGACGTGCTGGTGTGCGCCTCTACCGATCCGGGCTGGGCGCCGCTTCTGGTGCAGGCCCGGGCCCTGGTGGTGGAACGCGGTGGGGTGCTGTCGCACGGGGCCATCGTCGCCCGTGATTTCGGCATCCCAGCGGTGGCCTGTCCTGGTGCCCTGCGCCGCATCACTGATGGCCAACGGGTGACAGTCGATGGTCAGCACGGGGTGGTTCGATTGCTCACTGATAAGGACGCAGGTGGAGGACAGCCATGATTGAAACCCTCTGTGCCTGGGCCCTGACCCTGGCCGATATTCTGGTGTCCTGGGCCTGGCGGCTCTCACCCGATCTGGCCCTGGTGCTGGTCGCTGTGGCCTCAGCCGCCGCCCTGGCCCTGCTGCGCCGTTGGACCACGCCCCAGGCCTGGCTGCAACGCGCCCGGGCCGATCTGGCGGTGCTGAATACCGCCCTGCGTACCGCACGTCAGAACCGCGATCGCGCCGCCCGCGACCGCCATCTGGCCCTCAAGCGCCGCATCGATCTGCAACGCCTGCTGCGGGCCGAACTGCCGGCCCTGGCTGCGGCCCTGCCGGTGTTGCTGATCCTGGCGCAGTGGGCCTATCTCCGTCTGGAGTTCCGGCCACTGCGTCCCGGTCAGACGGTGACCCTGCATCTGGAGGCCTCGCCCTCCTGGACCGGACAGACCGTGCATCTGGTGCCTGGGCCTGGGCTGGCGGTCGCGAACTCGCCCATCCGCCGCATCACCGCCGAGACATCTGCCGAAGGTCCGGTCGAGGTGGCCTGGTCGCTGACCCCGGCCACGACCCAGGACCTGCATCTGCGCCTGGCCGACCGCACCCTGGAACATCCCCTGCCGCTGTGGCCCAGACCGGACGCCGTGGCTCGCATCGACCAGGGCGAAGGCCTGGCCACCCGGCTCGACCTGCCCCCGTATCGCGCCTTCGGCTTCATCCCCACCCTGCACCCGCTGTGGTGCCCGGCCTGGCTGCTGGCGTATCTGCTGATCACCCTTCCCGGCATGTTCCTGCTGCGGCGCCTGGCCCGTCTGGCCTGAACCGATGAGACAAGAAACCGAGGGGACACGAATATGCAGACCAATGATCGAGGCTATCTATCGCAGGAAAACCACATCTTCGGCAACAACCGAAAGGACAAGCTGATGCACATCATCATCACCAAAACAACCCTGGCCACCGTGCTCATCACCCTGGGCCTGGCCCTGACGGCGCCGGTCGACGCGGCCGAGACCGAACTGCTCGGGGCGCAGACGCCCTGGCGGGTGTTCCTACGGGTGGGCCCCTATGTTGGCCGCACCGACGGCAAGTTGGTGTACAGCTACGAGTCTCGGCCGGTGGACTTTGCCAACGCCGAATTCCTGAAGAAATGGACGGTCGCCCAAACGCCCTCACCGGCGGAAAACTGGTTCCGCACCGACTTCGACGACAGCAACTGGGGCCGCTACCAGGCCAACGAACTGGGCGAGAAGACCGGCGGGTACGGCGGCGGGTTCGAGTTTGCCCCCAGGATCACGCATGCTGACCGCTTCCACCTGCGGACCTGCTTCGGGATCAGCGACCCTGCGGCGGCTCAGGACCTGAACCTGCAACTGGCCTATCGGGGTGGGGTGGTCGTGTATCTCAATGGCAAAGAGGTGGGGCGCGGACAGTTGCCGGCCGGTAACCTGGACGCCGCTGCGTTCGCCGAGGACTACCCGGCCGAGGCCTATCTCGCGGAGGATGGGACGACGTTCCTGCCTGCGGTGGGTCGGGGGGCGTCGCCGGAACCGAAGTGGAAAGACCGCTACGAACAGCGCATCCGGCGCCTGACCCTGCGGTTGCCGCCGGAATCCCTGGTCAAGGGGTCAAACGTGCTGGCGGTCGAGATCCGGCGGGCACCGATCGGTCGCACAGGTCCTTACGGCCTCGGCTGGGACCATTGCGGCTTCCACTCGGCCCGCCTCCTGAGTGCTCAGGGCAAGGGCGCGGTGGCTTGGACAGCGGCAGTCGAACGGACCTATGTCTGGAACGCCTGGCCGATGGAGACGGTGACCGAGAAACACACTCGAGAGCAGCCGGAGCGGTCGCCCGCTCCGCGTAGTTTCTTCACCCGCGGCCTGGAAACGGGCCATCCCTTCGATCCGCTGCGGCCCGTGCGTATCGCCGTGCCGCGCAACGGCAATTGCGCCGGCGTGGCGGTCGTCAGCGACCGGCGCGGCGTGAAAGGTCTTTCGGCAAAGGTCAGCCCGCTGGCCGGGCCGGGCGGGGCGACGCTCAAGCCCGAGGCGATCGAGATCCGCTACGCCGCCCATCAGCGCTCGGAGGACGAGCGGCCATGGTGCGATGTGCTGCTGCCGGCGCCGCCCGCCGAGGCCAGGAACGTCCCCGTGTGGTTGCTGGCCAGTCCGCCCAAGGACCAGGCACCCGGCTGGTACAAGGGTACGTTGAACCTGTCGGCCAACGGCCAGTCGTTCCAGGTGCCGGTCGAGGTGCTGGTCACGGCCTTTGCGGTGCCCGCGCCACGGGACAACCGCAGCACGGTTGGGATGATCCATTCGCCGGACACGGTGGCGCTGCAGTACGGGGTCAGGCCGTGGTCACAGAAGCACTTCGCCCTGATGGAGAAGACCATCGTCCTGATGGGGCAACTGGGCAGCGACGTGGTGCATGTGCCGGTGATCCTGCATACGTACCGTGGGGTGAAGACCGGCATGATCCGCTGGGTCAAGCAGGGCGATGGGTATCGCCGCGACTACAGCGCGTTGGAGACATTTCTCGACCTGTGGACGAAGCACTGCGGGCCGCCCAAGGCCCTGACACTCGACCTGTGGGACGCGCAACACGATCCCGAAGTACACTATGCGCGTGATAGGGGGAACCATACTTCGCGTAACGCAAAGGCATCGCTGCCGAAGGTTACGCGGCTGGACCCGGCCAGCGGCGACATGACAGAGTTGGAATCCCCGCGGATCGGCGATCCGGCGGGCGAGGCGTTCTGGCGGCCGGTGTTCGACGAGGTGCGCGCGATCGTCCGCCGCCGCGGCTGGCCCGACAACGTGATCATGATCGGCGAGCCGCTGGACGACCGGCCGACGATACCCATCGTGAAACTCATGCAGGAGTGGGCGCCCTACGCGCGCTGGTCGCTGTTCTCGCATTTCACCGGCGACGCGAGCAGTCTGGGCGGCACGGCAAATGAAGTCAGTAGTGAAACACGCACCCAGGCCGACGGCCGCTGGCTCGTCCTTCCTGGCAACCTTGAAGTCGGCTATGGCGCGATGCCCCACGAGCCGATGTCGCCGGCGATGACGCCGCAGGATGAAAGCCGGCGCAAGATGACCGCGCTGATCGGCGGCACCTCTCGCTGCACTATCCGCCAGGCATCCTCCCCCGAGGCCTATCGGACGCACGTCTGGTGGACGGGCAACTCCGCCCATTACGGCATGGACTTCTGGAACCTTCCCCGGATAGGTTGCCTGCATGGGTCGCTGGGCATGCTCACGGCCAATATTCCCGTCAGCATGACCGTGCCGGGGCCGGACGGGCCCTTGCCGACGGTGCGGTTCCAGATGTATCGCGAGGCCGTGCAGGAGGCCGAGGCCTGGCTGACGATCGTGGGGACCTGCGCGACCCGCCAGGACGACCAAGCCAAGGCATACATGGCGTTGTACCGCGACGCCGTGAACCTGTATGCCCGTGGCGGCGGCGTCGAAAACTCCGTCTTGCCCTTGGCCAAACTGAGCCTGGGCTGGGTCGGCGCGATCGCGCGGGCCTACGAGGTGGCCGGTGAATTGACCGGTGCCAAGTCGGAGGCCACATGGCAACAACTTCCCGTAACCAAATGAATGAAAGGTACAACAATGACCAAACCGAAACCTGAGACCGGACCGCAAGTCGCTCGTCAGCAACCGAAAACGCATACCACCAGAGGTGCCTGGATCATGAAGGCTGCTTGTGTTCTCATGGTAAGTTTGCTCAGCCTGGCGCCGGTGTGGGCGCTGATCAACGTCACCTTCACACCCACTGATCTGATCCGGGGGGCGCAACAGGTGTCGGTGGTGAAGTTGTTGTCTATCAAGGAAACGGTCCTGGCGGCGAAAATCGTAGAGACCATTCGCGGCAAGGCGCCAGCCGATCCGAAAATGGACTTGCATCTCGATCCCAATGGCACGTTGTCGGCGGACTCCTTCAACGCCATGTTGCCGACCGTGGCCGTGTTGGTCCTGACCGCAAACGAGAATCCCGCTGCGACCAGGGATCCCGTTGGCGCGATGATGGTCGGCAATGAATGGTTGGCCGTGTTCCAAAAGGACGGCAAGTGGGTCCTGAATGTGGACAAGCAAGGACTTAGCGGCATTTGGGAAGGCAGTGCGCTGAACCTTGCTGCTGCTGCCCGCTATGCGCAGAATGATCCGACCGCACGGTTTCCGGTCCGCTCCGACCTGGTTTGGAACAAGGACCAGGCCCTCGGCAAACTTGATGGCCCTGTGCATGGCTGTCTGGTGACCGACGAAGGCGTGATCGTGCTCAGCGAAGGCGGCGACACGCTGTTCAAGGCGAGTGGCAAGGAGAAACTGGGCACGGCTTCGCAACGAGCCGCGTTCGCCGTGCTGGCCGCCGGTGCCAAACCCGAACTGGTATCGTGGACCGGCAAGGCGCTCGTGGCTGGCGGAAAACCGCTGGTCGCGGACCTGCCGGTATGTCTTTCTCTGGACGCGCTGGGGACTGGGCGTGTGGTCGTGGGTACGCCGACGGGGCCGGTGTTGGTGAATGCGGACGGCAAGACGACCGCCTTGCCGGGTGTGAAGGATTTGGGCACGGGCGGTCTGTGCGTGGTGGCTGACTTCGACCGCGACGGCAAAAACGACATCGTGCAGTTGTTCGCAAAGGGCCTCGTGACCTATACCGGCGAAGGCGACGGCACCTTCAAAGCACCGATGACCACGGCGCTGCGCCTGCCGGATGATCCCATCGCGGCGACCTGCGGCGATTTCGACACCGATGGCTGGCTGGACCTGATGGTTGGCGGCAACGGCGCGATGGCGATGCTGGCGCGCGATGAGAAACATCTGTGGCAAAACCAGTCATACGTGACCGGAGAACTGGCCCGTCACGGCGGCGCGAACCAGCCGAAGATCAGCGGCATCGCTTCCGCCGACATCAATGGTGACGGCCGACAGGGCGTGGCGCTGTTGTATGTCCAAAGGAAGCCGCTGCTGTTCTTCAACCGTGGCTTCGGCTGTTTCGGTTGGGCCCGCGAACTGGACCCGGCCGGTTTCGTCGGCGAGGCGGCGGCCATGGCCGGAGCCGGGGCCGCGACGCCGAAGGAACCCTTGAAGGGTTGGACGGCGCTGGAGGCGGGACAGACCGCTGGCGCGATGCTGGACCTGAACGGCGACAACACGCCCGACCTGTTTGCCGTCACGGCGGGCACGAAGGAAGCGTGGGTGTTGTACGGTCAGAATCAGAGCGGTATGCAGCAGCGTTGGCTGCAAGTGAGTGCCGCCACGACCGCCACTGTCACCGTGCGTGACCGGGACCGGGTCGTGGGCATGTACGTGGTACGACCAGGGATGCCGGCCGCCATCGGGCGACCGCAGGCCGGTTCGGTCACGCTCGAATGGATTGATGCGGCCGGCAAACCGGCGGTTCAGAAGGTCGCGGTCCTCAAGCCGCTCACGCGCGTGACGGTGCAGTGACCGCGATGAACGTCTCAACCACAGCACCAAGCAGATGCGTGCCATAACCCAACCCCCGTCGCTCCCCGTGTGCCTCTCGCTGGATCTGGCCCAGGCGCACAAGTGACGGGGAAAACCATGCATTGAAGGCGATCCGGACATGCCCCTCCTATTGCTCATTCGTCACGGCGAAAACGAGTATGCCAAGACAGGCAAGCTCGCGGGTCACCTCCCTGGCGTGCATCTGAACCCACACGGACAGGCCCAAGCCCGGGCCTTGGGTGAGGCGCTACGGAATGCGCCACTGACAGCCATCTACGCCAGCCCGCTGGAACGGGCCCTGGAAACCGCGCAGCCGATTGCTCAGGCGCGCCATCTTCACATCACGCAAGAGCCAGAGTTGATGGATATCAACATCGGCGAATGGCAGGGATGTTCATGCCAGGATCTGAGTGCCACAGAGGCGTGGAAAATGATGCAACGTGCGCCGTCGCGTTTTCGCTTCCCTGCCGGCGAATCGTTTTTTGAATGCCAGGTGCGTGTGGTCAGGGTTCTGGAGCGCCTCGTCCACAAGCATGACACGCCACAGGATATCGTTGCTGTGGTGTTTCATTCCGATCCGATCAAACTCGCCGTGGCGCACTTCTTGGGTATTCCGCTGGATCACTTTCAACGTCTGAACTGCGACACCGGCTCGCTGACCGCGCTGCGCATCCACACCACCGGCGCACAGCTTGTGAAATTGAATCAACACCCGCCGTTCGATTTCATGACGCCAATCAAACAGAGCGATTGACTCGCTTGCATGCCACCATGCTTCGCTTCTGAACATCCCGCCAAGGCCAAGAGCCACTGATGGCGACGGCGTCGTTCAGCTTGTTCCGGTTTTGGTGTTGAATGAATATTTCGCTCGTGTGCAAGGTTGCTTCGTCAGAAGAGATAAGGTAAATCCCTGGATGATCATCAGTAAATTATTATCTTATAATGCTTTACGTAGGCTATCCCGACGCTGCGGTCAGAACGGTCTGATTCTATGAACGTAAGGTACTGACAGCCCCGTATGAGATTGGGTCGATGACTGGAAGGTTACCGGAAACGGACATAGGCCGTCTTTACCAGACACGAAAGGACCAGCCCACCGTGAAACAATCCTCGTCGGCCGGGTGGGTTTCGCCCACCGTTGGAGAACATGAATCCCTACCGCAACAGACTGAGAAAGAACGGACATACGAGCGCCGGGATAAACCGGCTTGAAGGAGCAGATGCAAGAGCTGCGCGTTGAAGGAGTCGCGATCCACAACGACCCCGAGTCATGCGGATGGTGCCGCGAGGTGCCATCCGAAGCGTTGACAGGGGCATCGATGGGCGCGGACAATGAGCCCCGAAAGCAACTTTCCGGAAGCCGACCCTGTGTCTGTAGTGGAAGGCAAAAAGGACCCCACCGTCATCGCGAGGCGTGGTCTTTTCCGGCGGGGTCTGAGACCCGACGCACGTCGAGAACCTTCAAGCACGAGAACCGGGAGATCCTTGGAACGCCAGGCGGAGTCGTCCGTCCTGGCCGGACGGTGCAGGGAAGAACCCGAACGACCGTCATGCACGTTCCCGGGAAGTCGGACGAGGGCGTAGTACCGATGAACCAGCGAAGATCAGCCGATCGAGCGGTGGGTGAGGGAAGGCCCGAGACAACAGGGAATCCGGATCAGCCGACCATGGCCGAGGCTCCGAACTCGGTGCCCATGATGAGCGCGCTGGAACGGATACGTCAGGCAGCAAGGAAGGACAAGGGACTCCGGTTCACGAGTCTGCTGCACCATATCACGGTAGGGATTCTGGAGGATGCGTATCGAGGCTTGAAGAAGCACGCATCCGCCGGAATTGATGGCGTGACGTTGGTGGAATACGGTGAGGATTTGCAGACCCGGCTGATCGATTTGCACAGACGCGTGCACATCCACGTCGCGTGCCTCGGTGGCACCTGGCAGGCGTGCGTCAACGGCTTTGGCGGACTGTGGGTGCGTGCTGACGGCCTGCACTTCCGGTCCCGGCTACCGCAAGCCTGGAACCGGCTCGCCTACACCGTTCTCTGGCAAGACCGGCGGATCGAGGTGGAGGTCAATTCGACGACCGTGTCGATCCGTTTGATCGCCGGCAACCATTTGGCCGTGACAATTCATGGCCGATCAGTGACTTTAACCAATCGCGCGGTCACCGTGCCGTTGCCGATAGAAGGATTACACTATGCGCATCACCCGCAATTTCCAGGATACCCGTGGTCGTCAGGCCCTGGTCGACATCGCTGGATCCAACTTCTCCTGTCGGCTGGAGACCGACTGGAACGGCGCCCATCGCGGCAGCCATCCCCGGCAGTTCGTCTGCCATGGTTTGTCCCTCCCTGGTTTGAAGTTCGGCCTGGCGGCGCCCTGGCAATGGCTGCTCGATCTTAATGCCGTCCAAACGCCCAAGGGGGTGATCGTCACCAGTCAGGGCTATCGGACGCTGGAAGGGCGGCGCATCCCGTTCATGCGCACGCGTCGGTTCTTCTTCGCGGATCCCGACATGCTCTACGAGGTCACCCAAACACGCCACTTGGAGCCGGTCGAGTATGTGATCACCGGGGTGGATCGACGGGAGATCGAGGTCGCGGCCGATGGCACCTGGGTCGATTTCCGCCGGGACGGGGTGCTGCTGCGTTGGCAGTTCTCTCCCCAACCGGTGCTGGTTTCAGCCCCGGGCAACGAGATCCGCCTCAGCTTTGAGACCTCTCAGGTCGAAAGCCTGCTGTGCTGGAGCACCACCGGCAGCGCGCCACGATTCACCAGTCTCACGCCACAGATCGAATCGGCCGTGGTGGTAGATGGGCCACGAGGTTGCCGGATCCTTGATACTCGCGTGCTGCATGACTGCCTGGAACCCGATGAGATCTGGTCACATCCCGAGGGCGAGGTCCTGGCGACCCCGACTACGGAAGGCGGTTCCCACCTGATCGAGGCGGCAGTGCGACGTCGTCAGGGGGAGGAGGTATCCCTGGGTAGCCTACGGCTGATGTCCCTCGACCGCCTGGCCGAGAGTGCGGCCTTCCCCATGCTCAAGCCATCGTTAATCAGGGCCATGCGTTCACTCAAGGAACGCATGGTCTTCGGCGCCGTGCCTGAAGACGATCCCACGCAGTTCTACATCTGGGGCACCGGCACCTGGCCACGGTGCTTTTCCGTGCAATGCCTGGATCTCTTCGGCTTCCATCAAGAGGCCTACGCCTTCCTGGAGTTCATGCTCGATGCCTCACGGCAGTTCCTCGCCACCGATGGCCTGCCCCACCTGTGGGACAACTTCTACATCACCGGCCCCCGCATCAACGAACGCCTGTACGACCTCAACGGGCACGCCATCAAACTCTATGAAGCCGGGAAGTTCTATCTGACCCATCGCAAGGATGCCTGGGGCAAACGTCTGCGCGAGGATCATTACGAAACCTTGCGGGGCTGGTGCCAGTGGTTGGAACGGCACATGGCCGAAGACGGCGCCCTGCTGGACGAGACCGAATCCAACCGCTGGGCCCTGGGCTTCGGCGTCTTTACCCAGGCACCGGCTGCCGCCGGGGTACGCTTATTCCTTGAAATGGCCCGCGATGCCGGTCACAAGGATGATGTGGCGCATTTCACCATGGTGGTTGACAGGCTGATGCAGCCCTTGGCCGGTAGATTGTTCGGCGATGCCCACAATCACACCCTCGACCTGCCAAAGGGTCTGGGCAACTGCTTCCAGACCTATCTGCCGGTGGACGAAAAGACCCGCAATCTCTGGGATAGCCCGGTACAAGCGTTGGGACTTTCCTGTTATTCGCTGGCTGCCCATTATTTCCTCCAGGATCCCGAAGTCGCCCTGCTGCCCGCCCAGGATCCACGAGCGGTGCAGACCCTCGATCTGGCCCTGGAGCATCTGGGCGACCGCTTCGATCCGCGCATCATCACCTGGCATCTGCGTCGTGTTGAAGCGCACATGGGATACGGTCAGGGGCAATTGCTGATGGCGCTATTGTATGCACAGCGACCAGAGGAGTTCCGGGCCCGTCTGGCCGCCCTTTTCGAGGTCTCCACCCGGGAAGTCGGCGACATTTACCTGATGCAGGAGGTGCTGGCCCGTCGCGGCAACCCCAATCGCGGCAACAAGGCCCATCTGACCTATTATCCCGTGATTATCGCCACCCTAGCAGGTTTCGTCCAGTCGAACGCCCCGCGATGTGACCTCATCCCCGACATTGTGGTGCGGAAACGCCCGTCTACTCCGGTGTGGGCCCCGAACACGACAGGAAAGATCTGCGGCGGTGCCATATGTGTCACCCCATGAGGCCGGTCCGATATGATGCCGGCCGAAGGATCGCGGATCTGTCGATTCAAGACACAGGAGATCATGACATGACGAGGCCCGCTATCGGAACATGCCGATCGCCGTCTTTCCATCGATGGGTTACAGCGGGTCTGTGGTTCCTGCTGAACACCTTGGCTGTGGCAGGAGAACCCGATCCCCGGCCTAGCGTCCTGGTCCTGGGTGACTTCCATTCCCTACCCTTCCAGGGAAAACCGTCGTGGGTGGATTTCCTACGGGTCAAGCGACCCGACTGGAACATCCAGGTTTCGGCAAACGGGAACCGCCTGATCGGCACCTCTCTCAGGATCCCGATCATGAAAAAGGACCAGCAGATCGGAGAAGCCGTCTACCCAGGGGTTCTGGACGAACTGGATGCCATCCTCAAAGATAGCGGCAAGATGACGATGGTGATACTCTTCCTCGGTGCGAATCATGCACGCAAATCCATAGCATCGAGTCGGAATCCCTCGCAGTGCGGTGACGACCTGTCAGCCGTGCTAAAGAATCTCACCGTGGCGACGCAGACCAGTGGTGCGAAATTGGTGGTCATCTCACCCATGCCGGTGGTGGAGGCTCGTCTGGATACTTGGAGCAAGGCCCCGTTCGAGGGAGGAGAGGCACTCTGCCGGCAGATCGCCGAAGCTTTCGTCGGGGCTTCCCATGCCCAGGGCGCATTGTCGATCGACGCCTGGACCTTCGGGTGGGAACGCAAGGACAAGGACGGCAATCCTGGCGAATTGCTGGGATCGACCGGCTGGATCATGCGCGACTGGGCGCAACGCATTTTTGCCGACTGGCTGATCCCCCAGCTTGAGGCGTTCGAGCCCAAACCCGTCGACGCGGAAGGCTTCGCCGAATGGAAGCGGTTGCGCCAGGCGATGGAATCCCTGAGCACCATCCTGTCCGAGACCAGTGAGGGCTTGGTGTCATACGGCAGGGTCTTGGAGGTGCTGCATACCAAAGACGCCAAGGCCGCGTCACCAGCCCGAGTTCAGATCCCGGCAGAGCTACTGCGAGGCCCATCCTTGGACCTGCTCATCATGCCAGACACGACGGAAAACGCCTCGGTGGGTATTCCATGTACGCCTTTCAATAAGAACCCGCTGCTGCTGGTGCGCACGGAACTGGGAGAGCAAGCCATCAAACCCCGGGAAACAGCGTCGCAGGTGCTGGATGAAGCCGCTCCCGAGACCGTAATTCCGCAAGACAAATACGGTCTGAACTACGGCAAATGGCAACCTTACCCATCGTTGTGCAGCGTGGTGGGCAAACGGCGCTGGCTCCTGTTGCGGTTCGATCTCTCGGGTCTCAAGGGCAAGACGGTGCAGGGTGGGGAGGCGGTCATCTGCTATCTGGGAAACACTGCGGCTTTGCAGCAACTTGTTCAAGCCACCCCTCAACCCCTTCAAGCAGAGGGCCGGTTTGGCACGATTAAGGTCTACACGATCGATGAGGCCGACCGTGAATGGGCACCGGGCTGCGCCACTTGGAAGCGCCGGGACGGCAAGGCCGGCTGGACCGGCGGTGCGGTGGATGCAGATGCTCGCAAGGCACGGTTGGAGAAATTCCTGGCTGGCGAGATGCCGGAAAGCGCAAAGGCAGCGGCTCGTCGCTACCTGAATCGCACCGAGGGGAACCGGTTATGATGGTTCGCCTGCACATTAGTGATGACCTAGTGTCATGTACCTGAAGAGTCTTTAATAATAGCCTTTCCCGCCCCCTTG
>CAZZJC010000072.1:0-14528 GCA_964654285.1 uncultured Candidatus Kuenenia sp.
TCCCGCCACCGATGACGGCAGCAACGCCGATTCGTAGCGCCGCCTCGTAGCGCCGGCTTTAGCCGGCTCGGAGCGTGGGCTTCAGCCCACGCAGCAGGCAGCCGCAAAAGTCGGTTGGTGACATCCTGCGGATGCCGCTTTTTGGGCCGGCGAGACGCCAGCGCTCCCAGGAAGGCCGACTTTTGAGGCGCCCCGCTGCAGACTTGCCATTCCCGCTTGCCGAACCGGGACGGCAGCCAACCCTGCGCCCCATGACCATCATCAACGTGCGCGACCTCGGCGCCCAAGGCGACGACCAGACCGACAACACGGCGGCCATCCAGCAGGCGCTGGATCGCGCCGCTGGCCAATCCGCCACGGTGCTGGTGCCACCAGGGCGCTACCGGTCGGGCACGCTGTTCGTGCGCAGCGACACCACCCTGGAACTGGCCGCCGGGGCGACCCTGGTCGGGCCGACCCGGTGGGATCGGTTCACCCCGGTGGTGAATCCCAATCCGGAAGAGGAATGGGAACGCGTGCGCCGGCACTTCATCGTCGTGCAGGATGCGCAGCGCGTGACGATCCGGGGCCGGGGCACCATCGATGGCCAGGGCTGGCACTGGTGCGATGCCGGGGCGACGCCGGAGTCGTGGCATCGCGGCAAGGATCCGCGCCCGGACGTGATGGTGGCGGTGATCCGGTCGCGCGACGTGGTGATCGAGGGCGTGCGCCTGACCGATCCGCCGAACTGGAACCTGGACCTGTTCTGCTGCGACCGGGTGCGGGTGCACGGGGTGACCATCGCTTCGGATCCGCGCCTGCCCAACAACGATGGCATCGACATCAGCGGTTCCAGCGACGTGATCATCAGCGACTGCCAGATCCACGTCGGCGACGACGGCATCGTGCTCAACGGCCGCGCCCGGCCGGTGCGCCGCGTCGCGGTGAGCAACTGCGTGATCTCGAGCGAATGCGCGGCACTGAAGGTCGGCTGGGAGCAAACCCGCAACGACATCCGCCAGATCGCCTTCTCAAACTGCATCCTGTCGGGCTGCAACCGCGGCCTGGCCTGCTATTCGTCCAACGGGGCGGTGATCGAGGACGTGGTCGCCGCGAACCTGGTCATGGATTCCAACGCGCCGATCGTGTTCGCGCGGCCGATCCACCTCGACCTGCGCCGGGGCAAGGATACCGGCGCCTTCGGGGCCATCCGCCGCATCCAGGTGTCGAACCTCGTCGCCCGGACCCAGGGCCGCATCCTGATGACCAGCGAGGACGGCGGCTCGCTGGAGGACATCACCCTGCGCGATGTCAGCCTGGCCTATCCCTATCTGGAGGACGCCGAGCCGATCGCCGACGACAACCGCTCATCGCAGTTCTCGAACGCCAACCGCGCCGCCCGCCGCGCCCGCGCCGCCGTGGTGGCCGAGCACGTGCGCGGACTGGCGGTCGACAACCTCCGTCTTGCCTGGCCCGCGGCAGAGGTTCCGGTCGACTGGCGGATCCCGGCGAAGCGCGAAAACGGCGGCACCCGCATCTTCCGGCCGGATTACACCCAACCGCGTCCGTGCGCCTTCCATGCGCTCTGGGGCCGCGATGTGCAGGGATGGTGGCGGTCGCCGGCGGCGTTGGCGTCCGAACCTGCGGCCGCACGGTTCGACCTCGACCCGGCAAGCCGGCTCCGGGCCGAGGACTGATCCCTCGCGATCCGGTCCGGCCGGCCACTGCGCTTCGACGCTGGCCGGGCGCGTCCCGCCGCCATCATCGTGGCCATGTCCGCACCCGACCCGCGCCTGCTGGGCGATGATCCCCAGGCCTTCGTCGCCGAGATCGAGAAGCTCGCCCAGGCCGGCGACTTCAACCCCTTCGCCATGCTCGCCGGCGAATCGCGTTTCCATTCCGCGTTCCTCGCGCCGCTGTCCCCCGGTCTGAAGGCGGCGGTGGCCGAGTTCCAGGCCAGCGGCGGCGGCCCCTTGGCCGGGGCGGTCGAGTCGCTGATCAGCCAGGGTCTCGATCCGGTCGCGGCGCGGGCCAAGGCCGGCGAACTGTTCGCCGGGGCGCAGGGCATGTTCGTGAGCGTCCTCGCCGGCGATTCCGGCCTCGCCACCATCCCGCAACTGTTCTTCGGCCATTTCGATCCGGCGTGGTGCGAACATGCGGGCGCGGCGGTGGCCGGCGACGGCAAGGTCGGCCTCGATCCGGCCTCGGTGCAGGCGGCGATCCGCGACCTCGCGCGCCTGGCCGGTGGCGGCAGGAACTGGCCCGAGCTCATCGCCGGACCCGAGGCCAAAGCGGCGAAAGCGTACTGGCCCGCCCTCGCCGGCCGGCTCATCGAAGGGATCGATCGCGGCCTGCTGCCGCCGGCGCGCGAACGCCTGGCCGATCTCGCGCATTGGATCGGCGCGGCTGCGGCGGCGCTGGGCCTGCGTCCGGCCGGGGCCGCCGCCACCGCGCTGGTGCGCTGCCATCTGCTCGCAGGGGAGACCGACCGCGCCGGAGCCCTCATCGACTCCCTCGCCGCGCCGATGCTCACGGGCGACGACGATGCCGCGGCGGACGCCCTGGTCGACGCCGTGACGCGGCTCGCGGATGCGGCGGTGGCCCAGGGCCAGAGCGCCGCGTCCGCGACCTGGCTCGCCCAGCGCCTGCCGGCCTGGGACCAGGCCCTGGGCGGGTCCTACGAACTGCGCCTCGCCCTGGTGCGCCTGCACGCGGCGGCCGGCGATCCCCAGGTGGTCGCGGCCGCGGCGCGGCTGGTCCAGCGCAACCGCAAGGCCGCCCGCCACGATCTCAGCCGCGAACCGATCTGGCAGGTGACCGCGGCCACGGACGACGGCCTTGAAACCGCCGCCGCCGCCGAGGCCATCGGCCGCAGCCCGGCCTTCGTCGCCAAGCGGCTGGAGCAGCGCACCATCCCCTTCCAGCGCCTCGATGCCGCCGCCGGGCAGGCGCAGGCCGTCCGGCTTCCGCGCGCCGCGCTCCTGGCCTGGAAACAGGTCATGGACGCGCACCAGCTCCTCGACTGAACCGTGGCGACGACCGTCTTCCGGACGACCTGGGCGAGCCGGCGCGCCTTCGCGTGCGCCAGCGCCCTCGCCATCGCCGGCCTGGGCTGGTGGCGGCTGCCGTTCATCCTGCACGAGCACGGCGGCTGGGGCGTGATCCTCTGGACGATCGCCGCGCTGCTCGCCCTCACCGGGCCGCTGCTGCTGGAATACGCGGTCGGGGACGTGCTCCAGCGCGCCTGGCCCGAGGCGCTGCGCCAGGTCGCGCGGCCGTTGCGCCTCGCCGGCTGGCTCGGCGTCATGGCGGCCGGCCTGGCCGCCCTGCTGCTCGCCGGCGGCCTCGCCTGGTCGCTGGTCGTGGCGGTGGACCTGATCCTGAAGCTCGGCTCGCCCGGGCCCGACCTGCCGATCGACCACGCCCGGGTCGCCCTCGCGGTGGCGACCGGGCATCCTGGTCCGTTCCGCTTCCAGGGCGGCGCGCTGGTCGGGCTGCTGGTGACCGCCCTCGCCCTCTTCCTGCTCGTGCGTGGCGGCCTCGGGGCGATCGGGCGCTATGCGATGATCGCCCTGCCGCTCGCCGGCCTGCTCGTGCTGGCCCTGGGCGGCATGGTCCTGGTCCAGGGGTGGCCCAGGCTGGAGGCCGGGCTGGGCCCGGTGCAGGACCCCTGGGGCCTGACCGCCGACCTGGGCCTGGCCGTGCTGCCCGGTCTCGGCGCCGGCCTGGCCTGCCATGGCGCGCTGGCGCGCCGGCTGGAACGCGGTCGCGATCTCACCGGTCTGGCCATGGTCGCCATGCCGGCCGGGGCCCTGGCCGCGCTCGGCCTGGCATTGCTCACCGCCACCGCGCTCACCAGCGCGAGCCCGGGATTCATCAGCGGTCCCGGCATCGCCCCGTCGCCCCTGCTGCTGACCGCCGGGACTCCGCTCGCCTTCACGGCGGCGTTCGCCCCCGGCCTGGCTGCGTGCGCGTCCCTCGCCTGGCTGGCCGCGGCCGGCCTGCTCGCCTTCGGCGCCCTCGCGGTGGTGGTCGAGGGCATCGTCGCGGCGCTGGAGGAGCGCTGGCCGGTCGGGCGCGAACGGCTCGGCGGCTGGGTCTGCTGCCTCGGAGTGTTCGCCGCCCTGCCGCTGACGAGCAACCGCGTCGGGTCCATGTGCGGCCTCGGCTGGGAGCTCGCAAGCTGGACCGCCGTCGCCTCGCTCGCCCTGGTCACCGGCGGACTGGCGCTCAGCGGCGGCATCGAACCGCTGCGCCGGCACCTCGACGCCCACAGCGCCCTGCGCCTGGGCCGCTGGTGGACGCCGCTGCTCGGGATCGCGGTGCCGGCGGCGGTGCTGCTCGCCGCCGCCGCCCGGCTGCTGGCGGATCCGGCGCCGGTACCCGCACCGGTACCCGGCTGGTGGCCGGCGGTGGCCAGCCTGGCCGTGCTGGCGGCGGCGGCCCTGATCGCGGGAGCGCGCCTCGCGCACGGCCCCGATCCGGTCGATCCCAACGCGGTGACGCTGGAGAACTACGATCCGGTCGACTTCGACACCGATGGCGAGACGCGCGCGCGCATCACCCGCACCGGCACCGATCCGGGGACGCGGCCGGGGATCTGAGTGGCCGGCCTGATTACGCCGCGGCGCATGATCCCCCTTGTCGCGGCCGCTCCCGGCCGCTTCAATCGCCGGTGATGGCGGGCAACACCACGAGTTCAGGCGGTCTGCTCATCGACCTGCCGGCGATGATCCAGGCGGTGGCCGGACAACGACGCACGGGCGTGCTGGTGATCGGTCCGACCGCAGAAACGCAACGCCGCCTGCATTTCACCGCCGGTCAGCTGGTCGCGGTCACCGGAGCCGGCGCGCCTCTCTTCGCCAAGGCGGTGGGCTGGGCCGACGTGGCGCCCTGGACGGCGCTCGAACCGCATCTGCAACGGCTGGGGCGGCATCCGCCGCAGGAACTCGCCAAGGCGCTGCTTGATCTCGGCATCCTCAGCCACGATGCGCTGCTCGACGCGATCGACTGCCACTGCGAGGAGGAGTTCGCGGTGATGCTCGGCTGGAAGGAGCCGAAGGTCACCTTCCTGACCGAGTCCGGCCAGGCCGAGGATCCCTGGGCCAAGTTCCAGGCCGACCTGGGCGTGGTCATCAATCCGGGCGGGGTGATCCTCGAATGCCTGCGCCGCCAGGACGAACTCACCCGGGTGGTCGGCCAGGTTCCCGAGGACTGGGACGTGCTGGTGCGGGTCGAGCATCTCGATCCGCCGCAGGACCTGTCGTCCGACTGCCGCCGCATGCTCGACCATATCGGTGCGAGCCTGCCGATGACCGACGCCTGCGATCATCCGCGCCTGACGCCGTTCCGCGCCATCCACGCCCAGGCCGAGCTGCGCCGTCTCGGCCTGCTGCGCCTGGCGGGCGGGCCGGAACTGACGGTGCTGGCCGATGTCGCCTTCAGCCGGGGCGACCGCCGGGTGGCGCTGGGCCTCTATCAGCGCGCCGTCGCCTGCGGTCAGGATGGCGGGCGTCTGCACCTGCACCTGGCCGAGCTGCACGACCACGCCGGCCGCGCGGCGGAAGCCGCCGCCGAGTACCTGCGCGCCGCCTCCGGTCTGAACGACCATGCCGCCACCGTGGTCGCGCTGCGCAACGTCCTGCGCCTGGGCGGCGACCCCGAAGCGCCGCTCAAGGGCCTGGCCGCGATCTACACCTCGGCCAACGAGCGCGAGGACGCGGTCGGGGTGTGGCTGGAATTGGCGCGGCATTACGAAGGGAAGCGCGAATTCGAGCAGGCGGTGCAGGCGGTCAACGAGGCGCACGAGCACGGCGCCGATCCCGCCCTGACCGCCACCGTGCTCGCCCGCCTCGCCGCCGCCCAGGGCGACCGCGACCAGGCGGCGGTGCAGCTGGAGATCGCCGCGCGCGCCCACCGCGACCTCGGCCGGCCTGGCGATGCGGTGAAAGCCTACCAGTCGCTGCTGACCCTCGACCCCAGCCGCTGCGACCACGCCCGCGCCTGCGCCGAGATCCTGGTCGCTGACCGACGCGAGGACGAGGCCCGCGCCGTGCTGCGCGCCGCCATCGCGGCCCAGCGCAACCGGACCACCACCCGTCGCCGTTCAAACGGCAGCGGGCGTCTGACCGTGGCCCAGGGCGAAAGCGCGGACGCCAGCCTGCTCGCGACCTATGAAATGCTCGGCCGCCTCGATCCCGAGGACACGGCGGTCAACGATTGGCTGGCGAAATCCTACCAGAAGCGCAGCGATCGTGACGGTGCGGTGCGCCAGCTCCGCCTCGCGGCCCAGGCGCAGGCGCGCAGCGGCGACGACTCCGGCCTGATCCGCACCTACGAACGCATGATCGATCTCGGCGGCGCCGAGGTCGAGATCCTGCTCGCCCTCGCGGAACTGCGCCTGAAGGTCGGCCAGGAAGGCGAGGCCGCCGCGCGCTGGGGCCAGGCGGTCGAGGCGCTGATCGCCGCCGGCGACCTGGCTCGCGCGCGCACCGTGCTGGAGGCCGCGCTGGTGCGCGTGCCGGCGCAGATCGCCCTGCGGGTGCGCCTCGCCGCGCTCGCCCACCGCGTCGGCGACCGCGCCGCGACCCTGCGCGAATACCGCAATGCGGCCGATCTCGCCCTCGGGATGTGCGACGAGGAGGCGGCCCGCGACCTGCTCATCCAGATCTGCCGCCTGCGCCCGGACGACCTCGAGGCCCGGGTGCGCCTGGCGCGGCTGCTGGAGCGCAATCCCGGGCCGGAATACGACCGCCTGCTGCGCAACGTGGTGCAGGTGGCGATGCAGACCAACAACCACGGCATCGCCATCGACCACGCGCGCAAGCGCATCGCCGGGGTCGAGGGCCTGGCCTACGAGCAGCGCAGCGAGCTGGTGGCGCTCTTCAACCGCATCGGCGACGAGGTCGGCGAGCTGAGCCACGGACGCGTGCTGCTGGAAGACCTGCTCGAACACGGCGAGATCGAGCGCGCCTTCGAGCTCCTCCAGCGCCTGGTCGCGAGCCAGCCCGGCAACCCCGACCTCGTCCTGCAGCTGGCCGACCTGCACGAGGCCCTGGGCGACACCCGCCAGGCGGTGCGCTTCCTGCGCCATGCGGTGCCGCTCTTCCAGGTCGAGGACCGCCCGGGCGAGGCGCGTCTCCAGCTCGATCGCATCGGCGCCCTGTCGGGAACGCCCGAAGACCCGGTGCTGGTCGCGGCGCGCCACCGCCTCGACCACGGCCAGGCGATCGACTGGGACAAGATCCGGCAGGAGATCGAACACAGCGAGCGCCGTCGCGTCGCGGAGCAGATCGGCAGCAGCACCCAGCGCCACGAAGGCGGCGGCCACGTGTCGACCGGTTCGCGCCGGGCGGTGCCCAGGCCGACCGCTGGGTGAATCGGCTGCCGACGACGCGCTGCGCTGGCTGGCGACCGGCTGATTTCCGGCGTAGATTCCTGGCATGATGCCGTCTGCCGCATCCGGGCAGTCCTGCCGCATCCGGCGTCACGGCGGATGATGCATGGCCGATCCGGAACCCGTCCGTGCGCCTGCCTCCGCCGCGAACCAGGCGACGATCCGCTCGCCGCTTCCCGCCGACAGCCAGGCCTCCAGCCGGTTGGGCTCCGCAAGCCGGCCGACCTACGATGTCGCCGGGGCCACGATCCACGCGGCCGGGGACGCCCCGGCCGCCACCTTCCATCTGCCCGCGGCGGGCCTGGCCCTGGGGCACGAGATCGGACGCGGCGGGATCGGCGTGGTGCGGGAAGGCGTGCAGCTGGTATTCGGACGCACCGTCGCGGTGAAGACCCTGCGCCGCGACAAGGCCGATCCCGAGATGCTGGCCAGCTTCTATTCCGAGGCCGTGGCGACGGCGAGCCTGCAGCATCCGCACATCGTCCCGATCATCGACCTGACCGAGACCGGCGGCGAGATCCGCCTGCTCATGAAGCGGGTCGAAGGCGTGACCTGGCATGCGCTGCTGCATCCGCGCACCGACGACGAACGCCGGCTGGCCGCCGGCTATGGCCTGGATGAGCACCTCGAGATCCTGCTCAAGGTCATCGAGGCGGTGGCCTATGCGCATGCGCGCGGGGTGCTGCACCGCGACCTCAAGCCGACCAACGTGATGGTGGGCGACTTCGGCGAGGTCCAGGTGATGGACTGGGGCTGCGCCGTGACCTGGGGCGACCACTCCATCCCCGGGATCAGGCCGGCCACGCGCATCCGCAACATCACCGGCACCCCGGCCTATCTGGCGCCGGAGATGGCGCGGCCGGAACCGGCCCGGATCGGCCCCGCGAGCGACGTGTACCTGCTCGGCGGGATCCTCTACGAGATCCTCACCGGCCATCGGCCGCATGGCGGCGACTCGGTGCCGCACATCCTCTTCCTGGCCTGCGAAGGGGTGGTCGTGCCCCCGGCCCAGCGCGCCCCCGAACGCACCATCCCACGCGAACTGGCGGCGTTGGCGATGCACTGCCTGGAGCCCGACATCAGCCGTCGGCCGTCCGGCGCGCAGGAGGTCGCCGAACGCCTGCGCCGGTACTTCCGCCACCGCGACGCCCTGCGCCGGAGCGAACAGGGCGATCGGCTCGCGGACGAGGCCGGCGATGACCTCCAGGCGTGGGGCCGGGTCATCGCCCTCGCCGACCAGGCGCTGGAGGACTGGCCGGAATGCCCCCAGGCCAGGGATCTGCGCCTGGACGCCGGCCTGGACTGCGCCGACGCCGCCTTCCGGCTGGGCTCGTTCGCCCTCGCCGCGACCCAGGCCCAGGCGGTCGCCCGCCTCGCCGAGGCCTGGCAGGAACCCCGCATCGCGGAGCAGGCGCTGGAGATCGGCGCCCAGGCCGAGATCGAGGAACGACGCGCCGCCGCGCGCATCCGCCAGGTCGCGCGCATGCGCAGGCTGCTCCGCCTCGCCATGGCGGCGGTGGCGGTGATCGCGGTCGTCCTCGGCACCATCTCGACCGTGGCCTGGCTGCGCATGCGCCGGGCCGAGGCCGAGCACGCCGCCACCCTGGCCAAGGCGGCCCCGGCCTGGCTGGCGCGGGCCGCCGCCCTGGCCGATCGTGGTGAACTTGCCGATGCGGCCGTCTTCACCGAGCTGGCGGTGCGCTTCAATCCCGGTTCGGCCGAGGCCCATCTGCTGGCGGCGGAACTGGCCTTGCTGAAGGGCGATCTGGCGGCGGGGATGCAGGCGTTGCAGGCGGCCAGGGACCGCGGCCGGCCCGGCCTCGACTCCGTGCTGAACGCCCTCGCCCAGCTCCCGGACGCGCCGCCCAGCGGTCCGCAACGCGATGCGCTCGCCCAGGAATTCGCCAACGCCGGGCTGGATCGGGCCGCGAACGGATTCTTCTCGGATCGCGCCAGGCGCCTGACGATGTACCAGGAACGCCTCGCCAGGAACCTGGGCCTGCCGGTCGAGACGGTGGCGAGCTCCGTCAGCCTGGACCAGAAGGGCGGGCTGACGGTCGTCCTGGATCGGATCCAGATCCAGGATCTGCGCTGCCTTGATGGCCTGCCGGTGGCCGACCTGACGCTTTCCAAGCAGCGGACCATCAAGGATCTCAAGGGCCTGCGCGGCTTGCCGCTCACCCGCCTGGCGCTCAGACGCACCGAGATCAGGGATCTCGCGCCGCTGGTCGGCCTGCCGATCGGCGAGCTTGCGCTGATGGACATGGACGTGTCCTCCCTCGCACCGCTGCAGGGGCTGCCCCTGACCGGGTTGACCCTGGTCGGGACGAGGCTGGATCTTTCCCCCATCGCGAAGCTGCCGCGCCTGGAAAAGCTCAGCATTTCCGACGGTTTGCTCGATCTCGCCTGGCTCCCGGGAAAGCCCCTGAAGCACCTGGTCCTCAAGCGGACCACGATCACCAACGTGCCGATCCTGGCGCGGTTGCCTCTGACCGAGCTCACCTTCACCGAGGTGATGGCACCGGCGGATGCCTCCTACGCCGGCATCTCCTTCACCCGCTATTCCAGCACCAACCCCGAATCCGGCGAACTGGCGCGCCTGGCCGGCGCCCGCATCCAGCGCCTGGATCTCACCAGGGTCGGCTGCTCCCTGGCCCCGCTGAAGGATCTGCGCCCCAGGATCCTCACGCTGGCCGGATCGACCGGCCCGATCCCGGGCGCCGAGCTGGCCGCGATCGCCCCGGGGCAGCTCATCCTGAAACGCAGCGGCACCGAGACCGGCCTGGCCGCGCTGCGGGGCCTGAAGCAGGGCACGATCGATGGCCTGAACCTTCCGGACTTCTTCGCCCTCGGCGACGCCCTGGCCGCCATCACCGGGCAGCCCATCGAGGCCCTGCGCTTCCGCAGCCAGGAACCGGAACGCGCCTACACCGGGATCGAACTGTTCATCACCCTGGCCGGAATGCCGGTCAGCGATCTGCGCCCCCTGGGATGCCTGGGCAAGGAGCGGCTGAGCCGCACCGTGCTCGACCTGCAAGGCTGCCGCTTCGGCGGCCGCCTGCCGGCGCTGCCGGAACACCCCTGCCGCAACATCGACATCAGCTTCAGCGATGTCGCCGATCCCGCGTGGTTCTTCCCGGCTGTCGGCTTTGAATTGGGATTCCTCGGGATCCCCCTTGCTGACGCCTCCCGTCTGCGGGCCGCGCCGAACCTGGAAGGTACCAACCTCGGCATTCCGCTCGTCGCCAACCGCACCACCCTCGCGGAGTGCTTCAGGGCCCGCGCCAGGACGCTGAACCTCCAATCGGCGGAGTTCCTGCCGGCCCAGGTCGACCGGGTCGTCGACCTGCTGCTCTACGAGGTCATGCGCCTCGAATTCCACGTCGGCAAGCCCGAGGCGCTGGCCCGGCTCTCCGAGTACCAGCGCCTGCTCAAGGATCCGGATAGCCAGAAGCTGGCTGAACGCCTGCGCACCACGATCGAAGGCCGCGTCCTGCGCAAGTGATGCGTCGAACCGGTTCCGACCCCGTACCTGGGATCCGGCGACCCCCGCTGCGAGGAGCGAGAACGCCACCCGCGGTCCGCCGTACCAGCTTGCCATGCTGGCCACCCCTCCTTGCCCAGGGTATGATCGTGGCATGGCGGCATGGCCTGTCGGGGTGGCATGCGGTGTGGCGACGCTGACCGGGATGCCCGCATGAGCGATCCCCTGCCACACCTCCGCGAGCGGGCCCTGCCGGCCCGCCCATCCGTCCGCGCGACGATCCCGACGCCGCACGCGGTCGCGCAACGGTCCACCGTCGACCGCGAGGCCAATCTGGAAGAAGCCGGCCGCACCATCAACCGCGGATCGGGACCGGCGCCCTCCTTCCACCTGCCCGCCGGAGGGGTGTCCCTGGGGCGGGAGATCGGCCGGGGTGGCCTGGGGCTGGTGCGCGAAGCGGAACAGCGGGTGTTCGGACGCACGGTGGCGGTGAAGACGCTGCACCGCCGGCAGGCCGATCCGCAGGCCCTGGCCGGATTCTACGCCGAGGCCGTGGCGACCGCCGCGCTCCAGCATCCCCACATCGTGCCGATCATCGACCTGGTCGAGCACGACGGCGAGCTGCGCCTGCTCATGAAGCGGGTCGAGGGCGTGACCTGGCATGCGCTGCTGCACCCGCGCAGCGAGCATGAGAAGGAGCTTTCCGCCCGGCATGGCCTGGAGGAGCACCTCGAGATCCTCGGCAAGATCATCGACGCGGTGGCCTTCGCCCATTCGCGCGGGGTGCTCCATCGCGACCTCAAGCCGGCCAACGTTATGGTGGGCGGCTACGGCGAGGTGCTGCTGATGGACTGGGGCTGCGCGGTGACCTACGGCGACCACGTCATCCCGGGCATCCAGGCGGTCGCCAGCACCACCGCCATCACCGGTTCGCCGGCCTACCTGGCGCCCGAGATGGCCAGGCCGGATCCCGCCCGCATCGGCCCGGCGAGCGACGTGTACCTGCTCGGCGGCATCCTCTACGAGATCCTCACCGGGCAGCGGCCGCACTCCGGTTCCAGCGTGTCCGAGATCATCCGCGCGGCGGCCAGGGGCGAGATCGTGCCGCCCGGCGAACGCGCCCCGGACCGGCGCATCCCGCGCGAACTCGCAGGGCTGGCCATGCTCTGCCTCAATCCCGACATCAGCAGGCGCCCTGCGGGCGCCGAGGAGGTCGCGGCCCGATTGAAGCGCTACTTCCGCCACCGCGACGCCCTGCGCCTGGCCGAACAGGGTCGGCGCCTGGCCGACCAGGCCGGCGAGGATCTTGAGACCTGGGGCCGCGCGGTGGCCTTCGCCGACCAGGCCCTGGAGATCTGGCCGCGCAGCCCCGACGCCCGGCAGCTCCGGCTCGATGCCGGCCTGCACTACGCCCAGGCCGCATGCAAACGCGGATCCTTCGCCCTCGCCGCCGCCCAGGCGGAGCAGGTCCAGCGGGTGGCGGGCGAATGGAAGCTGTCCGAACCGGCGAAGAAGGCCGGCGACCTGGCCGTCCGCGCCGCCGAGCAGGAACGGACGGTCGCCACCCGCGAACGCCAGGTCGCCCGCCTGCGCGCGGTGACCCGCATCGCGGTGACGGCGGTGGTGCTGGTGTCGCTGGTGCTCGGCACGATCTCGGGAGTCGCCTACCTGCGCATGCGGCAGGCCCAGGAGGAGCACGCCGCGACCCAGCGCCAGGCCGCCCCGGCCTGGATCTCGCGCGCCAGCGCCCAGTTGGAGCAGGGCGATCTCAACGAAGCCGCCGTGTTCGTCGACCTCGCGGTGCGCTTCAATCCCGAGTCGGCACCGGCGCATCTGCTCGCGGCGGAGCTGGCCTTCCTCAAGGGGGATCTGGCGACGGCGGCGCAATCCCTGCAATCCGCCGAACGCCACGGCCAGGCCGGTCTCGAGCCCCTGCGCCAGACCCTGGCGGCGCTGCCCGCCAAGGACCTGAGCGGACCGCAACGCGATACGCTCGCCAAGGATCTCGCCCGCTGCGGGCTCGACCGGGCGGCACGGGGATTCCTGACCGATCGTGGCAAACGGCTTGAGATGTACCGCGAACGCCTGGCCAAGACGCTCGGTCGCGATCCCAGATCCCTGGCCTCGGCGCTGACCATGGATGAATCCGGGGCGGTGAAGGTGGCGCTCAGCGGCAATGGCTTGAAGGACCTGGGCTGCCTGGAAGGCATGCCGGTGGTCGAGCTGGCGATCTCCAACTGCCAGACGCTCACCTCGCTCGCATCCCTGCGTGGACTGCCGTTGCGTCACCTCAGCCTGTGCGCCGTCCCGGTCTCGGATCTCACGCCGCTGGTGGGCATGCAGCTCGACCACCTGCATCTCAATGCCGTCCAGGTGACCTCCATCGCGCCGCTGCGCGGATTGCCGCTCAAGACCCTGGTCATGGTCGCCATGACGGGCGTCGACGACTGGTCTCCGATCGCCGATCTCAGGCAGCTGGAGAAGCTCACGCTCCCCGGCGGTGGCCCCGTCGATCTCGCCTGGCTCCAAGGGAAAGCCGTGAAGGCGCTGGATTTCAACCGGATCCGACTGGAATCCGTCGCGGTCCTGCGCGAGCTCAAACCGGAGATCCTGAACCTGAGCAAGGTGTCCCTGCCCGCCGGATCGAACCTTGCCGGGCTGTCGTTGACCTCGGTGACCGGCGTCGGCAGCACCACGGAGGAACTCGACACCCTGGTGGGTTCCCGGATCCAGCAGCTCACCCTGGTGCAGGTGAAGGGCGATCTGAAGCGCCTCAGGAGACTGAAACCCGACAAGCTGGTGTTCAGCAATCCTGCCGGCCCCGTCTCCTGCGCCGATCTGGTCGCCATCGAACCGGGACGGCTGGAGCTGGCCCGTTCGGACCGGGAGACCGAGCTGGCATGCCTGCGCGGCGTGGCGCAAGGCACCATCGATGGACTGCTGATCGCGGACTTCTTCCGCACCGGCGATATCGTGGCAAGGATCAGCGGGCAGCCTTGCGATGACCGCTGCCTGCGCCAGATCGTCTGGACCCCTGAGTACGGAGGCGGTCCTATCCGGTCGACCATCACCCTGCGCGATCTGGACCTGCATGATCTCCGGCCACTTGCCGACCTGAACCCCAACTGCCACCTGCGCCTGATCGGCTGCCGGTTCGGACCGCACCCCCCATTGCTGCCCTCCACTCCGCTGAAGCTGATCGACATCAGCTTCTGCGACATCAGCGATCCGTCGCCATTCATCGCGATCGCCAGGGACGGATTCACCTTCTTCGGACTGCCGCTCGGCTCCACCCAGCGGCTGCGGGCCGGCGATGGGCTGGAGGCGAAGAATCCGGGCCTGCTCCTCGTCGCCAACCGCACCACCCTCGACGCCCTGCTGAAGAAATGCAAGATCCATGACCCCGGCAAGCTGGCGACCTGGGTGCCGCAATATCCCGATCTGGCGTTCTACGAGGTCATGCGCCTGGAACTGCACGAAGGCCGCGCCAGCGCCCTGGAGCGGTTGGCCCAGTACCAGCGCTGCCTTTCCGATCCGGGCACGATCGAAACCGCCAACCGCCTGCGCACCACGATCGAAGGCCGGAGGCTGCGGAAATGACCCTGCGCAAGGGTTCTCATACTAATCCACTTTCAAAGCCATAATAACTATCCAATCGAACCCGCAGAG
>CAZZJC010000073.1:0-14161 GCA_964654285.1 uncultured Candidatus Kuenenia sp.
TTGATGCCACACGGACGATTCAGGAATAACGGGCCTAACTGAATGCCATTGCTCGGAACCGGCCAGGCTGGATGAGGCGCCGGCCTTGGCGCCTTTGCTGGACAGGGCCAGATTGTCCGTGCCGCCGGGCGCGAGGATCACGACCTCGTCCAGGCAGACATCGGAGCCGTTCAGCTCGATGCGGACCTGGGTCGTCTCTCGCGCCGTTCCTGCCAGGACATCGGGCCGGTTCGGATTCCATTCCAGTTCCGCAGCCGGAGCCAGTCCAAGGGACATTGCGCAGGCGGAAACGATGAAAGCGGGGCGCCAGGGCGATCGGGTGCTGGTGCGGGGTGATTGCCGGGAATCCGTGCGCATCACCAGATGAAGCCAGGAGATCAGCATCATGGTGCGTTCCTTGAATCGGTGGGTGTGAGTCCAGGTTCAGCCGGATGGATGCTCAGCGGTGCGCCATCTCCCGCTGCAGCTGGCTGGCGCCAGCCGTCCAGGGGATGGCGGTGCCGTCGCAGGCGAGGCGGTGATGGGCCGGAACCGTGGCGGCGGTGAGCGTCGTCGCGATCAGGCCATCGGGCTGCCGGTGGATGCTCAGGTCGAAGGCCGTGCGGTCGCGGTCCGGCAGGCGCAGGCGGCGGAGGGTCAGGGTCTGCCCGGTCAGGGCGGCGGGGATCATCGGTTCGAGGCTGAGCGTGCGGCTGGCTCCGTGGTAGCGCAGGCCGAAGATCTCCTCGATCAGGATCTGCAGCCATTGCCCGGCCGTCCAGGCGTAGCGGGCGACCCCGTGCGGGGTTCCGCCATCGGGTTCCAGGTATTCCGCGCATCTGCCGGCGAAGATGCCCAGGGTATGCCAGGCCAGCTCGGCCGCATGTTCGCGCTCGCCGCATTCGCGCAGACCCTGGATGATGACGTGGTTGCGCATGGTCCAGATGTCGCCGTTCCAGGCGCGTCCGTCGTAGGGGCCGACGGCGACCGTGAAATGATGGTCCTGCCGGGCAATGGTCGTCAGTCCGAGCCGGTTCCAGCCGAATTGTTCCGGGTCGAGCAACCGGGCGAACAGCCGTTGCCTGCGCTCAGGGGGGACGATGCCCAGGCGCAGGGGGTCGAAGGCATGGTTGGCCAGGATCGGCCGGTGCGTCTTCTCCTGGGTCAGCCAGTTGAGGTAGCAGCCGTAGTCGTCGTTCCAGAGGACGCGGTTGATCGACTCCGCCATGGCCGCGAAGGCGGCGCGGTGCCGGGCCGCCTCGCGCGGCAGGCCCAGCTCCTCGGCCAGCCCGGCGCAGAGCCGGGCGCCCACCGCTACGGCCACGTTGGTGTCCACGGGGGCCACCCGGCCGACCCGATGATCGTGGTGATGGGTGAAGGATTCCTCGAAGACGGCGGTCACCAGACCGGACTGCGCATCCTGCTTGATCGGTGACAGCCACCATTCCAGGTGGCGTGCCATGGCGGAGTAGCAGCGCTGGCGCACCGCCGGATCGGAGCTGGTGCGGGCGATGGCGGCCCAGGCCTCGAACACGCGGGGGATCACGCTCAGGGCGCAGGGCAGGCCGCGCCGGGCGATCTTGCCCTCATGCTGCATGCAGCCGTCCGGATTGCGCTCGCACATGTCGGCGAAACCGAGCATCATCTGTTCGCAGAATCCGGGTGCCGTCCACAGGAGCGGATGCATGGCGAGCGATGCGTCCAGCACCCACCAGTTGTTGCCATAGAAGGCGCCATGGGCGCCCGGAGCCAGGAATGGGGCCGGAAATCCATTGATCGGCAGGGGATCGTGGACGACGGCGTCCTGCAGGATGGCGAAGGCGTCCGCGACATGGTCCTGGGCCAGTCCGGGGGCGTCCAGCTGCGGCAGCTCGCCGCGGATGTCCGGCGCCGCCGGGCGCTGCCGCGGGGCGCCGGGTTCCAGGGCGATGCTGCGGAAGAAGAGGTCCCCGGCGAGGCCGCTGGGTACGCGGATCCAGAACCGGTCGAGGGTTCCGGTCCACGCGATCTCATCCAGATGCGCGACGACCTCCTGCCAGGCGGTCTCATACGGACGCAGCGGAACGTGGATCGGCCCCAGCGGCGTTTGCGGCGCCTCGGTGGTCGCGACGAAGAACAGCAGATCGGTCTCGGGGGATCCGTTGCGGACGACGAGGCGGAGCTTGGCGCCCGATGCCCGGCTCCAGGCCAGTCCCGTGGGAGAACGCATGACCGGACCCCGATCGAATCGCGGCCAGGCGAACACCAGGGGGTCATCAAGCCCCTCCGTCCGCCAGGCGCGGATCCAGAGGGTTCCCGCCACCAGCGATGGGCGCAGGGAGGCCGGCACATCCCATGGCGAGAGGGCGTTCGCCCCATGGAAGGTCCAGATCAGGGCTGAGGTCATGTCGCGGTCGTTCTCTGGCAGGGGGTGAGGGCGTCGTGTCCCGGATGCGGAGATCCATGGGCTTCGATGGGAGAATGCTGCCCGGGATCACCCAGGCGGCCGGAGCACTTCCGGTGTGGGTCGGCGACCAGGCGGCGATGCGGCGGATGGGCCGTCGCTGCGGTGGAGGCTGGTTTCGACCTGTAAAAGTGTATACACATTTGTTCTACGATCTCAAGCCGGTTACGTTGCCAGGGGGCCTGATGCCGTTGCGCTGACAACGACAGCGCGTCCCCACGTCAGAAAAGGCGTGTCGATATCGGCGCATAGCGTGTCATCATGGGACATCCTGAAACGCAGCGGGGCAGCGATGCACGTCCACCAAAGGCGGAAGCGTGGTCACCGTGGCCACCCGTTCCCCCAGCACCCCCCGAATCTCCTGGTGCAGCTGAGCCCGCCGTGACCGTTGGAAAGCCGAGCGTCCGCATCCCCTTTCCGCCGGGCTTGGGTAATTCCACCTTTCGCTCGGGTTCCGGGTGATAACGGTCGCCCAGCAATCCCTTCCGAATCCGTTCCCAGCAGGCATGCAGCGCCGGACCCAGGGCATCAACGGTCATCCCGTCGATTCCCGGAGCGCCCCGATTCTGCACCACCCGCCGGTATGCCGCCTGCATGTTCTTGCGGCGCAGCACCTCTTCCATTTTCATCGGCGGCCTGTCCTCGGCGATCTCATCACCTACCGCGTCCGTTTGAGGCGCATGCCACAGGCTCTCAGTGGTTCCGCCACCAGCTCCCTGCGGTTGCCCCGGAATTCCAGCCGGGTTGACAACAGCATCTCTTTCAGACATCGAAGGCTCCGAGCCGGTTCGGCTCTGCATGTTCGGCCCTCCTCCACGTGCGCCGTGGAGTCCTGGCCTCGGCTGACTTCTGCCGCCCCAACGGCTCGCCTTGCGGCGATTCCTGCCACACACGGGCAGAACGGCAGATCTTCCAGCCGACGCCTCCATGCCCTTCGTGTTCCTCGGGCCGGGACTTCGCTTGCAGCTTCCTTCAGATTCCACCTCGCGATGGACACCCTTGCTGTAAAGCTCGGAGTTCCCGTCATCAGGGCCTCCAGAGGGACTTGCACCCTCCACGTCACTTCCCGGCTCGCTTTCGCTCGCCGGTTGACACCACCAGTTACGGCGCTGCGCGCCATGCCTGGCGCACTAAGAAAAAACCCAGCCCGTTCTGGGCTGGGTTTGTTTGGCTCACCAAGTTGGACAAGAAAAGGAACGTTCTCTGCCCCCCGTGCAAGTCGTTATGACATGGGCAGAATTGTGGATAACTACGCAAGTCATTTTAGTGAAGCGGCTTATGGAAAATTCTGTAGTCCGGGCACTTCAGAACTTCAGCCCCTCTGGGATAAGGCGCGGCGTCGATCGTCGATCACGGCACGGTAGAGTTCCTTCGCTTCGGGTGACAGGAACGACCGGCCAATCAGTTCGTCGACTTGCCGCTGGGCTTCGGCGTCGAGATGCCGGGCAAGCAGCCGCTGCGCACGGGACGCGACCACGCCAAGACGCTCGGCCAGCAGCAGGAAGTCGGAGCCGCAATGAAAGCCGAGGGCCTGGAAGGCCGGCGTCTCGTGCTCATCGGCGAAGAGATCCAAGGCCAGCGGGGTCTCGTGCGGGAGATGGAGCGTGGTGTTGATTAGGTCATAGCACGGCGTGAGCACCGGGTCGCCATCGGTGCTGGTGAAGAGGCTGAAGTTCTTCAGGTGGGCATCGCCGTTGCCGAAGGCGTAGCAGAATAGGACCCGCTGGAAGAGCTTCTCGTTCTCGACACGGTAGGCTGGGCAGAAGCGCCGGGTCAGCTGGCCGATGCGCTCGTAGCTGCCGTCATACTTGTAATTGCGGCCGTGGGTCTCGGGCGACTGCTCGGCCAGGGCGCAGAAGTCCTCCATGTCGACTTTGGTGTCGCCGCGCCGATCGAAGCGACGGGTCAGATAGGCCGGCTCGCCATCGGCCAGGGTGACCAGGGCATTGGCGGCGGTGTCGATGTCGAAGATCTGGCTGGCGATCTGCATCGTCAGATGCTCGTTGGCGGGCACCTGGTCGGTGTGCTGCGGGAGCGGTGTGCCCGGGATGGGCTTGAGGATGAACTCGCCGTTATGATCTGTGGGAACCAGGTCGCCCTTTTCATAGCGCAGTGAGACCTTGTCCTGCACGCCAGAAATCGACATCCGGTCGGCCACCTCGGCGCGGTAGCGGATGACCTCGGCGCGGGTAAATGACAGCCGATGCGGGGGACGCATGCGGCTACCCAGCAGGCGGGTCCGTGCGCTCGGAGTGAAACCATCAGCGTCGATCGGAGCCAGGGTGGAGCGGCAGAAGAAGGTCACGATTGCACCTCACCTACTGGCTCGATTCGCAGACTCCCGATGCAATCACCACGACAGGTCGCCAGGAGACGACCGAAGAGGTCTCGCTCGTCGAGGCGCAGGCGACGGCATTGTTCGGTCGCCAAAGCGCCTTCGGCCAACAGGGCAACGAAGCAAGGAAAGATATGCGGTGAGCGGTGTGGCTCGACGCGTTTGTGCAGCGTCAGGCTGACCGGCGGCAGATCGTCATTGGCCAAATAGGCGGGATCGTAGGTGAAGATGAAGTCACCCGTATCGCTCTCCTGAAGCGTTCCGGCCACCACATCACGACGGTAGATCTGGCAGGCCCGCATTGTCAGCCCTCAGCCCCACTCGTCTGGTCAGCGCCCAAGTCACCAGGCCGGCGCACATCCAGAAGCAGGTCCAGGCCCAGGGCATCCGCCAGCTGGTTGAGGACCGACAGGGTGGGATTGCCCTTGCCGGACTCGATGTTGCTGAGGCCATGCACCGACAGTCCGGCGATCTCGGCCAGCGATTGCTGCTTGAGGCCTAGGGTTAGCCGGCGAGACCGGATTCGATGCCCGAGTTCTTCTGGTTTCATTGCAATGAAAGTATCACGGTCTATCACGTTTGGTCAAGGGTCTCCGACTGCAAATAATTCATTAAAATGAAAGCCAGGTTGCAGGCCCTTATGCTGACGCCTTGCCGTCAACGATGGTTGACCTCGTGCCGCGATCGATCAACCCGTCCTGCCGCATGGTCCCCAGATCGCGGACGATCGATGAGCGCTCCCGACGGCCAGCGAACTCCTCGACGACATCCTTTTGGCGGATGCGGGTGCCGGCGGCGAGCTGCGCCTGCACCCAGGATTTGACCTCTTCATAGGTGGTGCCGGTCGCCACCTCGGGCTCGATGATGGTTCCACCATCTCCTTCGATCTCGACCGTGATCCAGTCAGGGATGTAGTAGCCACCGGCCTTGGGGCCAGCGATGACGTCGTTCATGCCACAGTCCATGCCGTGGTGCTCGTCCATTAGGTTCATGCAGCGTTCGCGGAAAGCGTGGATGGGGCTGCGGATCGGGTTGGTGACCGGGCGATCGAGTTGGCCGTCGAGATGGGTTCCGCGCAAGCGGACGCGCCCACCAGATGGTGAGGTTTGAGCCAGGGCGATCAGCACGGAACGGATATCGTCTTGAGCGCGATCCACCCACACATCCACACCGCAAAGGGTGATGCGATCCTCGTAAATGATCATGGTTCTCTGCGCCTTGCGAAATTGCTGAACACGCCCTGTTGGCTGAAGTGCCTCGTCGTTGGTCTTGGCCAGCAGAGCCTGGATAGCACGGTCCAGCTTATCGCCGTCGACCGGCTTCTGGATATACTCAGTCAGGTCCATGCCACCTGCCCGCATGACCGAGAGGATGAACTCTGACTCTCCGCTGTCCTCGCCGGTAACCACGATCACCGGCAGCCGGGCAGTGCGCGGGTTCGTGCGCACGGTCTGCAAGAGATTGCGGCCGTTCTCGCGTCTGCCCAGCTTGCGGTCGGGGCTGACTGGAATCTTCATGTCCAGGACCAGGTAGTTGTAGTCGCCGGCCGCCAGCTTGGCTCGCGCTGTCTCCAAGTCCCCGGCTATGTCGACGTGGTGGTTCAGCGAACGCACGATGTCGCCGATGGTGGTGATGATGATGGGATCGTCATCAACGATCAGGGCTCGGGTGTTCATGCGTCATCCTCCTCGCAGGTTATGGGCAAAACCATGGTGATGGTGGTCCCCACGGTCAGGGTGCTGTCCAGGGTCATGGCCCCACCTTGGGCGACGACATAGCGGACAGCGGTAGGCAGGCCAAAACCGGTGCCGCCGAGTTTGCCGGACTTCTTGCCCGGCACGAATTCTCGCAGCAGATCCAGATCCTCGGGATGGATGCCGCATGCATTGTCGGTGATGGTCAGCACCACGCGCTCTAGACCGTCGAGCGTGGCCTGGATCCGCACCTTGCGGCCCCGGCGGCGGCTGGCCTTGTCATCGAAGGCCTCCACCGCGTTGCGCAGGACATGCACCAGCGCCAGCAGCACCTGGTGGCGGGCGATGCCCACGGTCAGGGCCTCGGGCACGTCCTCGCTGAACTGCACCCGGTCCACCGGCACGCCAGCCTTACGCAGAGTGGTCTGGGTGATCGCCTTGGCCTCGCGCACCACCTCGATCAGCCGCTCGCGACGGCGCTCGGCGGAGGTCGCCTTGGCGTATTCCTTGAGGTCGGTCAGGAACTGCTCCAGGTACTCCATGCGCCGGGCCATCTCCCCCAGGGTGGTTTGACAGAAGCGTGGGTCGGGTGTGCCCTCGAACTGGCGCAGCAGGCTGGAAATGCTGGTCTTGATGGGTGAGAAGATCTGGCGCAGGTCATGGTCGGTCTGGCGAACTAGTGAGGAAAATTGCTCGTCAGAGATGCGCCTCATCCGGCGGGTGGCCTCAGGACCGTAGGTGCCCTCAAAGGAGGCCACCCGACTCTCCACCGCGCCCAGGTTGCGGCGCACGCGCTGAGTCTCGCGGGCGGTGCGTCGGCGCCGAGCGATGGCGCGGTCGGCGGCGTGCTGCACATAGGCGTTCTGGTCCTGGCCCAGGGCCGCCGCCAGGCCGGAGAAGTCAGACACGGGCAGGTGCACCAGGGTTCCGGCAATCTCCTTGCGCACCTCGGGCGCCGGATCGGCGGCCAGCAGGTGCACCAGGGCCAGTAGGTCGTCGCTCCCGGCGCTGCCCGCCAGCAGGCGGCACAGGGTGGCAGCCAGGGTCAGGCGTTCGTGCCAGGGGATGCTGTCGCGGTTGGCCTCCAACCCGGCCCGGAGGGCGGCCAGGTCGAGGTTGTCTGCAGTGGGCTGGCTCATCGCTGATACCGCTCGGCCCGCTGATCGAAGGCCTTCTTCCCACCTTCAAGCAGGTTGACGATTTCATGACGGCAGTCGTCGACCGATCCCTTGCGCAGCAGGCGGGCGGCAGTGCCGTTGGAGTCCATCACGAACACATGCTCGGCGTCGCCCAGGACCGGAATGTTGGGGTTGTGAGTGACGAAGATGAGCTGCCGGTGCTGCTTCACCGCCGCGATGGTGCTGACGACCTTGGCCGACACGTAGCGGTTGTCGAGGTTGTCCTCGGGTTGGTCGATCAGCAGCGGTTTCTCGCTCTCCATAAGCAGGATGGGCAGGATTGCCGTGCATTTTTGCCCGGTGGACAGTTCCTTGCTGTCCTTCCAGGTGCCGCCGTCATTGAGTTCGATCTTGGGTTGGTCCACCAGGTCCACCGTTTCCAGGCCGTGGAGATCGGGATGGGGCCGCAGGGTGCCGATCACCCGCTCGGCGGTGGTTTGGGTGAGTTCAGCCTTGTCGATCAGGCCCGTCACATCTCCGGCCCGCACCAGGGCTACGAATTCAGCTGGGAACAAGTGGTCGACCAGACGCTCCTTGGTCTGTTCCTGCACTCGCGACCCGCGCAGCATCTCGTCGAGTTGGGCCCGGTAGAGCCCCTTGTTGCCATCCTGTTGGAGTTGCACCCGGATGTCTGAGCTGGCCAGGGCGGTGGTGAGCCCCTGGCAAATCTCGTGCCGGCGCTGGAAGCGTTGGTGGCGCAGTTCGGCGAGCTGGCGTATCTTGGCCTCGCGCTCGTTACCAAGGGCCTGCATCTGGCTCTCGGCCAGGTCCAGTTCGCTTTTCTTGGCCAAGAGGTCGTTGCGCCGCTTGTCGAGCGCGGTGCGCCGAGTGGCTTCCCCCAGCGCCGTCTGCTGCTTCTCCAGCAGTTCCCGGTAGGCGATCTCCTGGGCGCCGTGGGCACTGACCAGGGCCTTGCTCTGATCCTGGATGGTGGCCCAGCAACCGGTCAGGATCTCCAACGAGGCCTGGATGCGGGCGTCAACCTGGTCACTGGCCTTGGTAAGAGTGTCCTGCACCAAGCCGAAGATGGTTTCATTGGGTCCGACCAGCATATCGGCGTGCAGTGCGGCGCGGGACTCATTCTCCAGCACGCCCAGGTAGGCCTTCAACTCTTTGCCGAACGAGCCGACCTTGGTCACCACCCGATCCATGACCCGACGCTCGCGGTCGCGCAGGGCCTTGTCCTGGTGCGCCTTCTCCACCTGGGCGGTATCGCCACCGGCGGCCTCGGCCATCCCTTTGAGCTGTTCCTCGACACTGAGCAGTTCCTGGGTCTCGGCGCGCAGGGCGTCTACCTTGCCCTGGAACTGGCCGATCTGCTTGGCCAGACCATCGATGTCGCGGGCCAGATGCCCGGCCTGGATGGTCAACTCGCCGATGGTCGCCGGGTCGAAGCTGTCGATCAGGCCAAGCTGGCTGTCGGAGCGGTCGGCAATGCTCTCGACTTCATTTTGACTGAAGATGTCGGCCCGGAACAAGCCGCCGGTGCCCAGCACCAGCTCGGTCGGGGTGCGGTCGTCCTTGAGCACCACCGGCGCCTCGTCCTGCGAACGGGAGACGATGTAGGACATGCCGGACGAGGTCTGGATGCCCAACTCGATCCGTCCGAAGTCGAGGTTCTTGGCGACCAGGGCCCGGATCCGTTTCTGGGCCTCGCTGTCCTCCGGGACGGCATCCAGGGTGAAGCGGATCAACTCAAGGATCGTGGTTTTGCCCGTGCCTCGGCCACCGATGATGGCGTTGAGGCCGGGGCCGAACTCGAGCTTGAGGCCGTCGAGGAAGCCCCCGACGACGGAAAGCCATTGAAGGCGGTGGTGAACGGGAATCGACATGGCTTATCTCCTGGTCAACCCGGCCGGGGGTTTGTCGGCCGTGGCTGTATGGGAGATCGTAATGCGGATGATTGCGGATTGGGGTGCAATCTTCTCTGGGTAAATGTGATTGCGCTCGGAGCCGCCTGCTACTCCTGGTGGGAAAGATTAAGTAGAGGCAGCTCCAATTCTTAACGAATCATATCGCAGTTGAAAATCGCCTATGTGATGTCTTTGAATCGCGGGCGGGTAGTCATGCCGATGATGTCCTGGTCAAGACAGGACCTCCCAGTGCCCAGTGCCTCCCAGCGACCGCCTTTAGCAGGTCTCACATGGCGGATTGGGTCAGCCTCTGGCAGAATCTTATGCCGACGCCCCCACTGGCTGCCGAAGTAGGCGGATTTGGTCCTGAATCCACCCCACTAAGGCCTCCGGCCCCTCGGCGCGCACGGCCGCGCCCATGCCCAGGACCCAGTGCTGGCATTCGGCCAGGCCTGTGGTGGAGAAGGTGAGGCGGCGCCAGCCGGGTGGCAGGTCGGTGGGCTCTTCAGCCAGGACCTGATTGTCGCCCCAACGGCGGTCGCGTAGGTGCTGCCAGGCCTGCGGGCTGACGGCCAGGACTACGCGGGCGCGGTCGGAGGGGCGCTGGCTGGAGGTGGCGAAGAAAGCGGACTTGAGCAAAGCGTCCACCTCGTGGGAGGGGATGTGGTTGGGCGCGCCTGCGGGCCGAGTGCGGACGCGGCGGGCGGCCTGCATGCGGGCCACGCGGAAGCTTTTCAGGGTTCCCGCCCAGGCGATGCAGTACCACTCGCCTTTGATCAGGACGCAGCGCGCCGGCACGGCAGCGACGGCCCGAGTAACGCCTTGCAGGTTCTCGTAGGTGAACTCTATTCCGTCGCCGGTGGCGGTGGCGGCCAGGGCCAGCGCCAGGTTGGCGCAGTCGATGGGGGCGGCACCGAAACGGCTGACCGTCACAACGTGGCGGGCGAGGATGTCGACTGCCTCTTGTACGCCAGCGCGGTCGAGCAGGCGGCCGATGGCACCGGCCAGCAGGTCGGTGTCGAGTTGGTCGGCGCTGTATTCGCGCAGGAAGCCGCGGGCGGCGACAAGCGCGATCAGCTGTTCCTCGGTCAGCCAGGTGATGGGCTTGGTCAGCAGGTAGGGCACATTGCCCTGCCAGCGGTAGACCACCCGGTGGGTCTGGCCGTTGCCGGCCTTCTCGCGCATGAGGTGATCGGGGAAGGTGTCAGCCATCCAGGCGATGTCTTCGTGGATGGTGCGCAGGCCGGCCTGCGGGCGTAGTTTCTCGCGGATCCTTTCGACCGGCAGACGTTCGCTGGCGATCAGGTTGATGATCGCGACCCGTCTGGCAGCAACTTCTTGTGGCGCCTTGTTGGCCATCCATGGTTCCTTGGGCTGGAACTGTAAGGGAAGGAGGCTGCGGAACAATCTGCCAGGCGAAGGATGGCGGAGCGAAAGCGGAGTTCGCACGGGCTCTTTTACTGCTGGGAAATGTTGTGGCCCGCCGGCCCTGGGATGGTGTCCGCCAGGGCCAGGATCTCCGGCCCGTCTTGGTGGACATTGCTGATGGCCCGGCTGATCGGCCACGACCGCCAGGCATCAGCTGGGGAGGGAGCCAGCCACGGTTGGATATCGGCGGCGGGCACCGACGAATCGAGCCAGGGATCCAGCCGGTCGAGGGGGATCAGCAGCGGCATCCGGTCGTGGACCGGGGCGACCCGCTCGTTGGCGGGGACGGTCATCAGGATGATCGAGCCGCCGCGCTGGCCGTCCGGCCCGGTGGTGGGTTCCCACAGGGCGCCGATGCCCCACAGGCCGCCGGCCAGCGGGGCGAAGGCGTAGGGCTGGGGCCGCACGCCCTTCGTGGGGCCGGGCTGCCATTCATAGAAGGCGGTCGCCGGCACGACGCAGCGGCGCCGAGCCAGGGGATCCTGGAACATCCGTTTCCCGTGGGCTTCCTCGCCCCGGCAGTTGATGAGGAGCCGGCCGCCGAGTGCGGGCGGATTCCAGCCCCAGCGCATCAGGCCGAGGCGTCGGCCGGCGGTGCCGCCCAGCAGGACCGGGATGGGCCGGGTCGGGCAGATATTCCAGGACGGCGACCACTCGACGTCAGGCCCGCCAGCCGCGAAGTGGCTGCGCATGACGGGGATGGTTTCTGAGTTGGCGAACCTGCCGCACATGATCAGCCTTCTTGGTTCACACGGTTGCGGTCCATGTCGTCAGCGTTTGAGTGGCGTGCGCTGTTCAACCAAGCGGTTAATGATGTTCCGACAGTAGCCATGCAAAAATTAATTCTTGAAATCGTCCTGCTTGGTGCACCAAGCGGGATGGGTCAATTCGACAGAATATCTTTTAGTGAAAGATTGTCGTTCTGTTCTCGGACCAGATTTTGATTCATAAACCCCCACCGCGCACCGCGCAGGCCGGCTGGCGATCATACCTGCCAGAAGGCAACCTGCCGATACCTGACGCGTCCTGCATCCAAGTTCCTCAGTGCCTCCGTCAAGCCCAACGCCGTCGCAGAGACTGGCACCAGCCATGGCTTCACCTTACCCGAGGCTGCGAGGTTCAGCACATCAACCAGATCCTCGCGGTGCGAGGTGTGAGCTCCGATCAACCTTAGTTCCTTTTCGAGGAAGAGGATGGGATCGGCGGCGATGGGCTTTCCAACTGCGGCAACGGTTACCAAACATCCCTCTGGTCTCAGGCCATGCAGGATCTCACTGGTTTGCTCCATGTTGTTGGAGGTCGCCAAGACGATATTGGCTCCACCAATGGCCGCCAGTTCCCGGCCGGCGTGAGCCTGAACCTCCACGACATGGTCAGCTCCCAGTCGACGGGCATCCTCTGCCTTGTTCCTGCTGCCGGTCACCACGACGACTTCGTGGCCATGCGCCTTGGCGATCTGTACGGCTAGATGGCCCAAACCCCCAAGGCCAAGCACGGCAATGCGGTCCGAAGCAGATGGCGCGGCACGCCGAAATGCACTCATGGCGGTGAACCCGGCACACATCATCGGCGCAGCGAGATCAAACGGCAGACCGTCGGGTAGTCGCACACAACCTGAAGACTCGGTGATCATCAGATCGGCATGCCCGCCGCCGTTGGTGGCCCAGGTTTTCTGATGGTCGCAGTAGCTGGGCTTGCCTACCAGGCAGACCGGGCAAGTCCCACACCCGGCCTGGGTCCAGGTAACGCCGACCCGATTCCCCAGTTGCCACTGGGCAACGCCAGGTCCTATGGCATCTACGACGCCGACCGGCTCGTGGCCAAAGCTGCAGGGATGTTGGATGGGGAAGTGTCCGTGCCAGACATGGCAGTCGGTGCCGCAGATGCCGCAGGCGTGGATGCGAACGCGTATTTGCCCAGGACCAGGCGTTGGGTCCGGGAGCTCGCGGATTTCGATGGACTGGCCCGGGGCGGGCATGATGGCACAGCGCATATGGCTTTCAGCGAGAGAGGGTGGGCAGCATGAAGAGCCGCTTGTCGAGTTCGCTCAGCGCGATCCCGAGCGGCTGAGCTAGGTGATGGTCGTTCGCCGACTCCCATGCAATGTAGGTGGTGGCATCTTGGAAGTCCTCGAGCCGAACACTGGCGCCCAGCTCTCGCTTCCAGACGCCGACCAACCGGGTGTCGATAGCCAGCAGATGGCGGGTCAGTCCGCGGTTGTTGAGCCAGTCGCTCCAAGACTTCCGGCCAATCATCGGCAGCCCCCAACCCAATAAATGCTCACGCAGGTTGCAATCAGTCTGGTAATCTGATGCGCCATATGTTCGCAATGCTTCTGCAATTCGTTCCTGAATGATGATCCGCCCGTTCTGTATCACCTGTGGGTGCGCCAGGATTCGTGTCCACGCTGTGACCTTTTGAGACGGAAGGTTAGCACCGACAAAGCGGACGCCGCTCGATCGCGCCAGGTCGTGCAGCATAACTTCTCGCTGATCACAATTCTTCAAAAGGGAGGTCATCACCCCGGCCTTGCCAAGGTTTTCGCCGAATCGATAGCCCCCGCGGGCGTTTCCGATCACGGCCACCTGAACCATCAGTGACCTGACGATTTCAAGGTCGCTCAGACTTTTCCAGGGCCGGAGAACTCGCTGTGCTTCGGTCGCCGACGCTGCCACCAAGTCGGGTGCTGCCAGACGTAGACGTAGTTGCCTCCAGCGTCGTGCATCAACCCGGATCGACATACGTTTCCACGCGTTCTTGCAGGCGCAGTACTTCAGCCTGCAAGGCTTTGCCAGAAAGTTTCCCCAAAAGGTGCTCGGCATGAGCCCGCACCAGGTCATCTCGCATAGCGTCGCGACCAAGAAAGAGTGGATCCGAAAACAAGTCGGTAATGGGACTGAGTCCAAAGATAGTTTTCAATTTGTCGTGTTTGGTCCGTGGTGGGCAGCGCACTTGTTCCCCATCTCGTTGCCAATGACCCCAGCGTGCAACGGTCGTCGAAGGCATTTGCAGTTGTTCTGCCAGCCAAGCCTTCACACCGCGCCCTCGCTGGGCGCATAAGTATTCCAAGTTGGCGGCCAGGATCATTTTCGAGGTCCCAAGCCACAAGTGATAGAGCGGGGCCAGCCACGCGCTTTCGTCCAATTGGCGGCCGGTGCGTCGTCCCCAAGGGCGATCCTCGTTCCACGCCCTCGTAATACTAATCCACTTTCAAAGCCATAATAACTATCCAATCGAACCCGCAGAGGGAG
>CAZZJC010000074.1:0-13607 GCA_964654285.1 uncultured Candidatus Kuenenia sp.
GCCTCGTAAATATTTGTGAAACAAATGCTTATATCTTAACTGAATGCCATTGCCCGTCAGCAGCCGCAGCCTGCGCAAGGATCTCGGCTGGGACGAGGATGTCTTCAAGTCCGCCGTCGCCGGGCTGATCCGGGCCGGACGCATCGAACAGCCGGCGGGGAACAAGTCGCTGCGGCGGCGGGGTACGCAGTGAGACGTTTTGAGAGATATACGGGTCTCAATCCCCTTGATCGGGGAGGGCGGTGGAAACTTCCGAGCTTGAGATCGTCGAGGTGCGCCATGGGTCTCAATCCCCTTGATCGGGGAGGTCGGTGGAAACGCGCACAAGGCGTTCAACGCATACTTGGCTGGTCGTTCTCCAGCATTTTCGCCACCATATCGCGACTGATCCCGAAATGGCGCGCTGCCGCACGCTGGCTGTTATGATCCACCGCGACATAGCGGCGGACCTGGGCGTAAAGTTCCACGGTATGCATCCTGCCAGCCTGGACCCAGGCGCACCGCCTGGCCAGACCTATATGGGACCCCTCACCGCCGCAGTCGGCAACCGCACCACGCCAGAATGACCCGATTTCCCGTGCTCCAAGAAATATCGCTGGAGCATCGGCTCGTCGCCATCCCAAGACTGGGCTGGCGACGAGCCGAAACGGGAAACCAAGCAGGTTCAGGTGGCCTGAATTTGCTCCGCCACGACCGGCAAGAACGCCCGGTTGAGTGGCCGGATTTTACTCCGCCGGTTACACGACGAGGAACCGAATTCACAGTCCGCCAAGGGCCGTCCGCATTTCGGTGATGTGAGCGGCCCTGATAGCCACGCCGGGAGCGATGGTCTGAGCACCGATGACCACGCTAGTGCCGGTAAGGGAGCGGACCTCGGTGAGGCCGGTGTGCAATTCGGTGAAATGCACGGCTCTGATTAGGGTCTGATTCGCGGTCAGAACGTCATCCGTCCAGGAGACAACCGGCAGGCCATAGGCGATCCTGGTCCGGTTTGTTTCCCGTCGCAGTTCGTTCACATGGACCACACGGATTCGGCTGTTACCGGCGACCAGGGGATCGTCAGTCCAGGCGGGTGCGGCGACCACGAACCGATGAACGGTCGAAATGGTCCCGTCGGTCATGCCATCGCAGGTCTGGGCCTTCCAGAAGCCAGCCTGACCGGAAGACAGATCCGCCGTCGGTTGATACCGCACCAGGTTGGGGGCACCACCCGGAACCCCATTGTCAGGCAGGGCCGCCCACGTGGTGCCGTTGTACCAGGAGAAACGGCCCCGTTCGCTGGATTTGGCCGAATCCGCCACCAGGGTGCCGCCTGCGGTCTGATCCAGCCATATCTTCACATGCTGCGGTTGGCCATTGTTGTCGCTGGGCACGGTCAGGATCAATCGCGGGCGGACATTGAGCACTTGGCCATAGGTGTCCACCGCATCGTTGGCGATGGCACTATCTGCGCCGGCATCGGGACAGTCGATCGGCAGCATGGTGACCACCTGACCCGGCGCGACATTGGCCCCGGCGGTCACCACCAGCCGCACCTGCCCGGCCACCGAGGTGTCCACGTAGGCGGCGTTGGCCCCTGGCAGGCTGGCGATGTCCAGGCGATTGTCGGTGAGCGTTCCGCTGTAGGTGGCCAGGGGATAGGTGCCCGGGCCGAATCCGCCGGCATCGCTGATGGTGGCGGATCCATCCAGGGTGAGATCGCCGGTGATGGTGATGCGGTCGCCGCTGGCTCCGCAGCCCAGGCTGACCGCTGCGGTTGTGGCCAGGTTCAGGGGCCCGGTGCCGAAGGAGGTTCCCGACGGCGCCAGCATTCCGCCCGCAGCAACAGTCACGCTGCCACTGACACTGCCGGTGCCGGCCAGGGTGCCACCGCTGTTGACCACCACCGTCCCGGTGCTGGTGGCCGAACCGCTGGTATTGGTGATCAGCAGGGAACCACCAGATACCGTGGTGCTGCCGGTATAGGAGTTTCCGTTGGCGCAGGACAGGGTCAGGGATCCGCCAGCCCCGGATTTGGTGATGCCAGCCGAGGCGCCACCACCGCTGATCTGGCCGCTGATCGTGCTGGCAGCGGTGCTGTTGATAGTCAGCACCGCATTGGGCAGGACCAGGGCGGCACCGACAGTCAAGGCACCGGTGACAGTGCAGGCATCGCCCAGGGTCAGGATGCCGGTGTTGGCGGTCAGGTTCTTGAGCGACTTGCCGCCAGTGGTCAGGGTGGCGGTGGCACCGATGACCAGGGTACCGGTAGTGGTCAGGGTCATGCCGGCCACGAAGGTGGTGGTGCCGTTGACGGTCAGGGTGTAGCCGCCGTCATTGAGGGTGCCGGTGTAACCGGTACCCACCAGCGAGGCGCAGGTCAGATCGCCGGTCAGGGTGCAGTTGTTGTCGGCATTGCCGCCGCTACCGCCGAAGTCGAGGATATCAGTGGCGTTGAGTCCGACGATGCGGGTGGTGCCGGCGGCATCGGTGGTCCAGTTGGAGGCCTGGTTGCCGTCGCTGCTGGACCCCAGGGGATTCCAATACACCGTGCGTGCCCCGGCCGCGGCCACCGCCACCGAGACGCTGCCCGAGGTATAGTTCAGGGCGACATTGTAGTTGCTGGGATTGTTGACCACGGTGCAGGTGGTGAAGGTGCCGGTGGGCGAACCTGAGCAGGTGATGATGCCGCTGGCGGTGCCGATCGAGGCCAGACCGCTCAGATCCACCACCAACGCGCTACTGCCACCCAAGGTCAAGGTGCCCGTACTGGCCAAGCGGTCATGATCGGTACCGGGGGTGGCGTACCCGGCCACCCGAACGGTCATGGTACCGCCCGCCGAGAGGTTGGTGTTCCCGCTGGCGGAGAGGGTGCCCGTGCTGGCGACGATGCCCGGCGCCACACCGCCCGAGTTCAGGCTCAGCGCGCCGCAGGTGCCGCCGCCGCGCAGAGTCCCGCCCGAAATCCCGAAGGAGCTGGATGAGGCCGTACCACTCAGAACCAGCGTCCCGACGCTGATCGTGGTGGTACCGGTGTAGGTATGGGTGCCGGTGAGCGTCAACGTGCCCGCCCCGGTCTTGGTCACGGTTCCTGTGCCGCTGATGACCCGGTTGCTGGCTTGGTTTCCGACGACGTTGAAGACCACAGCCGTGTTGTTGGTGATGCCGGTACTGGCGTCCACCGAACCGTTGGTGGTGCCGTCGCCCAGCTCCAACGTGCCGGCGCTGACCGTGGTCGTGCCGGTAAAGGTGTGCGCACCGGTGAGGGTCAGGGTGCCGGTACCGGTCTTGGTCAGACCGTACGGCCCACTCAGAACGCCACCAATGGCCAGACCGCCACTGCCGGTGTCGATGCTCAGCGCTTCAGGCACGGGTGCCTGAAGTTTATAGTCATGATTCCCCGGAAGGTTGCCTGACAATCCCCACTTCCAGGCAAGGTAGCCTTCGAGTGTTTTCTGCTCGGTTGTTGAAAGTGCGGTCGTCACGATTACTTCCGCGATGTCACCATACATTTCAGACTCAGTCTCGTAAGCACTTCCGCCGATCAGCATTTGATCGGCATTCATCGGGGTTGCTGATGTGGTTCCCGTTGTTTCCGTGCCATTGAGCCGCAGAGTGACGTTGCTGCCATTGATTGTGGAACCGACAATATGCACCACGCCATAGGTCAATGATTGCGCCGTAATGGAGGCCCAGTTGCGATACGTCACCACATTGGGTGCGGCAACGCCAGAGAAGGTAACAGACCGACCAAAAAAAGCGGGGGCCCACCCCTTTGTGTTCCCGAAGTCTCCAATCATTTGCGCGTCGTCGGCTGTGTTCCGAAATGAAACCAAACGACTATACTCATGTGTTGCGCTGCCCGCAGATGGTTTTTTCGCAATAACAAAGACGGTAAGGTTGTTTTGCGTGACGGAGAAAGAAACCTTCAGCTTGTCCTTTGCCGCACCGCCTTCTGGCGCAAATCGCATGGTTTGTTTCCCATTGATCGCGTTTTCGACATAGGTCGGTTTCAACAAGTCATCGCCTTGCGACGCGTTTCGGCCATGCCCGCTCTTGTCCCGCCACTGCGACACCAGGCCACCTGACGTGGTAACGGTGGAGGCATCGGCGGCATCCAGCCACACCGCCAGCGACGAACCGAGCATGGCTGGGGTCCAGGAAATCGCAGCGGTGATGTCGAGACTCACCCGCTGCATACGCCCGCTGTTATTCGTGAGGGTGCCAGTCAACGTGATCCGATTTCCGCTGAGGGTAAAGTCCCCCGCCAAGGGAGCGAAGGTGATGCTCGCGAAAGAGGTTCCGACGTCGAAATCGTTGTCAGGGGTCGGTCGCGTCGTCCCTGCGAAGATCAGATCGTCCCCGGCCACCGGGAGCTGATCCCAATTTCCAGCGGTCTTCCATTTGTCATTGCCGCCCAGTCCAGTCCAGGTGCAGGTGGCAGCACTCAGATGCTGCGGCAGTCCGACGAGCGTGAGAAAAAGCAGGATCGTCCACCATCGTGTCATCCCGCCCCCCCCACCGTCTTTCGCGGTTGCCCAACGCACCAGGAGCACCGTGGGATCGGGCCCTGGTGGAACCATGGCTCGTCTGGACGAGACCGGTCCTTGGCTGCTCCCAGATCCTCGCGCGCAGGGCTCAACGATTCGTGGCTCATAGGCCTTCGTCCTCCATCCATGATACACCTAAAATCGCCATCGCACATCAAATATACACCCCCCCCATGCTGGCAGCCGTTTCATCATGGTCATCACCCTCGCCCGGGCAGCAGCGTCAGGCTGCGGATCAACGGCAGCGGAACCCCATCGCCAAACTCGATCGCTTCCCCGCTACGCAACCGGATGCGCGACCACTGCCGCCGTGACGACAGACCAACGCGCGTCCGCCGCACATGAACACGAACCCCGATGAAACCAGACATGCTGATCTCCGGCCGGCGATCCTATCGTATCGGTTTTCAAATGCGCAAAGGACGGGGACCGGACAGATATTCAGCACCAGCCGCAGCTGATCCAGACGACCGCGATGATGACGCGGCACTTCGATCTGAATGAATGAATCCTGCCACGATGCGACCTCCGGCCAGCGATCATGGCGAAGAGGTCAGCAAACGGCAAACCGGCGGACCAGGGCGGATACGCTACGATACGTTACTCCCAGCCAGATCCCGGCCAGGATCTGGCTGCCGCGGAAGGCCGGCAGCCCGTGGCCCACGGCCCATAGTAGCCGCCAGTGTACCTCGGTCATGCCGCAGGGGTCCATGGCGGCGGCATGGCCGGATCGCCCCAGATGCACGTCAGGGCACCGGTCGTCCAGCCAGCAGTTCCAGCATCCGGACCGCCTCCTTGCCGTAGTACCCATCCGGTAGCGTCCGGGCGATGACCTCCAGCCGTGGACGATACCGCGCTACCCGTTCCAGCCAGCGGGTCATCAGGTCCTCAGGGCCGGCCGCACGGCTGAACTGGAGCACCATAAGCTGACGCCGGGCGATGGGCGGGATGCGGTCCATGTCGACGCGCGCCAAAAGCGGCAGGTAACCCCGCGGCATATCCACCAGGCAGGTGTCGGAAAGCTGCTCGCCAGCGATCCAGGCCTGGATTCCTCGGCCGCCCAGCTTGAATTTCCAGACGCCAGGCTCCAGGCATTCGATGACGGTGGCCAGAAGCGTCGTGGTCTTCAGACGCTTGCCGGTCAGGCGATCCAGATCGAAGCACATCGAGGACTGGTAGCCCCACTGATTGCCGGCACGCACGTAGGTCCCGAGATAGTCGGTCAGACATTCGGGGTCGAGAGGGGCAAACGTGATGTCCTGGTCGGCGATGCGCAGAGCATCACCCACGGCGGGCATGGCCTGGCCCACCCCGCCCAGATTGGCGAAGGGATCCACCGAGGGCTTTGGGAAGGGGCCGGCCACCAGCCAGTTTTCAGCAGCGCGGCGGTCGCTCAGGCGTGACACCGGAAACCGCGCCGGCACCGTTTCGCGGGCCTTGGGCTTGAGCGGCTTGAGATTGAAGGTGACGGGCTTGGGGCCGATCTGAGCGAACAGGGCCATGGCGGCGGCCTCCTGGACACCACGCTGCTGCTCGGGCGTGGTCACGATCACACAGACCACCTTGCCCTGGCTGGCCAGAAACATGCGTTCCCCATCAAAGGCGGGCCCGTTGGCACCCTCCAGCACCCGCAAGGTGTTCCATGTCGCCATCTGTGAGGGGAAGGCGCCGGGGGCGGCGATGGCCATGTACGGCCGGGGATTCTTGACGAAATCCTGTTTCCCCCCGCGATCATGGCAGAAGAGGAGTCCGCCGGCCAGACTCAACGATGACGGTTGGGTGGCATCATCGATCAAGGGCTTGAAGTCATTCAGGTGCGCCCCATCCGCCAGCCGATAGGTGTGCAGATTGGTGATCGGGACTGGGCATTCCATGTGCTGCTCGTTGGTGCAGCAGGCGACATGCAGGTAGTCACCCTGGATGATCGGGATGCCTCCGTAGCGGCTGGGGCCGATGCTGGAGAACAGGACCCGCGCACCGAGGCGCCCCTCGCCATCCAGGAACAGCCGGGCGGCGGACTTCCAACCACCCCTTTCCGGCGAAGATGCGGTCCAGCCTTGCACGAAGCCGATGGTGACGCCATCGAAGGAGAGCGTACTGGCCGGCACGATACCGCCGGTCAGGCCGGTCTGCAGGACGCGGCCATCGGCTGCATCCAGGGCGTGCCCGGAGGCGGTCACCAGCACCTGGAGGCTGTGCGTACCGTTCTCCACCGGTAGGGCGATCAGACCAGGGCTGTCGACCGGCAAGGTCATGCGCCAGAGAGATTTGCCACTGGCGATCGCAAAGGCCTGGACGACCAGTTCTTTCTCTTTCTCTTTCTCTTTCTCTTTCTCCTTCTCCTTCTCTTTCTCCTTCTTCTTCTCCGACAGCGACTTGGAATCTGTTGCCGGGATTGTCACCACATCGGAAAGGATCAAGCGATCGCCCGCCAACACGGGATCGCCAGCCAGGTCGCAACTGGCCGTCCAGAGTTGTGTGCCCTGATGATCATAGGCTATGACCGCTCCGCCACCCGAGGTGACCACCATGCGATCAGTGGCCAACGGGGTGGCGCTGCCACCCGGCGCCGACCACAGCACCTTGCCGGAAGCCTGGTCCAGGCAGGTCAGGCGACCTGCCGCCACCCAGACCTTGCCGCACCGCGCCACCGGGTCGGCGGAACCGGTGGGCACCGGTGTGGTCCATGCCACATTGGTGCCCTGATCCAGGTCCCAGGCCGTGGGTGGTTTCGCATCAGGGAAGTGACCGCTGCCGTCGCCACGACGTCCGCTCTTGAGCCGGCGTTCGCGTTCCACCGCCGCACGTTCCGCCTGACGCCGGGCCTGCACCGACGAGGTGCCACCGGGTGATCCGGCCAGGCAGATGGAAAGGCCGATCTCGGCCAGGTGGCGCCGCACGTGGTAATTCGTTCGTGCTCCATGACTTATTTGTTTGAACTGAAGGTTTTTCGCCCCGGCCTGAATCAGCACCTGGTGTTCGCCGGCGGACAGGTCCACCGGCAGGATGGCCGGCATCAGGTTGTCGCTGCGGTCAGTGCCCTCCCACAGCAGACGGCCATCCAACCAGAGCCGACCCTGGCCGTTGGCCGGCACCGCCAGCCAGACCCGCTGGGCGGTGGCGGTCTTCAGGGTAGTGGCAGCATACCAGACGAAGCTTTCCAGTTGCGTCGCGACCACCCGATCCCAGAGGGCATCGGGCAACAGGCGCGGACGGTCGTAGGCGCATTCCTCCCAAGCCCAGGAGCCGCCGGGACCACGCCAGGAGACATTCTCCACCGCCGCTGGAGGCAGCAGCGATTGCCCGGCTTCGGTGAATGGTCCCAACCAGCGCCAGCGTTTGATGAAACCCCAGGTCTGACCTGGCGCGGTGGTGGACACCGCCGGCACGGTGCCGTCCTCCGCCAGAGGCTTCATGTCGCTAAAGAAAGGACCAAAATCAGGATCGCTCGGACCGCAGGCGCCTTGGGCCGGCACCGGATCAGCGGGCGCGGCGCGACGGAGGCATTCCCACAGCAGACGGGTGCTCTCGCGCTCCGGCACCAGGCCTTCAGCACCGACCTGGGCCTCGGCCAAGGACAGAGGGTATCGTATCAGTGCCCGATGCAGGGAACGGATGTCGCGACTGAGGGCCTGAGCATCGCTGGTGGTGGCCAGGGACGGCAGTGCCGGCGCCTCGATCAACCCGGCAACCAGGTGCCCGCCGATCGCACCGTCGATATCCGAACCGGTATAGGTGCCGACCATCCCCTGCCAGACCCGGCCTTCGATGGCACAGGCATAGGTGCCGAAAGCACCGCTGGTCTGGACCTGGCCGCGCACCTCCCCGGCGACCACCGGCAGGTCGATGCGGTAGGTCTGACGGCGTCGTCGATTGTCGGCTGGCATCCACAGGTCCGGTTGGTAGATGATGGTGAATTCTCCGCTCAGGCGGTCGGAGGTCGCTTTCAGACCGGCCACCTCCAGGTCGTGAAGGCCTTTGTTCCACCCCCAGGCGGCGGCCACACGCGCAATGCGGCCATCATGCTGGACCTTGCCGGTGATCAGCGTTGGGCCAGGGACTTTCTTGCTCTGCCCCTCATGATGGAAATCCACCCCCTGACCGTCCTGATTGGATAAACGGAACGAGAACAGATAGGCCCCCGGTTGGCGCCGGGCGGTCATCGTCAGCGACAAGGGGCGGGGATCGGCCCGCTCCTCGCTGAGGATGGACCAGGGCGTGACCGGCTTCATGTGCGGTGGGGTGTGGTGCAGCACCGAGCCGAACACCGTGTCGCTGCGAAAAACGTGCTGGGACGTGATCAGGATCAACCGACCCTCCAGGACGTCGTCGACCAACCGCAGTCCGGAGGCGTCATGGCCATGGAGTTGGAAACGGCCACCCAGACTGGCACCACACAGCCGGTCTTCGGAGAAACCTTGGACCGTGGCATCCGTCCAGACTCCGCCCCGTCGGCGCAGGCGGATCTCCGGGGATTCGCGGATCACACCGGTACGGTCGAAATCAAAGCGTACCAGCGCGCCTGGGACACGTACCGCCTCCTCCGGTATGAGCAGCAGGTCCTGCGCCGGCGACCGGCTGTTATCATCAGCCATCCGCTGGCCCAATGCCTGATGCAGACGTTGGCGCAGCGCCTGCAAGTCGGCCACGGCCGGATCCTCGGCGCCGACCAGGACAGCAAGCGTTAACGGCAGGAGGCGGATCCATCGAAGGCACGGCATGGAGGGATTCTTCCGGGTGCTGGGGGGAACAGAGTCAAGTGATCATACGGTTGGAAGCACCGATCGTTGCGACAGGGTAAAGTACCCCCTACAGTCGATTCCAGGTTGTAGTAGTGAATGTCATGGAATATTTGCTGATTTTATCCAGTCAGCATGTCCTTGATCACCGTCGCCTGGGTGTGCTGGACCAGGCGGCCGATCTGATCGTTGATGAGCTGGCCATATTCCTTGAGCAACATCGGCTAGGATTCGATCGCCCGCTTTTCGCGATCTCGCAGGAATCTGGCAACGTGCGCCTGGTTGAGCAACTTGGCGTCAGCGCTCTTGGCGCTGCCTGCCTACGCCAATCTGCGATGCCAATGCCATCAGAACACCTGCCCACAACAGCAAGCCTCATTTCTGCAACCGTATCCGGAAGCGGAATTGGCTGGGCGACAGGCCGAAAGCCCGGCGGAATTGGATCTGCAGCGAGCGTGCGGTGCCGAATCCAAGACGCCTGGCGATTCCAGCGATCGACTCGTCGCTTTCATGCAGCGATTTCTGCGCAGTCTCAAGGCGGCGACGCACGATGTAGGTCTGCGGCGACATCCGCAGATGCGTTCGGCACCGCCGCCAGAAGGTGCTCTGGGACAGGCCGGTGGAGGTCAGCAACTCACTGACCACCACCGGCTTTTGGGCGTGGACGCAGCTGCCGATCAAAGCATCGACCGCCGGGTCTCCCGTGTGCGCTTCAATGCGGGTCGATGCCCTGGTCACCACTCGCAAGGGCGGTACCAGGATAGGCTCTCGGCGAGGAGGGTGACCTGAAAAGAGCCGATGCAGCTCCCGACCGGCCTGATATCCGATCCAGGTCCAGGGCACCACCAGGCTCGATATTCCCATCTTGGTGCATGTTGCGCCATCATCGACACCCACGATTCCGAAGTCCTGTGGCACCCGGAGGTTGTGACGCAGGCAGAGGCGGAAGAACCATGCCGCCGATTGATCCTGATGGAAAAACAATCCGACCGGCTCGGACACCCGACGTAGAAGCCGGATCGCCGCCCTTTCGCGTTCCAGTGCCGTATCGCCTGCCTGATCTCCCATTGACACCGTATTGCAGGGTACGCCGAGCCGTTGGCATGCGGCGTGGAAGGCCTGGAATCGACGGCCGATGACCGGGATGTTGGCAGCGCCGACGCAGGCCAGATGGCGGAACCCGACCTCTACCAGATGCTGGGCGGCCAGGCTGCCGATGGCCTGGTCATCAACACCAATGACGGTAAAATCATTGTTTACGCCCCCATCGAGCTGGCATTGCACCAACGGCATCCTCGGACCGAAGCAGGGATGTCTTCGCAAGTCGTGTAATCTCAGCAGCACGGCCCCGTCGATGACGGATGGCAGGTTTACCTCTAGTTCCCTTTCCACCCGTTCCAGCAGATAGGCACGCCAAGGCAGATCATGTTCGTCGATGTAACGTTGCAGGCCGGCATGCAGGACGGGATCATCCACCAGCACGAGGGGATGGATGGGCATGCACGATGGGCTCGCTTGCATGCCACCATGCTTCTGAACATCCCGGCCAAGGGCAAGAGCCACTGATGGCGACGGCGTCGTTCAGCTTGTCCCGGCTTTGGTCTTGAATGAATGTTTCGCTCATTTACATGGTTATTTCGCCAGATGAGATACCGGCAATCCCCGGATGATCATCCATAACAAATTATGCTGCAATGTCTTACATAGGATGTCCCGGCACTGCGGACAGAATGGTCTGAATTCTATGAACGGAAGGTACTGACAGCCCTGTATGAGATTGGGGGGCTGGGGAGATCGCAAGGCGGTATCATTGCCTGAAGACAGGCCCGTCTTCGCCAGACACGAAAGGACCTGCCCACATGGATTGGCGATCTGGACCACATGGATTGGTGATCTGGACAGGATCCAGGACAGGCAGTTTCTGGAGGACCCGTCTGGAAGAAGGATCAAACATGGCCGCTTCAATCTGACACGACAAGCGCGGCGCCTGGATGGCGGATCCGCGAAGCCTTTCCAAAGGAACCGTTTATGCTGCCTATTTTGGTAAATATCGACGTGCTGGGCGTGATCCCGGTGCTGGTCGGGCCTATGCAGGTGCTGATCCCCATCCTGTGGGGTGTGCTGGCGGCGGTGCTGGCCTCGCTCTTGGCCATGCTCAAGCCGCACAGCCTGCTGCTGGTCCTGCGCCTGTGCTGGCGTCAGAAGATCGCCGTGCTGATTCTTGCTGCCCTGGGCTGGGGCGTGGTGGAGGGGATTGGTTGGCTGACGGAACGCCTGGGAGCGCAGAACGTGGCCCGAGTCGATGGGTCCTGGTCCATGGCCCGGGGTGGACTTGACCGGCGCGGTGCCGGCGTGGATGCGCGCATGCCACTTGGTGGCGGCATCCATTGGACCTGGAAGGATGGCGAAGCTGGCCTGCTCTCCTCGCCGGCCGTGGTCGGCGATCATGTTTTCATCAGCACCGCCCGCCTGGGCGTCATGGGCGGTGAGGGCCGCATCCTCTGCCTGGATGCCGCCAGCGGTGCGGTGGTCTGGGATGCCGCACCCAAGGGCTACCGACCGACCTTCTCCTCGCCGGTGGTGGTCGGCGATGCCCTGGTCTGCGGCGAAGGCGTGCATACCACCCGCGATGCCCGTGTGGTCTGCCTGGATGCGCGTAGTGGCGCGGTGCGTTGGACCCAGGCCACCCGTAGCCATGTCGAATGCACGCCAGTGGTCTGGCAGGGCAAGGTCTATGTCGGCGCCGGCGATGATGGCTACTATTGCCTGGATCTCGCCGGCGATGGCCGGGGTGGGGCCAAGGTGCTGTGGCATCTGCCCGGTGATCGGTATCCCGATGCGGAGACCTCCTTGGTCGTGGCCGATGGCCGGGTCTATGCCGGCCTGGGTATCGGCGGCAAGGCCCTGTGCGTGCTCGACGCCCTGACCGGCGCGGAACTGGCCCGCGAGGCCATGCCGTATCCGGTGTTCAGCCTGCCGGCGCTGGATGCTGAGCGCATCTACCTGGGCATGGGCGAAGGCGATTACATCAAGGCTGGCCGAGGTGGTGAACTGCGCTGCCTCGACCGCCAGAACCTGAAAACGTTGTGGCGGGTGCCGCTGGAGGCCACCGTGCTGGGGGCCGTGGTGCTCTCCGGCGACGAGGTGATCGCGGTCAGCCGTGATGGCCGGATCTCGATCTTTGACCGCAATGGTCGCAGCCGGGGCACCGGTGAATTGCGTTGCCCGGTGATCGCCAGTCCGGTGGTCACCGACGATCATCTGGGCATACTCGGTAGCGATGGCCTGTTCACCGTCTTCGACCGGCGCAGCCTGACCGCACGCTGGCGCCTGCAGGCCGGCACCTCGGGCCTCTTCGTCGGTTCGCCGGTGTTGTGGCGGGACCGGGTGCTCATCCCCAGCCAGGACCATGGCCTGATTGCCGCCGGCACCGCCAGCGGCGTCGTGCGCGCACCGCTGTGGGCCGGACCCCTGGGTGGCTCCGGTCACGGCGGCAATCCCGAGCGGTTGCCCGTGCCAGCGGTGGGAACCTTGTGCTGGAACCATCTGCCTGACGCCGATGCCGCCCAGACGCAGGCGCTCCAGGTGGCGCCGGCAGCGGTCAGCGATGACCTGCTGGTCGTTCCGTTGGCCCGTGGTACGCAGGCCGGTGTGCTGGCCCTGCCCCCGACGGGTGGGCAGAACGCGCCAGCCCCGCGCTGGTTCGCACCGGTGGCGGCGGGTGTCCACCGCTCACCGGTGCTCACCAGCGGTACGGTGCTGGCCCTGACCGGCGAGCCGCCGGTCGGTCTTTTGGCCTTGGCCAGTGCCGATGGCGCCCGGCGCTGGCAGCGCACCTTCGGTCGGGCCGATTTCCTGGCCGCCAGCGAAAGTCTGGTGCTGGTCGCCGATCTGGCCAACGGTGTTCTGCTTGGTTTGGATCCCGCCCAGGGTCAGGAGCGTTGGCGTCACCGCGCCTCGCTGTCGGCCGATCCGGCCATCTCCGGTGCCCTGCTGATCGTCGCTACCGACCAGCCGCCGGGACTGACCGCCTTGGATCTGCCCACCGGTCAGCCCCTCTGGTCGGTGAAGGCGCCGACTGCGATCCGGCATCTGGCCGTGCAGGGTCCGTGCATCTTCGTCAATGATGGTGGGCCGGTGCGCCGCCTCAGTCTGACCGAGGGCCAGACGCTGACTGATGCCGGATTGCCAGCGGTCAGCAGTCCGTTCACCCTCAGCGGTGGGGGAGTCTTCGCCATCACCACCGCAGGTGAACTGGCACGGTTGGATCTGCCCACCGTCGAACGGCCAATGGCATTCAGTTAAGATATAAGCATTTGTTTCACAAATATTTACGAGG
>CAZZJC010000075.1:0-12924 GCA_964654285.1 uncultured Candidatus Kuenenia sp.
TATACGGCCGGAAACCATATTTGTTTAAGACTTTTCAGTTACAGGACACTAGCGGGGCTTGCGCCCCAGCCCGACTGCGCCGCTCTGCGGCTGGCATGCTGCGCATGTCCCCGCTGCGCGGGGATCGGACTGCGGCGACGGTGGCTGCGCCACCTGTTCCGCGCAGCGGCAAGAAGCCGCTGCGCGGAACCAAGCCCGTCCCCGCTCACTCGCTTCGCTCTTTCGGGGGATTGCTCCTCGCGGGCTCTGCCCGCTACGCCCGCCAGGGACTCTCGTCCCTGGACCCGCACGGACCCGACCCGTGCGAAAGTTTGGCTTCCTGAGTCAAACTCCCTTCACGCAGGGACCCTAGCGGGGCTTGCGCCCCAGCCCGACTGCGCCGCTCTGCGGCTGGCATGCTGCGCATGTCCCCGCTGCGCGGGGATCGGACTGCGGCGACGGTGGCTGCGCCACCTGTTCCGCGCAGCGGCAAGAAGCCGCTGCGCGGAACCAAGCCCGTCCCCGCTCACTCGCTTCGCTCTTTCGGGGGATTGCTCCTCGCGGGCTCTGCCCGCTACGCCCGCCAGGGACTCTCGTCCCTGGAAACCTGGTGCATCCGTAGAGAAGCTCGGGATCACCGTGCCGGGATCGTGACCTGATCGAACACCTCACCCTGTTCATCGATCGCGGTGGCGTCCACGCGGCCATTGGCGTGCAGTTGCAAGAGCCAGCCATGACGGCGCGAAGCGGTCTTGGCCATGAGCGGCAGGTCGGGGAAGATCGGACGCACCTCGACGCCCCAGGCGCCGTCGCCCAGATAGGTTATGCCGTTGGGATCGGTCTTGCCGGCCCGGATCGGCATCGTGCGCTTGAATGAGTGTTGATCGTGTTCGAGCGCCAGGCGCACTCCATTGGCCTCGAACAGGGGCAGCCATTGCTCGCGGATCATCACCGCCACGCGGTTGTCAAACGGCGTCTTGCCTTTCGGGGCCTTCACCGTCGGCCACGCGGGGTAGTGGTAGACCGGGATGACGTGGGCGCGTCTGCCGCGCGCGGCGATCTCCTTGGCCAGCCATTCGGTCTGCGCGCCTGGGATGCGCGTGGCGTGGTCGCTGTCGAGCAGGATGAATGAGACCTGATCGCCTATGTCCACCGCACGGTAGGCGAGGTTGTCCTTCGGCATCATGGCGAAGTAGAACGGCGCCTTGCCGGGGTCGCCGCCATAGCCGCCGACCACTTCGTGGTTGCCGATGCAACTGATGAAGGGCAGTACGCGGCCGTCCGGCGCACGGGCGGTTTCGTGGTATATGCGGATCCAGGTCAGGACACGCTCGCCCTTCCTGCCGTCTTCGTAGGCCAGATCGCCGCCGAACACCACCAGGTCGGGATCGTGTTTGGCGAGCGAGCGGTTGGTGTTCGCGAACCATTCGGGCTGGTGCATGGTGTCGCCGCCGTTGGCGATCTTCAGTGGACGGTCGAGGGTGCTCGGCAACGTGCGTACCCGGAACTCGTCGTCGGTACCGAACCGCAGTTTCACTTCGCTTGCGGGGGTCAGACCGTCGACCAGGGCGCGGTGCAGCACCTGGCCGGTCCCTGGGATCGGCACCACCGTGACGGCGACGATGCGGCTGCCGGTCGCGTCGGTGACGGTGAGTTTCTCGGCCGGGGCCGCCACCGCGGTCAAGCGGTGGGCCTCCAGCATGCGGCTGGGGTCGCGGAAGGTGGTGACGTACACCGCATCACCGGCGGAGACGAAGGCGGCGGTCAGCAGCAGAAGGACGTGGCGCATGGAGTTGATCTACCGCGTCGGCGGCGAGGTGTAACCCCCTTGCTGGGGATTCACCATCAGGTTGACGAATCCAGGAACGCCCCCTGGTGGCCGGAAGCCATCGGGCCACAGGGAAGCCCCAGGCCTTCGTGCGGGCCGGACGCATGCGAGTCCAGGTCCCATGCGCCAACCTGTAGGTGAATCCTGAAGAGGTGGGAGGGATTCAACCCGTTGGCGCACGATCCGGCCACCTGCCTGGCGCAGCCAGAACGTCCGCGATAAATCGTCACTTCCCGCCAGGAACCTGGTATTCCGCCGGGATCGGGATCGAGCCCAGCTCGTTGTCGGTCGGCTTGTCCGAATCGTAGACGGTCACGGTCAGGCGCACGTTCTTCAGGATTTCCGGCTTGGTCTTCTGGACGATGAGGGATTTCCCATCGTGTGATTCCTGGGCCATGAGGTAGTGCACCTTGCCGTCCGGGATCTGGTAGGCCTTCTTCTTGCCGGCCTCGATGTGCATCTCGTAGCCCCGGTCGCCGGAGCGGATGCCGATGGTCACGGTATCCTTGGTCTCGTTGACGAACTCGATCACCGAATCGCCGGCCTTCGGGAGGGCCTTCTTGTAGCCGTACTTGGCGTCGCGTTTCAGCAGCAGCGCATCGCGCGAGACCCAGCGGTCGTCGGCCAGCACGATGCGCTTGGCGAGCTGCTCCTTGCGGTATTTCTCGAATTCGTCGAGCAGATCCTGCGGCAGCGAGGCCACCTCGATCTCGGAATGCTTGTAGGTCCTGGTCTCGTCGCCGGTCGTGGCCGAGATGAACACGCTCGGCAGCTCCTTGGCCAGGGTCAGCTTCTCGGCCGTGACCTTGGTCTTGTCGAGGAGGAGGAACTCCGCGCCGAAGCCGCTGGAGCAGGCTACGGAACCGATGAGGAGCAGAGCCTTGAGCATGACCGACCTCGCGCCGGATGCGTACGCGGCGATCGCATCGGCGTCAACGCGCCGGCACGCCGTTACCCGGCAGGTGTGGACCGCAGCCGGCGGAATCAGTGGCCCTTCGGCGGCCGCGCGGCCTTGCGCACGAACGAGAAGTACGCGCCGTACACCGCGATGAGGCTGAAGAACCGCCGGAAGCGGCCGCGGATGAGCCAGTGCCAGAGGTTCCCGAGGATGAAGCGCCAGTTGTAGTAGCGGTCGTAGAGATCCGCGAGGCGGCGCGGGATCTGATCGCGGGTGAGCTTCGCCGGCTGGTAGGCGGCGCGGAACGGGCTGATGCCGGCGGGATCGTCGTAGAGGCGGCCGGCGGCCTTCATCTGGTTGTACAGCGGGATGCCGGGATGGATCTGCAGGGTCATGAACAGCGGGAAGTCGAGCCGGTGCCTGCGGCAGTAGTCCAGCACCCGGTCATAGGTCGAATCGTCGTCATGGTCGTGGCCGATGGTGAAGGTCGCGATGATCATGATGTCGCGATCCTGGAGCCGCTTGATGAGTTCCGGGTAGTCGTCGACCTTGAGGCCCTTCTTCGTCTCATCCATCGAATCCTGCTCGGTGGTCTCCAGGCCGATCAGCAGCGAACGGCAGCCGCTGCGCTTGGCGAGGTCGAGCAGTTCCAGGTCGCGCGCGATGTAGATGCAGGCCTGGCCGCCCCAGCCGATCTTGAGCGGGATGAGGGCGGTGAAGAGTTCGCGCGCGTAGTTGCGGTTGCCCGCCAGGTTGTCGTCGGTGAAGCCGAACATGGTGCGGCCGTACTTCTTCTTCACCGCCGCGATCTCGGCCACCACGTCGGCGACCGGGCGATGGCGCAGCTTCTGGCCGTAGAACACCGCCGGGGCGCAGAACGGGCAGACGTGCGGGCAGCCGCGCGTGGTCTGGATGAGGGTCGCCCCGAAGTAGCGCCAGCGGTAATGCGGGATCAGGTCGCGCGCCGGCGTCGTGCCGGCGAACGACGTGGCCTGACCGAGGCGGTAGACCGGTTTCAGCCGCCTGGCGAGGGCATCGTCGAGGATCTGCTCCCAGCGGCCTTCGACCTCGCCGATGACGATCGCATCCGCGTGCTTTGCCGCCGATTCCGGTTCGAGCGCGACGCCGGGCCCGCCGATGATGACCGGGATGCCGAGCTTGCGGTAGGCGTCCGCGGCGGCGAAGCCCGATACCTGGGTCGCCTGCACCAGGGTGATGCCGACCACCGCCGCTTCAGGATCGACCAGGCGTTCCTGCTTCTTCACCACGTCGCCATCAAGGATCCTCACCCGCCATTTGTCGCGCGGCGTCAATCCGGCGATGACCATCAGCGAGAGCGGTTCGAGCCGGAACGGCACCGCCGGGAAGCCGGGATTCACCAGCGGCTGGAGGAGCACCAGCAGCGGCAGCGCCTTGTCACCGGCGCGCGCGGCGCTGCGCGTCGCCTGCGCTGCGGCGGTCGGTACCGCGCTGGCCTCGGTCGCAGGCGTGTCGTGGGCAGTGAGGGTCGTCATGCGGGACGCGTTTCGTAAGCGGAGATCGGGTGGCTCGCCACCCCATGACCTACGATCCTTCCCGCGCGCCGTTGCTTGGAATCGGACAGGATTCGACGCGGGCAGACCTGTCCCATCGGGCCGTCCAGGCCGTCCGGGATCGCTGCCGTCCCGGCGGTTCGGTGGTTTCGTCGTGCCGGCGAGGGGCCGGCGATCCCAGGAGGCTGGCACCCCGGACGATGCCAGGAATTGCGTCGGTTACGGTTTCTTGTCCGTTTTCGCCTCGGCCGCTGGAAAACCCTGTTCCAGGACGCGGCGTTGCAGTTCGCGGCTGCGCGCCTCGCGGTCGGCGCGCGCCTCTCGGTCGCTGCGACCCCACACCGCGTCGCTCGGCTGGTCGGCGAGATTCTTCGCCGCCGAACCGGCATCGAGCGCGAGGCGGTGCAGGTCGCGGGCGAGATCGCGGTTGGTGACGAGCTGGCCGAGCATGCCCTTGCCCTCGTCGATCGCGGCGGCGATGCGGGCCAGGCGTTCGCTCAGTTCCCGCACGGATTTCATGGTCGCGGCGAGATCGGCCGTGCCGGGCGAGGCCTCCACCTTGGCCAGGATGCCGTCGAGGCGCCTGATCGCGCCCTCGGCGGCGGTGGTGGTGCGGGTCGCGCCGGCTTCGATCGCCTTGATCGCGCCGGTGCCGGCGTCGAGGGCCTGGCCGGACTTGTCGGCGATCGTGTCGAGGCGGTCCCCCAGGCGTTTGACCGTGGCGTCGAGGGTGGTGGTCGCCTGCTTGACCGCCCCCAGGGTTTCAGCCAGCAGCTTCGCCTGGTCGTTGAGGTTCTTCGCCAGTTGCGCCGATTCGCCGGCGAGGTCGGCGGAGTTCTTCGCCAGCCGGCGGAGATCCTGCCGGGTCTCCGGCGCGAGCACGTCGTTGACCCCGACCATGATGCGCTGCGCCTGGGACGTGGCCTCGTCGAAGAAGCTGGGCGCGGCGGTGAGTTCGGCGCTGCCATCCATCGGCAGGGTCTTGGCGCCAGGTCGATGGGCGGCGGTCGCGCTGAAGGCGAGGAAGGCGTCGCCGAAGATGCCGGCGGTCGACAACTGCACCCGGCAGTCCGCCGGCAGTTCGTACTTGTTCTTGATCTTCACCACGGCGCGGATCTGGCCGCGGGCGTCGGTGACCGGCTTGATCGAGTCGACCTCGCCGATGCGGATGCCGGCGAGGGTGGCGGGCGATTCGCTGCGCAATCCGCCGGCGTCCGACAGGTAGACGGCAACGCGATAGGACTGGTCGAGTTCGATCCGATCGGACAGCAGGATGGTCGTCACCGTGGCGGCGAGGCCGAGCACGACCAGCAGGCCGACCTTGATCTCGAGGGATTTCGTCACCGGCGGCATCATCGGCCGCGACCCGGTTCTGCAACCCGGCGCCGCGACCGGTCTAGGCCGGCGCCGGGCGGCTGTCCGAGGTGCGGCCGCCCTCATGGATCAGTACCTGCCAGTCCATGCCGGCGCGGAAGTCCGTCCAGGTCGCGTAGACCACGCAGGTCTTGGCCACCGGCAGTTCATCCAGCCATTCCACCCCCATGCGGCCGTTGATGTCCTTGAGCAGGACGGTGAGGCCGGCCTGGCTGGGCGTGGGGGCCTTGAGAGCGACCTCGCCGGCCAGGGTCGTGGCGACGATCTCGGCGTGGACCTGCCTGGCGGCGGTGTCCTGCATCGCCGCCGGATCGGCGGATCCGTGCTCCTCCTTGAGCAGATCGGCCGCCCGGCGGCGGATGGCGGCGATATTGGCCTTCTGGCCGTAGGCGACCAGGCGCATGCTGATGGGTTTGATGATCACGGCGTGGACTGTGCCGATCGAGCCCGGGGAATCCAGCCGCATGGGCGCGAGCAGGCGCGAGGATGGCGGATTCCTGGGTGAATATGCGGCATCCCGGCCTTCCTGCCTCAACCTGCGATGGTTTTAGTTGCGCGGGTTCCGGGCTGCCTTCATGGTGCAGCGACGATGGCAACCCTGGTCCTGGCTGAGGAAACCGCGATACCCGGACTCGGGCTGAGCGCGCGGCGGTATACCCACCCGTCGGGGTTCGTGCACTGGCACCTCGCCTGCGACGACGAGCACCGGGCGTTCTGCCTCGCGCTGCGCACGCCGCCGGATGATTCCACCGGCCTGCCGCATGCGCTCGAACACATCGCGCTGTGCGGCAGCCGGCGCTACCCGGTGCGCGATCCCTTCTTCAGCATGCTGCGCCGGTCGCTCCAGACCTTCATGAACGCGATGACCTGGGGCGACCACACCGCCTACCCGTTCGCGACCCAGGTCGAGGCCGACTACCGCAACCTGGCGCGGGTGTACCTGGACGCGGTGTTCGCGCCCAGCCTGGATGCACGCGACGCGGCGCAGGAGGGCTTCCGCCTCGACCTCGCCGGCGGCAACGCGGCGCGCCAGGGCGTGGTCTACAACGAGATGAAGGGCGCGATGGAGGGGGTCGAGGAGCTCGTCGGCCAGGCCGCGGTGGAAGCCCTCCTGCCCGGCACCTGCTACCGCCACAACGCGGGCGGCGATCCGGCCGCCATCCCGCGTCTTTCCCACGCCGCGCTGGTCGCCTTCCATCGGCGCTGCTACCGCCCGGCCAACGCCCTGCTGACCACCTACGGCGCCGTCGATGTCGCCGCCCTGCACGCGGAGCTGGACCCCTACCTGGCCGTTGACGGCACCGCGCTGCCGCCGCCGCCGTTGCAGACGCCGCTGACGGCGCCGCGTCGGCGCGATGTGCCGGTGCCGTGGGCCGAAGACGCCGAATGTGAGGACGCCGGCCATGCGTCGCTGCATTGGTGCTGGGGCGATACCGCCGACCTCGACGAGGTGCTGGCGGCGGATCTCCTCGACCGCCTGCTCCTCGGCCACGCCGGCGCGCCGCTGCGCCTCGCGCTCGAAGGCAGCGGCCTCGGGCGGTCGATCGGTTCGTCCGGCTATCGCGGCAGCGAGCGCAACGGCCTGTTCAGCGCCGAACTGGAAGGCATCGCGCCGGCGGACTATCCCCGCCTGGAACCGCTGGTGCTGGGCTGCCTGGAGCGGATCGCCGCGAGCGGCGTACCCGCCAGCGAGATCGCCGCCGCCCTGCATCAGCTCGAACTCGCCCGCCGCGAGATCCGGGGCGACCACGCGCCGTTCGGGCTCGAACTCGCGTTGCGCGTGGTGAAACCCTGGTGCCTGGGCGTCGATCCGCGCCCCTTCCTGGATCCGGCCGCAGCGATCGAACGGCTCACGGCGCGGGTGCGCGATCCGGCCTGGCTGGGCCGCGAGGTGCGGACGCGCCTGCTCGCCAATCCGCACCGGGTGGCGGTGTTCGCGCGTCCCGATCGCCGCCTGCCGGCGCGCACCGCCGCCGCCGAGGCCGCCGGGGCGCAGGCGGCGCTGGTCGTCGCGGGCGAGGATCGCCGGGCGCAGGTCAAGGCCGAGGCCGCCGCGCTGCTGGCGCATCAGCAGCGGCCGTTCGACACCGACCTCCTGCCGCGCCTGACCCTGGCCGACATCCCGGCCCGCCGGCGCTGGAGCGAACCCGCGCACCGCGCTCCGGGGCTGACCGTCTTCGCGGCCCGCACCAACGGCCTGGTGCATCATCTTCTGGCCTTGCCGCTGCCCGACCTGCCGCCGGACGGGCTCAACCTGCTGCCGCTGGTGGTCGGGTCGCTGGGTCAGCTCGGCATCGGCCGGCGCGGCTACGCCGAGCAGGCGGCGCGGCAGAACGCGCTCTGCGCCGGACTGGGCGGCTGGCTGGAGATCGCCAGCGATCCCGAGGACGCCGCCGCCGTGCGCGCCTGGCTGGTGCTGGAGGTGCGCGGCCTCGCTGCGCGTTCACACGAGTTCCTGCCGCTGCTGACCGAGGCCCTGGAGCAGACCAGCTTCGACGAGCGCGACCGCCTGGCCGAACTCGTCGACCAGGACCACCAGCGCCTGCGCGACCAGATCGCCAACGCGGGTTCCGCCCTGGCCGGGCGCGCGGCCCTGCGCGGCTTTCCCGGCGCGGCGGGACTCGCGCACCGGCTGTCCGGCCTCGGCCGCCTGGCCTGGCTGCGCGCCACCGCACGCGCGATCGAGGCGCCGGAACACCTGGTCGAACTCGCGAATTCCTGCCGCCGCCTGCTTGCCGCCTTGGCGGTGCAGCCGCGCGAACGCGTCGAGATCGGCGACGGATCCGGTCTGCCACCCCGGCGTGCGACGCCGGCCTGCGAGCGTTTCCCCCTGCCGGGCCGCCTGCGCCCGCGCCCGGCGCAGCGGGCGACCACCTCCGACCGCCTGGGTCTCGGCCGTCGCGACGACGGCGGCCCGCGCGCCTACACCACCGCGAGCGCGGTGAACCACGTGGCCCTGGCGTTCACCGCTCCGCCGCTGGGGCATGCCGACGCGCCGGCCTGCGCGGTGGCGGCGCAGGTGCTCACCAACCTGCGCCTGCATCCCCTGCTGCGCGAACAGGGCGGCGCCTACGGCGGCGGGGCGCGCTGGTCCGCCGGCACCGCCAGCCTGGTGCTGTCGAGCTACCGCGATCCGCGCCTGGGCGACACCCTGCACGACATGCGCTCGTCCCTGGCCTGGCTCGCCGCGTGGCCCGGTGACGCGCGCGACCTGGAGGAAGCCATCCTCGGCGTGATCAGCGGCATCGATGCGCCGGCCAGCCCGGCCGGCGAGGCGCGCGGCCGCTTCATCGGTTCGCTGACCGGCGCGGAACCGGCGCGGCTCGACCGCCTGCGTGCCGGGGTGCTTGCCGTCCGCGCCGCCGACGTGCGTGCCGTCGCCGCCCGCTGGCTCCGCCCCGAGGGCGGCGTGCCGGCCGCGATCACCTCCGCCGAGACCCTCGCACGCAGCGGTCTGGGCTGGGAATCCGAGGGCATCTGAAACCGTGCCGAATCGTTCCGGACTGGCGTCGCATGGGTGCCTGGAGTAAACTCATATCCATGTTCGGCCGCATTCCGCCTGTCCGTTCGCTGCTCGCCCTCGCCGCGATCACGGCCCTGCCGGCCGGCGAGACCGCAACCCCTGGCGTGGCGAGGACCGATCTCGCGGCACCGGAGGATGTCGAGACGGTCAGCGATGTCCGGCGCGATTCCGCCCTGCTGCGCCGGCGCGCCGCGCTGGCGCGGGCGCCGCAGCCGACCGAGATCCTCGCCGACCAGGATTTCGTGGTCACCCCGGCGTCGACCATCCCCGACCGCCTGCGCTACGTCGCCGGCGTCGATGTCTACCAGACCCGCCACAACCAGTTCGAGGTCGGCCTGCGCGGCTGGGACGGCACCTTCAACAACCGCGTTTTGGTGGTCTCTGACAACCGCGTCTTCCGCAACGAGGAACTCGGCGGAACCGTCTGGACCGGCAGCTTCTTCTACAGCGATCTCGATCGCGTCGAGGTGGTGAAGGGCCCGAGCTCGGTGAAGTTCGGCTCCAACGCCTTCGGCGGCGTGATCAGCCTGAATTCACGCGAGGTGGGCGACCGCTTCGAGGTGCGTTCCTACGGTTCGATCGGCGACCCGCACGCGATCGACGGCGACGTGACCGTGAGCGGTCCGCTCTGGCAGGGCACCTATGCCAAGTTCAGCGCCGGGTTCACCGAACTCGGCGACCTGCCGGCGCCGCGCTCCGGCCTGACGCACCAGGACAGCACCCGCACCGCCACCACCGGCGACACCGACGAGCGCTCCTCGCGCTGGCTCGGCCTGGTCGGGTGGAAGCTGCCCTTGGACCAGCGCCTGGAGGCCTCGTACACCCAGGTGCGCCTGCGCCCGCTCGAGATCGTCGACGGCGGCGCCCAGGGCAGCGCGCGCACCGACATCGCCATCGACACGGCGCAGCTCGAACTCAAGGGCCCGCGCTGGAACGCCTACTATCAGCGCCAGACCTACAACACCGACTACCAGAACCAGAAGCCGATCTACGACCCCAGCCTGGATTTCACCTACGTCCAGTTCGACTTCCACGACGTGCGCGAGACCGCGCATGGCGAGATCCGTCTGCCCTTCGACCTGCACCAGCTGAGCATCGGCGGCGAATGGACCTCCTGGCGTTCGCGTTCGAACATGTGGAAGCGCGACGCCGAGTACCGCGATCCCGCGACCTGGGGCGAGGTGTCCACCACCAACTACGCCCTCTTCGCCGAGGACCAGTGGCAGGTCTGCCGCGAACTCTTCCTCACCGGCGGTCTGCGCGGCGACCACCACAGCGAGGTCGGCGCGATGATGTCGCCGCGCGCCGCCATCAACTGGGTGCCGGATGCGCACCAGTACGTGCTGTTCGCGTATTCCTCCGGCTATCGCCTGCCCTCCGCCCTCGAGGCCTTCCAGCAGGACTACTTCCTGCAACGCAATCCCGACCTGGGCGCGGAACGCATCCAGGCGCTCGAACTGGCGTGGAAGCGCACCGAGGACGCCGGCCTGTCGTGGTCGCTGGGCGGCTTCTACAACCGCGCCAACGCGCTGATCTGGCGCCAGCCGCTGCCGTATGACCAGCAGGTCGCCAATTTCACCCAGTGGCTGACCACCGGCGGGCCGTTCGATCCCACCCGCGCGCCCGGCCCGGTCTGGCAGTACGCCAACCTCGACAACCCGGCGCATGTGTTCGGAGCCGAGGCCGACGTGCGCTGGAAGGTGCCGCAGTCGCCGCTGTCGCTGTGGGCCAACACCACCTGGCAGTTCTTCAGCTACGAGCATGCGATCCGCTTCAGCAGTCCGGGCCTGACCGTGCCCTCCGGCCCGACCTTCTACCAGTACGACTTCACCCTGCCCCGCAACGTCAACGGCCCGCCGCCGTGGAAGATCAACCTCGGCACCGACGCGACCCATGGCCCCTGGTTCGCCACCGCCGCCTGCCGCCTGGTCGGCGGGCGCGAGGTCTTCGATATCGGCCACACGGTCCTGCTGATCAATCCCCAGATCGCGGAACAGCGGCTGCCCAGCTATGCCGCCTTCGACTTCGGCGTGGGCTGGCGCTACGGCGCCGATCGCGCGAACTGGGTGCGTTTCTCGGTGCTCGATGTCTTCGATTCCTCCCACAGCGAACACTACGAACCGACCTCGACCAGCCTGATGAACGCCGGCGAGGACCAGCTCTCGTCGACTATCGGCCGCCAGATCCGGCTCAGCGCCGGGCTGCGGTTCTGACTCCGGCGGTCAGGTCCAGTCCTCGACCAGCAAGTCAGGAACCCGGTCGAATTCGCTCCGATTGTTGGTGACCACCGTGGCCCGCTGCACCGTCGCGATGGCGGCGATGACGAGATCGCGTTCTCCGATCGGTTGATGCCGCAGCGCCCAACGCAAACGGGCATGTTCGATGGCAGCGGGTTCGTCGAAGGCCAAACGGGCAAATGGCGACAGGAATCGATCCCAGCGTTCTCGCATCCGCGCAGGATCGTCGGATTTCAGGATGCCGAACTGGATCTCGGCGATGACGATGGTGGGGACCCGCAATGACGCCGGATTCGCCGCCAGCAGCCTTTGTCGGGCCGGCACTGAACGACCGGAGAATGCCTTGCTGAGGATGTTGGTGTCAAGGACGTGGATCATGGCGCGTCCGTCCACTCTGCCGCAGCACCATCGCCCAGTGCCGGCCGCATGGGCTCAATGTCGCCCAGGTCGCTTGCGGAGCCATTTTTTTCGACGAATTCCGCATAACCGGGCGGCCATCCCGGGTGGATGCCGGTCGGGACGGGATGGGCAGCGAGGTGTCGCGCGATGGCCTGGTAGTCCTGGTTGGACACCAGCACGAACAGTCCGCCGGTGGTGCGCTCCCAGAGCTGGCCGGCGGCGACCTTGTCGTCGGTGTCCAGGCTGTCGACGAGATGCCCGCCCTTGTATTCGACCACCAGGGTCCGGCCATCGGTGAGAAGCGCCACGAAGTCGGGGTAGAACCAGCGTCCGCTGCGGCCGGGCGAACGGGGCAGGCGGAAGGCGTGCGGTTCGCGCTCCAGGTTGCGGACCCAGGTGAGCACCTCGGGCAGATCATCCAAGGCCATGGCGCAGGCGCGTTCCTCGGCGTTCATGGCGGCGACGTAGCGGTAATAGTGCTTGCGGAACTTCACCTCGCGTTCGATCTCGCTCACCGGATAGGTGGTGGGATCGAACCGGAAGTGGCGGTGCGGTGGCGATTTGCGCAGGGCGGCGGAGCCACTGAACAGGAGTTCCTGCACGGCGGTGCGCCGGGCCGTCGTGCGCTGTTGTTCGATGCGGGCATCCAGGGTCCGGGCCAGGTTCCATTGATCGACTTCCAATTGACCCAGATCGACCCCGCGCTGGCGCAGCAGGAAATCGATGGCGGTAAGCACCCAGCGCGCGAGATCGTCGTAATGGATGTCCTCGGCATGCAGGTGATTGAGTACGAACTGCGCCAGCCGCGCGGCGTTGGATTCCGGCGGGAACAGGACAGGGGAGTCTTCGCTTTCAAGCAGGCGGGCGATCACCCGGCCGGCGCGATCGATGTCCAGTTCGCCTTCGACGAAACGCGGCACGCCCGGGGTGTAGGTCTCGGCCTCCAGACAGGCCGAACGCCCATCCAAGGTCCAATCCCGGTCGGTCAGCACGGTGTCGGTGATGTCCAGCAGGCTCTGCTGGCGACCGAGCAGAATCTGCGGCACGGTGAAGGGCAGGCCGCGCTCGGCGGGGCAGACCGGCGCGAACAACGGTGCGCCGGCAATGCCGTGAGCTTAACCCATCCGCCCTGGAATCTTCATAAAATATGTATT
>CAZZJC010000076.1:0-11919 GCA_964654285.1 uncultured Candidatus Kuenenia sp.
CGGAAGTCGCCGATCGGGCGATTCAAGGCGCGTGCTAAGTGAACAACATTGGGTCTGACCCCAGGCATCAAGCAGATTGATTTCGAATCCAGTTCCCTTTCGGGTTCCGAGAAGGAAACCGCGAAGAGCAGCGCCGGGATCCAGCTCGGGGTGCTGTACGGTGAGCCCATCAATGATGAGTTCGGGTGGAATGCGGGGGCCAGTCTGTTTTCCCGGACCCATCAAGGCAGCGACAAGAATGTGGATGTGTCTGCCGGCGAAAGCGACACGAAGCCGGAATACACGGCAATCGGAATCGAACTGACGGCCTGCGTTTTCTACCAGGTGATCCCCGGACTGCAGATCGAACTCAATCCCGTGTTCGGAATCGGACAGGGCAAGCTTGATTACACCCCTTCCGCCGGGGGCACCAAGGGAAGCCTCAAGAACGGCACGTACATCTCCTACGGGTTCAACCTCGGGGCCGTGTATGCGATCGAAAAGCACTGGTTGGTGGGGGCGGAGGTCGGCTACCTCGCAGCGTCGGGAAAATCCGAAGAAACCGACCAGGGCGCACAATGGAAATACACAACAAAAGCGTCCGGCGTCACAACCGCCCTTACGGTAGGCTACCGGTTCTGAACGGATCACTGCGCTGCCTTGGACTCGTCCCCCTGATGATGGGACCGCCGGCATTGCCGGCGCCGCAGCCTGTGGCTGCGGGAGTCTTGCGTGGGCGCCCGTGACGCGACATGGATGTTCCCCTCCATCGTGGCGGATCAAGGCGACGATCTCCATGCCACGGCACAGGGTGGAAATGCGCAGGCGATTCCATCCGACTGGCCATCCCTGCTGGCCGTATTCATGCGGATCCCGGTGACCGATGCCTTCGTGACGACGGTTGATCCCATCGTCAGGCGAGGCCGCCGACCGCTCGCCGTGTCACACGCGCGGCGCCCGAGCCGTCGTGAATGGTGTCAGGCCGCCTCTTTTTCGGTGATTAACAAATGAAGTGAACATGTTCAGCATTTCCCCCAACGGCCTCACCGCACCGTCGCTGAATGCCTTGTTGCGGCGCATGTCCCGTCGGGATCGGGAGTCTGACTGGAACCAGCTGATCACCTGGTATGGCACCCTGATCCGTGGCGCCTGTCGGGATCGGATCGGATCCAGCGGTGTGATGGTGGATGACGCCTTCCAGGAAACGCTGCTGCAGATCCAGAAGGCGCTCAAGGAATACGTGCCCGTCAGCGACGTCTCGGCTGCCGCCTGGCTGCGTACGCTTGCCGGCAATACCACCGCCAACCTCGTGCGGGGCGAAATACGCAGGAAAAGGCATGAACACGGCTACGCGTTGGAACCAGTCCCCCAGGTCGAGGATGATCCTGAACGATTCGACGATCGGATGCTGGATGAATTGCGGAAGGCGATCGCCGCCCTGCCTGCCCGGGAGCGCCAAGTCATCGAACAGCGGTATTTCTATCGCCTATCCGGCAAGGAGATCGCAGAGAAGCTGGGACTGACGGTACCCAATGTCGATGTAATCGCCTGTCGTGCGCTCAGGTCGCTGCGCGAGGCCCTGTCCAAGCGGAACCTGGACCGGGCGCTGCCGTGGTGCGGCATCACCGGCGCACTCGTGCTGGTGGGATCCCAGGGGGGCGAAGCCTGTGCCCAGGATATCTAGACCGAAAATGACAGCGCTGCCGGTTTCGCTGGGAAACCGCAGGAGCCGGTTCCCCTGGGTCGGGGAAGCATCTGGAAGAAGGGCCTGACGGTCGGTGTGCTTGTCCTCGCTGCGGCAGCCGGATTGGTCTGGTTGGGTTATGGATCGCGTAGCGAAGGCGGATCTGCCGCATCGCCGATGATGCTGGTCCAATCCAGCGGTATGGCCTCGGCACAGAGCGCTGACGGGGCCTTGCTCGCGGTGCTGCCGGGGACGAGGTATGCGGCGGGGTCGCTGATCCAGACCGGCGACGGCGAAGTGGAGATCGCCATCACCGGCAGGGGTTCCTGTCTGCTACGCGAGGTCGGTTCCTTGCAGCTAGGTGGGCAGAACGAGGATGTCCGCCTGCTGCGCGGCGCGATCGCATGCAAAATCGAAGCCGATCGATGGCTGACCATCGCCACCCCGCATCTGCGGGTGAGAGGCCAGGGCCTGATCAGGTTGCTGACCATGCCCACCTTCAGCCGCATCGATGTGGTTGCAGGCACAGCAGAGGTCACGGATCTGGCCAGTGGTTCGGGTCGGCAACTGGCGACCGGCCAGGCGCTGGCCGCCGGCCTCAGGTGCCGACCCGATCCTCTGCGGGCGAGCCGTTACGAGTTTTCACCGCGCGAAGACGGCCTGCTCTACCGCTGGGCCATTGCAGGCGAGACGGCCCGGATCGAATCAGCCCATCACATCTCTAGCCATCCAGTGGACCTGACGGCAGGAAGGCTTGCCCTTTCCGTCCCGGATCAACGAGTGAAGGTGACGGGGGACGCGCATCACGTGCGATTGAGCAATCCGACACCGCATAAAGCCATCTTGAGTTTCGATGACGGTCTGCCGGATCAGAATGCCTACATCCTGTCTTCCCAGGCCACGATGACGGGAACGCTGGTGGTCATCGGGCTTCACTTCGATTCCCCGGAGTTCATGAAGGATCTCCCATGGACGAGCCGGGCCTCAGGGGCGGGCAAGACGGCGAGCATGCCGGACTTCCGGAACCTGGCCTACCGTGAACGCGCGATCCGCATCGGAGAAACGCCGGATGGGAAGCTGCTATGGGATGTTTCGCACAGCATCGGCGGAAAGGCCTGGATTCATGCCTGCCGAATGGCCACCAGAGGTGTCCCGACCGGTGCCATGTTCGTCGTCAAGGAAGGTGAGATCATCCTGCGCAAGGCCGTCATCACGACGCATGCGGTGGAATCGGCGGCTGCGTCTGCACGTGAGGTGACTCTGCTTCCTGGCCCGCTTTGAGGGACGGCATTGCCCCGGTCCAGGGAATCCGCGAACCAGGATGGTTCCCTGCCTTGCTGGTGCGCCGGATCACTTCCAGGGACCGTCGATCACAAGGCGACTTTTGCTTCCGTCGCGGCGCTTCGCGACCGCAGCAGCCCTACCAGGCTTCGCGACGGTCCCGGGTTGCTCTGAAACATATGGACGTGCAGTCGACGCAGCGATCCGAAGACGGCCAGGTCGATGTGGATTGGCTTGATGGCGAATTCCTCCGCGATCGCACGTCGGGAAATCCGCTCGATGAAGCGGGCTTCAAGCATGCGCCGATCAGGCTCGGAAAGCTCATTGAGGGCACGCTGCATGGCCGTCCCGCCCATTGTCGCGGAATCCTCCATGCGACTGCCCGGCTGACGGTGGCGTGGAATGGAGCGGGCAAGGTTGAAGGCGGAACGCCGGGCTTGAATACGCAGCCAGGCGATGGCAGTGGGCTCATCGATGCAATAGTAGGACGGCAGCGCCATCTGGACCTGGAGCAGGGTCTCCTGGAAGGCGTCCTCGATCAGCGTCGTATCGCCATCAACCGCGATACGGCACTCATTGCGGATGAAGAGGCCATGGCTCCTGATCAGCGTGTCCCAATCGTCGTCGCGATCATGTACCGCGAGTTCGAGCAGAAGGAGGCTCAGATTCGGATTGAGGAAGGGTTTGTTCATGCGAGATCGCTTAATCGGCATCCCTGGGAGAAGACAGAGGTTCACCACCTAATTCACCGCCCAGCCGTGATCCTTGCTCGCTTTCCCGTAGCGATGAGCGCCCATGTGTCACACTGGAGATGCGGTCGGAGGCTGCGGTCTGCCATCCGTGATCATCAACGGGGTTCCGTCGTGCTGACCGGTGGCGGGCGATCCGGTGAACGCCAGCTTGGCAGATGGAGCTCTGGCGCGGAGCGGTCTGGTTGCGTGCGAACGGAAGACCACGCTGGTCGACAGCAGGCGCCGCCAGGGTTCCACTCCGATGTGTTCCGCTACGCCCAGGCTCAACGCCGACGTCCTTTCACCGTCCCCTGGTAGTCGTGGGCCAGGCCCCAGGTGATGCTCCAGGTGCCGGTCAACTGACCGTTCACGACCTCGGCGGCCATGGTCAGGCGACCGGCCCAGCCGGGATCTGCAATCCGGGTCTGGAACGTATCCCGGTTGAGGATGATCATCGCCGTGCCGGTCAGGGCATCGCCCTTCCAGGACAGACCGCTGGCGTCCACTTCCTGCCAGGATTGGCCGTAACGGAAGGCGGTGCCCAGGGCGCGGATGAAACGAGTGCCATCATGATCGAGACAGAGGGCCAAGTCCCGTGGTTTATCGCCGGGTATGCCACCGGGCAGCACGACCACCGTGGTGGTGGTGCCAGCGGGGTGTTGACCGAATGACGGGAATGGATTCGCCTTGTCCCACGGTGTTGGGAACAGGCGTTGGGGGCTGCGCGCCGGTCCGCTCAGGTGACCGGTGGTGGTGACTTCGGGCTGGGCCGGGACGCTGCGGCGCCAGGTGCCGTTGACCGCGCCATCGGACGTGGTCTGCAGGTCGAGCCGAACGGCGATTCGGATATTGCCCCGATCGAGAAGCAGCGGACCCGAAATCGCGCCGTCCGCATAGCGTAAATCAAGGTCAGGCAGCCCCTCCCAGCGGGAAAAGGTGCGATAGGTTCCGGTGATGGCGCCCACCTGTTCACCGGTGGGTGGCAGGCAGCGTCCATGACGGATCCGACCGCCCTTCTGCTCCCACAGGCGGACCGGCATGTCGAAGGAGGACAGGCCCAGGGCCGCCGGGGAGAAGGCTAACTCCCAGGTGGCGTCCAGCGGCTTGGCGCGCAGATCATAGCACACCACACGCCCTTCCGTGGTGCGTTCGAACAGGCGACCGTCGACGATGGGGGTCTCCATCAAGGTGGTGTAAGCGCTGATCTGGTCGGCCAGATCAAGATTAAGGGGTTGACCAAGGTCATCGCATCGGGTGAACCCCTGCGGGCCTTGGTTCCACAGCACGAAGGGATGGCGGCCACCATGCAAGGCGCCGTGGTTGGGATCGGCTCTGCAGATCAATTTGTCCCCATAGGGATAGATGAGGCCGCCGATGACGGATTTCCTCTGACCGTCGGTGTGATGACAAGCCAGACTCCTGCCGGTCGCCAGTTCAACCAGATGGTAGCGGCTGGCCTGCTTTCTATCCGTCGGATCCAGGCTGTGGTATTCGGTGGGGATGTAGGCGTGGCCATCCTGGATCAGCACGCGCTGCAAGGCGGCGGAGTCCATCCATACCGGGGTGCTGTTCGCCGGTTCATCAGGAAGCCGCCAGAGCTCCTGCGGACCATCCAGGGTGATGCGGACCCCGCCGAACAGGCCGGGATATCGGACTCCTTTCACCTTTTCCTTCGGCGGAGGTTGGGGTTTGACGTTCATGACCACGATGTCGTCGGCCATCGATAATGTGGTATAGGTGGGGCCGTATCCCGATCTCTGCCAAACCTTCCGACCCGCCAGCGCATCGATCAATGTCAGGACGCCGGTGCTATGACCGGTCAGGACGTAGTCCCTGTCCTGGTGCCGCCATACGGTGGGGGTGGCGTTCTCGGTGATCAGTTGAGGCATGGCCCAAAGCTTGGCGCCCGTAGCGCAGTCAAATCCCGCCAAGCCTTCGTCTCCGGTGGGCACCACCACGATCGCGCCCGCTACCACCAGCGAAGTGGCCAGACCATCGGCCTCGACCAGACGGGCCACGCCGGTCCTGGCCTTGGCCAGCATTTCCTCGCGTTTTTTCCGCATGTTCCCGGCCCGCGGACCGACTTCGACCTCCCATGCCAGGGTGCCGGTGGCGGCGTCATGAGCACGCACCAAGCCGGCCGATCCCAGACTGTAGATCCGACCATGGGCGAAGGCCGGGGTCACCTGAAAACCTCCGCGCTTGCCTGCCGCCTGGATCACCGCATCGGCGTGCGTCGTCTGCCACAGGGTCTTGCCGGTCTGTGCATCCAGGGCGACCACGAGATCCTCGACCTCCAGACGCAGCGGTATCGGCGGCTTCGCATTCCAGGTTTCTTCGCCGTCGGCACATCCGGAGGAGATGGGATAGAGCGTGCGGGTCGGCCTATAGGTGGCCAGATAGACCCGGCCGTCACCGACGATGGGTCCAGCTCAGGAGGCTGGACTGGCCACGGTCTCGGCACCCAGGTTGCGCTGATAGGCTTCGGCGTCACGCCACCCTTTGGATCCTATCTTGGCCAATCCGAACAGTGGTTCGCTCTGCCAGGCGATGGTGGCTTGATTGAGATCATAAAGCAAAGGCGTTGTCGTCGGGGACGGAACGAAAGCTCCCCTCGGGCCGGCCAGCGAGGGCCAGCCTTGACGCCAGGCCGCCTCAGGGGTGACCGTATCGGCCGCAGCCAGGAGCGATGTTGACAGAAGGGCGAAAGGAATGATCAGGTTTCGCATGACGTCTTTCCGAGGACGGTGGTGTACGGTCATCCCAGTCTCAACGTGATGCCGTCAGGGCGTACCGAAGCACCAGATGTGGCTGGAACTGCGAACGTAGATGGCCGACCTGCCGAGGCCGAATGGATGTGAATAGCTGAATCGCTTGCTGGCTACGCCCTGGGCGGTCACTTTGTGCAGTGCGGGATCATCGGCTGGCGGTTGCGGGGTGATGTTCCAGGCCAGGGCTTTGCCACTGCGGTCGAAGACGGCAATCAGGGAGGTGGCGCGGCCATCCTGGTCGGGGCGGCCTTCGCAGGCCCCATAGAGACGTCCGCCGGCGCTGGCGATGATCCATCTGGTCGGTGGACAGGACAAGGACTGGGAAAGCCTGTCGTAGGGCCACGAGGTCACGCATTTCACCGCGCTTGCCGGATCGGTGGAACCTGGGCGGATGATCGCCTGGGTGGCGATATCTATGGCTTGGCCGTTGCCGTATATGCGCCCGTCCTGGATCAGGGATGAGTGGGTCATGTTGATCTCATGACTGCCCAACTCATCGACCAGCGCCGTCTGGCCCGCAAGACGCAAGCGCCGGACGTACTGGGTGGTCTTGGCGTTGTCGGCGTAATAGGTGAAGGAAATGATGTCAGAGGCGTCGTCATAGCCGAAATTCGCGTATGCCACCTTGCCGATGCGCGGGTTGAGTACCACGCCGTCGCTGGCGCGGACCACCTCGCCACGCGAACCAACCACGACCGTGGTGCCATCCAGGTCCATGATGATGGGTGAGGTGTAGTCGCCATGCGCGTGAGCGCTGGCCGTCTTACCTTGGGACCAGACCTGTTTACCGGTACGCTTGTCCCAGGCGATCATCTGCCCGCCGGCATAGGTCAGCAGCAGGTTGCCGCACAGGCGCGGCGATGCGCCGAAACCATTGCTGATGGCAGCCTTCTGCCCGCTGGCGACGATCCAGGCGATTTTCCCTTGGCGATCGATCCGGGCCACGGTGCCATAATGGTCGAAGGTATAGATCGCCTCGCCGTCGCTGACAGGCGTCGGCAAGGTCACCCCCACCCGCTCGGAACTGAACCGTTGCCAGGTGCACAAACGGGCACCGTATTTCTCCAGCCGCTTCATGATCGCCTTGTAATCGGCATTTTCTTCGGGCCTGAATTGGCGCAGCAGCCCGTATCCGGGTTTGAATCCGGTAAGGGACAGGCCCCGGGCGGCGAAGGCATCCTGGATGGTCTTCAACTTCACCGGATCGGCATGGTCCTTCTCGAGATTGGCGGCGGCGGCATACGCGAAGCGCCAGATTTCATGGATCTTGGCCCAATCAGCCGTCAGGGAGGCCCGCTCACCGGCCGACAGGGGGGCGGTCAAAAGCGGATCGATGGCCACCCGCCAGACTTCGGCGCCGGTGTCAGCACGCACGCAGACCAGGGTCGGCCAGACCAGGGCCTCATTGCCCGGTTCGCACATGTACACCACCTGATCGCCGATTTCGATCGGGGTTCCATAACCCCAGTTCGCAGTGGCGATGCGCCAACGCAGGTTCTCCTTGGTGCCGGCGTTCCATTTCACCGGTGGATTCCAGTCGGTTGGGAAGACCCCGCTGCCGTCGTATCGGAAACCGATGCCGGCCTTGGGGAGGTCTGCGGCGGCACAGGTCGTCACCCAAACCAGGCAGGTGACCGCGCGGGCCACCAAGCGGTGCGGAATTGGCATGCGGAGGCTCCTGAAGCAGGGCGTGTGCTGAGGGACGGGGCCTGGTCGCCCCGGGCCGCACTTGGGATACGCCCGACGCCCGAGCCACGAGGCCGGATTCCTGACTGGGTATGGGGATTTTACGACAACCATTTTCCAGACAAAGAGATATGAGACTTGCCTTGCCTTGGTCGACAGAACAATTCAGACCATGCCAGAGAATGAATCCGTCATCACCATCGCCCTGGCTGAACCTATCCAAAGACGGCAGGTCGGGGATGCCTTTCGTCGTCATGCCCGGCAACAACGCCTGCCATGGATGATCCGGACGACCGATGAGGATCTGCTCCAGGTGGCAAGCCAGGACCACGATCTGCTGATCTTCGGTAAACTGGGCCGAGGAAAATGCCAATCGACGAAATCCTTGTGCCTGGCGGCGGATTACCCCGGTCCTTCGTTGTGGTTCAATGACGCGGCCGTGGGGCAGGAGGCCGCCGTCCATCTATATGAAGAAGGCTGGCGTCACGCCGTGATCCTCAGCAAGGACCACGTCAGTGAGATGCGTTCATGCCGCGAAGCCGCATTCAGCACGGCATTTCTTCGTCTGGGCGGGATGGTCGAACGGGTCGACACGACACCGCTCGCCCAACCCGCCCTCCTGGCCGCGCGGTTGCGCGAGTTGTGCCAAAGCGATGCGCCGCCCGTCTTTTTCGCCTTCCAGGACCGGCAGGCGGCCTGGCTGCTGGAACGTCTGCGTGCGCTTGACCTGCGCATCCCTGACCAGGCGGGATTGATCGGCTGCGAGGATACGCCGTTGGCGGCCGCCTGTGATCCGCCGCTTTCCAGCGTGCGAACGTCCTGGAATCTGTTGGGGACGGCCGCTGCCCGGGCCGCCCAGGTCTATCTGTCCACTGGCGCCTGGCCGCCCCTTCCCGCCGTGCCACCCATCGGGGTCGCGGTACGCGGCACCACTCGATTGACCCATTGCGGGGACGCCCTGGTCGAGCGTCTGCTGACCCTGGTCCGGCGTGGACAGCCGTCGTCCCCCACGGTGGCAGATCTGGCATCCCAGCTGGACTGCTCGCCACGCTCGCTCCTGCGTCGTTGCACGGCCGCGCTTGGCTGCGGTCCACTCGCCATCGTGCAACGCCATCGCCTCGCCAAAGTCGACGAGATGCTCATCGAAGCGCCACGACGGCCGATAAAGGAGATCGCCATCGCCTGTGGTTGGTGCGACGCCAGCCATCTCGCCCGTGACTTCCGCCGCGCCCGCGGGATGACGCCGCAACGATTCCGGGAATTGCACCAGGGGAGCTGACCTGCCCGGTTTTCACCGGGCTTTCACGCAGATCCGCAGGCCGCTTGCCGGGACGAGCGCCACTCGAGCCACAAGCGCAATCGGAAAATCCAACGCCTCAAGGCGTCAAGGCGAAATCCCCCGGCCCGGTCTCGACCACGCTCCCGTCGGCTGCGGTGAGGCGGATCCGCAAAGGTCCGCTGCCGTCGGGGAACGGGGCCTGGTACTGGCCTGACGTACCGGTCGGTGAGGCGGCTGCCATGGGAGACGCCTCATTCGCGGATGGCATGGCAACGATGGCCATCACCTGCCCGTCGGCATTCGTGACCGTCTGACCGGTGACTGGCGCGGATGGGCTCCGGCCGATCTCCACCCGGTCCACCGCCGGATAGCCGTCATTGAGAGTCACGATGCAGGTCGCCCCATCCGCAGTGCGGGTGACGGTGATGCTGCCGTCGGGCAGGATCCGGGTTCCGAGGCTGGTTGGTGTCGGCGTCGTGGCGGTGCCGGCGGCGGGACTTCCGCCACCGCCACCGCCACCACCACCGCCACCACCACCGCCACAGCCAGCAACGACGAGCAGACCCACCATTTCGGTCAGCAGGGAGGGAACGATCCGACCGGCGGCGAGGAGGGAAAACGAGGGAATGATCATGGAGTTTCCTGGTAGGGGTAGGGGATCCGGATCCGGTAGGGGCGGTTCAACCGCCGGTTCCGAACTGGAACACCGCGGTCTGCGTGAAGGTCGCCGTGCTCAGCTGCCCATCGGCGGTGGCCGTGACCGCGCAGCCGATGAACAGCGCCGCGGGCAACGGCATGGTCACCGAACCGACCTGCACCGACGGCGAGGCGCTCATGTCCCAGAGCGTCAACTGGTCGCCTTCCCGCTGGATCGCCAGCAACCGCGAACCGGACACCGCGCTGGTGATCGTCGTGGTCGGTCCATTGGCCACGGTGCGATGCTGCACCACCAGGCCATTCGCCGGAGTCAGCGCGACGAACACGTACCGGCTGCCCGGATCCAGGGTCTCCCGCAGCATCAGCCCGGCCTTGGCCCAGGCATTGGTCGCACTGGGCAGGCCGACCTGCGCATACATCAGGCCATCGCCCTTCAGCGTCCGATGGGCGAAATGGAACTCGTCCGCCACCCCCGCGATGCCGGCGCCCGAACCCTTGACCGTCACCGTCTGGCCGCTTTCGGTGCTGGAACCGGCGGCCGCCACGGCGCCCACATCCCCATCCAGGAAATTCCGGTTGAGCACCGTCACCGTCACCGTCGACACCTTCGAATCGGCCTTTCCGTCATTCGCCTTATAGGTGAAGGTCTCTGTGTAGGCGGTCCGGAACGCCGGGGTGTAGACGGCCTTCGCCCCTTTGATCACCACCGTCCCCATGCCGGGCTGGGTCACGATCGCATAGGTCAACGGGTCACCGTTGGCATCGCTGCCCGACAAGCCCACGGTCGCCGGCTGGTCCTTGACCGTGGTGACCGCGATCGGCTGCGTCACCGGGGCCGCATTCACCGGGGACGACGCCGTCACCGCAGCCGTCCACGCCGCATAGGCCGATGCCGTGGCTGCGGGCGCCGGGGTGCCGGCATCGGTCGCCGTCACCTTGACCCGCAGCACCTTGCCCAGATCCGCTGCGGCCAGGGTGTAGGTCGCCGCCGTGGCGCCGCTGATGTCGTTCGCCGCCGCGGTGGCGCTGTCGGCACGCTGCCACTGGTAGGCATAGGACGCGATCGTCCCGCCATCGGCCGCATCGTTCCAGGTGCCATTCGCCGCGGTCAGCACCTGGCCGACCTGCGCCACGCCGGCGATCGTCGGCAGGGCCGTGGTGACCGGCGCATTGTTCACCGGCGTCACCGTCAGCGCGATGGTTCGACTGACGCTCTGGTTCGCACCGTCCTTCACCGTCACGGTGATGGTCGCGCTGCCGTTCTGGTTCGCCGCCGGGGTGATGACCAGGGTGCGGTTCGCACCCGAACCGCCCAGCACGAGTCCGCTGGCCGGAACCAGCGTCGGATTCGACGAGGTCGCGCTCAGGATCAGCGCCGTCGCTGCCGTTTCCGCATCGCCCACGGTGATCGCCAGGGGCGCCGTGGCGGTGTCCTCATTCGTGGTGACGCTCGCCGGGACGGTGATCGTCGGGGCCGTATCGATCACGGCGGTGGTCCAGGCGGACAATGCCGCCGTCGCCAGACCAGGGGCGGGCGAGCCGGTATCGGTCGCCGTCACCTTGACCCGCAGCACCTTGCCCAGATCCGCAGCAGCCAGGGTGTAGGTCGCCGCCGTGGCGCCGCTGATATCGCTCGCCGCCGCGGTGGCGCTGTCGGCGCGCTGCCACTGGTAGGCATAGGACGCGATCGTCCCGCCGTCGGCCGCATCGTTCCAGGTGCCATTCGCCGCGGTCAGCACCTGACCGACCTGCGCCACGCCGGCGATCGTCGGCAGGGCCGTGGTGACCGGCGCATCGTTCACCGGCGTCACCGTCAGCGCGATGGTTCGACTGACGCTCTGGTTCGCACCG
>CAZZJC010000076.1:12019-12692 GCA_964654285.1 uncultured Candidatus Kuenenia sp.
GCCGGAACCAGCGTCGGATTCGACGAGGTCGCGCTCAGGATCAGCGCCGTCGCTGGCGTTTCCACGTCGCCCACGGTGATCGCCAGGACCGCCGTCGCGATGTCCTCGTTGGTAGTGACGCTCGCCGGCGCGGTGATCGTCGGAAGCTGGTTCACGGCTGGGGCCACCGCCGCCGTCCAGGCCGACACGGCGGCGGTGGACAGACCGGGCGCGGGCGTGCCGGCATCGGTCGCTGTCACCTTGACCCGCAGCACCTTGCCCTGATCCGCCGAAGCAATCGCATACGACGATCCGCTGGCACCGGGGATGTCCGACACCGCACCTGTGGGCGAATCCGCACGCTGCCACTGATAGGAATAGGAAGCAATGCCGCCACCATCGGCCGTGTCATTCCACGCGCCCGTCGCGGCATTCAGGGTCTGGCCGACCTGCGCCGGGCCGGTGATCGCCGGCACCGCCGTGCACACCGGGGCGTCGTTGACGGACTTGATGGTGATCGAGACGGTGGCGTTGTTCGAATAGCTCGAACCATCGAATGCCCTGAACACCAGGGAATCCGTCCCGTTCGCGTTGGGATTGGGGGTGTAGGTCACGATCTTGCCGCTGAGGGTGGCCATGCCCCCAATGGTGTTTGGTTAATGGATGCCCGTAAAATACTGCTTGACAATGCTTT
>CAZZJC010000077.1:0-12529 GCA_964654285.1 uncultured Candidatus Kuenenia sp.
TCCCGCCAACGACAATGGTGTCGGTGTCGTCCCAGGCCAGGATGTTATAGTGCGGCGCCTTCGGCTCGGCCCGGAACTCGCCCAGTTCCTTGCCGTCGCTCAGGCGGACGATCTTGTGATGCTCCGGCGTGATGATCACGTCCACCGGTGCGCCATCGGGCGCCGTCAGCCGAAGATGCCGCTCCGCCATGAAGTTGTTCTGTGCACACGGATAGGTCCACAGTTTTTCCCCAGTCTTGGCATGGAAACACAACAGGTTCTTCTGGCCTGGCGAGTTCATGTCTTTAACAACCAAGCGGTCACCGACCAGCAGGATCTGGCGATTGGATGCCATTCCATTCCCATTCAGGAGGTTCTGGGTCTCCAATCGCTTGGCCCACAGCAGCTTCCCTTCCAAATCATAACAGACGATCTGTCCCTGACCGAATACCGCATAGATCCGTTCCCCGTCGCTGGCCGGGGCGGCATCGCCAAAGCCGAGATACCCGTGCCAAGTGTTCGAATAGGACACTTTGTATTTCTTATCAACAAGAGCGGCGAACTTGGAAAGTTTGCCTCGCCTTGGCAGCTTCGAGAGGGTCTGGACGACCTCGGTGGTCTTTTCCCAGCTTGCCATCAGGGCCAGATCGGCGTCCAGGGCCGCTACCAGTTCGGGATCACCGATCTTTTCCACGGCCGGACGATACTTGGCCAACATCCGGCCGACCTTGGCCGCCCGTTCCTGAAACCCTTCCGTGTTCTTTTCCCAGTCCAGATACACCAGGGCAAACGGTTGTCCTTCATTCCCCCCGTACTTGCAGATGGCCATGGCCAGATCGATGGCAACCTGCGCCGCCCGGGCCTTGTCTTCTGGTTGGCCATCGCACAAGAGCGGCAAGGCCTCGCGCTGCCACACCTGTTTGCCCGTCTTCACATCGTAACAGGTCACAAAATGGGGATGCCCCAGTGAAATGACGTGATCCCGCACCACGAGGGGAAGGGCGTAACCCCAGCCGGGCACCGGCACCTTCCAGAGGATGTTCTTGGACTTGGTATCGGCGAAGTCCCAGACCTTGCGGACGACTTCTTTGGGCGGGTTGCCAGTGGTGACCTTCATGTCAACCTGGACTGGGGTGCCCTCAGACCATTCGGTGGGCGGCGTGGCACCGGGATACCAGCCGTTTCCCCCCGCACGGAAGATCATCGGCCGCTCCGGCGTGGGCACAAAGTCGGCGTGGCCATAGGGCAACGGCTCGCCGGCAAAAGCGGCCGAAACGGCCAGGCCGAGCGCGAGCGTTGCGGCGAGGGTGAGGATGGAGTGTTTCATGGCAGGCAGGTCCTTTCGGGATTGGATTTGGATGCAGTCGTGGAGATTCAATTCTTCTTGCGCAGATCGTAACAGTAGACACCGTCAAAGCCGCGCATGAAGAGCCGGCCCTCCACCACCGGGAAGGTCATGCACTTCATGTGGTAGGAGGAGGTGTTGGGGTGGGGCGGTGTCCAACTGCCCAGGAGCTTGAACGTCTCAGGGGTTGCGCCATAGACCGCCAAAGTGCTATTACCGTGCGAACCATCCGGGGCGGTACACACCAGGTTCTCGGCCATGAAAATATGGCCTTCGTTCATCGGCGCTGGACCTTGGGCGGTCGCCAACACCTTGCCGGTATTCAGATCCAGCAGTTTCATTTCGCCCGGGTCTGGCCTCGCATTGCCGACGACGACGTACTTGTCGTTCACCGCCGGGGCGCTGAGTTCATTGTGGGCGTTTACGGGCGTCGCCCAGATCCGCTCGGCTTTCTCCGGCGTCATTCGCCAGGCGACGCATTGTGGCTCGCCTTCACCTTTGCCAGTCATTCGCTGCCAGATGTTCATCAACCCCACCAGGATATCGCCACTGACCGCGACGCCTTTGGAGCCGAACTTGTATTCTTCCGTTTCCCAGATCACCTTGCCGGTCTTGGGTTCGATGCAGGAGATCTTGCTCGCCGGTGAGAGGATGTAGTCCTTGCCTTGATGCTTCCACAGGGAAGGCACGGCCATGGCGTTGTTCTTGCCAGGCAATTTCCACAGTTCCTTGCCCGTGTTGGCGTCGAAGCCGTGGAGCGTGTCGCCCTGGTTGCCCATCACCACCACCCCATCAACGTACACCGGCGAATTGCCCTGATAGCGATCAAGGGTACCGGAATTGAGCGTGATCCTCGTGATGTTGGGGACTTCCCATAGCGGCTTGCCGGTCCGGGCGTCCAGGGCGTAAACCCGCCCGAAACTGCCCATGGCAAAGACCTTGCCGTCGCCCACGCACGGAGTGTTGTTCACGGGGCCGATCTTGTGATCATGTGCAAACTTGCCCTTCTCCGCAAACACCGTCTTCCACAAGGTTTTGCCGGTGACCGCGTCCATGCAGACGATCACGTCGTCAGCAAGCGCCAGGAACTTCTCCCGCACACCAGGACCCACATCGACCTTCCATTCCGCAGCCAGATTCTCAAGGGCGGCCAAAGCCGATGGATACTTCCCATACGGTTTGTCGATGTTCGACAACGTGCCGGCCGGTTGGATGTAGTGAACATACACCTTGCCATCAGCTGACACCACCGGACTGGCACCTGCGCCCATCGTGCGACCGTACAGCATGCCCCCCAGGTAATGCGAGGCGCTGCCCTGCCCGCAGGGCATCAGGTCCTCGCTTTTCCAGACCAGGCGGAAGTCCTTCGGGTCGGTCACCAGCGTCAACCCGCACGGCGCAGCCGCGAAGGAACTCAATGATCCGTGATAGAACGCCCAATCCTTCCCCATGGTGAAGGTGTTGGCCGCCTGGAGTTCGTTCTCGGTCTTGACCCAACCGGACACATCGCCGGTACGTTGGCCGTCTATGCCCTTCCATGTGCCCGTTATGGTCCCCGCAGCGATCCTGGCATCCACCGCATACTGATGAATCACCGCACCGGCCTGCGTCTGGCCCATGGCCCCGTCGGGTTTCCGCCAGCCAAACTCGCCCTTCACCGCATCTGCCGTGAAGACCAGTTCGCCGGCCTTCAACCGCACGCTCAGCGAATTGGGGATCATCAACTTGCCGTCGCGGATGCCGCCGCGCAGGGTCAGGTTGCCTTCCCCAGGATGCCCTTTCTGGAGCACCACTTCGACCATCTGGTAGTTACCCGCCGACGGGATGATGGTCAGATCCTCGGCCGCGCCGCACGGAGTCGCCAGGGCGGCCACACAAGCCGCCAATCCCAAGCCCCGGGTCAGGCTCAGTACGGATGATGTTGTTCTGGCGATTACGTTCATCTGCTTGTCCTTAGGGTTGTGCCGTAGTTGCCGTTCATGTCGCTTACTTTCTACTGGTTCGTGTCGTTGAGGGCGATACTGGTCTGCATGTTCTTTCCGCGTCAGTACTGCGCCATTACGGTCGCTTGGCCAGTCAGTCCCTTGAGGGTGATGGTTTCCTTGTCCTTGTTAAACTCGGTCCACGGCTTGCCATTCACCGTCACGCTCTTGATCGGCGCGGCCTTGGGATGCCGGAAACGCAGGATCACTTCTTTGGGTGCCTTGCGGGCAGGCATTTCGACCGTTGCGGTGATCTTGCCGTTGTCCACGTCGGAGACGATCTCGTAGGCCACGGTGCCGAAGCAGGTCGGGGCGTTCTTGATGTTGATCTTCTTGCCCTGTTCCAGCCAGGCCCTGGGGGTGGCCTTGGCCAGCCACAGGGAATCGCTGTCTTCCCAGATCAGCAGGTTGCGCAGGCACTCCATCACAAAGGCCGAACTGTTGGAGTTGTTGGCGCCACGTTCTCTGCCAGCGCAATACTCGTGTTCCCCGAAGTAGTATTCGCCATTTTCCGGAGCCACATAGCCGGCGAAGTTCACCATGAAGGTGCGCAGGAAGTTTTCCGCCTCGTCGCGCTGGAGATATAGCGGCGCGATGTAGTTGTAGCCCATCTGCGCCGTCACGCAGGACCAGAAAAAGTCCGGTCCGGATCTTGAGACCATGGTGTCCTCCAGGACGTCCAGGTGGGCGCCGACCCGGGGATCCTGGGGGTCAATGGCGCGGGCGGACAGCACCGCCGGCAGGGCACCCATGCCGATGTCTCCCTGCATATAGTTGCCAGCCTGGTCCGCCTCGCGCATCCCAAGGCCTCGGGTGTAGCAGAGGGCGGGCATCCAGGAGCGATAGGTTCCGTTCTGCACCGGGCGCACTGGCGTCAGGGCGATGGATCGTTCCAGCGCGGCACCGAGTTGGCGCCGGTACATTTCAGCCTCTTCCAGATACTTCCTGGCTGCCGCAGGGTCGAATTCCTGCAACGCTTCGCCGAATCGTCGGAGCCCTTCGCAATACCAGCCGTCATTCATGTACCACCACCGGCGCTGGCTCTTGCCCCATTGGAGATCGCCCAGGACATGCGGCGGCATCAACCCGGCGCACCAGAGATCCTTCCGGTTCGGTACCTCCTGAAGATAGAGCGCCCGTTGCCGGATGATCCAGTCAGCCGCCTTGCGCATCCGGTCCGCATGCTTCTGGAACCATTCCCGGTTGCCGGTCAGGAAGTAGTGTTCGGCCATCGCACCGAGCAGTCCGCCGGTACCCGGGTGACTGCCGTCATAGCCATAATCAACGTCGTTGAACATGCTCTTGGCGTTGTCAAAGGACCCGTCACCGTCGGCGTAATCGCCGTCGCCCTTGGTGCCGGGCAAGGCCAACCAGCGTTCGAGATTCTTTGCAGAGGTTTCATGCGCGCCGGTCGAATCCATCACGCGGGCCGGACGCATCACCTCCATGCCCAGGTTCCAATAGGAAAAGGGGCCCTTGAAGTTGATCAGCGAGTACTTGCGCCAGGCATCCGTCCAGCGTTGCTCCGGCACCTGCACCAGCATCGGCGGATCTTCCACCTGGCGGTATGGGGGCAGGACCGTATCCGGCGGCTGCTTGGTCAGGATGAGGATCTTCCGCATGGCCTCTTCCCAGGTGGTTTCCGGATGTTCGCGGACCCGTTCGCGGATGCTCTTCACCTTCTTGGCTGCCAGTTCTGCGGCCCATGAACCGGCGGTCTTGCCTCGGCCTGCCTTCAGGACGCAGATCCCGTGCTCGGGCACCAGGACCGGCCCGCCGTCAACATTGACGGGCAGGAAGGTGAAGTTGCCCCCCTTTGACCACACCGTCATCTTGGAACTGAGGGTCGAGTTGGCGCCCAAGCCGGGGAAATACAGCAGTGGCACCGTCACGCCGCGGCGTTTGCCGCCCGCACCGGCCGATTGCCAGGCGCTGGGGGCCGAAATCTTGGTGGCCGTGTCGTCCGGCAGGGCGGCGACCTGGCCGGCCTGACCGAAGTAGCCTTCAATCCGGCCGCTGAAATCCTTCGGTTCCTCACCCGGCTGGAATCCCCACTCGATCTCGACATCCATCCGCTTCCAGGTCAAGGGACCAAAGACGTGCAGCGTGGGCACGGCCCAGGCCTTGCCGCCCGGCGCGGTCTTGGGATCCACGAAGACGCTGATCAGATCGGTGTGCAGCGTGTCCTTGATCTTCTCATTCCAGATGAGCGCTGCACGCCCCTCGGCCGGATTGCTCGCCGCAAGCTCGGCGGCATAGGTCCAGGTCCGTCCGTCGGCAGACGCCTGCGGCGCGGCCAGAATCCAGTCAGCCTGCAAGCCCCACCACCAATGAAGTCCAGAGTAGATGCGGAGCTCGACCGCCCCGGCCGGCGGGATGGGCCGGCCATCGGCCGGCCAGCGCAGTTCGATCCGCGAGAAGGGCACCCGGGTCTCCCACTGCAAGGCCGTGTGGAGCGAGCCCTTGGGCGCGGGCAGGCGCGTCTTGATGCCCAGCTCTGACCCTCGCCAATGTCCGGTGCCTTTGGGCTGGCCCACGTATGGCCGGTAGATGGTGTCCAGGCGGGCCAGCCGACGCACAATGAAATAGGCCTCGGGTTTTTCCTGCACCTGGAGATCAGCCCGCCAGGCATAGGCCCATGGCGCCAGGTCGGCCGCTTGGCCGGTAAGTTTGTCCAGATCGGTCGGCGGTTCCGCCGCTCCCACCGTCAGGGTCAAGCCCAGGGTGACGAGGACGGCTACTGATGCTGTTCTGATTGTTCTGATGATGGTGCTCATCTGGTTCTCTTTGCGGTTTTCGCTGTGGTTGGGTCTGCTGTTCCTCAGTCCGTCAGCAGACCATTCGCCAGCAGCAGGAACACGCTGGCCCAGGTGTAACCTTGTCACACAAGGGGTCGCCGGTGATAGCTTTAAGTATTGCTGCACCGGGACTTTCATTGCTTCGCGTTGCTCATAGATCATCTGGCACTGGTTCCAGAACACGGAGTTGATAACCGCGCAATTCCACTTTGCCGGCAACCTTGTCCCCGGTGACGACATCCCGAAAATGGCCGCTAATCGCGGTGCTGACCGGTTCGTGGTCGTCGTTGTAGACGACCCAGCAGCCGCGTTCGGGGAACGTCTCCAGTTGCGGGTGCGGCGCCATCGGGTTTCCGACGGACAAACCGCCTTCCAGCATTAATGCCGGCAGGACAACTTCCCAACCCGACCGGTCCAGCAATGCACTGACAAAGGCGGTGCGGCCCTTGCCAAACCGGTGGGTCACGACGGCGGCGGTATGGTCACCGGTCCAGCCCTGCCACGTCGCGAGGATCTTCCCACCGAGTGGTTCCAGTGTCGCGGCATGCTTGGCGACGGAGATAACCTTGTCACCAAACTCGATGCGCGGCGCATTGCCCGGCTGGATCTCCAACATGTCGCGCACGGTGCAGCCGAACACATCCGTCAACCGGTACGGCATCGGCTCACACGTGCGGCGGCCGGAGTGGTTGAGGAAACCGAGCGGGTACCCCCCCACAAGCGTCCCGCCCTGTTCCACGTACTGTCGCAGACTCTCGGCCTGGCCGCTGCGGATCATCAACTTGTTCCAAAGGAACAGAACGCGGAACTGGCTCAGGTCCTGGTCGAGCGAGGCGAAAGTCGGCCGGTGGCCGCGCTTGGCAAGTTGATGGTGAATCTCAATGAGTTCACGCGGGTAATCGTTGGCCATGTTCCGATGGCGGCCCAGTACCGGCCACATTTCGTGGAAGATCAGGTCATCGGCGTCGAACACGATGGCGACGTCAGTTTGGCGTGGACGGTCGAGCACAGGTTTGAGTTTGGCAATGATCCGTTTCGCTTCGGCACAGGCGTCCACTGTCGCGGCCGGCCGACCGACTTCGTCACGAAGGCCGACACCAGCCCCCTGTTCGCAGCCGGCGGGCGACGACTGTTCACGAAACAGGCTGGCAAATTTGGCGCCACTGAGCGCGTGTTTCACGAGGGCGCTGGTCAACCAGCCGCGCGCGGGACCGGCCTTCGTCGGCGTGGCGTACTCACCGTCCTGCGAGGTCATCTCCAACACCGCCCATGGTTTGCCTCGCCCCGCCGCGTGATAGAGGTCGCCCACCGCAGTCAATACCTCGGCGCGCTTTTGGTAGATATCAATACCCACCACGTCGAGAAACCCGTGCAACTTCCAGATGTCAATCTGCTCTCCGTACCACGCGATGTTATGCGTGATGTACTGCCCCGGACACAACGACCGCAAGATCGCCGCTTGCCGGGCGAGGAACTCCATCCACACTTGTTGCCCGAAGTCCCGGAGCTCCTTCAAATACGCTGGGTTCGCCCCCGCCGGCGGTTGGGTGAGAATCTCCACCTCCGACCATTCGCGGACTTCACCTGACCAGAACACGAGTCCCCACGCCGTGTTCAGCGCCTCCACCGTTTCGTAGCGTTTCCGCAACCACTCGCGGAACCGGGCCTGCATCCACGGACTCGTGGACACGAAATGCGTATGCGCGCCGATTTCGTTGTCGAGTTGCCAGCCGACGACGTTCGGGTTGCGACCGAAATGCTCGCCCATCGCCCGCGTGATGGCGTCCGAGAAATGCAACGCCGCCGGGCTGGAGGGATCGAAGTTGCGTCGACTACCGATGGCATAGGGCAATCCGTCCGAGTTCCACTCGCGCGTTTCCGGGTGGTTCACCGACAACCACGGGGGCGGAGCCTCCGTCGGCGTGCAAAGCACCGCCTTTACACCATGCTTGCCGGCCAGGGCGACCGCTTCGTCGAGCCAGCCGAAATCGAATTCCCCTTCGCGCGGCTCCAGCCGACACCAAGCGAACTCCGCCATGCGTGCCAGCGTGATCCCCGCCTTTGCCATCAAAGCAAAGTCCTGGTCCCACCGCTCGCGCGGCCAATGTTCAGGATAGTATGCGATGCCTAGTTCCATAGTCGTTCTCCTTGTGGTTGTTCGCGTTCTGTCAAAACTTAAACGGGCATGCCGCGCAAACCCCAACGCACCCCCTGTGCATGGGGCTGGAAAGTCACCGTCAGCGACCCGGTGTGACGACCGCCCTCCAGGCGCAGGCCGCTGACATCCACCGAGTGCCAGTTCAGATTGAGGTGGATGGCGCTGGCCATGGCCTGGACCCGCTTGCCGCCGGCGATCTCCAGGTCGATGCGCAGGGGCATCCACGCGGGCAGATCTTTCACGAACGGAGATTCCAGTCGCACGACCCAGGCGCCGTCGGGCGATTCTCCGGCGTAGGTAGCCGACACGGCCAGGCAGCACATGAGAAGTCCGATGAGGGTGAATTTGGAGTGTTTCTTAACAGACAGGTTCTTTCGGGGTTGGTGTGTGGGTTCATGTTATTTTTCTCCTATGCAGTACATGAACGCCGGGGTTGGGATGAGCAGGCGTTTGCCGACCGCGATTGGGCCGCCCATCCGCATGAATTGCGAGACGGCTCCGGCGTAGCAGCCGACGAACTGGAAGGGATCGATGTCTTTGTAGTACTGCTCGATGAAAATGTCAGAGGGCGGTTCAGCGAAGCCCAGCCAGTTCTTGTCGCTGACCACTTTGGGGTTGGCTGGATCTTTCACGTCAACGATCACGAAACGGGCCATGGCCTTGTTGTCACTGCGTTCGCGGCCAGATGAACCGGTATGCTCAGCCATCCCGATCAGGTAGTGACCTGCCACGACCGAGAAATACACGCCCATTGATTTGAGACTACCGACCACCTTTCCGGTGGTGGCGTCATACAGAGTACCACCATCCCCTCCCCAGTTCCTGAACCAGTACTTGTCGAACACGGTTGGAAACTCGTGTTGATTGGCCCAGGGCCTGTCCTTGCCTTGCTTGAGGAAGAGCTCTTGCGTAGTGGCACTGTCGGAACCTCTCCACTTCAGGCGATAGGCTGCGTTGTTGCCGCCGCCACGGTCGCTGGCCGAACTGAACATGATGACATCGTCCACCACGCCGAGCAGCAGACCGCGAGCACAATCGGACTGCGGCAATGCGCCCACTTTGATGCCGTCGCTGATCCGCAGGATGGGGACTCCATTGGTGGCGTCCGGTGCATTATGGCCCACCAGCACCGGCACGATCTCGCCCGTGGATCGGGCCAAAGACACCACCCGCGGGACGGCATAGTTGGAGCCCGGGAACGGACTTTCCCAACGCAGTTTGCCGGTTTTGACCTCAAAGGCACGCATGGTGTTCGGGATACTGCTCTTGTTGTAGCCAGAGACGAGCAGCAGTCCCTGGCACAAGACCGGCGAACGATGGAACGTGCCACGGTTGTCCCGCAGCACCTGATCACGAAGCCCCCAGAGCACCTTGCCGTCCAGATCGACGCAGAAGACCTGTCCCTGATCGAAGACGCCGTAGATGCGTTCGCCATCGCTGGCCAGGGTGGAATCGGCATAGCCGACCTCGCCGTACCAGGCAAAGCCGAAGGGCACACTGAATGCCTTGCTGACCGCCTTCCAGTAATTCGTTGCTCCGTATCGCTCCTTGGAGACATTGGCCTTTAGCGCTTCTTCATCAGCGATGCCGGAAAACCTCTCCAGTGAGGCGATGTCCTTGTCGAGGGCGCTCACCAGGGCGGCGTCACCGTGGGCCTCCACATCGGGCCGGCAGCGTTTGGCCATGGAGCAGATCTTGGCCGCAAAGTCCTTCTTCTTCTCCAGCGGTCCACCACCGTACATATTGTTGGGTTGGCAGGATGCGCCGACGCCCGGCCCGCCGGCAGTGACCGTCCACAGCGCCTGGGCCAGGTCGATAAGCTTCTGGGCCTTGGCCGCCTGCTCCTCGGGCAGGGCCGGACGCGCCGGAACCTTTTCATATGGCAAGCCCTCCAGCATCAACGGCATGATCCGACGTTCCCAGAGTTGCTTGCCGGTCTCCAAGTCCCAGCAGGTCACGAAGTCCGGATGACCCACCGCGAACACCTTCTTGCCCACGACGATGGGATGTGACAGGCCCCAACCGGGCACACGCGCCTTCCACTGGACGTTCTTGGACTTCTGGTCGGCGAAGTCCCAGATCTTGATCTTTCTGCCTTTGACCTCGCCATCCACCTGGACCGGTGTGCCGTCCTGGAATTCCAAGGGCGGTTGGGCACCGGGGAAATGGCCCAGGGTCCAGCGGAAATAGACCGGGTTCTCAGGCGTGGGTTGCACGTCCTGAGCCCCCCAGGCCGGGCCGGGTTTGGCGGCGGGCGAGTCCGCCTTCGCCGGGATTATGAAGGGTGGTTCGCCCGCCATGGCGATCGAGGCTGTCAGGTGGAAGGCGAGCGGTCCTGCAAGGGTGAGGATGGGGTGTTTCATGGCAGACAGGTTCTTTCGGTGTTTGGCTTGGCTATTCTTTAACAATCGAATTCCTCATCCCAGGTCGAAGCGCACCGGAGTCTCGTACAGCGCATAGAACGACAGATTGGAGCACATCGGGGTGAAACGCAGTTCCTTGATCTCGCCGTTGGCGAACTTCACCGGCACATTGACCGGGGCGCCCTCGATCCAGCACGGGCCGTTGGGAATCTCTTCATCATAGCACCATTTTGGCCGTGGTTGGTCGCTCAAGTGCAGGAAACCGTCCTCCCCCACCCGGTCCTTGAGTAGCAGGGTCTCGGTGCCCTTGGGCAGGGAACCGGCGGTGCCGCCGATCATGATGTTCTCCAGGTCCGCAGCGAGGGCTTTTGACGGCGCATTGGCATGCGTCGCCGGTCCCCGGTAGGTGGAGGAACTGGCCAGCACCAGGGGACCGTATTTCAGCACCACCCCCGGATGGCAGTCTTCCAACGTATGACCAAGACGGCCTTGCAGGGACACCTGAACGCGCTCGCCTTCCCGCGATTCCGACACAACGGCATCCTTCACGCAACCGGGAATGCGGATCCGGACCTTGATGTCGGCGGGAACCCCCGTGGCGCGGATCGTGGCGGCGGCCTTGCTGGGGTAGCGGGTCTCGATCCGCACCTCGATCATCCTGCCCCGATCCAGGGCCAACTGGTACGTCCCCGGCACCAGGAGATTGATCCGGACCGTCTGGTTCGCGAAACTCACCGCGTGCTGCGCATACTCGGTCATCGCCATGCCAGCATGATGCACGCAGCAGCACCATGCCTCGTGCAACTCGTGCTGGCTATACCCGTTCGGGGTGATGCTTCGGAGACCAAATGAACCGTTGATCCATTGGTTGAAGGCGAGCGCGTTCCAGAAGATCCGCTCCGCCTTGTCGTAGGCGGCATCGTCGGCCCCCAGTAGCCCGGCATTGAGGTTGAGCATCAGCCAGTCAGAGATCGCACAGCCTTCATTACGCCGCCCGGAGGGAAAACCCTCGCCAACGCCTCCGTCGGGCGTCTCGTAGCGCTCAGCGATCATCCGCCGGGCGGCCTCAGGCTTCTCCTGCCATGCGACATCGCCGGTGATCAGGGCCGCCAACTGAAGCCCGCGCAGAGTGGCCAGGTACCCGTGGGCGTGCGCGCCCTTGTCCGGCATTTCAATCCCGTCGTTGATCATGCCCACGAACTCCAGATACGCCTGGTTGCCCGTCACGCCGTAGAGCATTGCGAGGGGCTCGGTGATCCAGAACTCGATGGCCCGTCCGCCACGTCGCTTGAGCAGTTCATACCAGGCATCTCTGCTGCGGATGGTGAGATCCGCCAGGCCGATGGCGGCTTCCAGCGCCCGGCTGTCGCCGGTTAGCGCGTGATAGCGGATGAGGCCCGGAAAGGAGCGCGCACAGGCGGCAAAGCATTCGTTGGTCCCAGGCTCCGGAACAATGTAGCCGGGACGGCCGAACAGACCGGAGGGCTGGCGCTGCTTCAGGATACGTTCGAACAATTCGCTCAGGCGCGGGTCTGACTTCCCATCTATGCCGTCCGAACAACTCAGGAACTCCAGCAGCCTCCCGGTCAGATCGCCGGTACAGAAGTCCGCAAAGCGCCGGCAGCCGTCGTGCCGCTCCAGATCCATCATGATGAAGTCCATCGAATCAAGCGGATAGATCTGCGTGCGCTGGCGCGCCAGCCCGATGCGGAACTTCAGTTGGGATTCGCCCAGCACCGCAGCGGCAGTGCGGACGTTCTTGTAGGTGTGGGTCATAATCTCTCGTGTAGTCATTTTTCTCCACCAATGCAGTACGCCAAGGTCGAGGCGCTCACTTGGGGGCGACAATCCTGCCGCTGCCGGTCCATTGGGAGCCGTACACGCCCTTGTAGGTCCCCTTCCAG
>CAZZJC010000078.1:0-12106 GCA_964654285.1 uncultured Candidatus Kuenenia sp.
CAAAACCGGCCACCGTAGTTGTCGTCAGGCGGCCACCGTAATTGTCGCTGGACAGCTGACGAGTTCGCATTTGTGACCACCGCGACCAAAGGCGGTGATTTGATAGCGGTAATCCGTGCCTAGCGTGGCAACCGTAATCGGTACCGAAGTGGCGACCATGAAATCACCCGAAGACTGCACCAACAGTTCATCGCGGGTGAACCGCTTGACTATAATGCGGCTGGAATTGGTCCGATCGACCAGGGCCAGACGGCCCAGTCCGGCATGGAAGAACACCGTTGCTGAGCCATCCAAGTTCGTAGACAATTGCTCATTTTTCCGCCCAGGAGATGATCTTTTTCGCAGGATGCTGTCGTGATTCCGCTGTCCGTCTGCCCAGGGCAACGCCCCCAGGGTGACCAGCCGGTGCTTGGATCGATGTAGGTAAAGCTCGCAGTCCCCCTTCTCGGTGACGTTCAGGCTGAATTGCCCATCCAGGCTCATTAACCGCCTGAGTCCCTGCAGATCCTTGATGAAGGTCAGCCCTCCGTACTTATTCTTTTGGTCTAATTGCAGCAAGCCGGATGCTATGAGAACGCCTTCCGCATCCATCCCTGGTTGGACCCAGTCCGGGGACCCAGTCCGGCGAAGTGGGTTCGTGTATGATCTCAGCGTCACCGACCCGCCACCAATACACACCACTCGGGGACAGCCGGCCACCCCGCGACAGGACCACCTCGTTACCCAGACCAGACACGGCGATCTGGGTCATGTCGGTCAATTCACTGTCGGTGCTTTGAACGGAGGCGACTACGGCATCCTGTTCGAGATCGTAGGCCACCACCTGGAAGCTGCGTTTCTGGCTGCCTGCAATCACCAGCATGACTCGACTGCCGTTGGCTGCGCCCATGCCGATCAACCCAACCCCGCTACTGAAACGATGCGATACCGTCTTCTGCAGGTTCCCCGACCTGGCGTCGAATATATCGAAACTGCCGGCTTCTTCGCTGTAGGCGACGACACGTTCGCCACCTGCGACCCAGACATCATCGGTATGGCGCATGGTCCAAGTCGCGGTGATCGTCAGGGATTCCATGTCGATAGAATGCAGCGTCCGGTTTTCACCACCGAGGATCCATCTCTTCCCGCTGCCGCTGACGGCACCCTGGCTGACCGGACCGGGCAGGGTGATCTCGACTTCGTCACGCCAACGGAGCTTGGCGATGCGGGCGGCATTATCGGCGGCGGCTTGGGCGAGCTTGGCTTCCTGCGGGACAAGCGCGGCTTCCCGCTGGGTGAAATAGTGATTGTCCTGTTCACCGCCCATACTCTGCACCGCGATCGAGACCGGATCGCCAACCCAGGCATTATCGGGTCCGCCGAGGCCGAACCTGACATCGGCCATACGATGATTGGCCTCAACCATGATGCCAAAGACCGGCGTGCCAGGTGCACATTGGTTGCTGGCAACGGTAATGCAGTCGTCGATGATAGCGCTCCTGCCAGGTCGCTCCTTCGGCGCCATGGCGGAATCCACCAGCAATACCGTCGGCCTGACGGTGACGATTTTCTTGGACCTGGTTCCAATTCCGCCATTTTCCGCATAGTTTGTTGTGATCATGCCATTCCAGTAGGAAACCTGGAAGGTGCGACTGGGGTCATGGAGGACAGCCCGTTGGAACCGGATGATCAGCATCGGTTTGCCATCAAGGGCTCTATCCCCATAGGAAACCGGTCCTGTGCCGGGTTGGCGATAACTGCGATAGGGGTGGCCGCCACCGTCCTGCCCTGAGAAAGCATTCACAGGATAACTGCGATCTGGGGAAAAGCCTCTGACCACGGCCCCACTAGGCAACACCACCGTGCCGGTGATGTTGTTCTTGCCAATCACCTGCCAGCCAGGGAGAGACGCCAATGAGATCGGCTGCTTCGGAGATCCCGGCATCGATCTGCCATCCGGCATCAAACTGCGACCAATCAATGGGGGATTCCAGGTCACTGGTTCAGGTTTCTGGCCGGGTTTCCAGGTGAGCATTCCCTCAGCCACCTCGGACTGGACCACGAACGCCACGCCCTTGATCTTGCCCGAATCCTTGCGAACCGAACGGACGAAGATCAGGCCCGCCAGGGCCGGGTCAAGACCGGCCTCGATGACATCCCCGTCCTGGGCGAAGAGTACTGGTGTCAGGCGCATCGACTGCGAAGAAATGCCCGAATTCACCTCAAGCACGATTGCATTAGCCTCACGGGGTTCGAGTGGTTCCGCAGCCAAGGCGACCACGAAGGGAACTAACGCATGGCGGGGCGAGTTCCCGTCACCGGCCGCCATGGGCAAATGCGGGGTGAAAATCAGTTTGCGTGCCGTCGGAGCCGCCGTTCCAGCGCTGGATGAGGCCGGCTGTTCCGATTGCGCAACCGGAACCGAAGGCTTGGACGAAAGCATCTTCATGCCAGCGAAGGGAGAGATCGTTTCAGTGTCGGGGTCAACTGCCGGAGTGGGAGCCGCGGATATCCGTGGCGAACTGACGGGAGCAGCCAGCGCGGTGGCCGATGAAGCGACGGAGGTCGCCGCGGTGACCTGGGTCAGAGGCTTCTGACCCGCAACTGGGTTGGATCCTACCGATTCCGCAACGGGTGAGGTGGTCGGCCCAGGAGTGCTGGCAACATGTGCGGGAACGACTGGTTTGGAATTGAAGCACGTCAAAAAAACTATCCCACTCACGATGAGTGCAGCAGCGAAACCTGCCCCGAGCAGCACCAGCGGACGCCGTTTCGCCCAAGCCACCAGCCCCTGTTCTGCACGGGAAGCTGAAGTCAACGGTGTTTTTGACGCAGGCCCAGCCTGGGGAGTTGCCGGACCGGACACGATGGTCGCCGGCTCTGCTGGGAACAATCCCTTGATCTGGTATGCAAAAACTGTCTTCCCCATATCCGACCGGCGAACCCGGCTCTGAGGGATCACTTTCCCGATTCCGACTAGTTCTCGCAGCTCAGCATCTTCATATGGGCCGAGTTCACCAGTGCTGGTAGTGAGATACCATTGACTCATGTTGTCTCCGGGATGAAGAGTGAATGGATGATTGCGACAGCGGCTTACTGCTGCCTTTTTGACAGACGATCCACCAAGTCAACCAACGTCAACATAGGGACGAGCAGAAGACATGGCTGCATATGGTCTCGTCGTGCTTATGCCACATGAGTAGTGTCTCCAGCGGGGATGCCGGGTTCGACCACATCAATACCCCCCAACTACCTATTTCAGGCCGCCGATCCGCCCGACCAGGCGCAGGAGTCCGTCGAGGATGGTGAGCGGATGCGGCGGGCAGCCGGGGATGAACAGATCCACTGGCACCACCGCCGCCGCGCCGCCGAGGTGCTGCGGATTGCCGGCGAACGGGCCGCCGGCGATGGCGCAGGCGCCGACGGCGATGCAGAGCTTGGGATCGGGGATGGCGTCCCAGGTCTTCCGCACCGCGAGTTCCATGTTGGCCGTTACCGGGCCGCAGATCACCATGCCGTCGGCGTGGCGCGGCGACGCGACGTAGTTGATGCCGAAGCGGCCGAGATCCCACACCAGCGTGGTCAGCACGTTGACGTCGACCTCGCAGCCGTTGCAGCCGCCGGCGGACACCACGCGCAGCTTCAGGCTGCGGCCGTAGAGGCGCATCAGCTCGCCCTCGAGCCTTCTGCCCAGGGCGTAGACCTTGCCGTCCTCGACGGTCAGGTCGGCGCGGGTCGAGGTGGCGAGGCGGTGCTCGGGCGCGAAATGGATCGCGTGCTCGGGGCAGGCGGCTTCGCATTCCGGGCAGAAGATGCATTTCCCCAGATCGATCTGCGGTTTCGGACGGCCATCCGGTCCGCCGGCCAGCATGATCGCGTCGACGCCGCACGCATCGGCGCAGGCATGGCAGCCGGCCGGGCACCTGGCCGCGTCGATGGTCGGGCGGCCGCGCAGGCGGTCGGGCAGCGGCGGGACCACCGCTGGGAAGTGATTCGTGTGGTGGCCCTGGCGCAGGCGTTCGACAAGAGGGCCGATCACAGGTCGACTCCGCAGTAGCTGAGGTTGAAGCTCTTGTTGCAGAGCGGGAAGTCGCTGACCTGTTCGTCGCGCAGGGCGAGCATGAGGCCGAACCAGTTGTGGAAGCTGGGATCGACCACCTTGTAGCGGCTGAAGCGGCCCGCGGCATCGGTGACGCCGAGGTGCAGCACCGGGCCGCGCCAGCCTTCGACGAGGCCGATCGCGAGATGCTCTGGGCGCAGCACCGGCACGGCGACGTTGAGGGCCGTTCCATCCGCGCTGCCATCGTCGAGGAAACGTTCGACCAGGCGCAGGCTCTCGCGGATCTCCAGCCACCGCACCTGGGCCCGGGCGTGCACGTCGCCGCTGTCGCAGACCGCAGGCACCAGGCTCAATTCGCGATACGCGCCCACGGGGTGGTCGCGGCGGGCATCGCAGCCGCCACCGCAGGCGCGGCGGGCGACGCCGACCAGGCCGGCGGCGTGGGCGTCCGCGGCGCGCACGACGCCGACCTGCTCGAAGCGGGCCTGCACCGAGGGCGTGCGCAGCAGCAGTTCCACCGCGCCGGTCACGTCCCGGCTGGCGGCGCTGAGACGGCGCAGCATCCCGTCACGCCGGACCGCATCGAGGCCGAAGCGGACGCCGCCCGGGATCAGCATCCCGCGCCCGAGCCGGCTGCCGCAGAGGGCGGCGCTGAGATTGAGGAAATCGCCTCGGATCCGCCCGTTGAAGCTCAGCGTCGGCTGGAAGCCGACATCGCCCGCGAGGGCGCCGAGATCGCCGGTGTGGTTGGCGAGGCGTTCGAGTTCGAGCATCAGGGCGCGCAGGCGTTCGGCCTCGGGCGGAGCCGCGACCCCGGCCAGGGCCTCGCGCACCAGGCAGTGCGCCCAGGCGTGGCCGATCGTGGTGTCGCCGGCGGCGGCCTCCATCTGGTGGAGCGTGGTGCGATGCGGGCCGCCGAGCGCGGCCTGCTCGATGCCGCGATGCTGGTAGCCGAGGTGGATCTCCAGGTGGAAGACGTGTTCGCCGTGGCACTGGAAGCGGAAGTGGCCGGGCTCGATCACGCCGGCGTGCACCGGGCCGACCGCGACCTCATGCACCTCATCGCCTTCGACCTGGAACATGCCGGTGACGCCAGGCGGGACCGGTTCGTCGTCGGCCCGGCCCCAGGCGTCGGGATGGATGGCAGCGGGGAACCGCCTGTGGTATCTGAGCGGCTTGAACCAGGGATGGTCCTCGGGCACGACGCCGAACTGCTCGGCGAGTTCGCGCTCGAACAGGTGCGCCTGCGGGCAGTCCGGGGTCAGCGCCGGATAGCTGGCCCCGACCTGGGCGCGGGCGACGAGCAGACGTCGGTTGGCGTCGTCGACCATCACCGCGAGCACCCTGCCGGCCCCGTCGCCGCACCAGCAGCCCAGGCGCGCGCCACCGGCCACCGCGGCGAGCACCGCGCCGCGCAGCTCCTCCAGCGCCAGATCGGGGATTCCGGCCAAGGGCACGGCGCTGGCATTCGTCACCATGCACCACGTCATGGCGCCACCTGCACGTAGGTCGAAGGCGTGGGCAGCAGCCCGGATTCGGCGGCGGCCTCGTTGAAGAGCCTTTGCAGCGGCGTCGGGATCCACAGACCGAGCAGCAGCACCAGAAGCAGGCCGACCGCCGGCGACAGGGTGGTGCCCCAACCATCGCCGAGCTTCGCCTCGGGTTCGGGCGCGTCGGTCTCGCCGTGGACGGCGGCGATCACGGTGGCGCTGAAGCCGATGAAGATGAGGGCGAGGAAGGCGAGGAAGAGCACCGCCGTCAGCCAGCGGCCGCTGCCGATGGCGGCGCTGATCATCCCGTATTCGCTCAGGAAGAGGCTGAATGGCGGCGCGCCGGTGGCGGCGAGGAAGCCGAGCAGGAACAGCGTCGCCGAGACGGGAACGCGCAGGATCGCACCCGACACCGCCGGGATGTGCTTGCTGGCGAAGGCGCGGTGGATGTTGCCGGCGCTCAGGAACAGCGCGGTCTTGACGAAGGCGTTGCCCAGGACGTGCAGCAGCACCAGCGGCAGCACGGCCGGCCCGAGTCCGACGCCGACCGCGAGGATGCCCATGTGCTCGACCGACGAATAGGCGAGCATGCGCTTGATGTCGGTCTGGCGGATCATGAACACCGCCGCCCAGCCCATCGAGATCAGCCCGAGGACGATGAGCAGCGACCGGGCGAATTCGCCCTGGCCGGCCGCGTCCATCACCCCGACGACCCGCAGCAGGGCGAGGAACGACACGCTGGTCATGCCGCCGGCCAACAGCGCCCCGACCAGGCCGGGCGTCTCGCCGTAGGTGTCGGGCTTCCAGGTGTGCAGCGGGGCGAGGCCCATCTTGGTGCCGTAGCCGACCAGCAGCAGCACGAAGGCTGCGCGCAGCCAGGGATGGGAGAACGCATGCGCCGACGCCTTCAAGCCCTCGAAGGTCATGCTGCCGTGCTCGGCCCCGCCGGCCGCCGCCGAGCTGTAGGCGAGGAAGAAGGTGCCGAGCAGGGCCAGCGCGATGCCGGTGCCGCCGAGCATGAGGTACTTCCAGGCGGCCTCGAGCGAGCGCGGGTTGTGGTTGAAGTAGATCATCGGGGTCAGGCACAGCGTCGCCGCCTCGATCGCCGCCCACATCATGCCGAAGTGCTGCGAGACGGTGGCGACGCTGGTCAGGCCGAGGAAGACGCAGACGCAGAGCACCAGGAGGCGGTTCGAACGTTCAGCGTGGGCGCGCAGGTAGCCCGGCGCATAGCACGCGACGAGCAGGAACAGCACGCTCAGGCCGAGCAGGACGATGCTGCCGGTCGCGTCCAGGCGCAGCCACAGCCCGGCCGCGATCGGGTCGCCGGCCTGCGGCTGGGCCCGGGTGGCGATGGCGATGATGGACAGGACGAGATGCGCGACCCCGAGCGGCGGCAGCACCCACGGCCGCACCCGGTCGCTGCGGATCAGGGCGGCGACCAGGGCGGCGAGCGCGGGGAGGATGAAGAGGGCGGCGAGCACGTTCATTCCCTCAACGTCGTCAGCTGCCGCGTGTCCAGGGTGGTGAACTCGCGGTGGAGGTGGTTCATGACCATGACCATGACGAAGACGCCGGCGACGAGGTCGAGCAGCACGCTGGTCTCGACCAGGAAGGGGATCTCGCCGACCATGAGCAGGCCGAAGACGGTGATGCCGTTCTCCAGCACCAGGTAGCCGGTCGCCTGGGTGATCGCCTTGCGCCGGGTGATGAGCAGCAGGAAGCCGGTGAAGACGGTGGCGAGCGTGGCCGGCACCGCGAGGCCGCCTGCCTGCCCGGGTGCGACCGGCAGGCTGTGGCCGACCGCGAGCGCGAAGCCGGTGCCGATGGCGGCCAGCAGCAGCGACGCGACGTAGCCGACCGCCGGCTCGATCTCGCGCCGGACCTTGAGCCGGTTGCAGGCGCGCAGGAGCAGGGCGGGGATGACGAAGCCCTTCACCACCAGGGCGGCGAGGGTCAGTCCGACCACCCGCAGGCCGAGGCCGTGCCCGGCGACCAGGGGCAGGGACGAGATCACCACTCCTTGCAGGGCGGCGGTCTGGATCAGCACCCGGATGCGTCCGCTGCCCAGGAGCAGGAAGTTGATCAGCATCACCAGGGCGAGGATGAAGGCGGTCATCGGTCGTTCCCCTCAGCGCAGCGCCAGCAGGACCACGGCGAACCCGACCAGCAGCGAAGCCCCGACCAGCAGCAGCGGCACCCGCACCAGGCGCACGCGCGCCATCACCGACTCGACCACGCCGACCGCCACGGCGAGGCCGATCAGCCCAGCGAGGCCGAGGCTGAGATCATGGCCGGGGTCGCCGCTGCGCGGCAGCACCAGCCCGAGCACCAGGGCGCCGATCGCCGCGAACTTCAGCGCCGCGCCGTACAGCACCAGGGCGAGCGGCGGACCGGAATGGTCGAGCACCATGACCTCGTGGATCATGGTGAGTTCCAGGTGGGTGTTGGGATCGTCGAAAGGGATGCGGCAGGTCTCGACCAGCAGCACCAGCAGCCACGCGGCGAGCACCAGGACCAGCGCCCCGGCCGAGGCGCTCCAGCCGAGGCCGGCGGCGGCGGCGAGGTTGCTCAGGGTCAGATCCTGCGTTCCGGGCAGGATCTGGGCCAGGGCGACGAAGCCGAGGAACAGCGCCGGCTCTGCCAGGCATGAGAACGCGGCTTCGCGGCTGGCGCCCATGCCGGTGAACGCCGAACCGGAATCGAGTGCGCTCAGGATGGTCGCGAAGCGGCCGAGCGCGAGCAGGTAGGCGACCAGCAGCGGATCCCCGGGGAACGACAGCGGTGACGGTGATCCTCCGAGCGGGATGAAGAGCAGCGCGATCCCCGCGGTGACCACGCCCGCGACCGGGCCGAGCCGGAAGACCCAGGTGGTGGTGCGGCTGAACACCGCGCCCTTGCGCCACAGCTTGGCGAGATCGTAGTAGAGCTGGAACAGCGGCGGGCCGATGCGGCCGGCGAAGGCGGCCTTCACCTTGTTGATCACGCCTTGCAGCAGCGGCGCGAGGAGGAGCAGCGCCAGGACCTGCGCCCCCGCGACCGCCAGGGCCGTCACCTCGGGGCGTTCCGGCCCGGTCATGGCCCGTCTCCGAGCAGGGCGACCGCGAGCAGGACGATGGTGGTGACCAGGACGTAGAGCAGGTAGACGGACAGGTGCCCCTGCTGCAGGAGATGCAGGCGGTGGACGGCATCCGCCACCCGCAGCGCGGCCGGGGCGAGGATCCGGTCGAGTATCCCATCGCCGGCGCTCACCGCCAGGCGGGCCAGACGCGGGAACAGGCCGGTCGCCGGCGTCACCGTCGCGGTCGGCTGCACCGGCATGGGCGACAGTTCACCACCGAGCACGGCGGTGAACGAACGCGCGGTGTACTGCATGCGCGCGTCCGGCGCGGCATAGCCGCAATCCCAGGTGCCGGCGCGGCCCACCGCGACCCGGGCCAGGCGGGCCGTGAGCAGCCACCAGGTACCCGCGAGCACGGTGATGAGGCCGAGGCAGGCGGCGGGCATCCACCAGATCGCGGGCAGCACGGGGGCGACGGTCGAGCGGTTCCAGATTCCGATCGCCGGCGCGACCGCCGCGAGCGTCCACGGCACCGCGAGGGCGAGCAGCACGCACGCCGCCGCCAGGATCAGCAGGGGGACGAGCATGCCGGGCCCGGGTTCGTGCGCGGTCGCGCCCGCGGGCGAACGTGGCGAACCCAGGAAGACGCTGCCGTAGAACTTGGCGTAGGCCGCCAGCGCCGCCCCGCCGCACAGGGCCAGGGTCACCACCGCGATGATGCCGATCCAGCCGCCGCCGCGCAGGTCCGAGAACGCGGCGAGATAGAGCGGCCATTCCGAAGCGAAGCCCGCGAGTCCGGGCAGCCCGGCGGCGCAGGCGCATCCGACCAGGATCACTCCGCCGGCACGCGGCATGAGCGCGAGCAATCCGCCCAGGCGATCCATGGCGCGGGTGCGGGTGGCGTGGAGGACGACCCCGGCGCCGAGGAACAGCAGGCCCTTGAAGACGGCGTGGTGCCAGACGTGGAGCAGCGCCGCCGCGAGCGCGAGCGCGGCGATGGCGTCGTGATGCCGCGCGCGCGCGAGCAGGGCGAGGCCGAGCGCGAGGGCGATGATGCCGAGGTTCTCGATCGACGAGCAGGCGAGCAGGCGCTTGTAATCCGCCTGGGTCAGCGCCGAGGCGATGCCGTAGAGCGCGGTCAGCGCCCCGACCACCGCGAGCAGCACGCCCCACCAGGCGGCCGGTTCGCCCAGCATCCCGGTGACGCGCAGCAGGCCGTAGATGCCGGTCTTCAGCATCACGCCCGACAGCAGCGCCGAGACGTGGCTGGGCGCGCTCGCGTGCGCGCCAGGCAGCCAGGCGTGCAGCGGCACCAGGCCGGCCTTGGCGCCGAAGCCGAGCAGGGCGAGGACGACGATGGCGCCGTCGAGCGGGCTGTCCGCTCCGCCGGGCGGCTCTCCGCCGGGCAGCCAGTCGAGGCCGCCGTTGCGCAGGCCGAGCAGCACCACCATCGCGATCAGGCAGGTGGTGCCGAGGTGGGTGAAGACGAGGTAGATCCAGCCGGCGGTACGCACCGGCCGCTCGCGGTGCTCGGCGTTCATTGCCGCCCACGCCGCCAGCGCCATGGCCTCCCAGCAGAGCAGGAACCACAAGCCCTGGCGCGCGGTGACCACCAGCGCCATGCCGGCGACCAGCACGCCGATCGCGGCGCGGGTGCGCGGACCGCTCTCGTGGTCATCCCAGTAGCCGCGCGCATAGACGGCGGCGAGGGCGCTCAGCAGCGCGATCGGCAGCAGAAAAACAGCGGAGAGCGCATCGACCGCGATCACGATGCCGCCGCCTGGCACCGGCCACGGCAGGCGCCAGGTGCCGGAATCGACGCCGGCCAGGACCATCATGCCGGCGGCGGCCAGACCCAGGCTGCCGCCCACCGTGCCCACGGTGGCGGCGGCGAAGGCGCGCCAGCGCCAGGCGGCGAGGCCGGACAGCACGTGCAGCGTGATTCCGAGGACGAGCAGGGCGAGCACGATCATGCGGACGGCACCGGGATGGTGATCAGGTGATGCTGGCAGCCGGCCGGCAGGGCGGCCAGGCCGGTGGTGGCCGGCAACGGATCGCGCAACACCCCGATCACGACCACCGGCTGGTTGCGGCGGCGGGCGAGGGCGGCCAGTTCGATGGCGGCGGGTTCAGCGAAGCCCGCCGCGCCGCAGCCGCGCAGCAGCAATCCCAGCGGCCCTGCAGCGGCGATGGCGCGGGCGCGTTCGTCTCCCACCGCCACCGCCGGCACGCCGGCCTGCGCCAGGTCGGCGACCGCCGCGGCCGCGAGCGCGGCAGGCCCGGCTACTGCGACATCCTCCGCCCGCTGGAAGCGTCGTCCGGCGGCGAGCACGGTGCCGGTGAGCAGGCCCGGCCCGAGATCGCAGGCCGCTGAGCCCACGCCGGCCACCAGCACCCGGCTGAAAGCGGCGACCGCTGAGCGGGCGGATTCGATCGCGTGCGCCACCGCCTCGATCTGCTCACGTTGGATGCGCCGGGCTTCCAATACCAGGCGCGCGCCGATCTCGGCCCGGCCGAGGATGTCGGCGTGCTTGCGCGCGCACGCGCGCAGGCGCGCCACCACGCCTTCGACCGGCAGCGGCTGCAGCAGGCGCGCGGCATCATCGAGCACGGCGTCCAACGCCAGATCGAGCCGACGGCAGGCGTGCAGGGCGAGTCCGAGCGCGGCGGCGCAGGCGGTGAAGCCGCCCCACGGATCCCCGCGTTGGCGCAGGTGCGCGGCGAGGTCGGGCAGGCCGGCGAAGACGGCGCTGGCGCCGTCGGGCAGCCGGACCTGGATCCGGCCATCGGTGGCCGGACCGGTCCAGGCGAGCAGGGGTTCGGCCGAGACGGGCATCGCAGCGCTCGACGGTAGCCGAGCGGCGGGGAACTCAACGCCACCGCCTGCGGCGGCGCATGCCTTTCACCGCGTGCATGGCCCGATCGTGGGCCTGGCGCTCGGCCTCAGGGTCCGTTCATCCTTGCAGCCGGAGTGGCGTCAGGACGCGCCCGCATGAACAAGCAAGGCCCAGTCAGGTTGAGTGGGGCATCCTCGCCCGTCCTACCAACCCAGGCCGACCATCCGGCCATCATGGGCGAGCCAGACCTGGCCGTCGGGCGAGACCGCACCGGCGGTGCAGCGGCTGAGACCGGCCTCGGCCGCCTTGCGCGCGTGTACCGGCACCAGGTTCGCGCCGTGGAAGTCGAGCACCTGCACGTCGCGGCGCGAGGAATCGAGGACGTAGAGCAGGCCGAAGCGGTCGCAGCCGAGGCGGAACGGGGCGCGGAACTGCGCCGGATCGTCACCGGAGCCTCCGCCGATGCCGACGTAGGTCGCCTTGCCGGCCACGGGATCGAAGGCCCATTTCTTCAGTTCATTGTTCTTGTCATCGTGCACGTAAACGGCCGACCCGTCGGGCGCGACCGCGAGCAGGGTCGGCGAGCGCAGTTCGTGCGCGCCCCGGCCCCGGCTGCCGAAACACGTCATACCAATCCACTTTCAAAGGCATAATAACCAGCATGCTGGCCGCCGGAGAT
>CAZZJC010000079.1:0-11749 GCA_964654285.1 uncultured Candidatus Kuenenia sp.
GGGGCATGGAAGAACAAGGAGGAACGGAAGGGTGGCTAAAGTTCACGGCATTGGGCAACCCTCCATCCCCGGCGACGATGGCGACCGCTCCTGGAATGGCGAAGGACTGGAGATCGGAGAGGGTCTGGGTCATGGTGCGCGGATCACAATGGCTGTCCGCGATTCAGCAACTCCGGAGTCCGGAATCGACGCCTATCGCGGTGGCAGGCGTGGTTCCGGCCCTTGCTGGCCAGGACGAGATTCATTGAGAGGCGGATCCCGACGCGGAGGCCGCTGGCGTCCTGGGCCGGGCGGGTCCTCGGACAGACGATCGAGAACACGACGCCTCAAAAGTCGGTCTCCTGGAATCGCTGACGACCCGTCCGCATGAGAAAAGCGCCAACGCAGCAGGCCACCACCCGAATTTTTAGAAGCCTCGCGATTGGGAAGACCTGGCGGCGGCCAGGGACGATCCTCGGGACGGATTCCGGGGGGTGGAAACGGTGGCGGCCGTTCCGGATCGAAGCCCTGGGGTGGAATCGCCCCGGGTTGACCTGGAAGAGGTCGGACCTGGTCGGCCGGCGTCGGATCAGCCTTGGGTGTGACCACCGGGTTTCCCGCTGCCGTCTGGGCAGGCGCGATCGTCGGAGGCGGAAGTATCGGATTGGATGGGGGATTTTTGCGCGGCCAGAACAACAGCAGCGCTGCAAGCCCCAGCGCCGCGCCGATCAGCATCGCGATCAACCAGGGCGAGGGACTGCGGGCCACGGCGGTCAGGGATTGGCTGGGGATCCTGCGGCCGGCGGCGACCTCGCGCAGATCGCGCGCGAAGGTGGCGGCATCGCGGTAGCGGTTTTCGGGTCGGGCGGCGCAGGCGTTGGCGACGACCTGCATCATGGCGGTGGGCAGGTCGGGATCGGCCTGGCGCAGTTCCTGCAGCTCGACCCGGCCGGAGATCACCGCCTTGAACAGTTCGCTGCGCGAGGCGCCGTTGAAGGCGGGGCGCAGGGCGAGGATTTCGTACAGGGTCAGGCCAAGGGAATAGACGTCACTTTGTGCATCGTGCCGACCGTCGAAGGTCTCGGGTGCAAGGTAACGCAGGGTGCCGGTGATGACGCCGGATGCGGTGATCGCCACGTCGTCGCAGGCCTTGGCGAGGCCGAAATCGGCGACCCACAGATGGCCGTCGCGGTCGAGGATGAGGTTGGGCGGTTTGATGTCGCGGTGGAGCACGCCCTGGGCATGGGCGCAGGCGAGCGCGTCGGCGGCCTGGGCGATGGCGAGGCAGGCGCTCTGGCGCCAAGCTGGCGTGCGGTTCAGCCGCCGGTCGCCCCGACGTGATCTGCCGGCGAGCTGATCGCGTACCAGACCGGCCAGCGGATCGCCGGGTTCGTTCGGTACGAAACCGGCCGCCGCCGCATCCACGATCCGGTCAAGCCCGAAGCCCGCGACCAGGTGCATGGCGAAGTAGCGGATGCCTTGCTCATCACCGTATCCATGCACGGGCACGATGTTCGGATGGACCAGCCGCGCCGCGAGCCGCGCCTCACGTTGGAAGCGTTCGAGCGAACGCGCGTTGGCGCTGGTCTCGTCGGACACCACCTTCACCGCCACGCGCCGGGCGAGTTGCGGTTCCTCGGCCTCGTAGACCACGCCCATGCCACCGCGGCCGATCTCGCGCAGGATGCGGTAGGGGCCGAGTCTTTCGAGCGGCGGCTTGGGGGTGTCGGCGCGACGCAGGTTCTCCAGCCCGGCCACCGTGGGCAGGATCTCGGCCAGGGCGTCGGCGTGTTCGGGATGAAGGGCGAGCAGTTCGGTGATCCGGGGGTTCTCGCCGCGCCGGGCGCGTTCGGCAAAGTCGGCGGCGATCGCGTCGACCGCGTCCTCGGACCCGGTGTCAACGGCGGACACGGAGATCTCCGAAGGACAATCCCGCGGCACTGAGGAGCGCGCTCAAGCGGCGCAGGGCGCGGACGTAGCGGATGCTCGCGGCCTTGGGTTGGATGGCGAGCGCCTCGGCGACCTCCTCGTTGGACAGATCCTCGAAGTGGCGCAGCGAGATGATCTCGCGGTCGGCTTCCGACAACTGGGTCAACGCCTCGGTCAGGCGGCCGGTCGCTTCGCGGCGGATGGCGGCGCCGCTGGGCGAGGTCACCGAACCGCTGAGTTCCCGCGCCAGGGCCTGGCTCGCGCTGTTGGCCAGGGGAACCCCGCCGGCTTCGCGTCCGGCATCGCGCATCTGGGCCCCCAGGTGGTGCCGATGCAGGTCGACCAGGGTCTGGAGCAGCACCGTGCGCAGCCAGGTGTAGGGCTGGGTGAAACCATCGCTGGCGTAGTGGGCGATGCGGGTGCGGGCGGCGAGGAAGGTCTCCTGCACCACGTCTTCGGGATCGATGCGCCGCGCCAGGCGCTGGTCCAGGCGCAGGCGCACGGTGCGCAGCAGGCGATCGTGCTCGCGTTCGACCAGCACCGCCAGGGCGTCGATATCACCCCGACGCAGACGGGCGTCGAGGTCGTCGCTGCTGGGAAGGGGGGCGGCGGGCATGGCGGGAGGGACCGCCAGAATGTTAGATCCGGGCCGACCGGTTGTCCACGCCTCGCCGGGAAACTTCCCTGTAGATCGCTGACGCGGCCTGCGTTCAGGGGATCGGAGGGGCAGTCAATCGACCCCGAGCCAGCCGCCCCCACCCGGATCAACGCCACCACCTGGAGTCCACCATGGCCCGCCTGACCGACCTGACCCTCAACGACCAGGGTTTCGCCTTTGATCCCACCACCGGGACGAGCTACACCCTGAACCCGACCGCTCTGCTGCTGGTGCGCGGCCTGCGCGACGGTCTCCAGCCGGAGGTGCTGGCCGACCGCCTGGTCGAGAGCTTCGCGATCCCGCGCGAGCGTGCCGTCACCGATCTCACCGCATTCACCCACGAGCTGTCCCAGCTCGGTCTGGCCTAGGAGGCTGCCATGTCCCGTCTCGTCATCGGCGTGTCCGGCATCAATGCGGTCGACAATCCCGGCCCTGGCGTGGGCGTCGCGCGCGGCTTGAAAGCCGACTCCGGGCTGGAGGCCGAGGTCGTCGGCCTTGCCTATGACGCCATGGAACCCGGCATCTACCTCGATTCCCTGATCGACCGCACGTACCTCATGCCCTATCCGTCCGGTGGCGGCGAGGCCTTCGTCGACCGTCTGCTGGAGATCCAGGCCGAGCGTGGGCTGGACGTGGTCATTCCCAACCTGGACGCCGAACTGCCGATCTACATCCGCTATGCCGATGAACTGGCCGAACGCGGCATCCGCGTCCTGTTGCCGACCCTGACCCAATTCCGCCTGCGCGCCAAGGATCATCTCGTCCAGGCCGCCCCGTCGTTCGGCTGCCTGACCCCGCCGACGGTGGTGCTCCATGCCCCTGGCCAGCTCGACGCCGCCATCGCGACGCTTGGGTACCCGGTGATGATCAAGGGCTGCCTGTACGAGGCCTGGCGCGCTGACACCCAGGCCGAGGCCTACCGCCATGCGGATCATCTGGTCGCGGACTGGGGCTGGCCGCTGCTGGTGCAGGGCATCGTCCAGGGCGAGCACATGAACGTGGTCGGCCTGGGCGACGGCGCTGGCGGCCATCTTGGCCTGGTCGGCCTGAAAAAGCTGGGCATCACCAAGCTCGGCAAGATCTGGACCGGTGTCACCGTCAACCATCCGGGCATGCTCGCGGCAACCGAGCGCTTCATCGCCCACACCCGTTGGCAGGGGCCGTTCGAGCTGGAATGCATCGTCGATGGCGACCGCATATTCCTGATCGAGATCAACCCGCGCTTCCCGGCCTGGGTCAACGGTGCGACCGGGGTCGGGATCAACCTGCCGGCGCGGCTGGTGCGGCATCTGCTGGGCCTGCCGAACGAGCGCCAGACCGCGTACCCCGCCGGCAAGCTCTTCATCCGCTACACCGACGATCTGGTCGCCGACATGGAGGATTTCCAGGCCCTGGTCACCACCGGACGTTCGGCCCGCATGGAGTCCCGCCACGCGGTCCAACTGCTCTCGCCGGTGTCTGCTGTAGTTCATTCTTCCGTTCATTCCTCCGTTCATTCCTCCGTTCATTCCTCCGTTCTTTCCCAAGGAGCCGTGCCATGAGCACCTACGAGAAGCCGGTCATCACCAGATTGGTCGCCGGACTGATCAACAAGTTCGGGAGCAATCCCTCGATCGATCGCCGGGTACGTGACCGCATCGACGGCGTGCCGGTCGACCGTCTGGTCGCCGAGCACGGCTCGCCCTTGTTCGTCTTCAGCGAACGTACCCTGGTGCGTACCGTGCGCCGGGTGCGCAACGCCTTCGCCAGCCGCTACCCCGGCACCGTGCTGGGCTGGTCGTACAAGACCAACTACCTGCAGGCGATCTGCGCCCTGATGCACCGCGAAGGGTCGCTCGCCGAGGTGGTCAGCGCGATGGAATACGAGAAGGCCCGCGCCCTGGGCGTGCCCGGCGACCGCATCATTTTCAACGGCCCCTACAAACCGTTGCCCGCGCTGCGCCGTGCCGTGGCAGAAGGCGCATTGATCAACGCTGATCACCTGGACGAACTCGATGACCTGCTGGCGGTGGCCCAGGATCGCGACGAGACCCTCGCCATCGGTCTGCGCCTCAACCTCGATGCCGGAATCCAGCCGCAGTGGTCGCGCTTCGGCTTCAATCTCGAATCCGGCGCAGCGCTGGCGGCGGTCGAACGCATGGCGCGCAGCGGCAGGTTGCGCCTGCGGGCGCTCCACTGCCATATCGGCACGTTCATCCTCGACCCCGAGGCCTACGCGCGGCAGATCGCCAAGATGCTGGCCTTCGCCTACGAGATCGAAGATCGCTTCGGCTTCCGCATCGACACGCTCGACATCGGCGGCGGCCTGCCCTCGCGCAACCGGCTCAAGGGCACCTACCTGTCGGCGGATGTCGCGGTGCCGCCGGTCGAGGACTACGCCGACGCCGTCGCCAGCGCCCTCGACCAGCACCTGAAGCCGGGCCATCGACCACGCCTGGTGCTGGAATCCGGCCGCGCCCTGGTCGACGAGGCGGGTTCCCTGATCACCACCACGGTCGCGTCAAAACGCCTGCCGGATGGCACCCAGACCTACATCTGCGATGCCGGGGTGAACCTGCTCTACACCGCCACCTGGTACGCCTTCAACATCGAGATCGACCGCCTGGTGCCGGGGCCGCGCGAAGCGGCGGTGCTCTGCGGTCCGCTGTGCATGAACATCGACGTCGTCCACGAAAAGGTGCAATTGCCCGCCCTGCCGCGCGGCACCCGCCTGATCATCAGCCCGGTCGGGGCGTACAACGTCACCCAGTGGATGCAGTTCATCGCCTATCGCCCGGCGGTGGTGCTGATCGGTGAAAACGGCAGCGTGGATGTAATCCGCGAGGCGGAACGTCTGGAGGACGTCGACCACGGCGAACGTCTGCCGGCGCGTCTGGCCGGCGTGGCCGCGTCGGCCGGGACGGTGGCCGCAGAAGCGCAGCGGGAAGCAGTGAAATTGCCGCAGGTTCGCGCCGTCGCGGGTTGATCACCATGTTCCGCACCCTGCACCACCACCTGCTCGCGCTGCTCGCCAGCTTGGCGGAACTCGTCTTCCTTGCGGGGGCGGTTCCAGGCGCGGTGATGCTCGCCCTCATCGCTTGCCGGCCGGGCCTTGCGCTGGGCGGGATCGCCGCCTGGGTCGGGGCGTGGGGATTCGACCGGCTGGTTGGTGCAGGAGGGGGACGACCCCTAACCGGCGTCCAGGCGCTCAATCCCTGGCTGAGCGGCCTCGCGGTCGGGCATCTGGTGGCCATCGGTTGGGACCTGCCGCTGCTCGCCGCCGGGGCGGGAGCGGCGACCCTGGTGCTGACCCGGGTGCTGATGCCGTTTCTCGGCACGCTGCCCGTGCTCAGCCTGCCGTTCTCGCTGGTTGCGACCGCACTCTGGCTGGCCGTCCCGCGCTGGAATGCGCTGCCGGCTGCTCTGCCCGGCCATGGCTGGATGGATCAGGCTCTTTCCGGAATTCCGACATCAGTCCAGGGTTTCTGCAGCAGTCTCGGTGCGTTGATCTTCCTGCCGATGCCAGTGGTCGGAGCGGTGCTGGCGCTCCTGATCACCTGGCATTCGCGCATCCTGATCGTCCTGGCGCTCGCAGGCTGGGCGGTGCATGTACTCCTGCACGGCTGGCTGCGTGGCGATGTCGCCGCCGCCCTGGCCGCGAGCGACGGCTTCAACGCCATGCTGGCGGCGATGGCGATCGGTGGAGTCTTCGTGGTGCCATCGTGGCGCAGCCTGGTCCTGGCTCTGCTGGCCGCTGCCGGCTGCACCGCGATCGGTGACGCGTTGACCGGTTGGTGGGCCGGGGCCGGAGTGCCAGCCTTCACCATCCCGTTCTGCGTCGTGGTGATGGCTACGCTGAAGGTGCTGGCGAACGTCGGCAGTCCGTTGCTCATCGCCGCCCCGACCCAGATCCCTGAAGACGCTCTCGCTGGACACTGGGCCTGGCGGGCGCGCTTCCCTGGCAGCCTGCGTTCGCTCAGCCCGCCCTTCGCGGGGCCGTGGACGGTCTGGCAGGGCACCGACGGTCGTTGGACGCACCAGGGCGCCTGGCGGCACGCGATCGACTTCGTCATCGTCGGTGCCGACGGCGAGACCCACGTCGGCAGCGGCAACCGGCTGGAGGACTACCATGCCTTCAACCAGGCGGTGCTGTCGCCGGTATCCGGCCAGGTGGTCGCGGTGGTCGATGGCGTCCCCGATGCGACCCCAGGCCAGCCCGATCAGGATCGTCGTTGGGGCAACCTGGTGGTGATCCACGATCCGCGCGGTTTCTGGGTGGAGATCTCGCACCTCGCCTGCCAGTCGCTGGCCGTCGCGCCGGGCGCCTGGGTCGAACGTGGGCAGCTGCTGGGCCGCTGCGGCAACAGCGGCTATTCGCCGCAACCGCACATCCACCTGCAGGTCCAGGCCAGCGCCGTGATCGGGGCGGCTACCCTGCCGTTCAGTCTCGCGTCGTGGTGGGGCGACGACCGTTTCCACAGCAACGACCTGCCCGGCGACGGGGTCACGGTCGAACCGCTGCCGGCGGATCCGGCCTTGGAGGCGACCTCGCGCATCCTGCTGGGACAACGTCTGGAATTCGACTGCTTCCGCGCCGGCTTGCCGGCTGGACGGCTGGTGTTGACGGTCGGACTGGGCGACGACGGCGGCACGGTGCTGACCTCACCGCGCGGGCGTTTGCACGTCGGCCGGCACGAGAACACCTTCTACGCGTATCGCTGCGACGGCGACGATCCCTGGCTGCGCCTGTGGTTGGCCGGCCTGCCGCGCCTGCCGCTGGTCTGGCGCCAGGGCCTGGTCTGGAGCGATGCCCTGCCGGTGACCAGCACCGGACGCGGCTGGCGCGAGATGGGTGCAGCGTTGCTCGGCCTGTTCATCCCGGCGTTGGCCGTCGCCCGGACCCGGCACCGCATGCTGTCGCGCAGCCGCATCGACAGCGAGGTGATCGGCACCTGCTTCGTGCAACCACGCCGCATCAGGGTCGACCTCGCTGGCGATGGACTCATCGCGGAACTGTCCTGCGGCGATCTGCGTCTGCAGCGGATCGCTCAAACGGTGGCAGAGGCTTCCCATGCGGCGGCCTGAACTCGCCGGGATCGCGCTGCTGGCGTACGGATGCGCGCTGGGCGTCGAGACCCAGGTGATGACCTATGCCGGCGCGCTGGGGTACGGCGGATACACCCCGCGCGATGGCGGCCGGCTCGCCGGGATCTATCTCGGGGTGACCGATGCCGCCGGTTCATTTCTCCTCGCGGATTGGGAACGTTCGCGCATCACCCTGGTCGAGGGCGAACCGATCCGGCAGCAGGATCTGACCCTGATGGTCGGCACCCATCCCGATCCCAGCAGCACGGTCAAACTCGGATTCCACCTCGCCTGGGACGCCGCGATCGAGGATCCGGTCGGCCGCACGATGGTCGTCGATGGCGCTCTGGATCTGCCGCGGGGATGCTGGCTTGCAGGCGGTTTCGCCGCGTCGCGATTCCAGGTGGTGCAACCGCCGATCAATGTGGTTCAGATCTCGTCCCGGTTGGGCTGGTATCACCAGTTCACGCCGGGCAGGTGGATCTCCCCCACGGCCACGGCGTCGTTCCAGGCCATGGATCGCGATCCCGGCTTCAGCCAGCAGCGTTACTGGTCGCTCGCGGCGGCGCTCAATCTGCATGCGGGACGAGTCGGGCTCGACCTCGGCGGCTGGTTCGGCCGACGTTGCTACTATGTCGCGCAGGAAGGTTTCGTGGTCTACGACCTGCCGGCGGTCTACCGCCACGGCTGGTCGGCCGGCGCCAGCGTCGACCTGTGGCGGGGATCGTGGCTGCGGCTCGAAGCCGGCAGCGAGATCTTCCGCCACCTCGGCGCCACCGGCGATGCCCAGGCCCAACGCCTCATCGTCATGCTCGGACTCACCCTGTGACCGGAGAAACTCCCATGCGGCCTGCCATCCTGCATTCCTATACCCGCGCAGCGGTGCTCGCCGTCGCGCTGACGACCCTCGCCGCCGGCGAACCGTCGTCCGAGCCCCGGGCCCCGTCAGGTCCGGTTTTCGGCCCGATTTCCTGGACGACCTCCTTCGCCAAGGAAGGGGGCGGCGACTTCAACGGGGCGCTGACCGCGCTCCTGCCGTTGCGCGGCAGCCCAGCGGATGCGTACCTGCTCGCCCTGCGCACCGGCTGGCTGCATCATCGCGCCGGACGCAGCATTGAGGCGATCGCCAACTACCAGGAGGCCAGCCGGCTGATGCCGATCGCGATCGAGCCGCGGCTGGGAATGCTGGCGCCGATGATCGCAGCCAAACAATGGGCCGATGCCGAACGCCAGGCCCGGCAGATTCTGCGCAGCGACCCTGGCTGCTTCTGGGCGTCCTATTGGCTGGTGGAATCGCTGTTCGGATCCGAACGCGGACGCGAAGCCAACGAGGTATCGCGGCTGCTGGTCGAACGCTACCCGGGCGACGCCACCGTGCTGGAACAGGCCGTGCGCTGCCGCAGCGCCGCCGGCGAACCGGTCAGCGACGAGATCGCGTCCCGCCTCGCCATCCTGCGCCTGGCGCAGCGGCGCTGACCGCCGCCGTCACTTGGGCGGAGCGTCCATCCCGCGCCAGAGGTTGGGCGAACCGATCTGGGCCCCGCCGCTCTTGGCGTAGAGGAAGAGCTGCATCTTGTAGGCGATGAGGAATTTCAGGGAGAATCCGACGAACGCCTGGTCGAGGGTCAGGGTGTTGCCGAACCAGTCCTTGACCTCGCGCGTCGCCAGATCGTGGTCGGAAGAGGCGTTGAGGATGGCCTCGATCTCGGCCTGCTGCCGGGTCATCGCGGCGGCAAAACCGGAAAGGCTCAGGTTTTCCAGCTCCTTTTCGCGCGCCTCCCAGAAGTCCCAGTTCCCGTCCAGATGGAAGCGCACCGGGCCGATCGCAGTCAGCGCGAGGTAGCGCAGGAGTTCGATGGTGGAACGCTGGGCCGGAGTCGGCCGGTAGTCGAGGCGATCGGCGTCGAGCTTGGTCGCGAGATGCTTGATGCAGGCGGTCTCGTGGCGGAAGGAGTCGATGAGGTAGTGCTTGCCGAGCATGGTGGCGGGCTCCGTAAGAGTCGGTGGTGGACGGCAGGGCGGGTTGTGACCGGCACGGCGCGATTGCAATCGGAGGCCGGCCATTCTTGCGGCAGGTAGGGCGGCAGGCCGGAGGGGGGCTGCGCGACACGCCGACCGTCGGACGTTGGAGGTCGGCTTGTCCGGTTGGTTCTTTTCCGCACCATCGTGCCGCAAGAGGGTCATGGCGATGGTCGACTACGAGATCGACATGGGCGAGGACCGCCCCAAACCGGCGCGCAGCAACCTGGCCCCGGGATCGACGGATACCGCGACCCGGGCCACGGCGGTGGGCCCCGGCGCAGCTGCGACGACCGGCAATGGCAATCCGGTGACCGCCAGCGGACCCGGTGTCCGTCCAGTGCGCCCGCTTGGCGGCACCTCATCCGCCCCGCTCTACCGCTTCGCCGACCAGATCGTCACCTACAATGAAAATCAGCATGGCTTCGCCTGGTTCAATGGCCTGATCGCCTTCCTGTGCTGGGTCGTGGCGTGGAACCTGATCTTCTGGATCGCCGCGATATTCACCAGTTCCGCCGTGATCACCAACGTGCTCGCTGCCGCCGCCGTTATCGCCCTCGCGGTCGCAACCTGGCGCCTGCATGCGCGTGGACAGGTCGTCGACGCGTTGCGCCGCACCGCCTGGGGCCTTCCGACCACGGTGACGCTCCCCAGCGAGCCGCTCGCTCCGGAACCCGCCGCACCGGCCGCCAACGCTCCCACGCCCGTCGTGGTGCGGCATCTGCTCTTGAATGTCCTGCTCGCCGTCCCGCGTTTCACCGTCGCATTCCTGCGGGCGTGGAAGGATCGCATCGTGCTCCAGCCCATGGATGTCGAAGCGGGCGAGGACGCCGTCGTCACCCTCATGAAATCCGGTGCGGATGGTCTGCCGAAATCCGGATTCCTGGAACACGGAGAAACCATGGAGGCGTTGGAGCGCATCGGTGCGGTCGTCCGCTTCGAGCATCCGACCGGCGAACGCGTCCGACTCGTCGATTCCCTGCAACGCCAGCTGTCGCCGCCCAAGAATCCCAGCGGCCAGGATCGTTTTTTCGCGCATTCCAAGCGGTGAATAATCAAGGCGATGAATGAGAATCCCAGCGGTCAGGATCGTTTTTCCTGGCATTCCAAGCGGTGAATAATCAAGGCGCTGGCATGATCCTGGTTCGCTTGCCTGCTATTTATAATGTCCGATAATGTATATTGTGTAAATACTAGAGGGGGTGGGGGGAAGCCTCACCTGCTCGAGGGAATCCATCAGAACCACCGTCAGTCGGTCAAAAGGCGTGTGCATGCGGCAGGTCACGCTGGCGCTGTGCACGAGGCACGTCACAGTGGCGGACAATCCCCGGACGACCAGAATCGTTTCAGCGCAGCCGGAACCCTGGGCAACGGGTACGTTTTTAGGAGATTGCAGGAAATCCCAAATCCCCAGGCTGAAGCCATGGCGAATGGAACCTCGCATGGCGTCCTTCTGACCATTCCGGATGCCGGTGGCGGCATGCCGGTGCCGGAGTGCATCGTCCGCGAGCGCCGGGTCAGCGGACATTACCAGCATCGGTTTCCCAGACCGGGCGCGGTGGCGGTTGTGCAGGTTACCCTGGCGGGATGCGGACGACTGCGCAGCGCCCACGGCGTCCAGCGTGTTCCGGTCGGATGCTGCCAGGTTTTCACCTACAGCCAGAACCTCGAATACGCGGTCGATCCCAGCGGATCTGGAGCCTGGGAATTCATCTACGTCAACCTGACGGGCCAGGCCGCCCTGGCGATGGCTGGCGATCTCACCGATCGCCATGGCCATGTCCTGAGGGTCGACCTGGAGTCTCCTGCGGTACGTCGCCTGACCGGCTTGGCGGGCGCGCAGGGTCTGCGCGCCTGCGGTATCGATCTGGCGACGGCGGTCCAATCGATGTGCGATCTCTTCGCGCACCTCATCGCGATCAACGCGGAAACCACCGATGACGACGCCAGGCTGATCAGCTCTGCGATCCAGCGGTTGACCGCTGATCTCGCCGCTCCGCCTGCCGTGGCGGCCGTGGCGGCGGCCTGCGGGGTCTCGCGCGAGCATCTCATACTAATCCACTTTCAAAGCCATAATAACTATCCAATCGAACCCGCAGA
>CAZZJC010000080.1:0-11124 GCA_964654285.1 uncultured Candidatus Kuenenia sp.
AGCCTCAGATCGGCAAGCAGTTGTCATTTCTGGACTTATAGTTGGACAGCAATGGTCTCGGATAAACCCAACACCAGCAGATCGGTGACGCCGGCGAAATCGCGGTCATGTGTCACCAGGGCGTGGCAGCCCGCCTGGATGGCGCTGGAGACCTGGATCGCATCCGGCAGCCGCAGGCGATGGCGCAGCCGCAACCGCGCGGCCAGCATCGCGATGTCGGCGTCGATCTCGCGCAGCGACCACCCCGGGCCGGAACAGAGCGCCTGCCGGTAGCGTTCCGCCAGCATCTCCTTGCCCGCCTTGAGCGGCCCGGCGACCACCTCGGCCAGGGTCACCGGCGTCACCAGGGCCTGGATGCGGCCTGCATCGATGGCCGCGAACAACGGTTCGAAGGGAAGCGCAAGCGGATTCCCCTCCAGCAGGTAGATGATGGGATTCGTGTCGACCAGGACCGTGGCGCCATCCGGGATGCGATTGACCAAGTTCACGCCCATTCGTCCCTCATCTCAGCCACCCTACGACCGGAGTCCTCGCCCCAGCAACCGGCGCCGCTGCCCTTGAGCGCGAACAACGAAACGCCCTGACGGTTGCCGGCGGTGTCGACTACGCTGACGGCCACCACGGCGGCGAATGGTTTGCCGTGCCGGGTGATCACCGTCGGTGTTCCCCGGTGCGCGCGCTCCAGCAGTTCCGGCAGATGCGCGCGCGCCGCTTCGGCGCCGCAAGTCTTGCGTGGCATGGGATCCCCGTTCCGTACGGACCGTACGGAACGGGTAAGATGAGGGAAGCGGCAGATCGCCGCCTCTTTCCCCTTTCGATCCTGCGTGGTATCTCTTGGCACCATCCATGCTTACCGTCCGCCAGCCGTGAGGAACCTGCCAGCAACTGAACACAGGTGTCGTGATTCGGCACAGCACCGCTGCGTCCAGCGCGAGCGGGGGGCCGCATGCCGCTGCGCCTGATCCCGCGCCTGGACATCAAGGGGCCGAACCTGGTGAAGGGCATCCGGCTCGAAGGCCTGCGCGTGCTCGGCGATCCGGCGGCGTTCGCGGCGCGCTACGCCGCCGAGGGCGCCGACGAGATCATCTACCAGGACATCGTCGCCAGCCTGTACGGGCGCAATTCGATCGCGGACCTGGTGCGGCGCACGGCGGAGCAGGTCTTCGTGCCGCTGACCGTCGGCGGCGGCATCCGTTCGATCGCCGACATCCAGGGCCTGCTGCGCGCCGGGGCGGACAAGGTCTGCCTCAACACCGCCGCGGTGAAGCGGCCGGCGTTCATCACCGAGGCCGCGACCACCTTCGGCACCCAGTGCGTGGTGGTGGCGGTCGAGACCATCCGCCAGCCGGACGGGCGCTGGTTGGCGTTCACCGACAACGGACGCCAGCCGACCGGCCTCGACGCGCGCGATTGGGCCCGCCGCGCGGTGGAGCTCGGCGCCGGCGAGCTGCTGCTGACCTCGGTCGACCGCGAAGGCACGAAGAAGGGCTTCGACCTGGAGTTCATCCGCCTGCTCGCGCGCGAGGTCGAGGTGCCGGTGGTCGCGCACGGCGGCTGCGGCTCGGCCGACGATCTCGTCGCCGCCGCCCGCCTGGGCGTCGACGGCCTCGCGGTCGCGTCCGTGCTGCACTACCGCCAGGCTTCGATCACGGCGCTGAAGGGCGCCTTGGCCGCAGCGGCGATGGAGGTGCGCGTATGAGCAGCCGCAGACTGCTCATGGGGGAGGGCCGGAGGCCCGTTACGGGGGCGGCAGCCCCCGGGCAAACCACGACGCCTGCGGCAGCCGCCGCAGCGCCGGCGCAGCCGGCGGTCCCGCCTGCGGCGGAACGAGTCGTCGGGAGCGTGACCGTCATCGACTACGGCCTGGGCAATCTGCACAGCGTGCTCAAGGGCCTGGCCAAGGCCGGCATCGCGGCCGAGGTCGCGGATGGCGCCGAGGGCATCGCGCGGGCCGAGCGCCTGATCCTGCCCGGCGTCGGCGCGTTCGCCGATGGCATGGCCGGGCTGACCCGGCGTGGGCAGATCCCGGCCCTGCGCGCGGCGGCGGCGGCCGGCGTGCCCCTGCTGGGGATCTGCCTCGGCATGCAGCTGCTGTTCGACAGCAGCGAGGAGTTCGGCCTGCACCAGGGGCTCGGCTTCATCCCCGGCACGGTGACGCGCATCCCGTCGGGAGCCGACGCGGCGCGCGTGAAGGTGCCCCACGTCGGATGGAACCGCCTGGTCCCGCCCGCCGGACGCGACTGGAGCGGTTCGTTCCTGGCCGCGACGGCGCCTGGTGCGTGGGCGTATTTCGTCCACAGCTTCCGCGCCGAGCCCCGCGCCGAGCAGGACCTGCTCGCCGCGTGCACCTACGGCCCGCACCGCATCGCCGCCGCGGTGCGCCGGCGCAACATCGCCGGCTGCCAGTACCATCCGGAAAAAAGCGGCGAAGCCGGCCTCGCCATGCTCGCCGCCTTCGGATCGTCGCCGTCACCCGTCCGCCCTGCTGCCGCTGCTGCCGCCACCACCTGACCGGGAATCCCATGCTCCGACCCGTCTCCTTCCCGCCGTTCAAGCCCCCGGTCATCGACGTGCAGGCGCGCTACAAGCTGCCGTCCGAGGTGCGCTACTGCCGGCGCTGCGTGATCTCGAACCAGCGTCCGCGCATCACCTTCGACGCCGAGGGCGTGTGCTCGGCCTGCCGCTACGCCGAGCTCAAGCACGGACGCGCCGAACGCGCCATCGACTGGGCGCAGCGCGAACGCGAGCTCGCCGCGCTGTGCGACCGCATGCGCCGCAACGACGGCCGCTTCGACGTGGTGGTGCCGTGCAGCGGCGGCAAGGATTCCGGCTACGTCGCGCATGTGCTGAAGACGAAGTACGGCATGCATCCGCTCACCGTCACCTGGGCCCCGCACTGGTACACCGACATCGGGCGCGAGAACCTGCACAGCCTGATCCACAGCGGCTTCAGCAACATCTGCTTCACGCCCGACGGCGCCGTGCACCGCCTGATGACCCGGCTCGCCTTCGTCAACCTGGGCGACCCGTTCCAGCCGTTCATCTACGGGCAGAAGAACTTCCCGCTCAACGTGGCTGCGATGTACGACATCCCGCTCATCATGTACGGCGAGAACGGCGAGGTCGAATACGGCGGCGACATGAAGAACGCCTTCAGCCCGACCCACGACACCAGCGGCGACATGGTGAAGCACTACTTCTCGGGCATCAGCCCGGAGGAATGGGTGCGGCACGGCGTGCACGAGCACGATCTGGCGGTCTACCGCGGCCCGAGCCAGGAGCGCATCGGCGCGGTCGGCATCCAGTGCCACTTCATGGGCTACTACCACCGCTGGATCCCGCAGGAGCTGTACTACTACTGCTCGGAAAACACCGGCTTCCAGGCCAATCCCGAGGGCCGCAGCGAGGGCACCTACAGCAAGTACGCCAGCCTCGACGACCGCACCGACGGCTTCCACTACTGGCTCGCCTTCATCAAGTTCGGCATCGGCCGCTGCACCAGCGACGCAGCGCACGAGATCCGCGACGGCCACATCGAGCGCGACGAGGGCGTCGCCCTGGTGCGCCAGTTCGATGGCGAGTTCCCGGCCCGCCACTTCCACGAGTTCCTCGACTACACCGGCCTCACCGAGGCGCAGTTCCACGCGTCGGTGGATGTCTGGCGCAGCCCGCACCTGTGGGCACGCGAGGGCGGCAGCGGTCTGGCGGGCTGGAAACTGAAGCACGCCGTCTGGCACGACGACGCCAAGGTGGGTTGAGCCATGGCGCGGCCCGTCCCGGCGCGATCGTCCGGCCCCGTCCCCGCCCCCGGCCTGATCCTGGTCGGGGCGGGCGAACACGCCCGGGTCGTGGGTGAAAGCGCGGAAATGTCGGGCTGGACCGTGCTCGGCTGCGTCGATCCCAGGCGGCCGGCACGGCGCCTGCCCTGGCCGTTCCTGGGCACCGATGCCGACCTGCCCGCGCTGCGCCGGCGGCATGCGCAGGCCCAGCTCATCCTCGCCTTCGCCGGGGCCGGCCGGGCCCAGGCCGCGCAGCGCCTCCGCGCCTGGGCGTGGGCCACGGTCATCGATCCCGCCGCCGTGGTCAGTCCGGGCGCGCGCATCGCCGCCGGCGCGTTCGTCGGTCCGCTCGCGCTGGTGCACGTCGGCGCGCGCCTCGGCGCGCATGCGATCATCAACAGCGGTGCGATCGTCGAGCACGACGCCCGCATCGGCGCCTTCGTGCATCTCGCCCCCGGCGCCGTCCTCGGCGGTGGCGTGCGCGTGGGCGCGGGCGCGCTGATCGGACTCGGCGCAGCGGTGCGCGACCACGTCCGCATCGGCGCCGGCGCGGTCGTCGGCATGGGTGCGGCGGTGGTCGGCAACGTCAAAGCGGGAACCACGGTGCTGGGCGTGCCGGCGCGTGCGATCCCGCCCGGAAAACCCGGGAAGGAGCGTTGACCATGCGCGTCCTCGGCCTCGTCACCGCGCGCGGCGGATCCAAGGGATTCCCCGGCAAGAACCTCGCCCCGCTCGCCGGGCGGCCGCTCGTGGCCTGGGCCTGGCGCGCCCTCGCGCGGCTGCGCCAGCGCCATCCGGAACTGCTCCTGCATTTGTCGACCGACAGCCCCGACCTCGCCGCCGCCTGGCCGGAAGGCGAACGTCCCGCACGCCTGCGCCCGGCGGAGCTGGCCCGCGACGACACATCCTCGATCGCGGTGGTCGAGCATGAGCTCGCCGCGTTCGCCGCTGAAGGCAAGCCCTGCGATGCGGTGCTGCTCCTGCAGCCGACCTCGCCGCTGACCGGGGTCGAGGAACTGGATGCGGCCTGGGCCGCGTTCGCTGCCGGCGCCGAGTCCGTGATCGGCGTCGCGCCCGCCGCGCACCCGGTGCAGTGGGCCTTCCACCGCGACGGCGGCGGCGTGCTGGAAGCCGTGCTCGACTTCCGCGAGCAGCGCCGGCAGAGCTTCCGGCCGGCGTTCTTCCCGGTCGGCTTCTATCTCGCGTGCACGGATTTCCTGCGCCAGCACCGGGCGTTCACCGTGCCGGGGAGGACCACCTCGGTGGTGGTGCCGCAGACCGCCGCGGTCGACATCGACCATCCCGTCGATCTCGATCTCGCCCGCGCGGTGCTGCACCGCGCCAGCGGCGAACGGCCGTTCACCCTCGGCCGGCACCAGGTCGGCGGCGCTGCGCCCTGCCTGGTCATCGCCGAGGCCGGGGTGAACCACAACGGCGAGATCGACCTCGCGCTCGATCTCGTCCGCGCCGCCGCCGCCGCCGGGGCCGACGTGGTGAAGTTCCAGAGCTTCCACGCCGAGGCGCTGGTCACCGCCAGCGCGCGCACCGCCGCGTACCAGCACGGCGCCACCGGCGCGACGGAGCAGCTCGCGATGCTGCGCCGGCTCGAACTCGATGCCGGCGTGATGGGGCGGCTCCAGGCCGAATGCGCGCGCCTGGGGGTGGGCTTCCTGTCCACCCCGTTCGACCGCGCGAGCGCGGACGAGCTGCACCGCCTCGACGTGCCGGCCTTCAAGGTCGGCAGCGGCGACCTCACCAACCATCCGTTCCTGGCCCATCTCGCCGGGCTGGGCCGGCCGCTCATCGTCAGCACCGGCATGGCGACGCTCGACGAGGTCGAGGACGCCGCCGCCTGCATCCGCGCCCATGGCGATCCGCCGGTCGCGTGGCTGCACTGCGTGAGCGCCTATCCCGCCCCGGTCGCGGCGAGCAACCTGCGCGCGGTCGACGGACTGCGCCTGGCGGTCGGCGGGCCGGTCGGCCTGTCCGACCACACGCCCGGCACCGAGGTCGCGATCGCCGCGGTGGCGCGCGGGGCGCAGGTCATCGAGAAGCACCTGACCCTCGACCGCAGCATGTCCGGACCCGACCACGCCGCGTCGCTCGAGCCGGGCGCGTTCGCGCAGCTGGTGCGCCAGATCCGCGCGGTCGAGAGCGCCCTGGGCGACGGCATCAAGCGGCCGCAGCCGTGCGAAGGCGACACCGCCGCGGTGGCGCGGCGCTCGCTGGTCGCCGCGCGCGATCTGCCCGCCGGGCATCGTCTGGCGCCGGGCGATGTGGTCGCCAAGCGGCCCGGCCACGGCATCGCGCCCGATCGCCTGGCCGCCGTGCTGGGCAAGGCACTCGCGAAACCGCTCGCGGCGGACGCGCTGCTGGCGTGGGAGGACCTCGCCTGATGCGCCTCGCGGTGTTCACCAGCGGACGCCAGGATCTCGGGCTGCTCGGCCCGATCTGCCGCGCCGTCGTCGGCACCGCCGGGCTGGAGCTGCTGCTCCTCGCCGGCGGCATGCACTGGCGCGGCGGCAGGCGCGAGCATCTCGACGGCCTGCGCGTGCGCGCCTGGATCGAGGGGCTGCCGGAGGACGACCGCGAGGTCTCCATCGCCGCCGCCGCCGGGCAGACCACCGCCGGGCTGGCGCGCACGCTGGCGGGATTGCAGGCCGACGCGCTGCTCGTCGCCGGCGACCGCAGCGAGACCCTGGCCGCCGGACTGGGCGCGACCTGCCTGCGCCTGCCGCTCGTGCACCTGCATGGCGGCGAGGAGACCACCGGTGCGATCGACAACGCCTGCCGCCATGCCCTGACCCGGCTCGCGCATCTGCACTTCGTCGCCCATCCCGGCTTCGTCCCGCGGCTGGAACGCTGGGAGATCCCTGCCGGCCGCATCGTCGTCACCGGCGCCCCCGCGCTCGACAAGCTGCTCGCCGCCGAACCGGTCGCCGACGCCGAACTCGCCGCCGCGCTCGGCCGTCCGCCGGGTGGGCCGCTGGGCGATCCGCTGGTCGTGCTGACCCACCATCCGGCGACCCTGGGCGCCGACGCCGGCTCCGAGATCGGCGCCGTCCTGGCGGGGATCCGCGCCGCCATCGCGCGCCACCCGCGCGCCCTGGTGGTCGCGACCCGGCCGAACGTCGACGCCGGCGGCGCCGCCATCGCCCGGCAGCTCGCCGAGGTCGCCGCGACCGATCCGCGCCTCATCGTGGTCGCCGACCTCGGCTGCCGGCGCTATTGGGGCCTGCTTGCGCGTGCCGCCGCGATGGTCGGCAACTCGTCGAGCGCGCTCCTCGAAGCCCCCTGCTTCGACCTGCCGGCGGTCAACGTGGGCGCGCGCCAGGGCGGCCGGCTGCGCCTGGGCAACGTGGTCGACGTGCCGGGCGAGGCGGTGGCGGTCGCCGCCGCGCTCGCGCCGATCCTCGCCCGCCCGGCCGCCCTGCCGCGCCAGGCGCATCCGACCGCGTATGGCGACGGCCGCGCCAGCGCGCGTGCGGTGGCGGCGCTCAGCGCGCTCGCCCGTCTGACCCCGGCGGAACGGCTGGACCAACGCATCCCCCTGGGATCCCCATGAGCTCTCCGCCAAATCATCCGTCCAAGCCCTCAACCCACGGCAACGCCAGCCTGGATGAACTCGTGGTCGCGCCCGAGGCGACCCTGCTCGACGCCATGCGCACCATCGACCGTTCCGGTCTGGCGGTCGCGCTGGTCTGCCGGGGCGATGGGAAACTGCTGGCGATCGCGACCGACGGCGATCTGCGCCGGGCGCTCATCGCCGGCAAGGGCCTCGACACCGCGGTGGGCAGCGTCGCCAATCCGCGCTTCATCGCGGTCGGGCCGGAAGTCTCGCGCACCGACGCGGTGCGGCAGATGGTCGAGCGCGGCATCAACTGCCTGCCGGTGGTCGACGCCAAGGGCGCGCTGGTCGATCTCCACACCGTGCGCACCGCGCTGGCGGGCAACCGCTGCGGATCCTGGGCCGTGGTGATGGCCGGCGGCAAGGGCGAGCGCCTGGGCGAACTCACCCAGGCCATCCCCAAGCCGATGCTGCCGGTGGGCGACCGGCCGATCCTGGAGCACATCATCCAGCACCTGGTCGCGCACGGCATCCAGCGCGTGTTCATCTCGGTGAACTACCTCGGCCGCATGATCGAGGACCACTTCGGCGACGGCGCGCGGCATCTCTGCCGCATCGACTATCTGCACGAGGACACCCCGCTCGGCACCGGCGGGCCGCTCGCCCTGCTGCCGGGCCCGCCGCCAGCGCCGCTGCTGGTGATGAACGGCGACCTGATGACCCGGATCAACATCTCGCGCCTGCTCGCCTTCCACCGCGCCGGCGGGTTCGCCGCCACCATGGCGGTGCGCGAGCACGCGGTGCAGGTGCCGTTCGGCGTGGCCGAGCTCGACGGCCCGCGGGTGAAGCGCCTGGTCGAGAAGCCGAAACTCAACTACCGCATCAACGCCGGCATCTACGTCCTCGATCCCGCCGTGGTCGCGCGCGTGCCGAAAGGCCGCGAATTCCCGATCACCACCCTCATCGACGGTTGCCTGGGCGAGGCCGGGGGCGTCGGCGCCTACCACATGCAGGAGACCTGGTCCGACATCGGCCTGCCGGCCGAATACGCGCGCGCCCAGGCCCCGGGATGAGGACGCACCGACCAGACGCATGCACCCCGGTGGAAACCACCGGGGTGTGCGGAGCAGCCTGAACGTGCGCCAGCGGTTTCAGCCGGGGGCGGTGAGATTGGCGGCGCTGGCGGTGACGAGCTTGTTGTCGACGGTCCAGGTGATCGTGTCGGTGGCGTCGAAGGTGACCTGGAAGACGCCGGCCCTGATGCCCGGCTTGAAGATCTCCGGCTTCTGGGCTTCGCTGCTGATGTAGCCGGTGCCGCTGAGATCGAGCTCATTGATGGTCGAGCTGATGGGATAGGTGATGCCGGCGTTGAAGTTGCCGGTGTAGCCGAAGGTCGCGGTCAGGGTGCCGTCGCCGTTGTCGAGGACGCCTTCAAGACGCGGGATGATGCCGTCCTTCAGGCCGGGTGCGGTCGCGGTGCCGCCGCCATTGATGATCGTCCCTGCGGCATTGCGGTACTTGTAGATCCGGGTGTAGACGAGGTTCGAACTGCTGTAGTACGTCGGCTGCAGTTCGATCGGTTCCCAGCGGCCGGGCAGGTAGGTGATCGGCACGAGCGACGGTCCGCTGACCAGGGCGCCCGAGAACTTCGCTGCGCCGTCGACCGGGATGGTGCCGCGGTAGAAGTAGCCGTACTGGGCCGTGGTGCTGCCGCCCGGGTTCGAGCTGTGCAGCTCGGCCCACGAGACGAACGTGGAGACGGTGCCGTCACCGATGTCCGAGGCGGCGGCGGTGGTCAGGGAGGCGGCGAGGAGGCCGGCAACCAGGGTCGAAAGGCGCATGATGGCTCCGTGGAAGAGAAGGAAGGTCTTCAACTTCTAGGCCCCCATGAAACGGGTGCAAGTGTCGAGCCTGGACAACCGTATTCCATCCGGTTCCAGGACGCCACTTGCTTGCGGCCGGAATCAGCGAGACGTGAGCACCCGACTTCATGCGTTCGCCTGCGAGGATCCTGACCATGCCGATGGGACGATTCATTTCTATCGTGACGATGCTCAGCACATCGATCGCATCATTTGCCGGTGAAGTCCCCACGGTCGCCGCGATCGGGATCTGCATCGCCCAGCATCCAGCAGATCCGGTGCATCCGGTGGCTTTCTCATCGCTGCCCGGGACGCGGGTGGCGCTGATGCTCACCATGCCCTCCGGGGTCATCCTGGGCGTCGATCGGGTCGCGAGCCGCATCGAACGGTTCGTCGATGATCGCGGCGGCGATCTGACCCGCTGCCCGGCACCGATCCTGAATGAATCCCCTCGGCTGCCATCCACCCAGCCCGGACCGGTGCCCGGCGTGATCACGGTCGAAGTCTACGGCCCTGGCGTACCGTCCGCCGGCGCCACCGCCGTCCGGATCGGCGGCAGCCTGCGCCTGCGGATCGGCACCGGCGAACGCAAGGAGGTCATCGCGCTGCCCGCGCTCGCGCCCGGCGCGCCCCTGCGCATCGGCCCCGCATCCCTGGTCATCCAGCGTTTCGCCAAGCGCAATCCCAAGGCCACCGCCTGGACGCTCGCCATCGATGGCGTCGCGAATGAAGACGCCGTGCTGTCCCTGAGATTCCTCGACGCCGCAGGCAAATTGATTCCGTGCGATCATTTCCAGAACCTGTCGGTGCAGGAAGCCACCGGCCACGTCCAGCACCTCTATTCCTTCACCGGTGCCGACACCCCACCGATCGCCAGCGTCGAGGCGACCTACGTCGGCGAGGTGAAGAACCTCGACGTTCCACTCGATGCCACCGCCACCCTCGTCCCGGCGCCGATGCCGGCGTTCAAGACCCCGGCAAAGGAATTCTGAGCGCTCCATCGACGAGGACACCCCGGCAGGATCTCTGCCGGGGTGTCGGTGCAGGCAGGAGAAACCGTGGAATCAGCCGGGCGCGGCGACGCCGACATCGGCGAAGCTGGCTTCGACGATCTTGTTGTCGACGGTCCAGGTGACCTTCTTCTTGAAGTTGAACTTCACCTGGAAGACGCCGGTCTTGAGTCCGGGGGCGAAGATTTCGGGCTTGGCCCCGCTGGTGATCTGGCCGGTAGCGCCGAGGGCCAGCCTGTTGATCTTCGACGACACCGGGTAGGTGATGCCGGCGTTGAAGTTGCCCTGGTAGCCGAAGGTGGCGAGCAGGCTGACGCCGTCGCCGACGACCTCGACCTTTTCGAGCTTCGGGATGATCCCGTTCTGCAGGGCCGGGGCGGTCGCGGTGCCGCCGCCATTGATGATCTTGCCGGTCGCATCGCGGTACTTGTAGGAGCGTACGTAGACCAGGTTGGCGGTGCTGAGGTATTCCTTCTTCAGCTTGCCCGGTTCGAAGCGACCCGGCTGGTAGTTCAGGTCCACCACTTCGTTGTTGAGCACGCTGCCATCAGCTTGGACCAGCGGGCCCCAGAAGATCGCCTGGCCTTTGACCGCGATGGTGCCGCGCGAAAAGTAGCCGAACTGTGCGGTGGTGGTGCCGCCGGGGTTCGAACTGTTCAGCCGGGCCCACGAGACGAACGCGGAGATGCTGCCATCACCGATGTCGGTGGCGGCAGAAAGGGTGGAGGAAAGGGCGGCGGCGAGGATGCCGCTGACCAGGATCGAGGTGCGCATGATGGCTCCGTTTGAAGCAACGGTTGGGGTGGGGCGCCGCTATAGGAGCACTCGGCTGGCGCGTCAAGCAGGTGAATGATACTAATCCACTTTCAAAGCCATAATAACTATCCAATCGAACCCGCAGAGGG
>CAZZJC010000081.1:0-10670 GCA_964654285.1 uncultured Candidatus Kuenenia sp.
GGGGCATGGAAGAACAAGGAGGAACGGAAGGGTGGCTAAAGTTCACGGCATTGGGTGCGCCGGCATTTCCGGTGGCATTGCGGTCGCAGGCCGAGCGCAGCGCGAAGGCGAACGTCGCTGCCGTCGGACCATCATCGATGCAGGCCGCGACCTGCTGGATCTCGTCGCCGGTCATCATGGTCGCCACGGTCAATGCTCCGGTGGCGGCATCGGTGCCCAGTTTCGCCCGGGTCGGTTCCGGCAGGGCGGCGATGCGGGCCGCGAGCAACGGGGTTCCGGGCGGCAAGGCCACCGGTGCGTCCAGGGCCAGGGGAATGGCGATGGCGGTGCTGGCCGCGACGGTGGCGGCCTCGGCCTGTTCCCGTTCATACCCCAATTCACCGACCAGGGCGTCGCGCAATTGCCCGAGCGATCCGGCGAAGTCCTGGGTGGCGGCCACGGCATAGGCGCGGTTGAGATCCTCGCTGCGGCGGCGGGTCGCATCCGGCTGGCGCAGGACGCGTCCGATAATCTGGGCCGCCGCCGTGTCGGTGAACGATCCTTTGAGGGTGCACAGGACATAGGCCGCCGGGCAATCCCAGCCCTCGCGCAGGGCTTCCACCGTGATGATGGTCGTCACCGGGCAGGCCGGATCAGCCAATCCGCGCGGGAATTCCTGGGCGATGTCGTCGAGTTCGCGCACCGAACCGGTGGCGATGCGGATCGCGGATTCAGCGACGCCGTGATCCTCGACCAGTTTGCGTTTCACCACCTCTGGCGTCAGGCGGTCGTCCTCGCCTTTTTTCTTCGCCAGTGCCTGGATGAGCAAGAGGGGGCGCAGATATGGCGCCCCCGCCACGGTTTCTGCGGTGGCCAACCGTTCCAGGTCGGCGCGTCGGCGCAGCGCCAGGCCCAGGCAATGGTCGGGACTGGCATGAACCGCGAGTTCGATCGGCAGTTTGAGCATCTGCTCGGCCTGCAATTCGAAGGCCGAGGCCGACACCAGGACATTTGCCGGCAGGCGCGCCCCGCCTTCGCGCGTCGGGGTGGCGGTGATTTCGAGCACGGCGGCCGGATTCAATCGGCCCAGGGCATCGAACGACCGGTCGGTGCGCGCGTTATGGGCCTCGTCCACCACGATCAGCGGGCGATACCGCCCCAGCACCGCCGCCAGGTTCGGTTCCGCCAGGCCGTGACCCATGAGTTGGCCGTTCTGCCGGTACACCGCGCGCTGACCGGTGTCGTCGACGCGGAAGTTCTGGATCGTCGCCACCACCACCACCGCGCCGGCCTGGATGTCGCCCGGGGTCAGGGACAGCGCCTCGGTGTCATCCATCACCCGCACGGCGCCCAGGCCGGCATGACCGCCAGCGCCCGCCACCAGGGCATCCCGGCAAGGATGGCGCGGATCGCGCAGATTGCGCAGGGTCTGCTCGGCGATCTCGGTGGAAGGCACCAGCCAGACGACGACCCGCGCTCTGGTTGCAGACGGGTCGGCACCGATGAGGCCATGGCCCGCTGCGATGCCGCAGGCGGCGGCGGCGAGCCAGGTCTTGCCGCCGCCGGTCGGGATGCGCAGGCAGACCGCCGGGGCGCTGCCCAGGCATGGCGGCGGCAGGTAGGTGCGAGGATGGCCCAGGAAGCGTTCCGTCACGGTGGCGAAGGCTTCGGCCACCGGGACGCCACCGGCGACGCGGGCGGTGAAATCCGCCCAGGCAGTCAGCGCCCGGCGCTGGTAGTTCTTGGGGGCGAAGGCGGTCACGACGCCACCTCGGCCAGGGCCTTGGGATATTGGCGGAAGGCGATGCGCGCGTCGGCCAGTTCGCGCGCGTCGATGCGGCAGGCGGCCCCGTACACGATGCGCGGGCCGGGATGCGGATGCAGGCGTTCCAGCATGCCCTGGGTCAGTACATTGCGGCTGCGGCCGTCCTTGTCGCTCATGTCGCCGTTGTAGAGCAGATAGACGCCGACGCCGGCGGAACTGACGCCCAGGAAAGCGCGGTCGTGCGCTGGCTGCGGGATCGGTTCCTGGGTGGCGTGGAAGAACACGATCGGCGCCAGGTCGGCAAAGGGCAGGTCGGTGCGCGGCATGCCCCAGCCATCGGTGAACGACTCGCCCAGACGCTGGTAGCGCCACGCCTGCTTCAGTCCCGCCACGGTCTCGCCCTTGGCGTTGGTATAACCCTGGCTGACCCGGGCGAGGCGTTCGCGGGTGATGGTCTGGGCGATGTTGGCGCCGCCGGCCTGATCCTGGCCCAACTGGATCAGCACGCATTCGCGCCGACCGCCATCGGCGGCGTTCAGCGCCATCACCGCCTGCCCGGTGGTGCCGGAACCGGCGAAGGCGTCGAGGATGATATCGTCGTTTGAAGTGACGAAGGATAGCAATTCCTGGATTAGGACTGACGGTTTGGGAAAATTGAACGGTCGTTTCGATTCAGGGAAGATATCCTTGATTTCATTGGTGCCGATCCGGCCGTCCAATTCGATCACGCTGGACAACTTCGCCCGATAATCGCGGGCATAGACCTTCAATTCGATAATTTTGGTTTCGTCCTCACCGAACAGGATTCGTCCGTTGGCGAGGAGATCCCGCATGGTCTCCTGTGGGAAACGATAGCCCATCAAAGGAAGTTTGCAGGGTTTGCCCGTTTTGGGATGGAGGACATCGTAGCGATAGCCTTCCTTGCCGGGATTGTGGACTCCGCGAATACCTGCATAGATACCGTTTTGGTCAATAAATTTGTAATCTTGAAAGGGCCAAATGTAATCCTTGTTTTCACGGTACCACTTTGAGTATTCCTTTTGCAGAGCCGAGAGATCCTTAAATTTCAAGCAAAGTGCATCACCGATATCCAGCAATCGCCTTTTTACCATTAATTCTAGTGATTTCCATTCAACAGGTAGTGTGTTTTTTTCTTTGGCATAACAGACGACGTACTCATGTTCTGGCACGATCAGGGTGGGATTGTTGTCTGTGACATTTTTCCAGACGATGGTTCCGACCCGTTGATCGACGCCGAAGACTTCATCGCAGAGGAAACCCAGATTGGCCAGTTCGGTGCCATCGATGCTGATGAAGATGACCCCATCCTGTGCCAGCAATTCCCGCATCAGGACCAGGCGCGGGTACATCATGCACAGCCATTTGTCGTGCCGCGACAGATCGTCGCGCCCGACCTCGCGCTTGAGCCAGTCGCGCATCAGTGGGCTGTTCACGTTGTCGTTGTAGATCCAGCCCTCGTTGCCGGTGTTGTAGGGCGGATCGATGTAGATGCAGTCCACCCGCCCCCGGTAGCGCGGCAGCAGGGCCTTGAGCGCGTGCAGGTTGTCGCCTTCGATCAGGGTGTGCACCAGCCCGCCCGTCGTGCTGCCCGCCCCGGCGATGGCAAGCGCAGGATCATCGGCGAGCAGGCGCAGCGGCACTTTGCGGTGATGGTCGACCACCGCGTCTTTTCCCAGCCAGTTCAAGGTCGGCATGGCCCACGATCCTGGATCGCGGCGATCAGCCGCAAGATGCGTCGCACAGGTGGACCCCCCAGGTCAGACGCTGCGGACGACCGGTCAGGGATCGAACAGGCTCATCTGCCGCCCCTCGCCGGGCCGCTGGAACGCCTGGGCATTGGGCGTCGGCCACGGGCCGAATCCGAGTCGGCGCTGATGCAGATGGAAGAGCGCCGCGATCTGCTCCGCCCAGATGCCTTCCCCGCGCTGGCGCCGGCCGGGGCGGTTGTCGCCGGGATCGCCCCCGTGCATGGCGGCGATGCGGCCGAGCACCTTGGCCTCCAGGTTGGGGCGGAAGCGCCTGATCCAGGCGGCGAAGACCGGCTGCACCGGGGCTGACAGACGCACGACCTGGAAGCCGGCGGCGACCGCCCCGGCGGTGCGGGCGGCGGCCAGGATGGCGGGGATCTCGTGGTCGTTGAGGCCCGGGATCACCGGGGCGACGTTGACGCAGGCCGGGATGCCGGCGGCGGTCAGGTCGCGGATGGCGTGCAGGCGGGCGGCGGGGGCGCTGGCGCGCGGTTCGAGGTCGCGGGCGAGATCGGGGTCCAGCGTGGTGAGCGACACCGCCACCGTGACGGCGCCGTGCCGGGCGAGTCGCGCGAGCAGATCCGTGTCGCGTACCACCAGCGCGTTCTTGGTGATGATGCCGACCGGCTGGCGGAACTCGGCGAGCACCGCCAGGCAGGCGCGGGTCAGGCGCAGGCGGCGTTCGACCGGCTGGTAGCAGTCGGTGGCCCCGCTCATGCCGATGACGCCCGCCTTCCAGCCGGGCCGCAGGAGTTCCGCGCGCAGCAGATCGGGCGCGGCGAGCTTCACCAGGATCTTCGACTCGAAGTCAAGACCCGTGGAAAAACCGGCGTATTCGTGGTATTCGCGGGCATAGCAGTAGGCGCAGCCGTGTTCGCAGCCGCGATACGGGTTGAGTCCGACATCGAACGGCACGTCGCGGCTGGGGTTCGGGGTGAGCAGCGAGCGGCTGGCGTCCTCGATGAAGATGGTGCCGGGCGCGGGATCCTCGGCCGGATCCAGGTCGCCATCGAAGATGAGGCGCTGGCCCTGGAACCGGTTGGGCGGATTCGCCGAAGCGCCGCGCCCCGGCCGCCACGGGCTGCCATCGGCCTCGCGGCCCGGGTCGGTTTCCATCGGTGTCATGGATAATCCCAGGAAAAATCGAAAATGCGCCCCAGATGCAAGGCGGGAGGAAGGAGTTGGGCAGCGCCCAATGACTGACGACCAACGCAGCAGATGGGGTGCAAGTTCGATTTTTCGGTTCAGCGCAGGACGCCGAGGGCGGCGCGCAGCAACGCTTCGCTGCTCAGGCCGGGCACCTGGACCTTGGCGAGCGCATCGGCCGCCTCGCGCGCGCCGAAACCCAGCACGATGAGGGCGCGGTGCGCCTCGGCGACGAGGCGGGCCCCCGGGGCGTCGGCGCTGGCCGGGGCCGGGGTGCCAGGAGAGCCCGGGGCGGCAAGCGGGGCCGGGATGCGGTCGACCTTGTCGACCAGCTCCATCGCGATGCGTTCGGCGCTCTTGGGGCCGACGCCCTTGATCCGGATCAGGGCGGCGGTGTCGCGCGCGGCGAGGACGCGGCGCAGTTCGCCGACGCCGAAATGCGACAGCACCGCCATCGCCAGGGCCGGGCCGACGCCCTGGACGGACGTGAGCAGGTCGAAGGCGGTGCGCTCGGCCGCGTCGGCGAAACCGAAGAGGATGAGGTCGTCCTCGCGCACGATCAGGCGCACGTGCAGGGTCACCGCGCTGCCGTCGAGCGGGATGCGACGGCGGGTCTCGGCGCTCACGCGCAGACGGTAGCCGACGCCGTTCACGTCCAGGCTGAGGTTGCCGCCGGCGTCGAGGGCGGCCACGGAACCGCGCAGGAAATCGTACATGCCGCGACGGTATGCGCGCCTCAGGCGCCGCCAGCGCCGCCTACCACCGGCCGGCGGTCGGCCGCCTGGCGCACGATCTCGGCGGTCGAGACGGCGGCGCTGGCCTCCTGGCTCAGGCGTTCGACCGACGGGGCGCGGCGTTCGAGGGCGCTGACCATGCCCCAGTTGACGAGATGGGCCATCACCCGCGCCGGATCCAGGGGTTTGACCAGGAAGCCGTCGCAACCGGCGCCGATCGCCGCCTTCACATGGTCGGCATGGCTGTGCGCGGTGGTGAACAGCACCCGGGCCGGTGTCTCGACCTGATGTTCCGATTCGAGGCGGCGCAGTTCGGCCAGGACCTCGTGCCCGGTGTGGCCGGGCATCTCGATGTCGAGGCAGACGAGGTCATAGGGCCGGTTCGCCGCGAAGGCGGCGCGCAGGGTCGTCAGGGCGTCCGCCCCGCTTGCCGCCGCATCGCAGTCCACGTGGGTGGAGAGCAGCCGGACCAGGATCCGGCGGCACATCAGATCATCTTCGGCGACCAGGGCGCGGTGCACGGGGGTGTTCCGGACCAGTCTACCCCGCAAGTGCCGGATGGGCCAGGGCGTCCGGAACCGGTAGAGAGCGGCGGCAATTCTTCATCCATCCTTAATAATTCGGTCCGACACTCGTAGCCATACCCCTTACGGAGGCTTTCCATGTCCATCCAGTCCACCAAGCCCGTCCTGGCCATCCTGGCCGCCATCTCCTTCACGACTTCCTCAGGAATTGCAGGCGATGCGATCACGGTCGACGCCAAGGTCGCCGCCTACGCCCAGGCCCAGGGCGTGGCCGGATCGATCACCTCCATCGGATCCGACACTCTCAACAACCTGATGACCTACTGGGCCGAAGGCTTCAACGCCATGTACCCGGCGGTGAAGATCGGTGTCGAAGGCAAGGGCTCCAGCACGGCTCCGCCCGCCCTGATCGCCGGGACGGCCCAGCTCGGGCCGATGAGCCGCGAGATGACCAAGAAGGAGATCGACAACTTCCAGGCCAAGTTCGGCTACAAGCCGACCCAGATCAAAGTCTCGATCGACGGCCTCGCGGTGTTCGTGCACAAGGACAACCCCTTGAACAGCCTGACCCTGGCCCAGGTCGACTCGATCTTCTCGTCGACCTACAAGCGCGGCGGCAAGAACCTGACCCTGTGGACGGAGCTCGGCCTCGCCGGCTGGGAAGGCAAGGCGATCTCGGTCTACGGCCGCAACAGCGCCTCGGGAACCTACGGCTTCTTCAAGGAGGAAGTGCTCAAGAAGGGCGACTTCAAGGACATCGTCAAGGAGCAGCCGGGCACCTCGTCGGTGGTCCAGGGCGTCGCGAGCGACGTCAATGCGATCGGCTACGGCGGCATCGGCTACCTGACCTCCGGCGTCAAGGCCCTGGCGATCGGCGAGAAGGCCGACCAGGTGGTCGTCCCGTCCTATGCCACCTGCCTCGACCAGACCTACCCGATCTGGCGCTACCTCTACGTCTACGTCAACAAGGCCCCCGGCAAGCCGATGGACAGGACCACCCAGGAGTTCCTCCGCTTCGTGCTGTCCAAGGAAGGCCAGGAGATCGTGATCAAGGACGGCTACTTCCCGCTGCCCCCAGAGGTCGTCACCGAGGGGCTGGATGCGCTCAGCAAGTGAGCCGGCGCCCAGGGCCGCGCTGACCGCGCCGGTCGACGCGGTCCGGGGCGGGCCAATCCGGGTGGCGGACGTCCGTCCGGCGCCATGCTCCAGATCGGCAGGATTCCATGCCTCAACCTGACGACGAACGCCGATTCACCACCGCCCGATCGACCCTCCTGGTCGACCGGGGGATGGATCTGTTCATCCGCGCCGGCGGCATCCTGGTCATCATCGCGGTGTTCGGGATCCTGCTCTTCATCCTGGCCCAGGTGCTGCCGCTGTTCGGCGGCGCCACGGTCGGCGGCGGCCAGGCCTCGCGGCCGACCGGCGTGGGCGCCCCGGTCGCGCTGCTGGTGGATGAATGGGGCAGCCTGCCCATCACGGTCGATGCCCAGGGGCGGACCCTGGCGCACCACCTGCCGCCAAACGACCCCAGCGGCAGCGTCACGAAGCCTGTTCCCGCCAAGGTCGATGAATCCCGCATCGATCTGGGCGGCGCCAGGATCTCTGCCGCCCTGTCGCAGGTGCGTTCGCAGCGGCTGGTGCTGGGCACCGATGATGGCCGGGTGGTGGTGCTGGGGGCGGAATGGGTCGATGCGGGCGTGGTCGGCAAGGGCATGAACACCGCTGGCCGCCTGGTGCAGCAGAGCGCGGACCCATTCGGGGTTCCCGGCCGACCCATCGCGGCGCTAGGCTATGGCGATTCGGGCGGCGACCGGCTGCTGGCGGTGATCCAGGAGGTCGAAGGCAGGCGGGTGGTCACGGCCCAGCACGCCGCGGCGAAGAAGCTGCGCGGCGGCAAGGTCAAGCTCACCCTCGGGCCGGCGGTGGATCTCAGCGCCAAGGTGGCCGGGCGGGCCGACCGGCTGCTGGTCGACGATCGGGCCGAGAGCGTGCTGGTCGGCAACGACCATGGCGAGCTGTTCTGGTTCGTCCGCCACGAGGACGACTTCGAACTGCGCCAGACCCTGCGCCCCTTCGGCAGCCTGGAAGGCAGCGCCCGGCTGGTCGCGGGCTTCGACTACGTCTACGGCGATGTCTCGCTGGTGGCCTGGAACGACCAGGGCCTGGCGCGCAAGTTCAGCCTCTACCTCAAGCCCGGCGAGCAGTTACGCACCTTCGGCCAGATCATGGAATGGACCGGCCTGCCGGGTACGGCTTCCGCCTTCGCGGCAAGCCAGCGCAACAAGAGCTTCCTCCTCGCCGGTGACGGCTGGATCCAGGTCCGTCATGCCACCAGCGGCACCCTGCGCTGGCAGGGCGGCGCCCCAGGCAAGGCGGCGCTGGCCTCGTTCAATGCCAAGCAGTCGCGCCTGCTCATCGCCGACCAGTATGGCGCGGTACGCAGTCTTGAGTTCCACGACGAGCATCCCGAGGCCGGCTTCGCCGCCCTCTTCGGCAAGGTCTGGTACGAGGGCCAGGCGGCGCCGGCGTTCACCTGGCAGTCGACTGGCGGCGACGACTCCGAACCGAAGTTCTCGATGGTCCCGCTCATCTTCGGCACCTTGAAGGCGACCCTGTACGCCATGCTGTTCTCGGTCCCGATCGCCCTCCTGGCCGCGATCTACACTTCGGAATTCATGCATCCCCGCCTGAAGGCGGTGATCAAGCCGGTCATCGAGATCATGGCTGCGCTGCCGTCGGTCGTGCTCGGCTTCCTCGGAGCCCTGGTCCTGGCGCCCTACCTCGCGCCGCGCATCCCATCGTTCCTGGCCGCCGCGCTGATCATCCCGATCGCGGCGATCGCGGCGGGCTGGTTCTGGTCCGGCCTGCCCTCGCGCTGGCGCGCGATGATCCGGCCCGGCTATGAGACCCTGGCGGTGCTGCCGCTCATCCTGCTGGTCGGCTGGGTGGCATGGAACCTCGGCCCGGCGGTCGAGCGCGTCTTCTTCTCGGTGACCATGTCGGATGGCAGCCAGGTCGCCGACTTCCGCCTGTGGTGGAGCAACCTGGTCGGCGGCAGCGCCGGCTTCGTCCAGGGCAACAGCCTGATCGTCGGCCTGATGATGGGCTTCGCCGTCATCCCGATCATCTTCACCATCGCCGAGGATTCCCTGGCCAATGTGCCGCAGACCCTGCGTTCGGGGTCGCTCGCCCTGGGCGCCAGCCGTTGGCAGACCGCGATCCGGGTCGTCCTGCCCACCGCCTCCCCGGGCATCTTCTCGGCCCTGATGATCGGCCTCGGCCGCGCGATCGGCGAGACCATGATCATCCTCATGGCGGCGGGCGGCACCCCGATCATGGACCTCAACATCTTCAACGGCCTGCGTTCGCTGGCGGCGAACCTGGCCAATGAACTGCCCGAGGCGACCAAGGACGACACCCATTACCGGGTGCTGTTCCTCGGCGCGCTGCTGCTGTTCGCACTCACCTTCGTCATCAACACCATCGCCGAGGTCGTGCGTGCCCGCCTGCGCGATCGCTACAAGACGGTATGACCATGGCTGATCCCAACGGAAACGCGCGCGAGCGCATCAGCGGCGAATCCTGGGTCTGGCTGACCGCCACCGGCCTGGGCGTCGCCCTGCTCATGGTGCTGGCCATGATCCTGGTGGTGGCCTGGAACGGCCTGGGCGTGTTCTGGCCGAAGCAGGTCGACCAGTTCACGTTGACCATCCCGGGCAAGGAAGGGCAGCCCGGCACGACCCAGCGCTGGTTCGCGATCGAGGTCGGCTCCCAGCTCAAGCGACCCCCCGGCCAGGCCGCGACCCCGGAGGTGCAGCTCTATGTCGCCAACAAGGAGCTGCGCGGCACCGACACGACCTACCTCTGGGTCGATGCGAGCCAGGTGCGGCACGAAAACGCCCCCGATGTGCTGGTCATCGAACGGCGGACCGGCGGCACCGCCTTCGGCATGCCGGTCGAGCTGCGCCGGCGCGGCGGTGAGACCGTGCGGGCGGACAGCAGCGGTTTTGATGCGGCCCTGGCGGCGGCGATCGGCAAGGCCGCGAAGCATGAGGAGCAGATCCGGCACCTGAAGAAGGACCGCATCGGCCGCGATGCGGAAAGAGTCAAGGCGTTGCAGGAGCGGCGCGGGCTGCTCGACCGGCGCGGCAGGCTCAGCCCCGAAGAGGCCAGGTCGATCGACGCCGAGATCGCCCGGCTGGAGGCCGATCGCGACCGGCTCATGCCCGAGGTCCGGCGCCTGGAGGCCCTGTTCGCCGACGAGACCCTGGTCCTGGCGGCTGCGGATGGCCGCCGGATCGAGATCCCCGGCGGCGCGATCCTGGACGCCCACCGCCCGAACCAGCTCGGCTTCTTCGGCCGCATCGGCCGCTTCCTCGCCAACGGCTGGAACTTCCTGAGCAGCGAACCGCGCGAGGCCAACACCGAGGGCGGCATCTGGCCCGCCATCTTCGGCACCTTCATGATGACCATCCTGATGAGCATGGCCGTCGTCCCCTTCGGCGTCATCACCGCGATCTACCTGCGCGAATACGCCAGGCAGGGGCCGCTGGTGCGCTTCGTCCGCATCTCGGTCAACAACCTCGCCGGGGTGCCGTCGATCGTCTTCGGCGTCTTCGGCCTGGGTTTCTTCGTCTACATCTGCGGCGCCCAGCTCGACCGCTGGTTCTATCCCGGCGCCTCGACCCAGGTCTTCGGCACCGGCACCGTGCTCTGGTCGGCCCTCACCCTCGCCCTGCTGACCGTGCCG
>CAZZJC010000082.1:0-10575 GCA_964654285.1 uncultured Candidatus Kuenenia sp.
AGAACCCGATCGAACAGGAAGGCACCTATCCGCTGCCCGAGGCGCAGCTCGACCGCTTCCTGCTCAAGATCGTCGTCGGCTATCCGGATGAAAAGGACGAACTGGAGATCCTGCGCCGCACCACCGGCACCGCGACCGGCGCGGCCCAACCGGTGATCGACGCCGAGGGCCTGATCGACCTCCAGCGCCTGGTGCGCGAGACCCCGATCGCCGAGGCCGTGTCGCGCTACGCCCTCGCCCTGGTGCGCGCCACCCGCCCGGCCGCGCAGGGCGGCCATCCCGAGATCGCGCCGCTCCTGCGCTGGGGCGCGGGTCCGCGCGCCGGCCAGGCGCTGATCCTCGGCGCCAAGGCCCGCGCCACCCTGCACGGCCGGCCCTTCGTCGGGTTGGATGACATCCGCGCCGTCGCCAAGCCGGTGCTGCGCCACCGCCTGCAACCCGGTTACGAGGCCGAGGCGCAGGGCCTGTCGAGCGACGCCATCGTCGCGCGCGTGCTGGAGAAGATCAGCATCCCCGCCACGAACCTGGAACGCGATCCGGTCGTCGCCGGCGCGGTGGGGTGAGGCCGATCCGCGCCGGCCAGCCGTTCACGAACCTCCTCCGTCATTCTACCTGCGTGCGGTCTCAGTTGCCGATGCCATGCAGGTGGTTGAGGCTGCGGACAATGACCAGGTCTTTGGCCAGGGAGAAGACGGGGCCATCGTTGACGCAGATCCGTGCCTCCTTCTTTCCACCCGGTTGGCCGTACTCGTAGGTCGCTTCCGGTTCGCTGATCTTCAAGCTGGATACCGGCTTCCCCGCAGTGGTGAAAACGGACAGATCACCGTGCGAGGTGAGTCCGTAAACGTGATTATTGGCAATCAACAGCATGTAATTGCTCGGGGGCGTTGCTGAATCGGGGCCTTTGCCACCCCCGCCTTTGCCGCGTGAAATCTTGCCTGCTCTGACGGTGCCGGTCGCCGCATCCAGGATCGCGCCGTTGATGTGGTAGAACATCTTGTCGTAGTAGACCATCCACGGTTTGTTGCCGCCGCTGAAGTCCGGGGAACCGCCACCGGCCGTCTTGCCGTGCCACAGCACGGTTGCCGTCAGCGTGCCTGCGGTGAAGGCGAAACGCACGGCCGCTGGCGGCTCGAACGTCGAGCCTTTGCCCTTGTTGCTCCAACCGGAATGTTCGCTAGCACCACAGAAGAAAATGACATCGCGTTCATCGGATTTCACCAGGGTCTGCATCCCGCCATCTTTCCAGCCATCGATCGGAACCGGTGTTCCTTCCGGCAACAGGTAGGCCCTGGGGCCTGCCGACCAGAAGATGTCCTTCCCGCCACTGGTCAAAACCATGGGCGACACCACGGTGACCATTTGGCTCTTGTCTCCGGGATGAGACCACAGCAACTTGCCGGTGGCGGCGTCGAAGGCGCGGGCCATTTCCGTGATGTCGCTCAGCAGCAGATTCTTCCAGAGGATGGGTGAACGCCCATTGCGGCAGTATTCTCCTTCCGCACCCGGCGAGAACGCGACCCACTCCTCCTTGCCTTCCAGATCGTGGCAGAAGAAGCCGCCCCAGGCCGTGCTGGTCCAGAGGTGCTTCCCGTCCGAGACCGGCGTCGCATAGGCGGCGCCGATGCCGGTGGCGTTGCCGCCAGAACACCCATGGCGCCAGGTTTCCAGGGTGAAACCCGCCTGCTTGGCAATATTGCATTTCGCCTCGATCGGCTTGCCATCCTTGGGAATCACCTTGTTCCAGCGGGCATTCCACTCATAGCCGGCAGCCACCATCGCTTTGTCGTCCTTGGTCTTCATGTAATCGAGATAGAACTCGTGGCGCTTGGCATAGTCCGCCATGACGTCCTTCCAGGCGGCAAGGGCGGCATCCTTGACCGAGGCCGGAACGGCTGACAGGTGATCGAGCGGCTTGTCCCACAGAATCCTCCCTGATGCCGCATCAAGGCACAGCAGGGACGGGAAGAGGCGTCGGCTTTCCAGCGGTTCGACCGTCACATAGATCCTGTCCCCGATCGCGATCGGTTGGGATTGCCCCCACGACGGCAGTTCGGTCACCCAGCGCTGTTTGAGCGTGGTGGTCGGTGGCGTGAAGTCGGGATAGACGCGGGTGCCATCGCGGCCATAGCCGGCGATCTGCGGCCCGACCTCGAACGCCGAGAGGTTGGCGGTCAACGCGGTGGTGGCGAAGGCGAGGAGGATCGAATCGAGAAAGCGCATGGGTTTCCTGCGGTGAAGGTTGATTCGCAGGAAACGTGTACCGCGGGGCTAGACTTGCATTACCACGATTATCCGGTCCTGACCATGGACAAACGGTCACCATTCGGCCAGCATCCGTCATGCCCGGTGCAGAATTGTCCTGGATGCAGATCAACTCCGCCTGGGCCGGACTCAGGACGCGTGGCAGCCATGCGTGGCATGAATTCATTATCGTCGTGCAGGGCGAATACCGCGTCCGCCTGGCGGAAGGCCTGCTCAAGGCCGGCCCCCACGAAGTGGTATGCTTCCCCGCCGGTCTGGTGCATGAACCGGCGTATGATCTCGACGGAAGCGTCCAGTTGGCGGTGCTGATGGTTCCGGCTGACTGGCAGGTGCCCCCAGACACGGTGCGCCAGGTCACCGATGAACGCGGTCGTCTGATGGCGTTGGCGGCGTGGATGCGCTGCTGCGGGGAATCCGGAGAGCCGGATGACCGTGCCACGCTCGACCTGCTCGCCCGAGTCTTCCTGCGCGAATACCAGCGTCTGGGTCGGGGCGGCGATGACCGCTTGGACATCATCCGCCGGGCGCGCGTCCATATGCAGAATTCGTTGAAGACGTCCTGCGACATGCGCGACCTGACCAACGTCCTCGGGGTCAGTCATTCCACCCTGTTCCGGCTGTTCATGCGTAAGACCGGACGCAGCCCTATGCAGCATCTGCGCGAGATGCGCGCCGAAGCCGCCCTGCACCTGGTCAACAGCACCGACCTGACCATGCAGGAGATCGCCGGTCGCATCGGCCTGAGCGATCCCCAGTCGGTGACGCGACTGTTGGCGGCCTGCCATGGGGCCGTACCCCGGCGGCGGCGCGGTGGCAGGGCCACGGCCCGGACCTAGGTTGCGGCCATGGATGCCATTGCCGCCGCCACCGCCCACGCCGAGGCCGACTTCGCGCGCACCCGCGCCCGCCTGGACGACCTGATCCGCATCCCGTCGTGCAGTTTCGCCGGCTTCGATCAGGCTCAGGTGGACCGCAGCGCGCAGGCGACGGCGGCATGGCTCCGTGAATCCGGCTTCCCCGAGGTGCGCGTCATCCGGCACCCGGCTGACAACGCGCTGCCGTACGTCCTGGCGCATAATCGCCGCGCCGGGCCGCAGGCGCCGACGGTGCTGCTGTACGCGCATCACGACGTGCAGCCACCGCTGCGGCGCGAGGTCTGGATCAGCGATCCGTTCACCCCGACCGAGCGCGACGGGCGGCTGTACGGGCGCGGTTCAGCCGACGACAAGGCCGGCATCGCGGTGCATGCCGCCGCCGCCGCCGCGTGGACGGCGGTCGCGGGCAGACCGCCGGTGAACCTGGTCGCGCTCATCGAAGGAGAGGAAGAGATCGGCTCGCCCAACATGGCGAGTTTTCTCGCCGCCCATCGCGCCGAGATCCAGGCGGATTGCGCGATCATCGCGGACCTCGGCAACGTCGACACCGGCCTGCCGTCGCTGACCACCAGCCTGCGCGGGCTGGTCGCGGTCGAAGTCACCCTGTCCGCCCTGCGTTCGCCCCTGCATTCCGGGATCTGGGGCGGCACGGTGCCGGATCCGGCCTTCGCGCTCTGCGCCCTGCTGGCGACCTTGCGTCGGGCGGATGGCAACCTCGCGGTGGAGGGCCTCGACGCGCCGCTGCCGGCCTCGGCCGACGAGCGCGCTGCCTGGCGTGCGATCCCCTACGACCGCGCCCGTTTCGCCGAACAGGCCGGACTGCTCAATCCAGCCCTGGCGCCGGTTGACGGCCCCGCCTGCTTCGACGCGCTCTGGCGTCAGCCGGCGCTGAGCATCAACGCGATCCAGTCCGGCCGGCGCGGCGAGACCGGCAACGTGGTGATGGATGCGGCCTGGGCCCGCCTCGGCATCCGCCTCGCCCCCGGCATGGATCCCGGCCGCACCCGCGCCGCCCTGGAAGAACACCTGCGGAAGAACGCGCCAGCCGGGTTGCGCCTGGAACTCGCCTGGAAGTCGCAGGGCTCGGCCTGGACCACCGATACCGGCCATCCCGTCTTCGCCCTGATGCGTCGGGCGCTGGAGCGGGGATATGGCCGCACTCCGGTGCTGATGGGCTGCGGCGCGAGCATCCCGTTCGTCGGTGCGATGAGCGCTGCGCTCGGGGGTGCGCCGGCGCTGCTCATCGGCGTTGAAGACCCCCAGTGCGGCGCGCACAGCGAGAACGAGTCGCTGCACCTGGGCGACCTCCGCCGCGCCATCCTCGCCGAGACCGCGTTCTTCGGGCTGCTGGCGCAGGCGGGGAGGACGGCATGAGCGCAGCGGAGCGAACCGCCGCGCCAGCGACGGCATCCGTCTGGCCGGAACGCCTGCTTGGCCTGTTCCGCGTGTTTCCGCCGAATTTCGCCTGGTGGCTGGGCGGCGTGCTCGGCGATGCGTTCGGCCGTCTGCCGATGCGCGACCAGCGCCGCTGCCGCGTCCACCTCGCCAAGGCGTTTCCGGACCGGTCGCCGGCCTGGGTCGAGGCGACCGCCCGCAAGACCTTCCGCTACTTCGGCCGCATGGCGTTCTGGACCCTGGCCACGCTGCATCGCGATCCGCGAGAACTGCGCCGCGGCATCATCATCGAAGGCGCTGAGCACATCCGTCCGCTGCTTCGATCCGCCGGCCGCGGCCAGGCGGCGATGATGTTCACCGGGCATTTCGGCAACTGGGAACTGTTCGCCCGCGTCGGCGCGACCTTCCTGCCCATCGCCGTGATCGGGCGCCGCCTGCGCTCGGCGCTGGCCAACCGCCTGATCCAGGCCTCGCGTGCCGGCGGCGGGGCGCAGGTGGTCTACCAGGATTCCGACGTCCGCACGATGCTGCGCGTGCTGCGCGCCGGCCGCAACCTGGCCACCCTGCCCGACCAGGACATCCCCCGCCTGGCGGGCACCTGGGTGCCGTGGTTCGGCGATCTCTGCCTGACCCCGACCGGCCCCGCCGGGCTGACCATGATGGCCGGCGGCCGCGCCATGTCGGTCTACCTGTATTGGCAGCGCGGTTCCGGCCCGGTCGGCGGCGGCCGCTGGGTCGCCCACTTCGGCCCGCTGATGCAGTTCCCGGCCCGCGCCGCCGATGGCGACCGCGAAGCCATCCTGCACCGCATCACCGCCTGGTCGGTCGCCTACCATGAGGCCATCGTCCGCCGCGCGCCGGAACAGTGGGTCTGGTGGCACCTGCGCTGGCGCACCCGGCCGCCGGCGGGGTGGGTGGCACCGCGGGATCAATTGGTTTCAGGCGGGGTTTCCCGCCCCGCGTGAAGCCTCGCGGCGCAGGTGGTTGCCGTGGCCGGGCCGGGGCTAGGGTGCCGAGACAGCCATGAGCGAACTGTCCTGCATCGAGATCCGCGGCGCGGAGGAGCACAACCTCAAGCGGATCGACCTCGATCTGCCCAAGAAGAAGCTGGTGGTGTTCACCGGGCCGTCGGGATCGGGCAAGTCGTCGCTCGCCTTCGACACCATCTATGCCGAAGGGCAGCGGCGCTATGTCGAGTCGCTCTCGGCCTACGCGCGGCAGTTCCTCGGGCAGCTGGAAAAGCCCAAGTACGAGTCGATCCGCGGCCTGTCGCCCACCATCGCGATCGAACAGAAGTCCGCGTCGAAGAATCCGCGTTCGACCGTGGGCACCATCACCGAGGTGCAGGACTACCTGCGCGTGCTGTGGGCGCGCATCGGCACCCAGCACTGCCACCAGTGCGGCCAGGAGGTCGGCCGCCGCAGCCAGGATGAGATCGTCGAGTCCGTCCTGCGCCTGCCCGCCGGCAGCCGCATGCTGGTGCTCGCGCCCAAGATCGGCGACCGCAAGGGCGAGCACCAGGACGTGCTCGACCGCGCCAAGCGCGCCGGCTTCACCCGCGTGCGCATCGACGGGAAGGAACACACCCTCGACCAGCCGATCGAACTCAACAAGAAGGTGAAGCACCGCATCGACATCGTGGTCGACCGCCTGGTGGTGAAGGATCCGGCCGAGCTGCGCAGCCGCCTCGCCGACAGCGTCGAGACCGCCCTGCGCGAGGGTGAGGGCAAGATGGTGCTGGCGCAGGTCGTCGGCGAAGGCGTCGAGGTGCCGCCCGACCTGTTCTTCAGCGAGCACTGCTACTGCCACCGCTGCGATCTCAGCTTCCCCGACCTGGAACCGAACAGCTTCAGCTTCAACTCGCCGGTCGGCGCCTGCCCGGCCTGCAACGGCCTGGGCGCGACCTCGCAGGTCGATCTCAACAAGCTGATCCTGCCCGACCTATCGATCAACGAAGGCGCGATCGCGCCGTGGGGCGCGCTGGGCGATGAGGACCGCCAGGCCTGGCACGTCGAATACCGCCGCGATTTGCTGACCAAGTTGAAAGTCCCGCTCGACAAGGCGTGGAACAAGCTCGCCAAGAAGCACCAGGACATCATCCTCCACGGCGTCGAAGGCCGGATCGCCGTCGATTGGACGACCAAGAACAGCTCCGGCACGTTCAATTCCAAGTTCGACGGGGTCATCGCCTGGATCGAGAAGACGATGAAGGAGGCCGACTCCGACTGGCGCCGCGAAGCGCTCGGCCAGTACTTCAGCAGCGCGGTGTGCGCGCGCTGCCACGGCGGCCGGTTGAAACCGGAATCGGCGGCGGTGCGCCTGGGCGGCAAGTCGCTGAACGAGGTCTGCCACCTGCCGATCAGCGAGGCCGAACGCTTCTTCACCGCGATGAAACTGGAGGGCGGCAAGGCCCAGGTCGCCACCGGCGTGCTGCGCGAGGTGCAGGCGCGGCTGCGCTTCCTCATCAACGTCGGCCTGGACTACCTGACCCTCGACCGCGCCGGGCCGACGCTGTCGGGTGGCGAGGCGCAGCGCATCCGCCTCGCGAGCCAGATCGGCAGCGAGCTCACCGGCGTGCTCTACGTGCTCGATGAACCGTCGATCGGCCTGCACCAGCGCGACAACCAGCGCCTGATCGACACCCTGCGCCATCTGCGCGACATCGGCAACACCGTGCTCGTGGTCGAGCACGACGAGGACACCATCCGCGCCGCCGACCACCTCGTCGACTTCGGCCCTGGCGCGGGCGAGCTCGGCGGCCAGGTCGTGTTCTCGGGCCAGGTCGCGGACATCCTCAGCCGCGACACCATCACCGGCGACTACCTGGCCGGCCGGCGGGCGATCGCGGTGCCGGCCCGCCGCCGTCCGGGCAACGGCAATTACCTGTCGGTCACCAACTGCCGCGCCAACAACCTGAAGAACGTCACCTTTTCCTTGCCGCTGGGCACCTTCACCTGTCTGACCGGGGTGAGCGGCGCGGGCAAATCGTCGTTCCTGAACCAGATCTTGTACCCGGCGCTCAACAACCACTTCAACGGAACCACGGTCGAGGTCGGTCCCCACGGCAGGATCAGCGGCCTCGACCACATCGACAAGGTCATCGGCATCGACCAGCAGCCGATCGGCCGCACACCGCGTTCGAACCCGGCGACCTACACCAAGGTCTGGGACCACATCCGCACCATCTTCGCCGAGACCCGCGAATCCAAGCTGTTCGGCTACACGCCTTCGCGCTTCAGCTTCAACGTCAAGGGCGGCCGCTGCGAGGCCTGCGAAGGCGACGGGGTGAAGAAGGTCGAGATGCACTTCCTCGCCGACGTCTTCGTGCCCTGCGAGGTCTGCCATGGCCGCCGCTTCAACGAGCAGACCCTGCGCGTCGCCTTCAAGCACAAGACCATCGCCGACGTGCTGCAGATGTCGGTGCGCGAGGCGATCCAGCACTTCGCCGTGCACCAGCCGGTGGTGCGGGTGCTCCAGACCATGATCGACGTCGGCCTGGACTACATCCGCCTCGGCCAGAGCGCGACCACCCTGTCCGGCGGCGAGGCCCAGCGCATCAAGCTCTCGCGCGAACTCGCCAAACGCGGCACCGGTTCGACGCTCTACATCCTCGACGAGCCCAGCACCGGCCTGCACTTCGAGGACGTGCGCAAGCTGCTCGACGTGCTCGCCCGCCTGGTCGACGCCGGCAACACCGTGGTCGTGATCGAGCACAACCTCGACATCATCAAGACCGCCGACTGGATCCTCGACCTCGGCCCCGAAGGCGGCGAACGCGGCGGCAGACTCATCGCCGAAGGCACCCCGGAACGGGTCGCCACCGTCGAGGCCAGCCACACCGGACGGTTCCTGCAGCGGATGCTGAATAAGGGCGGTTGAGGCTGGATACTTGGCCTCGCCGCCCGAATATCGTGCTGCGACCAAAGGGTTGCGAAATCTGTGAATGCGGGCGCTTTCCCGCCTGACGCCTTGGATCATCAGGTGTTTTCCAACCTTTTACCCGGTTCTACATCTGCGGCTTTCACGACAGGCCTCGTCGATTGACTCTTCGGACGAGGATGGTAACGATGTGTCGCATGAGCAACATTCGCAACGCATGCTTCCTTCTCCTCGTCTCGCTCCAGGTTGCCGCCCTGGCGGGAGAGAGCTTCACCGTCGACACCACGCCGCCGCGCTGGCGCACCAGTGGGACCGGACCGGAGCCGGCGAGTTGGAATCCCCTGTATGCGGAATGGATGGATGGGTACCGGTTCCTTCTGTGGGGCGGTACCCGCTACGATTCCGACCTGGGCACCAGTGTCCCGGTGACGACGGCGACGATTTACCATGCTAATACGGGTCTGTATGAGGGTGGGCAGGTGGTGCCGAATCGGGGGGCGGCGAAGTTGAGGTTTCAAGATGGAAGCCTGCTCACGGAATTTGGTCAATCTGCTTATAGCTACCAGGATGGCACCAAGATTATTGCAACAATTTATAATCCCGGGAATGACTCCTCAAGCACCATCAACGTCTCCGACCTTGGTTACTCCTTTTCTTATTGGCTTGGGAAACCGATCCTGCTCGACGACGGCAAAACGCTCTTTTCCTATCTCAAGTCTGAAGGCTCAACGACGACTCTCTTCAGCAGAACCATGACCTCGACCGGAGTTTTAGGCGAAGAATTGACAGTCGTCACCAATGTGACGAATTACTATGTCATGACGAATACAAAGTTCGCCCCGCTTCCAGGCGGAAAGGCACTTTTCGTACGCGGGAAAAACGGAGAGATCAATTCGAAATCCACCAAAATCTTCTCTGGCGGCGCTTGGATCGACGGACCGGATCTGTCGAGAAATCATGGCGAAACCAGGCTGTTTCCGCTTAGATCGGGAAAGGTCCTGACCTACACGACCGAATATTACAGCTTACAGAATGGCTGGAGCGCCCTGTATGATCTCTTCGATCCGGTCACCAGCACCTGGACGGAAATCCAATTCGCTCTCCCCAATGGAATTTCAAACATTGGCGATGCCCTGGTCGAAATCGGTGATCAAGTGGTGCTTTTCCAGGATGCGGTCGTCGATTTGTCTAACACGCCACCGTCAGTGACCTTTTTAAGTCAGGGTTTTTCTAACGTATCGAAGCCGAGTCTTTACACGACTCCAACCATTGTCTGTGGTGGAAATCAGGTGGTTTCCCCAGTCGCCACAAGTTCGCGACGTCCGTCAATTCTTGATCTGCGACCACGCCTCACCTTCAATCTTTACGGTTCTGAGTGGTGGGGAGTCTACGTCACTTCGCATAAATCCGCAGTTTCATTTCCTGTGGGGGCCGAGGGCCTTTCGTCTACTGCCACGGTTACCCTGGTCTCCTTACCCCAACACGGCACGCTGACCCGCTCGGGCAACAACTTCACCTACACCCCAAACGGCGATTTCATCGGCGACGACACCGCCACCTTCAGCGTTAGCGATGCCGTTTACGGAGAAGGCGCCTCAGCCACGGTGACGTTCCGCTGCACCAATGCGGCTCCCAGTGGGTCCGTGCCAGACCAGACGATAACCACCTACCAGGGCGTGCCAGCAAATATCTATGCCTATTATTACGATTATGATGGCGACACGCTGGCCTTGTCGGTCGTCACCCCGCCCGCCCACGGCACGCTCGCTCCCGTCGCTTTGCCCTACTCCTATGGCCTGACGTTCTCGTACACCTCCAATGCGGATTTCGTCGGCACCGATACCTTCGTGGTGACCGCAACCGACGGCTTCGACAGCGGCACTCCATTCACCGTGACCGCGACGGTCCTGCCCAACAACCACGCTCCGACCTTCACCAAAGGCAGTGACCTGGACGTGGCGCAGAACAGCGGCGCACACTCCTATCAGGCTTGGGCCACGGCGATCAGCGCCGGAACTGACGATCCCTCGTTGGGCACCCAGACGGTGTCCTTCGTAGTGAACCACGACTTTCCCGGCATGTTCCTGGTTCCACCCAGCCTTGCGGCCAATGGCATTCAGTTAGGCCCGTTATTCCTGAATCGTCCGTGTGGCATCAAGCG
>CAZZJC010000083.1:0-10297 GCA_964654285.1 uncultured Candidatus Kuenenia sp.
GGGGCGTGAACAGCCGCGCCTCTGGTACGGGCAGTTTTCCTCCCGGCATCTTCGAAGCGGCGTCAGCCGACACGAACACGCACACCATCTCCGTGGCCCAGGCGCGACTCTTCGGGCCGGGCGCCGCCCCTTTGGATGGCAACTCCTCGCGCGTGTAGGTCCAGGTCCGCCCGTCGCTGCTGATCACCGGCTTGTCGAGCACTTCGTCCGGACCGGTTCCAAACCACCCGAGATTTGCTTTTTGGGGATAGACCCGAACGTCAACGCTCTCGACCGGCGGGGTTGCGCCAGGCCAGGTCAACTCCAGTTTGATGACCCTGACAGGTCCGATCCAGAGCAGTCCCAACGCCAGTTGTCCTGTCGGCGCGGGCGGCATGGGCTCAACGATCCAATGTCCGATTGCCCCCACCTGTGGCTCGCCGGTGAATGGTCGTCGGTCGCTGCCAGTCCCTTCCGCAAGCGGAGGAACCGGGAATGGGATCTTGCGATAGACCTCATCCAGCCGCTTCAGCCGGCGCGGGATGAAATAGGCCTCGGGCGTCTCCTGCACCTGGCGGTCGGCCCGCCAGAGGTAGGACCACGGTGCAAGGTCCACCGGCTGGCCGACCAGTTTGTCCCAGTCGGCCGGCGCCTCCAACTTGGGCGGCTCCGCCGCTCCCACCGTCAGGGCCAAGCCCAGGGTGATGAACACCGCTGTTGATGACATCTTACAAAAGATGTTCATTTCATGCCCCTTGCGATTGTTTCCCCAGGTGAGGGGCATGGTGTTGTGACTTTTCCTTGGTCATCGAATGGCGAACAGGTCATGGTTTCACCGGTTCCCACAATGCCGCCAGGTCGAGCAGGGCCATCGTGCTGTATTCGCCGCGGCTGCCGCCGTCGCCGGCGCCGGATGGATATTTCAGGTCGGGATGAGGCGGAATCTGGCCGGTGGTGGGGAACTGCGTGGTGAGCATGGCCCCAACCAGGGCCTCGGCCTTGGCTTTCCACAGGGCGCTGCCGGTGCGCTGGGCCTGGCGGGCGCAGGCGCGGGCTAGGCGCAGTTGCTGATCTCGTTCGCCAGCGAGGGCGGGTGCGGTCATGCAGGGAAAGACCTGGGTCGGATGAACCTGTCGTCGCCAGTCCACGCCACGTTCCTCGCTCCAGCGCAGGAGGTCTTCCATCAAGGCCGGGTCGGCCGTGCGGCCTGGCAGGTCCAGGGCCAGGTATTCATAGCACTGCAAGGCGCAGTCGGGATTGGTCACCCAGGGCTGCTTGTGGGCCGTCGATTCGCGCGGCCCCTGTTTGCGCCAATCGAAGCGGGCGATGCTGTTGTCCACCAGCCACTGCCAGGTCTTGTCCTCAGTGGTACGGAAGTCGTCAGTCTTCAACTCCTTGCGGATCCGCCCCAGATAATACAGGACGCTGGAGGGATCCCACTGCTGCATGCTCGGCCCTTGGATGGATATCATCATCGGAATGCCGGTCTTGGCATCCACGGATGGAGGGAAGTCTCCTTCCGGCGAGGTTTCGGTCCAGGTGCCGCTGGGCAGTTGCTTGGAGCAGATGCGCCGGGCGTGTTCCATGACCAGATCGCGCCAGCGCGGATCGCCGGTCAGGCGATACAGATCGAGCCAGGCAGTGCCATAGACCCAATGGTCGAAAACCCAGCCCTTGTAGGTGTCGGGGAGGTACCCGGCCAGGAAGCTGCGCTGCCACACCTCGCCCACGGTGATGGCCAGGTCCAGGCCGTACTGGCGCTCGGCCGGATCGGACGAGGTCTGGGCCAGGGCCAACCCAGCGTAAAGCCCGCTGTAGGTGGTGAACCAAAGTTGGCCATCGGTATTGTTGTTCAGGCTCCCGAACCCGGAGAACTGGTTGAGTCGGAGGGGAGTGTTGGCGGGATTGTCGCACAGCCAGCGGGCGCTGAGCAGGGCGGCTTCCCGGCAACTGCGCGGCAGGGTCTTGAAGTACGGTCCTTGGAACGCGGGCATCCGGGCCACCGGTAGTTTAACGGCCTCGCCCACCGGCTTGCCGTCGGCGTCCAGCGCCGTGCAGCGCATGATGCGGCCTTCGTTCACCGGGACATCCAGCCAGATCGGCCCCAGGCTGGCCCATGGCGTTGCCGCGGTGAAACTCTTGCCCGTGTCAACCAACTGCCCGGCGTGCTGGCCGCGTTTGAGGAGATCGAACCGGTACTGCACGGCGCCGGGGATCGCGGGCAGGTTGAACGTGGGCGGAGCGATGCAGGAGAATCCGGCCTTACGGTTGACGTTGGCGATGGTATACGCGCGATAGACTGCGTAATCCTCGGTGCCCCAGGGTTTGCCGCCCATGCGGTCGGCGGCGACCACCTGCTTGCCGTCGACTTGGAAGATGTCGCAACCGCCGTACAAGGCGTTCTCGCTCCAGAACCAGCGTTTGCCCGGTTCGCCCGGGCGCACGGGTGTGGCGGCCTCCTTTTCGGCCGCGGCGACCAGGGCCGGATCGGGCTCGGCGCTGAAGGTCCAGGTGCGCGGCGTGCGGTCGGCATGGCGGGCGAAGGGCTGGGTGCGGACCCGGCCCTGCACGACTGAGGTGGTCGGCGTGGCATGGGCCAGTTCGGCGGTGCCGACCACCCCGGTGCCGATCAGACGGGCTTTCAGACATGCGGCTAGCGGTTGCTTGGGCAGGTTGCCGCGCAGTTTCTCATCCTTGGTGGGCGTCAGGTCGAAGGTGCCGTTCAGTTCACCCCCGTTCAGGGTGACCTTGGCGTTCTCGACGCTCCAGAGCAGATCCGCGTTCTGTAGAGTGTAACGCTCCGGTCCTTCCAAGCAGATCCAGTCACGGGTGCTGCCATCGGGGAGCAGGGAACAACGCAGCAGGAGACTGCCGAAATTCATGCCATCATAGCATACGCTGCGCAGGGAGTTCGTATTCCAGCGTGCGATCTGAAACTCGACATAACGCGGTGCGCCGGCGGCGGCCGAGATCGGTCGCCAGGCGCGGGCGGCGACGGTTAGCGATTTCTGGCCCCGACTGAGTGCGGTGGCGCCGGGGAGGACATCGTTCTTGATCATGACGGTGCCCGGTGCCGCCCCGGTGATGGTCCCCAATGGAATGTCCACGGCGAGGACCTGGGCCGGCAGTCCGGCGAAGGGGTCCTTGGCCCGATCAACCGGATTGGGCGCCTTGGCGCTGGCAGCGATGCCCGCTTTCAGATAGTCATCGCTTTGGAAGTTCACCGCCAGCGATCCGGTGAGGCGGCCGCCCTCCAGGCGCAAGCCGCTGACATCCATCGGATGCCAGTTCAGGTTGAGGTGGATGGCGCTGGCCACGGCCTGGACCGGCTTACCGCCGGCGATCTCCAGGTCGATGCGCAGGGGCATCCACGCGGGCAGCTCTTTTACGAACGGAGCTTCCAGCCGCACGACCCAGGCGCCGTCGGGTGATTCGCCGGCGTGGGTGGCCGGAACGGCCAGGCAGAATATGAAAAGTCCGATGAGGGTGAGTATGGAGGGTTTAATGACAGACAGGTCCTTTCGGGGTTGGAGTTGGTGTTGGGGGTTCATGCTATTCTTCAATGCTCACTCTCCTTTTCTGATCACGACTGTCACAGAACCGACCGTGGCCGGCCGGCCCATGCCCATCAGCGGGCCGACCGAGGCGTTGTACCGGTTGTTCTCGGGTTTCTTGCCGTCAATGCGTTCGTACGGCGGGTTGGCGTCTGCACCGGCCATGTCGGCGTAGGCGTTGCCGACCCATTCCCGCGCCAGTTCCGGATGCTTGCGATGGAGGGCCACGGCCACGCCCAGACTCATGTAGTACCAGTAGCCGCCGTCCTGGTAGGCGTTGTAACCATAGGCGAGGTTCTCCCAGTGCTTGCCGTCCCGCATGTCCGGCCAGACATGACGGCCGGGCGAGACGTCGTCGGCTTTGCGGGCCATGCGGACTGTGCCCCGGAACGGCGCCGACATGTGGAACAGATCGGCCGGGCCGCCCGTTGCCTTGTCGGCCACGTACCGCGCCGCGAACCAGTCCGATGCCGCGTCCGCCTGCTCGTCGGTCAGGATGCCGGACCACACCGCGTATCCGGTGATGTCGGGCGCGGCCATGGTCGGTGCCATCGGGCCGACGCCCCATGGCAGGAACCCGGCGGGGTTGAACTGCGCGCGGATCGCATCGCGCATGGCATTGGCGATCGTTTCCCATTCCCGGGTCTTTGTCGCATCACCGGCATGCTGGTACATGTCGGCAAGCGCCCGCGCGGCGTTGCATGCCAGCACCGACACGCCCACATCGTCGCCGCCGAAGCCATAGGAATCGTGAAACCCCCACATGACCGCCGCTCCATGGGTCTCGGTGATTCCGTCCGGCGCGGTATGATCCGGCGTGGTCCATTGCGTGACCAGGCCGGTCTTCGGGTTGCGTGGCACGCTGTTCCAGGCGTCAGCGAACCGCGCCGCCTTCTCCTTGAACCACGCCTGCCAAACTGGATCCCATCCGGCCTTGAATCCGTAGTGCCAGGCCAGCGTGATGAAACACATTGCCTCGTCCATCGACGGACGATTGAAGCGGCCATTCTGGTCACCATAGACCACGCCGGGCCCCCAGCCCCAACGGCCGTCCGGATAGACATGGTCCGGGATCGCGCCCTTCGGATACGTGAATTGACCAACTTTCCTCCTTTCAGGCAGTTGCTTGAGCGCAAGGAAGTCCACGCCCCGTTTGACCTCCTCCGCGGTGACCGTCCAGCGTCCAGCGCCTTCCAACTGGTACAGGAAGTCCCGGGCAAAGATGCCGGCATGCCGGTAGAACGGCCCGGGCGTGTAGATGTAGGTCTCCGGGGGCATCGCCTTGTCCGTCACCAGCGCCTTGGAATCGCGCAGAATGCTATCGGTGCGCCTCCGCAACGCGTTGAACGTGGAGTTCGGGACCGGCACGCACAGGACCGTTTCGCCGTCGTTGTAGGCGCGATACCGGTTGGTGTGGGTCACGAACGGCTCGAGCGACTGGGAGACCGAATAGACAAGCGAGAACGCGTTGGTGCTTCCCTGCCCCGTCACCGCAACCGTTTGCCGTTTGCCCGGCGCCAGCAGGACCACGGACGGGGCAACCGCATGCGACGCGCTCCGTTGGAAGGCGACCAGCAGGTGGTTCGTACCGGGATTGACCACGTCGAACCGGTAAGTGCCCTGAACACCGGCGAAATCCTCGGGTTTGTCGGTTCCCGTCTTGCGGAACAGTTGCTCCGCCGTCGGGGGCGGGATCTCGGGAACCTCGTCCTGGACTGGCATGGTCGTCGCCTTCGGTGCGGTGGCGAACACCTCGCACTCGTCAATGCAGGTCCCGTTGTTGACGTTGACCTTGATGTACCGGCACAGCGCCTCCTTGAAGGCAATGACCGCAGTATAGGCGGGACTGTATCCTTCCATCCCGGCAAGATTGTCGTTGCTGTATGCCGTCTGCCAGTCCTTGCCATCCTTGGACAGGGCGATCACGAGCCGGGTCAGCGCCCGGTCGGAGAACTGTCCGTTCCGGTCGCGGCCCAGTGCGACGCAACCGACTCTAGCCTCTTTTCCCAGATCGATCTGAAACCACGGATCGGCGTCCTCGGGCGCGCAGATCCAACCGCTGGCATTGCCGTACTTGCCGTCGTTCAAGCCTTTCGGCTCGTGTTGGGCAAGGTTCGGGATGACCGACGATGCCGTCGCCGGCTTCGCACCGTTGCCGACATAGGCCAGGTTCGCCTTGGCCGTCGGGTCGCCGGGAGAATAAAGGAACTGGATTCCGGGCGATTCGCCGGCGTGGGTGGCCGGAACGGCCAGGCAGAGCGCAAGGCAACCGAAGAGGGTGAGGGTGGAACGTTTCATGGCAGACAGGCTTTTTCGGGGTTTGGATTGGTGATTGGGGTTCATGTTATTTTTCGCCGATGCAGATCAGCATCCCCGGCGAATGCAGGTAGATGCGGCTGCCGATGGCGGTCAGGCCCGAAGTGGACACCGCGAAGTTGAACCCGATGCCCTGGTAGTTGACGTGGCCGACCTCCATGTCTGCGGTGGGATAGAGTTCGGCGGCTTTGGGGAAGTGCTTGGCGCTGATGTCGGGGGTGAATCCGGGAATGGTCAAGGTGTTTTCACCGACCTTCTTCGGCGCGGTGGGGTCACTGAGATCCCAGATCTTCGTCACCAGCGTTCCGACCGGTTTCGCCCCGACCGCTTTGCCACCACCTGAACCGGCGCCGGCCGCACTCAGGAGATAGCGACCGGCGATCGAGCCGCTGTCCAGACGTTCCCGCTCCATGCCTTTGAGGGGTTTGCCTGTGGCCGGATCGCAGTAGCCGGCCACCAGCAGGCGGTCGCTGAGGGCGAAGGAACCGTGGGCACTGGTGCCCTGGCATGGATAACCTGGGGCGATGACCACCTTGCCATCGGCGCCCAGGCTCAGGGGCCAGGCGTTGATCAGCGGGGCTCTGCAGTCGCCGCCCCACCCCTTGAACAGGGTGCCGTTGACCGAACAGATGAAACCCGAGCCCCAGTCATCATTCGTGTTGTCATTGCCGGCGGCGGTGCGCGGCAGTTGGCCCAGCGAGGCGCCAGTCTCGGGATCGATGAGATTGCCGCTATTGTGCACCAGCAACGACTTGCCACCGGGCAGGCGCATCAGATGGGGAGACATGTGATTGCCGTGAGTATTGCCCTGGCCCCAGTTCGAGTTGGCCCCGTGCATGACCTGATTGTCCAGCGTCTCCCAACGCACCACGCCGGTGCGCTTGTCGATTCCCAGGATGGAGGTCAACGAGTGCTCCCCCTGCCGCTTCCCCGCCGCCGGCACCAGCACCAGATCCTTCCACAGACAGGGCGAGGCGCAGTGGCTGACCGAACCCGGATTGAGTTCGGGATCGCGCCAGGCCCACAACCGTTTGCCGGTCGCCAGTTCATACGCCGCCACCTGGCCAAAACCCAGCGTGACCGCCACGATCTCGCCATCCGACACCGGCGAGGCCATCACATCGCTGACCGAACCTTGCCAGTTGTTGTCCAGACGGATCCTGCAGACCGCCTCCACGGCTTTCCCGAAACTCGAAGGACGACCTCTGCCAATAGTCAGTCGCGCGTCTCCGATGTAGGCCGCCCAGTTGCCGGCTATGCCCAGATTGAACGCACTCAGGACCTCATCGAGGGCCTTGGCCTGGTCCGGCATTTCCTTTTGCCATTGCGTCAGCACGTCGACCATATGTTGCAGCATAGGCAGACGTGGCGTCATGATCTGCCCGAGTTCCTCTGGGGTGCACTTCTTCTTCCTCAGGCCTACTTTCATCGCGTATTCCATCCGGCCCAGGGCAAGGCCCCGTTCGAACAGAAGTTGTTCCTTCGCCGCCTTGGCCGCCTCCGGCACCGCCCCGGCCGGCTGGCCGACCTCGCCCCGCTCCGGCAGGGTCATCCGTTTCAACTCATCCTGCCACAAAATCTTGCCGGTATCGGCGTCGTAGCAGACGACATGGTGCGGCGAGTACACGCCGACCACCCGTTTGCCGATGACCAGGGGCTGGGCATCAGTCCAGCCCGGGTGGGGCACCTTCCAAAGGATGTTCTTGCTTTGGCCATCTACGCTGTGCGACCAGGTCAGCGGCGGGGTGGCGCCGGGATACCAGTTATTGCCCTGGCCGGCGAAGCCGACCGGGTCGGTGGGCGAGGCCTTCCAGTCGGCATGACCGAAGGGGACCTCGCCGGCGGTGACTGCGGTCGTCAGCAGCAACGGCAGAAGGAGGGAGTTTCTCATCATGGTGTGATCTATCGGGGTGAGGGTGAATGAAGGCGGTGATGGTTTCAGGTCGGTTGTGCCCCGGCGGTGCCTTCCTTCCGCCGCTGCCAGCGCCGCAGGCGCCAGGGCCAGGCAGGCGATGAGGCTGAGTCCGCCGATGTCGATCCCATGCAGGGGGAGGGCGGGAAGGAGTACAGAGATCTCCATCGGGGGGCCAAGGTTGGTGGTCGCGGATACCAGAAGTGGTTGAGCATTTGATGATTATACCGAGCCCGCTGCCGTTCATGGTGCCATGTTCCAGAAACGCTGATAAGCCGCTGATCGGTAAATCGGCAAACTCTTGAGATCAAAAAGGTTGCGGTCTGATTGACACTTGCGTCAGGTTTCAGGAAGATTATGTTTCTGTCCGAGTTAAGTTATGCGAACCCGCCCCGCCTTGTTCATCTGCCTGTCGTCCCTGCCCGAGGAGCAACCCTTCTTCGACGGGGTGCGCGCGTATGTGCGACAGCATCGTCTGCCCTGGGATCTGGTGCCGGCCATCCACGGCAAGTGCTTCCCGTACCTGGACCGTCTGGTCCAGGCACGGGATACCGATGTCCTGATCGGCCGCCTGGGCAAGGAACCCTACCTGCTGGCTGCGCGTGCCAGGGGCCTGCGCTGGGTGGAATGGGTCGCGGATCTGGATCGTGCCACCGGCGAGGCCCAGATCGGGATTGACGATGCTTCTCTGGCGAGCCAGGCGGTGGATCACCTGATGAGCCTGGGCATGCAGCGCTTCGCGGTCATCGGCCCGCTGACAGGCCACGTGCCGCATCGTGACCGCCGGCATCGCGCCTTCATCGACGAGCTGGCCCGACGGGGCCATGATTGCGCCGTGGTGCGCCGACAGGTCAGCGAGCCCTGGGAGGACGATCTGGTGGCGCTGATCCGGCGCGTGCCCGGCGGCCTGGGGATTTTTGTCTACCATGATGACATGGCCCTGCATGCGATGCCCCACCTGCTCAAACGCGACCTGAGGATCCCAGGAGAACTCGCCATCCTCGGCTGCGGCGACACCCGGCTGGGGCAGGTCAGCACCCCAACCCTGTCTTCGGTCCGCCTGCCCCATTTCGGCCTGGGTCAGGCGGCGGCCCGTCAGGCCCACCAGCTGCTGTCGGGAAACCGGCCTGAACCAGTGCTGCTACCAGGAGCCGGCATCGCCGAACGCGCCACCACCCTGGGCGGCAAGGAGGCCGGCGACCCCCTGCTGGCCCGGGTGCTGGCCCGGGTGCGGCGCAAAGACCGGCCCCTACCTGATGTGGCGGAACTGGCCCAGCATTGCCGGCTGGACCGGCGGCGCCTGCATGAGCGCTGCGTGTACCTGCTGGGCCGGCCACCCAAGACCTGGCTAATGGAACGTGCCATGCAGCGGGCCGCCGCCCTGCTGGTGGATACCGATCTGCCGCTGTCGGCCATCGCCCGGCGCTGCGGTCTGACCCAGAAAACTCACCTCATCGCCCGCTTCCGCCAGCGTTTCGGTTTGCCGCCGGACCGCTTCCGCCGGCAGACGCGCGAGGGGAAAGTGGAACGCTGAAGATGCGCGATGTGCCCACCACGATGGGATGCGACAGACCCCAGCCGGGCACGCGGGCCTTGCATTGGATGCTCTTGGACTTGGTGTCGGCGAAGTCGGGAATCCGCGTCTTGCGCATCACCTTCGGAACGTGCCGATCCGGGTATTCCACTTCCCGAGTGGTCGGTGTGCCATCCCAAAACTCCAAGGGCGGCTGGGCACCGGGGAAATGCCCGAGGTTCCAGCGGAAATAGACCGGGTTCTCCGGGGTGGGCTGGACCTCCGCCGCCCCCCAGGCCGGCCCAGGTTTGGCGGTTGGGGTGGCGGCCGGCATGTCGGCGGCGGTGAGTGATAGCGTCAGCGCGGCCGAGGCGGCCACGATGCTGAGGTTGCGAGTACTTCTCATGGATTCTTCCTCTCGGGATGTTGCGGTTCGTTTGATGCTGATCATCTGCTTGCCTTTGAGAAGGTTGCGATGTCGAGTCGCGCGCGCTCTTTTCAAATTAATAGTGCGCCATCACGTCTCCTTCGGCATGGCCGAGGGGACCTCGCTGGCGGTGACTGCGGTCGTCAGCAGCAACGGTAGAAGGAGGGAGTCTCTCATCATGGTGTGATCTTTCGGGGTGAGGGTGAACGAAGCCGGTGATGGTTTCAGGTCGGTTACAGGTCTTCAATGCGTTGACCGAGGTGTGCACCCCCCGCTTAATTTGGCCTCTGTTCCGAGATGATTGGCTAACCGACGGTCAATCCCAGAGGGGTGACCTGGTGCAGAGGTCGAGTTTGCCGGCGATGAGGTAGGCCATGGTGATGAAGGGGATCGCTCCCCGCCGTACTGGCAACCCTGGCGCTCGGAGCGCCAGGGCTGGCGGGGTTCTTTTGAGCACCCTTACCAGCGCTCAGGCTGGACCATTCGGAGAAGAACCGTTCACGTTGGCTGCTTGTGCTGCAACAAGTTACTACGAGTTCTTTAGTTCTACATGATCGGATTCCCGAACCCCGTCCATGTCGGTGGAACGCCCTGTT
>CAZZJC010000084.1:0-10038 GCA_964654285.1 uncultured Candidatus Kuenenia sp.
CCTCTGCGGGTTCGATTGGATAGTTATTATGGCTTTGAAAGTGGATTAGTATGACGGCATCCTTCAGCCTGCACGGTTGCGTTCCGGCCGTGACGGCCGAGCGGGTGTATTTCATCGGTGAATGCAGGGGGCAGAAGGACGCGGCGATCATCCGCGCCATCGACCGGAAGACCCATCAGGTCGTCTGGACCATGGACCCGGCCAGGAACAACGGGATCGCCTGCCAGAGCGCGTCGCCCATCGTGGTGGACGATCTCGTCCTGGTCTCGTGCGGAGCGGCGGGGAAAAAGAGCGATCTGGTGCTGGCCCTGGATCAACGTACGGGCGCCGTGCGCTGGACCTCGGAATTCGCCTCGGCGGGCGACCATTCGCAGCTGATGAACGCCCCCCAGGTGGCCACCGTGGCCGGCGTCCGCCAGATCGTCATGCATCATCAAGGCGGCGTGGGCGGGATCGCCCTGGACGGGAAGAGGCTGTGGAACTGGGAGGGGTACCAGCGGAAGACCCTGCGCTCGACCCCATCCATCAGTCCCGACGGGCACATCTTCGTCGCCAGCGGCCATGAAGGATCCAGCGCGCTCTTGCGGGTCACCCGCAGCGGAACGGCCTGGATCTGCACCACCGTGTACGCCGATGGACTCCATGGCAGGGCCGAAGCCAAGAAGGACAGTCCGTTCGCCCCCTATTGCGGACCGCACCTGGTCGAGGGGAATGATTTCTACAATAGCGGAGCCTGGTGGAACGGCGCTCTCTATGTGAGTGGATTCAAGGGTCTCCACTGCACCCGGGCGGATGGGACGATCGCCTGGTACGGGAGCAGGAACACCGACAAGGAGGGCGCCTCGGTCATCGCCGTGAATGGCCGCATCCTGACCCTCTGCCAGATCAGGGGCAAGGGGACCTGCCTGACCATCACCAAGGCCGACCCCCGCGCCTGTACCCAGTTGGCAGGCGTCCCCATCCATGACCGCCTTCACAACGTCGAGCTGGCCTATGCCGACGGTCGCATCATTTCCGTCTCGCCCCTGGATGGCGAGATCGTGTGCGTGGACCTGGGCGCAAGAAGACCGTGAACCTGTACCTGCACGAGCCCATCTTCCCCACCCTCACCGCCTTCGACGGCATGCGCGGCACCATCCCTGGCAGCTGCGCGCCGGCCGCCTGGATCCTGGCCCGCACCCCGCGTTGAGGGCGCGACGTCCCTGCCCGCAGGCCGGCAGCGTGCGGGCACCGCTGCGCGCGTGGCTGATCGCGACCGTGCTGACCGCCTGATTCCCATGTCTTGCCTGCTTCCATCGCCGGCGTGGAATCATGCCCCCGAAGGTGAACCATGTCCGATGATCTCCTGCGCCACGTCGACCCCTTCTACGGGGTGGATGAAGGCGGAAACTGCCTGTGCGGGCCGCATCTGCCGTTCGGTCTGGTGCGGCCGGGGCCGGACATCGTGCCGCCGCAGCCGACCAACGGGTTCCGCAGCGGGAAGCCGCTCCTGCATTTCAGCCAGACGCACGTGAGCGGGACGGGCGGAGGCGGGCGCTTCGGCAATATCGGGCTGCTGCCGCTCGCGAGCGGGACGTTGCCGGATGCGGCCGGCTACGCCCTGGAGGAACCCGCGGCCAGTCCCGGCTTCTTCGCGGCGACCCTGGGCGGATCCGGCATCCGCGTCGAAAGCACCTGCACCCAGCGCACCGCCTGCTATCGCCTGCGCTTTCCCGCGGGATCCGGCCGGGTGCTGCTGCGCACCGGCGCGGTGGTCTGCCGGGGCAGGGCGATCGGCGGGCATCTGCAATGGGCCGACGATCAGCTGGTGCTGGGATACGCCGACCTGCAAGGCGGTTGGGGCCAGGACCTGCCCTACCGCATCCATTTCGCGGCCCGCTTCAGCCGGGCGGCGACGGCGATCCGCTCGGGCAGCGAGGCGGATCCCGCCGTCGCGCGCCACGCCAGCGGCACCGGCGCCGCGACGCTGGCCGACTTCGACGTGTCCACCCTCGAAGTCCGCATCGGCATCTCGCACGTCAGCGTCGCGCAGGCGCGCGCGAGTCTGGATGCTGAAACCGGTGGGCGTTCGTTCGATGAGATCCACGCCACGGCGCGCGGCGCCTGGCAGCACTGGTTGTCGACCATCACGGTCGAAGGCGGCAGCGACTACGACACCCGGCGGTTCTATTCGCTCTTCGCGCGGCTGGTCTGCATGCCGAGCGACTGCGGCGTCGACGGCAATCCGCTGTGGAATTCCGGGCGACGGCAGTTCGAGGGCTACTACGCGCTGTGGGACAGCGTGCGCAACGCCAACACCCTGATCGGATTCCTCTGGCCCGATCTCGCCGCCGACCTGTTGAACAACCTGATCGACATCGCCGACCACACCGGCTGGATGCCGGATGCCTGGATCGCCTTCCAGCATGCGTATGTGCAGGGCGGCATCTCGGCGGATCAGCTGTTCAGCGAGGCGTTCCGGCGCGGTCTGGGCGGAGTCGATTACGGACGCGCGCTCGACCACCTGCTGCGCCACCACCGCGAGCAGCATCCCGAGCCCGGCCGGTTCGGGCGCTACCTCGACGAATACCGCCGACTCGGCTATTGCGCCGAATCGACCCCGCACTGCGTCTCGCGCACGGTGGAGTACGCGCTGCACGACTGGTGCCTCGCCCGTCTCGCCGAGGGCCAGGGCCGGCATGGACTGGTCGCGGAACTCGACCGGACCGCCGGCAATCTCTGGAACCTCTGGCGCGATGACCTGAAGTGCTTCGCCCCGCGCCATTCCGACGGCAGCTGGATCGCGCCGTTCAACCCCAGCAAGCCCTCGCGTCCGGACTACTGGAACGATCCGCACTGCTACGAAGGCGTCGGCCACGAATGGGCGCTCGCCGCCGTGCACGTGCTGCCCGAACTCATCCGCCGCCACGGCGGGCCGGCCGGCTTCGTCGCCCACCTCGACCGTTTCTTCGCCGAATACTTCTTCGACTGGAAGGAGATGGTCGTGCACACGCCGTATCTCTACCATCTCGTCGGCCGGCCCGACCGCAGCGCCGAGACCCTGCGCAGAATGATGGAAAAATACTTCCTGTCCGGACCCAAGGGAATCAAGGACAACGAGGACATGGGCGCCCAGAGCGCGTTCTTCGTCGCCAGCGCCATCGGCCTGTATCCGTTCATGGGGCACACCTCGTGGTTCCTCACCGCGCCGCGCTTCGCGCGCACGGTCATCCGTCGCAATGGGGCGGAGCCGCTGACCATCCTCGCTCCCGGGGCTGCTGACGGCCTGCGTTACGTCCAGGCGGTGAGCGTCGACGGCCGCGACTTCCCGGCCAACCGGATCGAGGAACGCGACCTGCGGCGTTGCCGGTGGATCGAGTTCCAGCTGGGCGATCGTCCGGGCAGCTGGGGTATGGTGGTCTGAACCGCTACTTCTCGCCGACGCAGATCAGCTCGTCGGCGCTGCGCAGATACAGGCGGTCGCCGGCGATGGTGAACGGCGAGCTGTAGCTGAAACCCCAGCGGTCCCAGCCGACCTGGGAGCGGATCTGGGCCAGCTTGTCGCCTTCGACCTTGGCCATGAGCAGGGCGCTGCTTCCCAGCTTCTTTCCGGCAAGATCGAAGCACTCGAGCGTCCCCAGCGGCTTCCCGGCCTCGGGAGCCTGGTCGCAGAGGCGGGCGTGGCCGTTGAGTCCATAGATGCGGTCGCCGGCGATCAGGAGCAGATGCCTGCTGCTGGGCGTCGATTGGGGCCTGCCTCGGCCGCCATCGACCAGCGTCCTTCCGACCAGCGGATCCAGCACGCTTCCGCCAAGATACAGCCGGTCGCGATGGTAGACGATGGGAATGGGGCCGCTGCCCTTGCCGCCGTTCTCGCCCTCCCAGAGGACGGAGGCCTTCAGCGTCTCGCCGTCCAGCGAGAAGCGGACGCCGGCCACGGTGTTGGTCCAGGCGGGGATCCTGCCGCTCGCGGAGAGGTTCTTCCCCTGGAACAGGGTGTGCACCGCGTTGGTGAAGAAGGCCACGTCGCGATGATCCGAATTCACCAGCATGACATTGGCCGATGGGCCCCAGCCACCGGTACCTTCCTTCTCACCGACAAGATCCAGGGCCTTGCCTTCGGGCAGGCGGATCGCGTGCAGACCGCCCTTGGCGCCCTGGTATCCTTCGGTCAGCAGGATGTCCGTGCCCGCTACCGTGATTATGACGGGAGTGGCGATGCCTCCGCCGTAGGTCTTGACCTGCCAGCGGATGACCCCGGTGGCCTTGTCGAAGGCGCAGGTGTGGCCGAAGTAGTCGCTGATCATGAGATCGCGATACAGGATCGGGGAGCGCCCCAGGGTTTCATTGTACCCGGTGAGCTCCTTGGGTGGCGGCACGAAGGTGAGCCAGCGTTGCCTGCCCTCGCGATCGAAACAGGCGGCGGCGCAGCGCGAGGCGACGACGTAGACGTGTTCGCCATCCGAAACCGGGGTGGCGAACTGCGGGGCGATCTCGTCATATCCCAGACCGCAGTCGTGGCGCCAGACATCCGGCCGCAGGCCGGCATCGCCGAGCCTCAGCTTGGGACCCTTGGGTTGCAGCGAGCGCAGCTGCCCGTACCCGCCGCCTCTGTGCCCGCCGTACTCGTACCCCCGTTCCTTGAACCGCTTCTTGGCCGTCTCCTGATCGCCCTGGCCCACGGTCTCGGCGAAGATGGTGTAGAGCGCCCGCCATTCAGCCTGGAAATCGTGCCATTGCTTCGCCACGTCGGCCTGACGTTCCGGGGACAGGCCGGTTGCCGGCAGGTGGTTGAGCTCGCGTTCCCACAGCACCTTTCCATCAGCGATGGCGATGCAGGTGAGGACCGGCCAGTCGCTCTTCCAGCCCGGTTCGGACATCACATAGGCGCGATCCTTGAAGACGAGCGGCGATCCGTTGCACCAGTTCGGCAGTGGCGTGCGCCAGCGGATGTTGCGCCCGGTGGTCATGTCGAAGTCCACCGGAGGCTTGCTGTCCGGGAAGACTCCGGTGCCCTCAGGGCCACGGTAACCGGTCCAGGCCGGTTCGGCGGTGGCGAGGTGCCCGGCCAGGGCGATGAGCACGAGATTGCGATACAGGGCGCTTGCCATGGGGTCTCTCCCGCCTGGGTAAGTACGTAGGTTCGACCGGCGTGTTCACGGCCATCCCGGTGCAATTTGCGCCAATGTCGAGGATCCGCGAGCAGGTCGACGCACCCAGGCACGCATCCGATGGCCGCCAGCGATGATCCACGGGGAGGAACCTGGCTCTCGTGCGGGCCGGTGGCCCGCGACGGTTCCTTGCGTCCACCTGTTGGCGGATCCGGAATGCCGCCTCGCGACCTACTTCGCCCCTGGCGCTGAGTCCTCGAAGCAGAACAGCGTCTTCTCGGTGCGTACCAGCAGGCGCTTGCCGACCGCGAACAGCCCGGCGCGCAGGACCGCAGGCGGATTCTTGACCTTCTTCTCGTTCGTTTTGGGCACCAGCGTCCGGGTGCCGACCAGGGTCCAGGGCGTCGTCTCCACATTGATGACATGCATCTGGCCATAGATGCCAGCCAGATAGAGATGTCCGCCGGCCAGGATCGGTTCCGGTCCCCAGCAATGGATCGACGGGGGAATGCTCACGGTCAGACCCGGATCCCAGGCCGCGCCATCGGTCAGCGCCTCCAGGAACAGGGTCTTCTGATTCGGTACCAGCGAGAGCAACCGCTGGCCGACGACCATCGGTGCGAGGCGGGTGTAGCAGAACACCTTGCTGCCCGCCTTGCGATCGGGGGTCTTCCAGGCCGGGGTCAGGACCACCTTTTCGCCGTCCACCTTGAGATCCAGGGCTTGGACGTACTGCTCGCCGTGGTTGTGATCGTCGCCCCGGGTGAAGAAGACGCGGTTGCCGGTGACCACGGGGCCCGCTTCGGTTCCGCTCTTCACGCCTTCGGCCACCATGACCTTGCCGTCCTTGGCGCGGACCACCGTCTGGTCTCCGGCGATCAGGTAGGTCGTTCCCGCCTCGACCCAGGCCGCCGGCGTCCCGCACCGACCGCCGGCGAGCAGCTTGGCGTTCCAGCGCTCGGCCCCGGTCGCCGGATCCAGCGCCACCATGGCATTGGCGCCCGAGACGATGACCAACCCCTCGACCAGCAATGGCGAGGGATAGCTGGCGATCAGGCGCGCGTCGGCGCGCCAGCGGCGCTTGCCGGCGTGATCATAGGCGGCCACCACGCCGAGGCTGGTGCAGGCATAGACTCCGGAGGCGTCGACCAGCGGCGTGGCGACGGTGAAGCCCAGTTCAGGTCGGCCGAACTTCTTCAGGCCGAGCCGGGTCGCCATCTCGGCATACAGCGGCTTCTGGTCGTTGGCGGGAAGGCCCTCGCAGCGGGCAAGGGTCTCGCGGACCTTGGCGTCGATTTCGGCATCATCCTTGGGACCAACGCCGATGAAGCCCTGCCAGCGCACGGCGCCGGTGGCCAGATCGAGGCAGAGCACCTGATCCGGATCCGCGAGCACGTAGACCGCATCGTTGCGTGCGACCGGGGTCGCCGCCGAGGGGTTGGGCAGGGCGGCCTTCCAGGCCACGTTGGCGCCGCTCTCGACATCCCAGGTCGTCGGCAGCTGCGCCGTGGCGAAGATCCCCTGACCATCGCCGCGCCAACCCACGGCAGTGGGCCCGGTCTCACCTGCGGACAAGGCCGCCAACGTGAAAGCCAGGGTTGATCGGAGGATCCAGTCGGGTCGCAGGAGGGGTGCCATGAAGTCGGTTCCGGTGCGTTCTGGTGGCAAGGAAAAAGGCGGGGAGATCGGGGAGGCTCGCAGCTTGCTGAAGAAGAACAAGCCGTCCATTGGCTTGAAGCCGGGCCGCCCCGGAAGCCTGCCTTCCTGGGAGCGCCGGCGTCTCGCCGGCTGTAAAAGCAGCATCCGCAGGATGCCACCAAACGGCTTTTTGCAGCGCCGTGAACCCGTCCCCGCTTACTCGCTGGCTGCTCCTCGCGGGATTGCCCCTCGCGGGCTCTGCCCGCTACGTCCGCCAGGGACTCTCGTCCCTGGTCCGCACGGAACCGACTTGTGCGACAGTTTGACGTCCCGAGTCAGACTCCCTTCAGCCAAGGGCCCTAGCGCAGGCTGGCCAGGGCCAAGTCGATCGCGGGCGCCAAGCGGGTGTTGGCCGCCTTGAGTTTCTCCAATTGCGGGGCGAGCGGGGCGGCCGGTTTGCCGAGCCGTTGGATGCGGCTGATCACGCCGAACAAGCGCCCGACATCGCCGCCGTCGGGCATCAGATTGCCCAGGATGTTCGCCATCTCCGGCGTGGCCTGGCCGTTGTCGAGCAGCAGGTCCATGGTCGCCAGCACGCGATCCATGGTCGGGTTCCGCCTGTCCATGTCGTTGCGGCTGAAGCCGGTGGTCTGGGTCAGCAGGACGGTGGTGATCAACTTGGCATGGGACGAGGTCTTGTTGGCGCGGTGGAACAGGTCGACGGCATCCAGCACCCCCACGTCCATCTCCCGGCCGCGCTTGCTGTCGCGCAGATAGGTCACGACGGCCTGCTCCAGGTGCGGGCCGCAGATGCCGGCCCGCGCGATGAGCATCAGCAGGTTCTGCTGGGCCGCCGGCTTGGCCTGGGCCACGGCTTGCGCCAGCGCTGCGTCGATGTGCTCGCCCAGCGCCCGCAACGTGGCCGTATGCCAGGCGCGGCGGATATGCACGCCCTTGGCTTCGACTTCCCACCAGTTCACCGGCGTCGCGGCAAAGGCGGTCAGTTCACCGAGGAACGCCGCCGTGCCGCTGCCGGCCTGGGCGGCATCCATGACGGCCACCGCAGCGGCCCGGATTTCCTCGTAGGGATCATTGGCGATCAGGCTGGCCAGCTGCTTGGTGAGGGTGTCCGGCACCGCGCCCAGCGCGCGCAAGCGGCGCAGGCTTTCGAAGCGGTATTGCGCGCTGGCAGCGCCCAGGTGCGCCGCGAGCTTCGCCGCGTCCTTTTCGGCCTGGATGGCGGCCACGATCGTCGCGTCGTCCTGCGGCGTGCCTTTGGTGGCCGGCCCGATGCAATACAGGTGGGTCATGCTCTGGAGGTAGAGCCGGTCGCCTTGCGGCACCACGCCACCGAGACGGTTGCCGAAAAAGCCGAAGATGCCGTGATCGTTGCCGACATTGCGTGCCAGGTCGTAGCCGGCCGGCTTGAGATAGTGATTCCAGATCGGATCGGTCGGCAACGTGGCGTCGCCCACGAGGTTCAGCTCGCAGACCAGCCACGGCAACGGGCTGGCCAGGCTCCAGACCTTCATCGGCGTGGTGCAGGCACCGTCGGAGCGGGTCCGCATCTTCTCGCCACAGATCCCGCCCACCAGGCAGGTCCCGGCGATGACCGGCGCCATCTCGGGTCCGACAAAGTAGCCAGCCGTCTGGTGGCCGCCCCAACGAACCTGACCTGACAGCGTGGTGAGGTTGCGATCCCCGCAGATGAACCGCTCGTTGACGGCCAGGCTTTCGCCGTGGAAGTAGTTGGGGATCTGCTGGGTCATCTGCTCGGCCATGGTGAGAAATCCGGGCAGGTCCTTCTTGCAGGGCACGAACTCGCCGTGGGTGAAGTTCGGCGTCTGCGGGATCAAGGTGCTGGTGACCTGGTCGGGCCCGGTCAGCTTGAGCTGGTACATGCGGGCATGCGAGAGATTGCCCGAGGTGCCGCAGCCGTTCTCGACCACCAACAGCTTCTCGCCCGGCAGCAGGTTGATGCTCAGGCTCTTGTCATCCGGCTTCGGGAACAGCCGCCCGCCCAGGATCGCGCCGTCGGCTGGCCGCACCGCCCAGCCGAGGTTGGTGATCAGCACCGGCACCTTGTCGCCATTGGCGTCGGCCAAGTGCACGAGCACCGGGGTGACGTAGTTGCCGCAGAATTTGTTGCCTTGCCCGGGCGGCAACGGGCCGTTGAGGTCGGCTTCCCACGCCACGCTGCCGTCGCTGGTCCTGATGCCCAGCAGTTCCGTACCGGCATAGGAGCGCACCAGGGCGATGTCCTGCCACAACCGCGGCGAGGGCACCTGGTCGCCGCCGGGCGTGACCGGCCCGAGCGCATCGCGCCACGCCCACAGACGCTTGCCCGTGGCCAGGTCATGACAGGCCACCTGGCCGTAGCCGAACACCGAGATCACCGCCTGGCCGTCGCTGACTGGCGTCGAGAGCACCGAGCCGACGTTGTTGGGCAGGTCGCGTTGCAGTCCCTGGCCGAGAGGGATCGACGGGATCGGCGTCTGGTACTGGCTGGTCAGCAACGCCCAGTCGCCACGGATGGCGTTGAACGCCGTCTTCTTGCCGGCCGCGAACTCGTTGGCGGCGGCAATCGCATGGTCGGCCACATGCGTGAAGCGCGGATCATTGGCCGCGAGCAGCTTCTTCCATTCACCCCAGGTCGCTGCCGCCTTGGTGGCCATTGTGGCGGCTTCGGCGGTATCGGTGCTGCGGATGTTGCGATGCAGATAGGCCGAGGCGCGGGCCAGTTCCCAGACCACCTGCCGCTTGGCCGCATCGGCCGGGGCGGGCTCCAGGGTGCGCCGGTCCTTGCCCAGGACCGGCAGGTTCATCAGTTCGACCCGGTCCCGCCAGAGCTCCTTGCCCGTGTGGGCGTCGTAGCAGAGCACCAGGTCCGGTTCGCCCAGGACGATTACCCGGCTGCCGACCACCAGCGGCTGGGCTTCGCCCCAGCTGGGCAACCGCGTTTTCCACAGGATGTTCTTGGGCTGCTGGTCGGCGTAGCCGAGCATCCTGATCGGCACCGGACGGCCGTCCTTGAGCGTGGTGCCGTCAACCATGGCCGGGCGGCCGTCCCACCATTCCAGCGGCGGGGTTGCCGCCGGGTACCAGGCGTTGTTGTCGGCCCGAAACCCAATCGGGTTCTGGCGGCTCGGAACGAAATCGGCCGCCCCATGGCGGAGCGGCTCCGCGCCGTGCACCGAGACAGCGCTCAGCAGGCTGGTCAACAGACCGAATCGGCAGTGGTGAGGGAACTTGGGCATTTGGGATACGGACACATGTCCGCCCCTGATGTAGTACCCCCGTAGTCAACGCC
>CAZZJC010000085.1:0-2517 GCA_964654285.1 uncultured Candidatus Kuenenia sp.
CAATACATATTTTATGAAGATTCCAGGGCGGATGGGTTAAGCTCACGGCATTGGAGGGTTGCCGGTCATCCGCATCGCCACCCCGCTCTGCCGGGGCGAGATGCATCTGCTGGGGGCGCACGTCACGCGATTCCAGCCGGCAGGTCAGGCCGAGGTGCTGTGGGTGTCGGCGCTCAGCCAGTTTGCCCTGGGCATGCCGATCCGCGGCGGAATTCCGCTGTGCTGGCCCTGGTTCGGTCCGCATCCATCCGACAAGACGCTGCCCGGCCACGGCCACGCCCGCGTGCGGCCGTGGACCCTGGTCGCCGTGGAACGCCTGGGCGACGGCGGCATCCGCACGGTGCTCAGCGATGCTGGCGGCCCCCTGCCGGGATTCCCGCACGCCTGGCAGATCCGCCTGACCGTCGTCTGGAATTCCGCTCTCGACGTCGAACTGACCAGCACCAATCCCGGATCGGCCCCCTTCACGGTCAGCGAGGCGTTGCATACCTATTTCAGCGTGGGCGATGTGCGTGCCTGCCGCGTTTCCGGCCTGGATGGGACCAGGATCTTCGACAAGGCGGCCGGCGGCACCAGCCGCAGGCAGGTTGGCGATGTCGGTTTCAGCCAGTGGACCGATCAGGTGCACTTCCAGGCCGGCGATTGCCGGATCCACGATCCCGGCCTGGGACGGGTGATCAGCGTGGTCAAGCGTGGCGCCGCCTCGACCGTGGTGTGGAATCCATGGACGGCGAATGCCGCCAAGATGGCGGATTTTGCGGACGCCGAATGGCCAGGCATGCTCTGCGTCGAGGCCGGCAACTGCCTGGATGACGCCGTCACCATCGCGCCGGGCGCCAGCCGTTCGATCGGCATGACGATCTCCGTCCAACCTGGCTGAACCGGCGCTGCCTGCTTCGGATTCCAGGACGAAGTGCCACGGATCCTGGCGCGACCATGAAAAAACGGCGGCCGCCGATCTTCAGTGATCGACGGCCGCCACGGATGCGCATGCGTGCATCGGGCCCGCAGGCACGATGGGTCAGTGACCCATCGCGGAGGCCTTGCCTCCTTTGCCCTTCTCACTCTTCCACTTGGCGTCGGGCTTGGCGTTGTCGCCGAACTTGCCGGCGGCGTAGTCGGCGGCCATCTGGGCCAGCGACACGATCGGCACGCCGGCGGCCTTGCCGGCCTGGCCGAACTGGTTCATGCGCTCCTCGCAGATCTTCTGCATGGCGGCGCGGGCCGGGGTCAGGTAGTCGCGGGGGTCGAACTTGTCCGGGGTGGTGACGAACACCTTGCGGATGGCGGCGGTGATCGCGAGGCGGTTGTCGGTGTCGACGTTGATCTTGCGCACGCCGCTGCGGATGCCGCGCTGGATCTCCTCGACCGGCACGCCATAGGTCTCCTTCATCTTGCCGCCGTACTGGTTGATCTCGTCGATCAGGTTCTTGGGCACCGAGGACGAGCCGTGCATGACGAGGTGGCAGTTCGGGATCTTGGCGTGGATTTCTTCAATGCGCTTGATGGCGAGGACGTCGCCGGTCGGCTTCTTGGAGAACTTGTAGGCGCCGTGGCTGGTGCCCATGGCGACGGCGAGGGCGTCGATGCCGGTGCGCTTGACGAAGTCGACCGCCTGGTCGGGATCGGTGAGGAGCTGCGACAGGCTGAGCTTGCCCTCGGCGCCGTGGCCGTCCTCCTTCTCGCCCATGCCGTGCTCGAGCGAACCGAGCACGCCGAGTTCACCCTCGACCGACACGCCGAAGCTGTGCGCGATGTTCACCACCTCGCGGGTGACCGCGACGTTGTATTCATAGCTGGCCGGGGTCTTGCCATCGTCTTCCAGGGAGCCATCCATCATCACCGAGGTGAAGCCCATGCGGATGGCGCTGATGCAGGTCTCGGGCGAGTTGCCGTGGTCCTGGTGCATGACGATGGGCAGTTCGGGATAGAGTTCCGCTGCGGCCTGCATGAGATTGCGCAGGAAGATGTCGTTGGTGAACTTGCGCGCACCGCGGCTGGCCTGGACGATCACCGGCGATTTGGTGGCGCGGGCGGCCTCCATGATCGCCTGGATCTGTTCCATGTCGTTGACGTTAAGGGCGCAGACGCCGTAGCCGTTGGCCGCAGCATGGTCGAGCAGGGGACGCAGGGGGATGAGGGGCATGGGAACTCCGGGGAAGGGTGTGTCGGCGACCCGCCGCGTTTGGCCGCACCGGGGATGCGCGCCAGTGTCCCACTGACGCCCACCGGTCAAGGTGGCCGGATGCAGCTATGCGTAGCGGCTTAGCACTTCACGCTGGTGGACGCATCGGTCATCTGGTGGACAAGGAAGTACCACGCCGCCGTCACCTGCTGGCGGTTGCCCATTTGTTCGTCCTACCGGCGATCCCACCACGCCGCCGTCACCTGCTGGCTCTTGCCCGTATGTCCGTCCTATCTGCGATCCTACCACGCCGCAGTCACCTGCTGGCTCCTGCCCATATGTCCGTCCTATCTGCGATCCCACCACGCCGCCGTCACCTGCTGGCTCTTGCC
>CAZZJC010000085.1:2617-9464 GCA_964654285.1 uncultured Candidatus Kuenenia sp.
CGTCACCTGCTGGCTCTTGCCCGTATGTCCGTCCTATCTGCGATCCCACCACGCCGCCGTCACCTGCTGGCTCTTGCCCGTATGTCCGTCCTATCTGCGATCCCACCACGCCGCCGTCACCTGCTGGCTCTTGCCCGTATGTCCGTCCTATCTGCGATCCCACCACGCCAGCATGGCCACGCCCAGCAGCGCGCAGGGCACGAGGACGAGCAGGATGCCGACGATGGTCAGGTGGCGGTTGGTGCCACGGACCTGGAATGCGGCGGTTTCCGCCTCGGGGATGGCGGTCGCGCCCGCGCGCCGCATGAGCCAGGTCGCGGATTCGCTGAGGAACTGGCTGTTGGCGAAGCTGCGCTGGTAGAGCACCTGGTTGCTCGCCGCCTGGCGGCTGCCGAGCACCAGCAACCGGCCGCCATCGGGCCGCGCGGCCTGGGCGCTGTCCTGCGCCTGCTGAAAGACGACCGCCACGGCGCAGGCGAAGGCGTCGCCTTCGGATTGGCCCTGCTGCGGTTTGAGCACCTCGTTCCAGGCCTGGATCCAGGCGTCGCCGGGGCGGGTCGCCAGCAATCGTGCGGTTGCGAACGGCGGAATTCCGGCGGCAGCATAGCGCTTCGCCAGGCCGGGGAACACGGCTTCATGCCGGACAAGGTCCAGAGCGACCACCTGGGCTGTGCGCGGCAGCAGCAGGCTGCGCCCGCCAGCGGCGAGGGCGCGGGTGATGTCATGCCGGTCGTTCAGGCAGGTGTCGCCCGCAAGCAGCAGGTGGTCCTCATGCCCGCCGATATGGTAGGCGGTGCTGCGCAGGACGCCGTTGGGGACGAGCTTCGCCTGCGCGTCCGCGACCCATTCCACCCCGCGCCGGTCGATCACGTCCTGGGGCACGCCCGCCCCGCCCAGCACGCCGCGCCGCCGCAGCCAGGCGGTGAGGTCGGCAGGAGCGCGATCGTCGGCCAGCACCAGGGCGGAACCTCCGTCATGCAGGTGCCGATCCAGGTCCGCGATATCGCGCGATCCCAGCGGCGCGGTCGGACCCGGCACGACCAGCAGCGCTTCCGCAGGAAAACTGCCCGGCCGCGCGGCGTCCAGCAGGGCGACGCGGAATCCCGCCAGCTCCAGGTCGCGCAACGCGAGGTCGCAACCATCCTCGCCGCCCCCTCCCGGTCGCAGTTCGCCATGCCCTTGCAGCACCGCCGCCAGCGGCGGCTGGGGATCGGCCAGGGCGACCAGGGCGCCGCCGATCTCGCGTTGCAGCCGGCGGCGCAACAGGGCGTGGACGTTGATCTGGAACGCCTGCTTGCCCCGGGTCAGGTAGAGCGCCGGGGCGTCCACCGCGCAGCCATGCTCGCTCTCAAAGGCAGCCTTGAGCGGCTGTTGCAATTCCGGATCGATGCGGCGGTAGCGCAGGTGCGACGACAGGCCGGCGATGCGCTGGAGCGCGGTCTCGATGTCGTCCAACACGTCGGCTGCGTCATTCCCCCAGAACGCGGTGATGGAGACGTTCTCGGTCTGGGCGGCGGCCAGGGTCGCGAGCGCGGGATCGATGCTGAACCGGCGGTCGGCGCTGAGGTCCGCCGCCAGACCGGCACGATCGGCGGCAGCGGTGACGAGGACGACCGCGAGCAGCGCCAAGATGGTGCCGCCGCCGACGACGCCGAGTCGGCGCAGCGCCGATGGCCGGCCCGGATCCTGGGTTGATCCCTTGGCGCTCATCCGTGGATCCGCTTCGCGCGCAGGACGCCATGGGCCAGGGCGCAGCCGGTCACCGCCAAACCCAGGAAATAGCAGCAGTTGCCTGCGTCGACGATGCCGCGCAGGAACGGCGTCAGGCGCGGCGTCCAGCCGATCGCGCGCGCGATCGGGCCGAGCAGCTGGTCACCTTCGCCCAGGCCGACCAGGGTCAGCACCGCCAGGAGGCCGAAGGTCAGCACATAGGCCGCGATCGGGGTGTCGACCAGGAGGGAGATCCACACCCCGAGGCCGGCGCAGGCGGCAGCGGCCAGGACCAGTCCCAGATATCCGGCCGCGAGCTGCGTCCTGCCGAGATCGCTGATGAACGCCAGGATGATCGGCTGCGGCAGGGTCGATGCCACCATCGCCACCAGGGTCAGCCAGGAGGCAAGGAACTTGCCGACGACGAGATCGAGTTCGCGCACCGGCACGGTCAGCAGGAGCTGCATCGTGCCCTGGGCGCGCTCGCTGGCGAAGCTGCCCATGGTCACCGCCGGTGCGAGGAGGACGAGCAGGAACGCGCCGAACCTCAGCGCGGTGACGTAGAGCGGCACGTCGCTGCCGGCCGTGCCGGCATACTGGTACAGGCTGATCGCGAAGATCAGGTTCAGCACCAGCGTCCACCCCGCGAGCACCAGCCAGGCGGCGGGGGCGGTGAACGACGCCAGCAGGTCGCGGCGGGCGATGGCGAGACCGGCATGCATCATCGCCTCACTTCCTCATCATCGTTTCGACCCAGCGCCCGATGAGGTCCTGCTCCAGGTTCACCGGTTGGCCCGGCCGCAGATCGATCAGGGTGGTGCTGGCGAGGGTGTGCGGGATGACCGCGATCGAGGCGCGCGCGCCGCGGCAATCCCAGGTGGTGAGGCTGATGCCGTCGATGGCGATCGACCCCTTCTCGACCACCTTCACGCTGCCGTCGTCGGGCAGGATGATGGTGAATCGCTCGGAATCGCCCTCGCGCCGGCGTTCAGCCAGGCGGCCGACCCCGTCGATGTGTCCGCTGACCAGATGCCCGCCGAGACGGTCGCCGAATTTCAGGGCGCGCTCCAGGTTGACCCGCCGCCCGGCCGACCAGCCGGCGATGGTCGTTTTGCGCCGGGTTTCGTTGCTGACATCGAATGACGCCACGCTGCCCGCCAGCGTCCGCACGGTCAGGCACGCCCCGCCGGTCGCGATGCTGTCGCCAAGCTTGGTACCCTCGGCCAACGGCCCGAGATCCACCTCCAGCACGCAGGCGTCGTTGCCCGGCCGGACCGCCACCACGGTGCCGACGTGTTCGATGATGCCGGTGAACATGGGCGGGCATCATCGGGCCGTGGGCGGAAAGGGAATCCCGCGGTTCACGGAAGATATGGCAGTCGAACGGTCCCTTTCATTTCGCATGAAGATCCGATCCGGAATAAACAGGCGACGACGCGACTGAAGGACAAGGTTGACGTGGAAGAACTGGGAGGTCGGTAGGAGTAGCGATTCCAAGGTTGATCTCGCCATGCCGTCGATGTCGCGCCACGCCCGCCTTGGCAGCCCGTTTTCCCTTCCTAGCCTCCGTCCATGCGCCTTACCCACGGTTTGAAATGTGCCGCACTATCCCTCCTCGCCGTCCTGCCCTTCGCCGCGCTCCCGGCGGCCGATGATGCGGCCGCGATCAAGCTGGTCTCCAGCCTGCCGCGTTCGGGTGGGCTGCGGGCGCTGACCCAGTCGCTGGTCAACGGCATCCGCCTGGCGATCGACGATGCGGGCGGGGCGGTCGAACTCGGCGGCAAGCGCCATCCCATCGTCTACGAGGACTGGGACGATGCCTCGCCGGCACGCGGCGGAAGCTGGGATCCCACGGTGGAAAAGGCGAATGCGCTCAAGGCGGTCAACGATCCCGCGGTGCTGGTCTACCTCGGCACGTTCAATTCCGGCGCGGCGAAGATGAGCATGCCCATCCTCAACCAGGCCGGGCTGGCGATGATCTCCAGCGCCAACACCGCGCCGTCGCTGACCAAGCCGGGCACCGGCGACGCCGACGAACCGGCGCGCTACCGCCCGAGCGGCCAGGTGACGTATTTCCGCATCGTGCCCGCCGACGACCTGCAAGGCGCGGCGGCGGCGCAGTGGGCGAAGGAATTCGGCGCGACCCAGATCTTCATCATCCATGACAAGGAGGCCTACGGCGAGATGCTGGCCAGGAACGTGAAGGCCAGCGCCGAGAAGCTGGGCCTGAAGATCGCGGCGTTCGAGGGCATCGACGTCAACGCGCCCAGCTTCCGCGCCCTGGCGACCAAGGTGCGCGCGAGCGGCGCCGAGGTCGTCTTCTTCGGCGGCACGGTCGACACCAAGGGCGGCCAGATCGCCAAGGATCTGCATGCCTCCGGCGTCAAGGCCAAGCTCATCCTGCCGGACGGGTGCTTCACCGATTCCCTGATCACCGCCGCCGGGCGCGAGGCGCTCGAAGGCAAGGCGTTCCTGACCTTCGGTGGACTGCCCGCCGATCAGCTCACCGGCGCCGGCAAGGCCTTCGCCGAGAAGTACCGCAAGCGCTACAACCTCGAACCGGAAAGCTACGCCGCCTATGGCTATGAGGCCGCCGCCGTGGCCATCGACGCCATCCGCCGGGGCGGCGCACCGACCCGCGCCAGCGTGCTGAACGCCCTGCGTGCGACCAAGGACTTCGCCGGCGTGCTCGGCCGCTGGTCGTTCGACGCCAACGGCGACACGACACTCAGGACGGTGAGCGGCAACGGGGTGAAGGACGGCAAGTTCGTCTTCATCAAGACCCTGGGTGAATAGCCGGCAGTCGTCCCTGGCAAACGATCGCGCCAGGGATCGCGCCCAGCCACCACCATGAACGGCGCCATCCTCTGCCAACTGCTGATCGACGGCACCACCACCGGGCTGGTCATCGCCCTCGTGGCCCTGGGTTACACCATGGTCTACGGCATCGTCGAACTCATCAACTTCGCGCATGGCGACATCGTCATGCTCTGCGCGATGCTTTTTCTCACCTTGCTCGGACTGCTCGGTCTCGATCACGCGGGGCAATCGTGGCTGGGTCAGCATCCCTGGCTCGCCCTCGCCCTGCTGGTGCCCGCCTGCGCCGCTTTTGGCGGGGCCGTCGCCTGGACGGTCGACCGCGTCGCCTACCGGCCGCTGCGCCACCTGCCGAAGCTCACCGTGCTGGTCACTGCCCTGGGGTGCTCCTTCGTGATCAGCAATCTCGGGCTGCTGTGGGGCGGCCTGCCGCTGGAGGTCTTCGGCGGCGGCCGCGCGCCGTCATCGCCGAAATCCGTGCCCGACCTGCTGCCTGCGCTCAATCTGCTGGGCTCCGATTGCGTGGTGTTTTTCGGGACAAAAGAAGCCCTGGTGCTCGGCCTCTGCCTGCCGCTGATGGCCGCGCTGACCTGGTTCGTACGCTGCACCCGCCTCGGCATCGCGATGCGCGCCTGCGCCCAGAACCCGGTCGCCGCCCGCCTGATGGGCGTGGATGTCGATGCGGTCATCAGCCTGACCTTCGTCATCGGCGGCGCCCTCGCCGGGGTGGCCGCCGTCGCCTATGCCACCTACCACGGCACGGTGCAGTTCCAGCTGGGCTACAACCTGGGCGTGATGGCCTTCACCGCCGCCGTCCTGGGCGGCATCGGCAACCTGCCCGGCGCGGTGCTCGGCGGCCTGGTCATCGGCCTCGTCCAGGCCGCGACCACGTTGTGGCTCGGTAGCGACTGGACCAACGTCGTGGTGTTCCTGGTGCTCATTTTGACGTTGGTTTTCCGGCCGAATGGGTTGCTGGGGGTGCAGGTGCGGGAGAAGGTATGAATCTGAACACGCGGCTATGGACCCTCAAACAACTCTCCGATACGTGGACGCACCAAACCGTTTCACAAAACGGGGTCTTACGAATGTCATTTTCCTTGCCTCTCAAAGCCAACCAACCGAGGAGGCATTAATGGCGTCCACGAAACCAGACTTCCAGAAGGGTCGGCAATTCCTTCTGGAATACAAAGAATGCGTTAAGCGATTCATGAATGGAAATGTTGATGCATTGACACTGAATTTTCCTATTAAACTGATTGATGGCAAGGTTGAACTTTACAAGCACGTTTGTCGAGATGAATGTGATTTCAATAAATTCAGGGTGGCGTTGAACAATGAACGGGAAAATGGAAGTTTATCTTCCATTATGTTTGCCTATCACAGGGAACTATGTGCTCAGAGACAGGTGCCTCTTGCGTGTGAAATGGAAGCAATCTATGAAACTTGCAAAAAACTGAAGGAAAATGTGTATGGTGTATTGAATAATAATCCCCCGATTATGGGCATTAATTTTAGTGATATTGCTGGTTATTTGCGCGATTTTATGGACAGACTCCTCATTCGGGCAGTGCTGAATATGTCTTCACCTCCACACACCGAAATCGTGATGCAGACGCTTTCTGCTGGATTTTTTCCTTTGATGTGGAGGGGCAAATGGCCAAACGGGTATTTCCTTGCCTGGTGCCCCCCCGGTCGATCTTCTGAATTGCCACCGTCCTGCCGGCCAACCCAGGAACAACTTGCGCTTGGTGATTACAAGCCCCCCAAGCGCAAGCCCATCGACACCGCGATCTTTCCTGTTCCCACCGATCCCGTGGTTGATCCCGTCACCTGGAAGGATCTCGTTCACCTTCCTGCGTCAGAAGCATTCCAGCGCCATTTCGGCCCCGTGGTCAGAACCGAACTTGGACGGCATTGGTTTGGGAAAATTCTCAATAGGGTGAAAAGCGTCAGCATCGGCGGCAGTGCCCGCAAACCGGAACTGCACTTTGCGTTTCGTTCCATCACCGTCCCTGACCTGCTGAATCCGCGCCCGAATGTTTTCGTGGAAACGGAATACAGCATACAATGCCAACCGCCATATACCGGTGATCTCACTGGAGTGCCCATTGGGATTGCGCCTATGCTGCGTCGTCATAATGGAATAACTGATGGTTCGCGCGGGAGGCTGTGGTGGTTGCCCTGGTCCGAGAAGACCGGCTACAAACGGATCGAATGGAGTTTTTACTATCCTCCTGACAATGAGGATGGACTATTTAAGAAGCAACCCATTGCTGTCCAACTATAAGTCCAGAAATGACAACTGCTTGCCGATCTGAGG
>CAZZJC010000086.1:0-9289 GCA_964654285.1 uncultured Candidatus Kuenenia sp.
CTCGTAAATATTTGTGAAACAAATGCTTATATCTTAACTGAATGCCATTGCTGGTACAAGGCAGGATTCCTCTTCCCGTTCTTCCGCAACCATGCCTGCAAAGGCACCCGTGAGCAGGAGCCCTGGCGCTTCGCGCCGCGTATCTGCAACGGCATCGCCCGTTACATACGCCTGCGTTACAAGCTGCTCCCATACCTCTATCAACTATTCATCCGCCAGGAGCAGTCCGGTGAGGCCATCCTCCGACCGCTCTTTCATGATTTCACCGATCCCGATCTGGGTGCCATTGATGACCAGTTCCTGGTTGGTCCGGCCCTCATGCAGGCGCCAGTGGTGGTAGAGAAGGCCGACCGTCGAAAGGTGGTCCTGCCGGATGCCTGGTGGTTCGATGCCGCCGAGGGACGTTGGCTCAAAGGCGGACGCACCCTCACCGTACGCGCTACCGGCGAAACCACACCGCTGTATCTGCGGGAGGGATCGCTTATCCCCATGCAGCGCGGCATAAGATATGACCAGGCCAACGATCTCGCGGATCTGGAGGTCCTCGCCGCCCTGCGCCCCGGCCAGGAGGTGGTGCTCGACTACACCGCCGACGATGGCATCTCCTTCGCCTACCAGCGTGGCGAGCGCAGCCGCATCCGGGTGGCGGTGCAGGCGCATCGCCGTGGCTGGCGTCTGACGGTTCTCACCGCCGAGATTGGTTGGAAGCCCATTCGTCTGCGTCTAGTGGTGCCGGAACGCCTCCGCCGTGGTGACGTGTTGACCGTCACCGGAATCGACGGTCGCACTCGCAGCCTGCCGTTCACAGGGCACCGGCTGGAATTGAGCGGGAAAACGCTGGCGGCGGCCATCAGCGCCCCAGTCACGGTCAACTGAATCTGGAAAACGCCGTTGAACACGATGAACGGAGGAAGATAAACAGTCGAAGTATGGATCCTCGTCGAGCCGAGTGGGTTGATCCTCGTCATGCCACCAGCTTGAAGTCAAGCTTGCCGGCGACCAGGAAGGCGATGAATCGGAGATTGCGATGGCGGCCCAGCGCTTGTGCATGGTATCGGCGACCTTGCGCATGGGCCGATTCTACGTTGGTAGGCGTAGGTCACCCAGGTCTCCAGCATGCTTCATGCCGCATCAACGGATTTGCAGTACAGGTCCCGGAATGTCTCTTTGTGAGCCGATAGGCCTCGGCGAGTTTCGCATTGAGCTGCGGGACCCCCGCCAGAGATTCACGTTGCTTGGCGATCAGGTTCTCTGGGTTCTTGAGCAGGCAGTATCGCGATCCCTTGATGGCCTTGTCCTTGCGCATTTCCTGGCCGCGCACCCTGGAGATGGCGTCTCCAAGCAGCTTGAGGACATGGAACTTGTCGAAGGTGATCTTCGCCTGCGGAAGATGTTTGGTGATGCCCTTGACGATGACTGGCGACATATCGCTCGATACTGCTCGGAGTTGATCCGCCTGTATGTCGCGCTTGGCCAGCGACGGGCTCGCAGTGCTGAGCAGCGGCTCGTAGGGTTTCTGCGCCTGATGCAGTTCGGCCGTCTGCGGCCGACGGAGGCGCAGCAGGCCTTATGCGCGATAGATGTGGTCCCTTCGTCTGGAGGAAGCGAGAGGTCAGGGGGTCGCAGTTGAGGATTACATTTGTAAACTTACTTAAGCAATTAGACACGAGTTCGTCCAGATCACGCTGAACCAATACACCTCCGCGAGCCAGACAGATACTGGACATCCCTACCCTTTCCGGAACTCTTCCATTCATGCGATTTCTGCAAGCCCTGCCCATCTGGCCGTGTACTCTGCACCAGGCCATGAATCTGACCATCGGTTTACGTGGCGTCGTCCAGATCCTGACGACACCACAGCAGGCCATTTTGCGGCTGGCTGGTCGCACCTCCTATAGGGCCTGGGTCGATGGCTGTTTTCTGGGTTGCGGTCCAGCCCGGGCCGCTCATGGCCATGTCCGGGTTGACGAGTGGCCCCTGGACCTTGCTGCTGGCATCCACCTGGTGGCGGTAGAGATGAACGCCACCAACGTCCCGGCCTACGCCGCCACCGGAGAGGAACCTTTCATCCAGGCTGAGATCGTGGTCGATGGCCAGGTTGTGGCTGCCACCGGCGCGTCTGGCTGGCAGGTGCTCATCCCCGGAGAACGACTCCAACGGGTGTCGCGCATGAGCCGGCAGCGCGGATTCGTTGAGGCCTGGCGGCTTTCCCCGACCTCATCGGATTGGCGCCGACAGGTCGCGGCCACGGTGCAGACAGTGTCGGTGGAACCGGTGACCGGGGCGACCTTGCTGCCTCGGCGGGTACCCTATCCCCGTTTCACCTGTCTGGCGCCCTTGCAGGTGCGGGCCGGCGGGTCGATCGCCATCGGCGAGGAAGGGTTCCTGCATCCCTGGGAGACCTGGATGCGTCGTGATTCCGGCGGTTCCTTCGCTGGTTTTCCCCGGGCCACCTGGGAACACGACCTGTCGGGCGAGATCTGCCGCTGGCGCTGCACTCGCACTCCTCTCCCTAAGGAGGCCCATCCGACAAGGTTCCAATTGCCGGCTGAAACCTGGCGACTCGTCGACCTGGGGGTGAACCGCACCGGATTCCTCCGGGCCCGGGTCCGCTGCCAAGCCTCGACCGTGGTCTGGCTGGTCGGCGACGAACTGCTGGATGGAAACGATGATCTTGATTGCCGACGCCTGGAATACCTGGCGGGATCATGCTGGATCCTCGAAGCTGGCGAGTACTGCTTGGAGTCATGCGAACCGGTCACCGTCCGGTATATGAAGATTGTCGCCTGTGGATCTGGGATCGAGGTCGAGGATCTTGGTCTGCGCGAATACGTCCGCGAAACCGGCTTGGCCGCCTTCGCCAGCGCCGATCCGGCCCTGGACCGCCTGTTTGCCTGCGCCGATCGCACCTTTTCCCACAATGCGGTGGACATTTTCATGGACTGTCCCTCGCGCGAGCGGGCAGGCTGGTTGTGCGACAGTTTCTTCACCGGGCGGGTCGAGCCCTGGTTGACGGGGACTGTGGCCGCCGAGACCGTGTTCCTGGAGAACTTCGTCCGCATGCCTCCGCTGGACGAACTGCCACCTGGCATGCTGCCCATGTGCTATCCATCTGACGGCGCGCAGGTGCGTGGCCTGCCACCCGGCACGATAAGCAAATACATTCCCAACTGGGCCCTGTGGCTGGTCCTGGAAGTCGCCGAGTACGCTGATCGCGGTGGCGATCCGACCCTAATCTCGGCCTTCGAAACCCGCTGCACCGCCCTCTTCACCTTCCTCGACACCTTTCGCAATGCCGATGGTCTGCTGGAGCGGCTGCCCGGCTGGATCTTCGTCGACTGGTCGGAGGCCAACCAGCATGTCAAGGATGTCAATTTTCCCACGAACATGCTCTATGCCATGGTCCTGGAAAAAGCCGGCCGGCTGTATCGGCATCAGCAATGGGTGGAAGCAGCCGACCAGATGCGTCACCAAATACGGCGCCAGGCCTGGGATGGTCGCTATTTCATCGACAATGCGCGGCGCCAGGCCGATGGCTCGCTGGTCTGCACCACCAACCACACCGAAGCCTGCCAATATTATGCCTTCTTTACTGGCCTGGCCACACCAGCCACGCATCCGGACCTGTGGCAGGAGCTGCTGACCCGCTGCAGTCTGGCACCTGGGGTGGTCCATCCCGACCTGCCCCGGGCCGGAGCCTTTCCCAGCCAGCATCTGCGCATGATCGTGCTGGCTCGCTCTGGTGAGGACGTCCGCCTGGTGGAGGAGATGAAGGCTGGATTCACCCCCATGGTTGACAGCACCGGCACCTTCTGGGAACACGAGCACCAACGCGCTTCCTGCGACCACGCCTTCGCCAGCCATGTGGCGCATTTGCTCATAGAGGTGGTGGTCGGCCTGCAGATCGACCGGAATCAGCGACGTCTGGTCATCCGCCCCCCCGCCATCCCCCTGGCCTGGTGCCGGGTCCGTCTGCCGTTCGAGGGCTCCTGGCTGGAAGTGGGCTGGCAGCGCGAGGGAAACACCACCCGCACCTGGATCGACCGGCTGCCGCAAGGCTGGAGTTTTTCGCCCGCGTAGATGGAATCACAACCGATTGCCTCCATCACGGCGACGCCGGCTAGGTCCAATCACGGCGCAGACAACAAGCGCGGTTGGCAGCACGGTGACGGTGCGGGTCAGAGCACACCGACTACCCGCCACCCCGCCGGCAAGCCCACGATATCGACGTGCACGCCCTCGCCCTCCCGCCGCCACGCCACCGTCACCTCGCCACCGTCGAGCGGCACACGCGCCCGGCACCAATCCAGCGGCGGATCGCTGGTGTCCACACGCACCGTGCGCGCGGCGCGGTCGATGCGCAGGCCCAAGAGGTCGCGTACCGCCAGGTGCAGGACATGGCTGGCGAAACCGTGGTTCACGCTCGCGCTGGGCAGGGCGTTTTCCCATAGCGTGCCGGTCGCGCGGGCCATCGGCAGGAAGAGGCCTGTGAGTTCGTGCGCAAGTTGGTTACGCCGGCCCAGGGCCGAGAGCAGTTCCAAGCGCAGGTAGAAGCCAATGAAGGCGTTGGCGGGAAACACTCCGTCGGGGTTCGCGTGGCCGGGGCCGAAGCTGTCGGCCAGGCGCAGCGCCAGCGCGGCGTGCGTGGCGGGCGTCGCCACGCCGGAGAAGAAGGCATAGTACTGGCAGGCCTCGGTGCGCTCGTCCGTCCACACACGCCGACCTTCACGCAGCATGGCCCGGTCGCGGAAGTACGTGCCGTCGAAAGACTCGGCGAGCAGCGTCGCACGCGTCTGTGCAGCCTGCTTGCCCCAGGCAGGCAGGTCCCAAAGCCGCGCTGCGGCGTCGAGGGCGGCGGCGTAAACCATGTTCGTCGGTGCGTTCACGTCCTGCACCAACTCGTTGGCCTTTGACCACTCGACGAAGATCCAGCCGGGCAGGCGCTCAAGCAGGCCGCCGGGCCCGCGATGCGACGCGAACCAGGCGAAGAGGCGCTCCACTCGCGGGCGGAAGGCGTCGATCAGGGCGCGGTCGCCGCCGCGCTCGGCGAACTCGGCCAACTGCAGCACCAGGAACAGCGCCCAGTTCGGGATGAAGCGACCGCCGGGATGGTCGCCGGGGTAAACCATCGCAAACATGCCAGGCGGCAGCTTCGGGCGGTCGCCGCCCTTGAGAATCGCGTCGAGATGCGCTCGCTCGACCGCGCTGCCGCCGGTCAGCCATGGCTCCACACGGGCCATGAAGAACGAATCGCAGAGCCAGGGCGCGCGCTCGCGCGTCGGGCAGTCCATGGGCAGATCGACCACGTTCTGCCGGAAGGTCTGCCGGCCAGCTTCGAGCACTTCCATGATCTCGCTGTCGGGGCAGGCGAAGGACAGCCTTTCAGCCGGGCCTGCAAGCTCGCGCAGCCGCAAGCCGCGCACGCGCAGTGCGCGGCCGCGCGCGATCAGCTTGGCGTAGCGCAGGCCATAGGGCTCGACGCTCGCGAAGCGCCAGCGGCCCGGCGCACAACGCAGGCGCAGCGCCCCGAGCTGATCCTTGTCGGGGGCGACAACGTCGCCGGCGGTGAGCACCTCCGCGACCGCAATGTCCAGGCAGGCGTCGCCAGCTGCCTCGACCTCAAGCTCGACGAAACCGGTCCGGTCGGCCCCGAGGTCCACAATCGCGTAGCCCTCGGCCGGAATCGCAAGGTCCTGCGCCGTGCCCACGTCGAGATCCGGCTCGGGCGTCGAGACCGTCGCCGCAAGGTCGGCTGCGATGTCGTCCTCGATCTCCGCCGGCGGAAAACCGGCAATGACCTCGACGTCGTGCTCGGGCGGACCCATCCAGCGTGGGCCGACGCGCACGACGCAGCGGTCGCGCCAGGGTGGGCGCGTCGCGTCCTGCGCTATGCGGCCGGCGCCGACGACGCGCAGCGCCGCCACGCGCGTCGCGACTGGCATCGGCACGTCGCGCGGCTGCAGGCACGGACCCGCGACCTCGGCGGCGGTCAGCGCGCCGGGGCGCGCAGCCATGTCGACAGCCCAGGCCTGGAAGCCCGAACGCAGACGCCAGCAGTCGGCGAATGGGCGCATGAAGGACCAGCGCTGCGCGCGGCGCACGCGCTCGCCTGGCTCAAGCAGTTCGTCGCCGGCGACTGTGGCGGCGATGACCTTCCCATCGCGGACGACCTCGGCCTGTACGAAGGCCTGCTGGTCGATGTGGGCGTAGCCGTTGGCGTTGTAACCGCAGACCTCGACCGAGACGACACGCGCGCCCTCCGGCAGGCGCAAACGGTCGACCTTTGCCCAGCCGTGCGCGGCGCGCGCGGGTCCTTCGGCGATGATCGCGCCGTCGACGAGCAGCTGCCAGGTCGTCGCGGCGGCGATCACCAGTTCGGTGGGGCGGGCAGCCGGCGTTATTGCCGCGCGCCACACCAGCAGACGGTTGAACCCGCGAGGATCGTCGGCGCTCCACACAGGCCGGGCTCGAAGGAAGGGGAGATAGTCGCTCATGGATGCCTCGTCGTGATTCCTGCCAGCCGCTGCCGTTGGTGCTGCCAGGCTGCTTCCAGATCCTTGGGCACCAGGGCCAGGCAGGCGATGATGTTCAGGCCGGCGACGGCGGCCAGGTTCGTGCTGCGCAGACCTTCGCGGTGGGTATCGCCGGTCATCGGGCGGGTCGTGGTCTGCCAGATGATCGGCAAGCCCGTGGGTCCCTCGGCCGGATCATGATCGCCTTCGACCAGGATCTCAGCCGCCCGCCGTTGCATGGCTGCGTCGTCAATGATCCGGCCGGCCCAGGCGATGAGCCGGGTGTAGCCCCAGATCATGCCGACCCGCAGGTGCATGGCCTCGGGCCAGGTCTCACGCTGGCGCGGGTCGCGCAGATGTTCGCGGGCGAATTCCAGCAGGGCCTCGCGCAGACCTTCCACTCCCAGATGAGGCTCCATCTCCAAGAGCGCCTCGGCGCCGCCCATGCTGAAGACCAGGCGGTTAGACGGAAAGGATATGTCGCCAGCGTGGCGCATGGCGCCGGTGGTCCGGTCATAGTCGAAGGGATCGCCCTGCATAAGACGGTAAGGCGCCGCGAGGATGCCCCTCAATCCGGTTCGGATCCGTTCCAGCCAGCGGGGATCGCGGGTGCGTTCCCAGGCGCAGAACCAGTTGGCGGCCCAGGCCATCCAGGTCGGCCCGATGCGCGCCATCACCCGATCGGTGGGCACGTTGGTGGCGTTGAGCTGGTCTGCATGGGCTGCCACCTCGTCCAAGAGGTCGCGACACCGTTCGTCGGCGGTGAGGTAGTAGTAAAACCGTTTTGAGCCCGCCTGGCTGATCCGTGGCTCTTTGCAGGGGCAGCCCCAGTGGACCACGTTGTGCCGGCTGCCCTGGCCGGTCCAGGGGCCGAGGTGGAAGACGTCCACCTCGCTAACGTGGCGGGTCATGGCCTCGGCGAAACGGAAGAGCCGGGCGTCACCACTGCGCAGAAAGGCGTACCACGGCCAGGTGTCGGCGGCCAGTTCGGTGTTCTGCCAGGCCCGCCCGCCCTGGTCGTAATGCCAGCAGTGGCGCTGCGGGTCGTAGGTGTGCATGACATCGCCGTAATGCCAGAACCCGTACCAGCGCCAGGTTTCACGTTCTTCAAGCAAGTAGCCGATCTGCCCGGCCAGTTCGTCCTCAAGCGCGGCCAGGTCCGGGGTGCTGCGGTCAGCCGGCGCCCACACGGGACCGAAGGCGCCGCAGGCATGATGGTGCTGCGGCGAGGCCGCCAGCAACGGCGGACGCTGCACCTGCTCTGAACGCAGACGCAGGTCCTCGGCGCGGCTGCCCGCAGGCAGGGTCCACAGCATCACCTGCGAGGTGCGGGCGATGCCCAGGGGGCTGGAATACACTGCCGGATCGGGGTTGCGTGCCTCGTAGACGTCGCGGTAGTCCCGGTGTCCGTAATGCCGCAGGTCCATCGGTTCGGCCTGCGGGGCCCACCACCAGGCGGCCACTGTAGCCTCCACTCCGCCGGCCCCGACCGTCTCGATGCAGGCGGGATGGCTCTGCCAGAAATCACGCAGGCCGACGGCCAGACCGCCAGCCGGTTCGCTGAGTGAAAGGATGCCGGGTGCGCGCCGGCAGTGCTCGGCCGTGATCCAACAGCAGCCGGCGTCCTGCCGTTTGCGCACCTGCGCGTGATCGCAGGAGTCCTGGAAAAGCTGCACATCGTTCCAGACTGGCAGCATGCCGCCCCGCGCCGGCGCGGGTACGGCCTCGCCGCGGGCCTGCACCAACTGTTCTGCGGTCGCTGCGTGCCCGGCGTAGGGCAGCATGCGCACCGGTTCGGACCACATGCCCGCGCCTTCGTCGCCGACGATGCGGATATGCCGGTTGTGCGCGCCATCCTGGAGCGGCACGTGGACCTTCAGGCCCAGTCCGGCGATGAAATCGCGTTCGGCGTCCCCGTCGAAGACGAAGGAATGCACCAACTCGACGGTCTCGCAACCGGCATAGAAGACCAGGCGGACCGTGAACGGCAGCCAGAGGCGGCCTGACTGTTCGCCCCGGTATCGACCGGTCAGGCGCACGACCCCGCGCACCGGCCCTCCCTGCTCGACCACCGCCTGTTCGACGATGCCGGCGCACGGCTCGCGTTCGCGCACTTCCAGGCGGCCATCCTGCCGTCGCCGTTCCAACAGGCAGACCAGTTCGGCGCCGCCGGCGGTCAGGCGCCCGTCGCGGGAGATTTCCTGAATCAGGTAGCGCCCGCGATCTCCCACCTCGACGGTCATCGTGCCGGTCTCGACCACCCGGATGATCTCGATGCCCGGCTGGGTGATACGCAACGGCTTGGCCGGAGCCGGACCCGGACCGGCAACCAGCGAGAAGCATTCGCCATCCTCGGGCCCCACCACCGCCGCGCAGCCCAGCCACTTGATCGAGCCGTCCGGCCAGAAGGCCAGCGGCCAGGTTTGGGTCGGCAGCGCACCTCCGTCGGCGCGCCGCAGGTGAGCCGTGCCTGCGGCCTGAAGATCGCCGGAAGGCACGGGCACGCCCCAGGTCACGCCCGTACGGACGCTCGGTTTGGTGTCAATAAAACGTAGTTCGATCGGTTGCATCACAAGGTCCTTTTGTTTTTTATGGTAATTCGTCCGTGTTTCGGGCAGCCGTGCCGGTCCGAAGGACGAAAATGGCAGGATGACATAACATACTCTACGCCACTCATCGGCGTTGTGCTCATTGATGAATCTCCTCGGTCCACACCAGTTCGGAAACCGGCGCGCCCTTCAGCGTGATCTCAAGTCCTTTGGCGAGTTCCTCACCAG
>CAZZJC010000087.1:0-9065 GCA_964654285.1 uncultured Candidatus Kuenenia sp.
GTGATCGCCGACTGCACCGGCGACAACGCGGGCGACTCGGTCGGTCCGACCGCCGACGGCTTCGAGACCTACGGCGTGACCGGCGTCGCGCTGGTGACCTTCATCATGCTCGCCGTCCACGATCCCACGATCCAGGTCCAGCTGCTGGTGTGGATCTTCGCGATGCGCGTGGCGATGATCGCGACCTCGGTCGGCAGCTACTACCTCAACGACTGGTTCATCGCCAAGCCCAAGTTCGGCAACGCGGTGAAGTTCAACTACGAATACCCGCTGACCACCCTGGTGTTCATCACCTCGATCGTGTCGATCATCGTCACCTTCGTCCTGTCCTACCTGCTGATCCCCACGGTCGGGACCAACGCGACGGCCGCCCCGAACCTGTGGTGGCAGCTCTCGCTGATCATCTCGTGCGGCACGGCCGCTGGCGCCCTGATTCCGGAGCTGGTCAAGGTCTTCACCTCGACCAACAGCAAGCATGTGCGCGAAGTGGTCACCGCCTCGAAGGAAGGCGGCGCGTCGCTCAACATCCTGGCCGGTCTCACTGCCGGCAACTTCAGCGGCTACTGGCTCGGCCTGATGCTGGTCGGCCTGATGGCGGTCGCCTACTGGGTGTCGGGCATGGGGCTCAATGACGCCCTCGGCGGTGGTACCATCGGCGCGACGATGGCCGCGGTCTTCGCCTTCGGCCTGGTGGCCTTCGGCTTCCTCGGCATGGGCCCGGTCACCATCGCGGTCGATTCCTACGGCCCGGTGACCGACAACGCGCAGTCGGTGTACGAGCTGTCGCAGATCGAGTCGGTGCCGAACGTGAAGGAGGAGATCAAGAAGGACTTCGGCTTCGACACCGACTTCGAGACCGGCAAGGAGCTGCTCGAGGAGAACGACGGCGCCGGCAACACCTTCAAGGCCACGGCGAAGCCCGTGCTGATCGGCACCGCCGTGGTGGGCGCGACCACGATGATCTTCTCGATCATCATGGAGCTGACCCACGGCCTCGGCGATGCGAACCAGGTGTCCAAGCTCGGCCTGACCTACGCCCCGTTCCTGCTCGGCCTCGTGGCCGGTGGCGCGCTGATCTACTGGTTCACCGGCGCCTCGACCCAGGCGGTGGTGGCCGGCGCCTACAAGGCGGTCGAGTTCATCAAGAAGAACATGAAGCTGGAAGGCGCCACCAAGGCCAGCACGGCGGACAGCAAGAAGGTGGTCGAGATCTGCACGATCTACGCCCAGAAGGGCATGTGGAACATCTTCCTCGCGATGTTCTTCACCACCCTCGCCTTCGCCTTGGCTGAACCGTTCTTCTTCATCGGCTACCTCATCGGCCTGGCGGTGTTCGGCCTCTACCAGGCCGTGTTCATGGCCAACGCCGGCGGCGCCTGGGACAACGCCAAGAAGGTCGTCGAGACCGAGCTGCGCGCCAAGGGCACCGACCTGCACGCCGCCTCCGTGGTCGGCGACACCGTGGGCGACCCGTTCAAGGACACGTCCTCCGTGGCCATGAACCCGGTCATCAAGTTCGCCACCCTGTTCGGCCTGCTCGCGGTCGGCCTCGCGGTGACCATGGATCGCACCCTGTCGGCCTGGCTCGCGGTCGCCTTCTTCGTGGTCAGCGTGGTCTTCGTCTGGCGCAGCTTCTACTGCATGCGCATCCAGAGCGACGACGCGAAGTGATCGTCAGCTGAGCGGAAAGCCCCGCGCAGGTCACCTGCGCGGGGCTTTTCCGTTTCTGCCGACCGCCGATCAGGCCGGTTGGACTTCGAACATCGGCACGATGCCCAGCAGCTTGATCAGGGTCAGCACCCGGGGCGAGGGCGCGACCAGCACCAAGCGCTTGGTGCCGGCGGCGACCGCCTGGCGGTGGAAGTGGACCAGGAAGGCCAGGGCCGACGATGCCACGTTCTCGCAGTGCTTGAGGTCGATGAACACCACCGGCGGGCGCAACCGGCGCACGGCTGCATGCAGCCGGTTCTGGAAATCCATGGGGATCTCGCGCATTGGCGCCCCCGACACGGTGAGCACCGCGCCTTCCGCACAGCGCGCCAGGGTGAGCCCATAGCACTGGCCCGGATCGGCGACCGCGACCTGGGCCGCCCGGATCAGGCGTTCAGTGCTCGGCTGCGAGGATTCCACCGTGGCTTCCATGCCCAAGTGTAGCCCTGGAATCGTCGGTGTGTCAACCGCAGGGGCGGAGAACCGGAGCAGACGGCAGGAAGGACACCGCTACCGGAATGGTCGGCAGCGGGTTGTTCAGGCTGATCGCATCGCAAGCGTGCAGCGATGCGGACCAGTCCCCATCTCAGGATCGCCAGCACGACGCTGGTCCTGCTGGCAGGTACCGGCCTGCTGGCGGGCGAGGCAGGCCACTCCGATCCCGCCGTCCCGGAGGCGCCGGCCCAGGTCGCCCTGGAGACCAGCACCACCGCCTTGGAGGCCGTCCTGGCCTTCGCCAAGGCCAAGACCTTGCGCCACGAGGCCACCGCCCCCGGTCCGATCCGGATCCATGCCATCGGCCACGCCCTGCCTGCCGAGGCGAAGGCGATGCTGGTCTGCGCCAACAAGGCCCTGGATCAGCTGGAGGAGATGACCGGGCGCAACCAGGTGTTCGTGCGGCCGAAGGCGCCCGAGAACGAGACCTACCAGCTGATCGTCCTCGCCGACGACAAGGTCTACCTCGCCCTGGTCGATGCGCTGCGGCAGCAGCGCCTGCTGCCGCCCCCGCCTGAGGGCCGTGATGATCTGCTCAAGAAATGCCGGGGATTCCCCTTGCGGAAGGTGATGATCACCACCTGGACCTCAAGCCACCTGCTGTCATCGCAGTGGGCGGTCTACGCGACGGCCTGCCTCGCGACGGATGGGTTCTATCGTCAGCGCGGCTCTCGCTGTCCGACCTGGATCCGCGAGGGCCTGGCTGCGGAACTCCAGCGTTCGATCACCCGGATGATCCGCTGCACCACGATCGCTTATGAATACCGTACCGGCGGAGGCATTGACTCCTGGCCCGGGGTCGTCGCGACGATGATCGCCAAGCGCAGCAAGCAGCTCCTGCCGGCGGAAACGCTGTTCGAGCATTCGCTGGACGCGATGCCGGCCGAGACCTACCAGCAGATCTGGAGCCTGTGCACCTACCTATCCCGCCTGTGCGCGGCGAAACCGGGCAAGGACAGCCTCTTCCTGCGCATCCTCACCCGCACCGCCGCCGGTGAAGCCGCCCACGTCGTGGTGAAGGATCTCTTCAAGATGCGCGATCCCGCCCTGACCGACGCCTGGCGCCAGTGGGCGCTCGCCAACAAGTCCCTGCGCTGAGAACGGATCCACGGCGGGACCGGGCGACCGAAGCGGGTTGGCGGTCTGGGTGGCGGCGGGGCATGAAGGCCTGGAAAGGGAGGGAAAAACCAGCGGGTGCGCGAGGGCGCGCAGGATCCCGGCGGAGCATCCTCCGCGATACCCCCAGGCAGGATCATCACCGGCCGTGGCGGGCACGTCATCGGGTGGCGGTGCGCTGAAAAAGCCCAGGGTTGTCGTGACCAGGGGCGGGACTATCCTGCCGGACATGAGCGACGCCAAGCCCCGGTTTGCCAACTTTCCCGAGCGTGAGCTGAAGGTCCAGATCGGGCCGAACATCAATCCGACCAACACCAAGGCGCTGTCGCGGTTCACCATCGGCGCCTTCGAGATGAGCTTCATCCAGCAGGAAAACGGCGCGGTGACGGTCGAGTCCGCGCGCCAGGCGATGAACGGCCTGGCCAAGGAGGTCGGCATGGTGGTCACCAAGGAGGCGCACCGCGACTACGTGGGCATCTTCGCGGCCGCCAACAACGACGTGCAGTACAAGCTCTGGATCACCACCCCGTTCGAGCTCACCCAGTCGGCGCATCTGGTGTGGGTCAAGTACGTCGAGCTGACCGGCGAGCAGAAGGTCGGCGTCGCGGTGAAGAACGCGACCAGCTTCTCCGCCGACGAGGTGCGCAGCGTGCTCAACGCCGCCAAGGCCAAGGCGGTGAAGCTGGCCGATGGCGAGGCGTTCGTGCTCAAGGGCAACCCGCCGCCGCGTTTCCAGAAGAAGGCCAAGGCCGAGGCCGCCGCCGAAGCACCGGCGACCGAGGCTCCCGCCACCAGCGGTTGAGCCCAGCCGGCTTGCCGCCATCGCGCCGGCCCCGAGCATCCCGGCATGCCGGGTAATACCTTCGGTCACGCCTTCCGGGTCACCACCTTCGGGGAAAGCCACGGTCCTGCCGTGGGATGCGTCATCGATGGCTGTCCGCCCGGGCTGACCCTCGACCAGGTTGCGGTGCAGCGCCAGATGGATCGCCGCCGCCCCGGCCAATCGAAGCTGACGACCCCGCGCGACGAGGCGGATCAGGTGGAATGGCTGTCCGGCCTCGACCTGGAATCCGGCCGCATCCTCGGCACGCCCCTCGCCGCGCTGGTGCGCAACCAGGACGCGCGTTCGGGTTCCTACGCCGACTGGCACCATGTCTATCGCCCCAACCACGCCGATTTCGGTTACGACGCGAAATACGGCCTGCGCGCCTGGGAAGGCGGCGGCCGTTCGAGCGCGCGCGAGACCGTGGGCCGGGTCATCGCCGGCGCGGTGGCGGAGCAGATCCTGCGCGCGCGCTTCCCCGATCTGGCGATCATCGCCTGGGTCGAACGCGTGCATGCCACCGACGCGCGCAACGCGATCGACCCGCTCACCGTCACCCGCCAGCGGGTCGACGAATCGCCGACCCGCTGCCCGCACGCGGAATCGGCCGAGGCGATCGAAGAGGCCATCCTCGCGGCGAAACGCGGCGGCGACTCCCTCGGCGGCATCCTGCGCCTGGTCGTGCGCGGCTGCCCGCCCGGATTCGGCGAACCGGTGTTCGCCAAGCTCGACGCGGTGCTGGCCCAGGCGTTCCTCAGCCTGCCCGCCTGCAAGGGGGTCGAGTTCGGCGCCGGTTTCGCGGCCGCCGCCGCCACCGGCCTGGAATTCAACGACCACTACGCCTGGGACGGCGAGCGGATGACCACCCGCAGCAACCGCAGCGGCGGCATCCAGGGCGGGATCAGCAACGGCATGCCGATCGACTGCCGTCTGGTGTTCAAGCCGACCGCGACGGTGCTCAAGCCCCAGCCCAGCGCCGACGATGCGGGAAACAACGTCGAATTGCAGGCGAAGGGCCGCCACGACCCGTGCGTGCTGCCGCGCGCCGTGCCCATCGTCGAGGCGATGGCGGCCCTGGTCCTGGCCGACGCCTTCGTGCAGCAGCGCGGCCAGGTCGGCGATCCGTGGCCCGGCCTCGGCGGGCCGTTGCGCTGATCCGGGCGCCCGGCGAGACCGCGCGCCGCTGCGGATGGACACGCGACCATCCGCACTAGCATCCGCCACCCGGCGGTCGCCCTTCCGGCGCCTGCCCCCTGATGAGTCACCCTGATCCGTGTCTGCCAGGTGCTGCTGCCGTGAAGTCCCGGTGGCGTGCCGGGTCTCATCGTCCGCCCTCCGTCGTCATTCCCCTGTCCTCTGTTCCACCGGACCGTGGTCACACCCGATGAGCAAACCCGATTTCCGCGTCCCCCCGCTGCCCGACGATCTGCGTGCGCAGAACGTGTTCGTCAACCTGGACGGCGATTACGGCTACCTCGGCGACGGCTACTACAAGTCGATGGAGGCCGAGCACGAGGGCCAGATCGCCCTGCCCAGTCCGCAGGAGGCGATCGACGCCTACGTCGTCCCGCTCGCCCTGGTCAAGGCCGAGTCCGCCGGCATCGCGGTGCCGCCGTGGGAGATCGCCAACGATACCACGACCTCCTTCCAGCCGCCCTTCGTCGCCTACCCGGTCAACCCCTTCCAGAGCGCCGGCCAGGTCGTCGCCGACCAGGCCGGCATCGAGGAGGCGTTCCGCTCGCTGACCATGACCGGCAAGTACGCCATGGTGGTGCAGGACATGCAGCCCGACAGCCGGGTCGACACCCTGCGCCTCGTCCTGGGCCAGTGCCTCAAGCCTGAATACCGGGAACTGGCGCAGGAGCTGTGGCGCTGCTTCCGCCTGCCGCTGGCGCGGGTGAAGATCATCGTCACGGAAAAGCAGTATTTGTTCAGCGCGATCGAACCGCTGGAAAAAGAAGAGCTGACCCAGAACGAGAAGACCATCATCAAAGAAGCCGGGCTGTGGCGGGCGTGACGGGCATCTCGGGGGTCGGGAATCCGGGTCTGCCGACGGAGACACTGGACGAGAAGATCGCGCGCGTCCTGAAGGATGTGATCCGGTTGGTAGACTATGATCCTCGATGGCCGGCTGCGTTCGAATTGGAAAGGGACCACCTGCTGCGCATCCTTCCATCCGAACTCATCGGCCGGATCGAGCATTTCGGCAGCACCGCCGTGCCCGGGCTGGCCGCCAAACCGATCGTTGACGTTCTGGTCGAGGTCACCTGTCTTGCTCAGACCCGCGAACGGATCGTTCCGCTGATGGAGCCGCTTGGTTATGAATTCTTCTGGCGTCCCTCGTTCGGCGACGACATCCCGCCATGGTACGCCTGGTTCATCAAGCGCGACGACCGCGGGCATCGGTCGCACCACCTCCATTTCGTCGAGTCCGGATTTCCCCAGTGGGATTCCCTCCTTTTTCGCGACCACCTGATCTCAAACCCAAGGACCGCCCGAGAATACGCCGATCTCAAGCGGGATCTGGCCAGCAAGCATCCCAATGACCGGGTCGCCTATACCTCGGGCAAGACCGATTTCATCTCCCGCATCACCACCCTCGCCAAGGCCTCGCGGTGCTCCGCCGGGGCGTCGGCCGCATCCTGCTGAACCCGGACACCCCCCATGGCCCGCCTCGCGATCTTCACCGAACGCTACACCATCCGCCGGTCGGTCGAGCTGACCGCGCTGACCAACTTCCGCATCGCCGCGGCGAAGCTGGGGCACGACTGCGACTACATCTTCCGGCCCGAGATCATGAACATCCCGCGGTATGACGGGCTGCTCATCCGCGCGCTCACCGACCCGCTCAACACCAGCTATGTCGCCGCGCGCCTGGCCGAGACGCACGGCCTGGTCGTGCTCGATGAACCCGACTCGATCGTGGTGTGCTGCGACAAGGTGAACATGTACCAGCACCTCATGCGCGCCGACGTGCCGATGCCCGAGACCTGCTTCCTCACCGAGGACGAGGTGACGCCGGAACAGGCGCGCGAACTGTTCGAATCCTTCGGCACCCCGCTGGTGCTCAAGGCGCCGAATTCCAGCTTCAGCGCCTACGTTGAAAAAGCCCACGATGAGGCCAGCTTCATCAAGATCGGCAAGCGCTTCCTGCGCCGTGCCGACCGGCTGGTCGTCCAGCAGTACCTGCCCTCGGCGTTCGACTGGCGCGTCACCATGCTCGACGGCAAGGTGCTTTTTGTCGTCAAATACGTGATGGCGCCTGGCGCCTGGCGCATCCATGACGTCGACGACGACGGCAAGCCCAACCTCTGCCACGTCGTCGCGGTCGAGAAGTCGCAGATCGATCCGCGTCTGATCGCCGTCGCCAAGAAGGCCGGCGCCGCCATCGGCCGCAGCCTCTACGGCATCGACGTGAAGGAACTGGACGACGGCTTCATGGTCATCGAGGTCAACGACAACCCGAACATCGACGCCGGCCTGGAAGACTCCAGCAATCCCGAGGTCTACCGCAACATCGTCCGCCACCTCGCCGGCGAACCCTGGGAAGGTTGGGTCTAGCTCACGGAAGACCGGCCGAAGTGCCCTGAATCCGATATCCCAGCAGTAATCGCCCCGGAAATCAGCCCCTGGGACCGCCGGTTTTCAACCGGCAATGCCCAGAGGGCGCTTCGCCAACAACCGACCCAGAGCGCGCCGGCGTCCTGGAATCAGACCCCGGCGTCGGCGCTCGGGCCGTAGGTCGCCGGCAGCGCCACGTCGAGCAGGCGCAGGTAGACCGTGAACTGGCCGCGGTGGTGGATGTGGTGGTTGAAGATCATCGAGCGCAGCACGGCGACGCGCGGCATGGTGAACAGGGTCTTGCCGCCCTGCTTGAGCGACCACGGTGCGAAGAAGTCGCCCTCGGCGGCGGCGGCGAGGGCGGTCTTGAGCGCGGCGCCGTTGCGGTCGAGCTGCTCCAGGGCCTTGGCGGTCGAGACGAAGGGCGTCGGCTGCCACGGCGGGGCGCCGATCGGCGCGAAGTCGAACTCGGTGGTGCGCAGGGTGTCGATGCCCCAATCCCAGCAGTCGACGAGGTGCATGGCGAGGATGCCGAGCGTCATCGACTTCGCATGCGGCTGCCAGCCGGCCTTGGCCTCGGGCAGGACGGCGATGAGCTGGCGGGTGAGGGTCAGTTCGTGTTCGAGTTCATTGCTGAAGGCCTGGGCGAGGGACATGGGGCGACTCCTTGGCGGCACGTTAGGCGCTGCCATGAAGGGCAGGAGAAGCTCCGGCGAAGGTTGGACAGCGGCGGGTGATCCGCCTGCGTCACACCGGCGCGGGTTCGCGGCGTGCCGGCGCGGTGCGCGCTGGACACCGCCCGGCCCCGCCGCACGGTCGCGCTCCGCAGGAGCCCTTCCATGAGCATCGCCACCCGCGAGCAGGCCGCCCAGGCGGCCAAGGCCGTCACCACCGAACTCGGCAAGGTCATCGTCGGCCAGGACGCGGTGGTCGAGGAGGTCCTGATCGCCTTCGCCGCCGGCGGCCATGCGCTGCTCGAAGGCGTGCCCGGCCTCGCGAAGACGCTGCTGATCTCGACCCTGGCGTCGGCGACGAAGCTGACCTTCAACCGCATCCAGTTCACCCCCGACCTGATGCCGTCGGACATCACCGGCACCGAGGTCATCCGCGAGGACCGCGCGACCGGCGAACGCCACCTCAACTTCCTGCCCGGCCCGGTCTTCGCCTCGGTGATCCTCGCCGACGAGATCAACCGCACGCCGCCGAAGACCCAGGCCGCCCTGCTGGAGGCGATGCAGGAGCGCCAGGTCACCACCGGCGGCCAGCGCCGGCCGCTGCCGCGCCCGTTCTTCGTCCTCGCGACCCAGAACCCGATCGAACAGGAAGGCACCTATCCGCTGCCCGAGGCGCAGCTCGACCG
>CAZZJC010000088.1:0-8620 GCA_964654285.1 uncultured Candidatus Kuenenia sp.
CAACTGGCCTTATATTGCTCCGCCGCATGGCATGATTTTGGTCCGCCCTTTACACCGGTGTGAGAATTTGCCGCCTATACGGCCGATCTCTATCGGTTGGCCGCCTGGCTGACGTCCTGCCGGGTCAGGACGGTGTGGATTCCTGAAATTCTTGCCGGAAAGTTCCAGATATTCTTGCCAGTTGCCGGAGGGAGCCAAAAGTCGGGTTTCGTGCAAGCGGTCGGGCGTTAGCCGGGCGGTGCCTTGGGAGTCCTTCCCCCGTCCCGCACCCGGCCTCCGCCTAAAGGACAAGGACTGAGGACTGGGGACGAGGCCTGAGGATCGGAATTCGTCTGTCCGTTCCGCCCCTGACCGGCGTAGTAGCTCCAACACGGAGACAGCCATGCGTTTCACCGCCTGCTACCGCAGCCTCGATCGCAACCGCAAGAGCAGCGGAGGCGTGCGCTACCGCCGGTTCACCGCAGGTGACTCCTTCGCCGCCCGGATCGACTTCATCGACTGGGCAGGACGGTCGATCCGGCAGATCCAGCTCGTGGAGCTGACTCCCGATCCCGTACCGGTTCAGGCCAACGTTGAACGCATTCCTTTAGCTTCGATCGCCGCCTAGCCAGGTCCGGTGACCTGATGCACTACCCGTCCGGCCGACCCGGTCGAAGAAGGAGGCAAGTCCATGGCCGACATCTGCTGGGATCCGAACAACAAGGAACTGATGCGGGACTTCGCGATCAAGGATCGGTTACGGTCCCGACAACGGGCGAAACAGGCATCGAGTCCCAACCGACACCCACGAGGAATCACCCCCATGACCGATGCCACTGCTGCACCTGCGAATGCAATCCCAACCGGTGAGCCGCCGATCGCGACCGCCTACACCCGGCCGATCGACTGGATCCTGGATCTCACCCGGGAATGCCAGGCCTGGATCAATGGCACGCGGCGGCAGCGCAAGCTGATGCTCGGCCGCGAGGCCGATGGCGGCCAGGAGGATGGCATCCCGGTCGAACTGGATGCTGCCGCCCTGGACCGGCTCGCCGCCGGGCTGATTGAACCCCGGCCGTGCCGCGACGGGCTGATGCTGTCGTGGACGGCGGCCACCCTGGCCACCGATGGCGAACTGGATCCCGCAGACTGGTTCCATCTGGCGCGGGCGGCGCGCGACTGGCGGCGCGCCCGGACGCTAGCGACCCCGCAACCGTATCCAGCGCATGGCTTCGCAGGTCTCGAGGACGCCCTGGATCCCTTCGCCGCCCGGGTCGTGGCCCTGGCACTGGTCAACCACCTCGACTTCCTCGGCCTGGTGCTGGCCCGGGCGGGCCTGGCCCACGTCGGGTCGCGCCTGGAGGTCGGCCAAGCCATCAAGGCCCTGGTCGCCGATCCGCTCGACCGTCTCGATGCTCTCGATCATTTCGGCGTCGAGTCACCGCTGTTCACCAAGGGAATCCTCACCCCGACCAGCGAGATGACGTGCACCAGCGACCTTCGCCGCTGCGATCTGGTCCTCGCGCCTGCGTTCCTTGCGGAATGCCTCGGACAGCGGTTGGCGAAGCTGACCGAGATCATCGGCGTCGAGGTGGTCCATCCCACCACGACCATGGAGGAGGTGGTCCTGGCCCCCGAGATCGCGGCGGAGATCGCCGCCATCGATCTGCCTGGGACCATTGCGCGCGGGGCGGGCGGACGGCCGTTCGCCGTCCTGCTGCATGGTCCGAGCGGGACCGGCAAGACCCTGCTGGCCCAGGCGCTGGCCCACGCAGCGGGGCGGCCGCTGCTGCTCTACACCGGGACGGACGATCCCAGCGAGGACCACGCGGGGAACCTCATCGCGCTGCTGCGCCGCGCCTCGCACGACCGGGCGATCCTCTTCCTCGACGAGGTCGATCACCTCGCGGCGGTGGGCAGCCGGGCCAGCCGCGCCCTGCTGACCGGATTGGAGCAGCATCCGGCCATCGTGATCATGGCGACCAACCGTCCCCTGGCGCTGGATCCGGCGCTCGACCGCCGCCTGCCGGTGAAACTGCACTTGGACATCCCCCGCCGCGAGGAGCGGGCGGCGATCATCCGCCTGGAGATGAAGCGCCATGGCCTGCGCCTCGATGATCCGGCGGAGGAACCGCGCATCGATGCCCTGGCCCGGATCTACCGCATCAGCGGTGGCTGGTGGCGCAACGTGGTCCGATTGGCTGGCGTGCGCGCGGGCATCGCCAGGCGCACGCCCGGCACGTTGGCGGCCGAGGATCTCGTCGCCGCCGCCCGACGCGAGGCATGTTCGCTCGCCGGCGACCGTGCCAACCTGCATTGGCGCGACACCCTGCGACCCTTCGGCAGCGGGGTCATCGTGGGCGGTCGTCTGCGCGAGGCCCAGGAGTTCGCGGCCCGCCTGGCCCAGGCGCGCAGCGTCGGGGCTGAAGGGCACCCGATGGGCGCGGTGGTCATCCTGACCGGTCCCGAACCGATCCTGGCCCAGGAGATCGCCGAGGGCCTGGCCCATGCCCTGGACCTGCCGCTGGCCGAGATGCCGGCGATCGCGGGGGACGAGGAAGATGGCGACGGAAAAGGTCGGGGCCGGCGGAAGGGAGGGGCCTCGACCGGGCCGGTGGTCGACCATTTCCTGGCCAGGGACCGCCAGGCCGGCGAGACCGCCGTGTCCTTCCTGACCCTGGAGGGCGGGAATGACCGCTGGGAGCACCTGCTGGCCGGTATCCCGTCCACCCGCCACCTGGTGGTCGTGCACCACCCGGACGGATCGCCGTCCCCGACCCTGCGCGCGGCGGCGGCGGCAGTGCTGCCCTGGGCGCAGCTCGATCCGGACATCCTGGCCGCCGCATGGGCCCGGCTCGGTGGTAGCGGCGCGGCCCCAGTCGCGCGCACCATGGCCGACCTGCATGCGGCGCGGATGCGCCAGATGCTCGGCACCGGAACCATGACCGGCAGCGATGTCGCTCTGCCCTGAAAGGCACCACCATGAACGATTCCATCGAACGCGAAGGCGTCCTGCTATTGTGGGGGACAATCACCCGCAGCAGCGTCGAACCCCTGGCCACCGCGATCCTCAACCACAATCTGCGCGGCGACCGCGAGCAGCTCCGTCTCTACATCAACAGCCCTGGCGGCGATGTCGACCAGGGCTTCGCCCTGCTGGATCTGATGCGCTGGAGCCGGATCCCCGTCCATACCACCGGCATGGGGCTGGTCGCCAGCCTGGGGCTGCTGGTCCTCATGGCCGGGGCGAAAGGCCGGCGCAGCGTCCTGCCGCGGTGCAGCCTGCTCAGCCATCGCTTCGCGGCGATGAGCGAGGGTACCCATGCCGATCTCGTCGCCGCCCGGCGCCAGCAGGATCTTCTGCACCGGCGCATCCTCGATCATTATCGGACCTGTACCGCCCTGCCCGACGATGCCGCGATCGAAGCGGATCTCCTGCGCCCCACCGACCGCTGGTTGACGCCGGAGGAGGCCCTGACCGTCGGCATCATCGATCGCATCGCGTCGGCAGATGACTCGCTGGCGCCATCCCGGACCTGACCGGTCGCATGCCACCTTAAATCCCACGGTGGTCCGACCACCAGACCATCACCACCAAATCCAGGAGATCTCATGCTTTCCCCGTTATCGTCCTTCCGCTGTCTCATCGTCATTCTGATACTCATGTACGGTTGTGCCTCCTGCGACCGGGGGCCATGCACGGCCGTCTTCCTCCGCTTCCAGCCGGCGGAGAACCCTGCCGACTGCCTGCATCCGAACGAGTCCGGTGAACTGGAGCCCGACACCAGGGCCTTCGTCAAGGCCAACTTCCGGAACGAGGAGGTTTGTGCTTACGAGGATGGCTATGTCCTTCGCTGGCGTGGTTCGGATGGGGAAATGAAAGAGGAGGATGCTGGAGAAATGATGCCCACACGGCAATTCGTCCAAGTCAATCTGATCAGTGCCGATCCCTTACGGATATCGTTGAAAATCAGCGACGATTCGCCACCGCCGGAGGCGACTCAGATCCTGCGGTTCTCCAAGATCGAAGGGCATTTCATAGAGCGGGATGTAGCGAACAGATTGTTCCCGCGACGGATGGCCCGGGTGGTCAATCAGCAAATAAGGCAGGACCGGGCCGCCAAGGCCAAGGCTTCTCCGAAGAAGCCGGCGGAATCGGTTCCACCTACCGCCGCCAAACCTGATGATGGTTCAGAGTCGCAACTCAAGAAGAAACCCATTCCCGATGGACCCGATATCGCCGGTCTGAAACGAGTCACCACAGTGTGGGGGGCGAAGATCAGCATCGACGCCAGCGATGAGGTCTTGCTGCGTTCCATCGCTGGCCATCCCATGTCGCTCCAGGTCGTCGCGGAGAGCCTGGTCATGGAGAAGAGCCAGGCGATGGCCGGGAAGAAACCATTCGATGTCAAGGAACGGAGGAACAAATGGTGGGAAGGCCATCAGCAACTGCAGCGAAACCTCACCGTGCATCCCAACGGGACGATGATGAACGAGGGGGAAGTCCGCGCCCGGGTCTGCGCCTCGGCCATCGTCATCAATATGTTGCGGGAAAGCGGCGATGGGGAGGTGGCCCAGTACGCTGCTTTGCTCGAAGGGGTGATGAAAAGCGTGAGCGACGAGGCCCAGGCATTCCTGCTCAACCGCGACACCTTTCTCGCCGCCCTCGACCGCTGGGTCCTGGATCAGGCCAAGCCGGGCCCATGACGGAAAACGGACCCGAATCAGGGGGGGACCCTGGCACCGAACTGAGGTCATGGCGCGTCTGGCTGGACGATGCGCGTCCGATGCCGCCTGACTGGACCCACCACGTGCGCACCGCCTCCGAGGCCATCGCCCTGCTGTGCACCGGCCAGGTGGAGGCGATCTCCCTCGACCACGACCTGGGCGAGGAGACGGTCAGCGGCAGCGGGTACACGGTGGCCTGTTGGATCGAGGAGGCAGCAGTCCTCGGAAACCTGGCCCCCATCACCGTCGCCATCCACTCTGCGAACCCGGTCGGCGTCGCCCGCATGCGCGCCGCGATCCGGGCGGCCGGAAGGGCCTGGAACCGGTGCGGGGAATCCGGTCCCGATCGCACCACGTCATGATCCTGCCGGGACGTGGCGCGGCGGACCGGCGATCAGATGAATCCGGTGAGATGGTCCTGCAATGGCAGCGAGGCGGCGTAGGCGCTGCCGATCCGGCGCAGGTCGTCCAGGGCGCCTGGCGCATCCATGCGCTGCACCCATTCTGGCCTGAGCCCGGCAAATCCGAGCCTGTCCAGGCCTGTCCTGGTCAGCAACTCCGTTCCGTTAAGGATCGACATTTCCAACGACAGGCTCGGTATGACACAGTCCATTGGCATTCATGTATTTACGCTTGAATAATGCGTGTGACACGGCGGCCGGGCTCGCATGCCCACCCCGCATCTACAGCTCAGTTCCCACCGTGATTTCGATGTGTTCCTCTCCTGCTTCACCAGCCTGGACGACTACCAGGTACGACGACGTTCGTGGGGACCCATGCAGGCCATGATGTCGGTCTTCGCGTTGTGTGAACCGGGCGCTGCGCGCGCCTATGCTGATGGTTGCCAGCAGATGTTCGCATGGGTTGGTTCGCAGCTGGGATTGAAAGCTGTACCGGCCCAATCGGGATTGGCCCGTGCACGTAGTCAGGTCACTGATTCCGACTTGGCCCTGGTATGGAGCATGGCGACGACATGGACGAATGCGCGGGCCGCAGATGTCGAGCGGCTCATTCCTGGTCGGCCGCTGATCGGATGCGATGGCACAACGCTCATCATGAGGCGTAGCGCCAGTCATTCGGCTTCCTATGGGATCCGGCGCGATCGGGATGGCAACGAACTCAGCCATTATCCCGAGGCGTTGCTGACGTCGTGCTGGGATCTCGATACGAGGATGCCGCTGTGCTGGCGTATGCAATCCGTCCTGGCCAAGGGCGGTGAGCGGGCCATGGCAAAGGATATGTTTGCTGAACTGCCGGAGCGGAGCATCCTCGTCATGGATGCGGGATATCCCGCTCGCGACATGCTCGGGGCCATCATGGCAAACGGGCATGATCTGGTCATCCGCATGGTCGCTGCCCAGCAGGGATCCTGGCCAGAGGTTCAGCAATTCTTGAAATCCAAGAAGAAATCGGCGGTGATTGACACCATCATTGAGCAGAATCGAAAACGTCGTGTTGTTCCCATGCGCTACATCCGTCGCACGTTTTCCCGTGGTCGTCCACAAGACGGTCAAACCCGTACCTTGATGGTCGTGGTGACGTCGCTTATCGATGACAAGTTGACCGATGAGCACATCATCAGCATCTATCAAGGACGGTGGACCATCGAAACCATCCATGATGAACTGAAGAACCTGTCGAACCTGGAAACGTGGCACAGTACCACCAAGCAGGGCGTCGAACAGGAAATGCTCTGCCACATGCTGTGGAATCTCCTTGCCGGCCACATCGCGAGTCATCTCGAGGCAGAACATCGGGCAGCCAATCCAGGCCGAATCGTACGCGCAAATACCCCTCGCATGATGAGTGCCGTTAAGGATATTGCCGACTGGTTGCTGGAGTCGGTAGGTCAGCATGAAGCTGTCCAGGAATTCCTTCGCGGCAAGGCTCAGCGACGACTGGATGCCGCCAGGAAAGGGTTGGTCACCCGGCGGAAACGGAAATCACGGTCCCGAGTTGCATTTCACCCCTACGCGAAGCCTAGGAGAAATCATGGAAATTGAGAGGGCTTATCGGAACGGAGTTGGTCCTGGTCAGGGAGGGGTTGTAGCGGAGGTAGGTGAACCGGCGCGGTTCGACCAGTCCACCACCTTGGAGGAGATCACCGATCTCGCTGTCGAGCTCGTGGCTCCTTGGCCACGGGATCACGGTGGCCGGTGACGCCGATCAGGAAGGGGATGGGATCGGACATGCTGCCGTTCATTAGGTATGCTTTCCCTAGTGATGGAAAACCGGTCACCAATGGCCTGGAAGGTTTCCACAGGCGCATCCAGTCCCCAACGCATGTCCGGTAATGCCGGTGAACAGACCCAGTCGGCCCTGCAGGATTTTCTGGTCCTGCGCTGGAGAATGGTTCTGTGGCTTGGGATGCCAGCCACCGGCATCGCAAGCGAGATCAAGGATGACGTGAACAGAAATGCGAGGAATTCTTTGGGAATTGGGGAGATGGTGAACCGGCTACCGTACCGAGGACCACACGATCAGAATGGGTTGATTTTGACCGACCAGCGTACCAGTACTCGAGGCACTTGCGTCCCGGCCATCGGAATTCACGCCGCCATCCCGTACTGCTCCGGCCACGTGTCGCTGAGGGCCCCGCCGTCACCGGACGGGTCGAGACCCAGGACTTCAGGAAGGATGGCACGGTAGCGCTGCATGAGTTTGTGGGCGAAGACCTGGTTGATGCCGAGGATCAGCCTCAGGTCGGTCGGGTTCAAGGGGTGGAGCGCGCGTTCGATGCGCAGGCGATCCCGCCGGTGACGCATGTCGGATCCACCTCCAGGAAGCGCGGCGATACGGTCGTCGCACCGGACGATCTCCGAGGCCAAATCGGACCGATGTCGGGTGCAGCGGGATTGCGCCTGCAGCCACCAAGCCGGGCTCAGTCGATCGAACATCCGGTAAGCTGCTGTGCAGGCCCACTGGTAGCCGTCCTCGGATGCATCGACCCGATCCGCAAACTGGAGCAGGGCAACGATGTGCTCCTGACGGGGACGCCGGGGCAGATGCAGGCGCACCGTGGTTCCATCATCCATCAGTCCTGGAAGCCGAACCGCTTCATCGTCATGCATGCCGGTCCCGGGTGCAGGATGCCCTTCCTGGAGCTCGACCCGACGACGTGACGCGCGATCCCGCCAGGCGTCATACCGGCGCCAGCGTCCCTGCCCGGCGAGCCAGGGCACCGGATTCCCCCGGGCCGGATCGTAGCCGTCGAACAACCGTCCGTCGCCCATCCGCTCCGAATAGGTGAGCAGCAGTTCCTGCCGCACATCCTCAGCGTCGTGCTGGCCGCCGTTATGGCTGCCGAGGATCCGGTCCAAGGCGTCGCTGACCGCAGGCGCGAGTCGTTCCCAGGCGGCGTGGGCCCGGTCTCCGCCTGCGATGATCAGTTCATACAGGCGGAGCTGCTCAGCGCGTCCAAGGCTGGAGTGGTGGGGGGAGTGGGTCATGGTTCCTCGTTGGGGGTGGGCAGACCAGGGGCGTCGATCGCGATGACCAGTCGCGACCGGATCCAGGACTGCAGGTTGGCGTTCCGCCCTGGGACGGAATGATCAATTCCGGCCGAAAGGCTTGGTATCAGCCGAAGTTCCGTGGGTCGTATGGATCGTCAGCGTGACAAAGATATGTTACGGGAAACTTAAGAAAGTCAAGGATTCCGGCAGGGAAATGTATGTTTCCCTGTCGGGCCAATCGTTTATGCGGGCTGGAATCCATCTCCGCCCCCACCGAACTCGCCAGATTACGCCACTGGCAATGCCAGTGGCGTAATCTGGCTGGATGATTATGATGACGGTATGCCGGCCATCCTGGATCTCATCGATCGCGACACCTTGCTGGGCGAGGTTCGCATCGACGTAAGCTAGTGTCATGTACCTGAAGAGTCTTTAATAATAGCCTTTCCCGCCCCCTTGAG
>CAZZJC010000089.1:0-8209 GCA_964654285.1 uncultured Candidatus Kuenenia sp.
TACCTGGCCCGGTTCGACCTGGACTGGACCGATGTCCGAGGGGACTGAACTGATCCGGTGACGATGCGCTTCAGCGCCTGGTCGTTACATCGCCATGGAAACAACTCCGATGGATTCCAGGCGCAATGGATTCAGGGCTGCCACCGGAAAATCCGCATGCGACCGTGTCATGCCAGGGGGACTCCGTCGCGATCGATGATCGATTCGCGCGAAGGGCGCGAAGGAATGGACTCTTGCCAAAGGCATGCGACTTAACATGCTGCCGCCCCCGAGTTGATACCGAGTCGGCCGCTGCCGCTCGGAGCCATCAGCGTGGGAAACGCAGTCCGCATGCGACAATTCACGCCCGCTTAGCTCAGTTGGCTAGAGCACCACCTTGACATGGTGGGGGTCAGAGGAGTATATGCACTACTTTACAGGTATGGGATGTGCGGTATCGTGGCGTCCATGCCTGACGAATCGTCGTCATCCCAGGAACCGCTGGCCGCTTTGCGCGCGCTGCGGACGCCCACCGTCATCGGGTACGTCAGGGTCTCGACCAGGATGCAGGTCGATGGCACCAGCATGGAGCACCAGGAAGCGGCTATAATCCGATTCTGCAGCACTCACAGACTCGCATTGCTGCGCACCTGCGCCGATCCCGGCCGATCGGGGAAATCCCGCGAAAACCGTCCAGGTCTAGCCGAATGCCTGAGCCTCGCCAAGGACTTGCGTGTGGGAGCGGTGATCGTCTATCGCGACGACCGGCTGTCGCGCAGGATCAAGGATGCAATGACGCTCTCCTCGGAACTCGGGGCGGCTGGCATCGCCCTGATCGTCCTGGAGCCGTTCCGTGTGGAATTGCCCCAGGCGGACGGAGAGGAGTCGAAACTCCAACCGCATATCATCCAGTTCTTCGCCGAGAGTGAACACCGGTTGATCCGCAAGCGCACGGTGGAAGGCACTGCCAGACGGGCACGGGAGGGGACGAAGTTCGGCCGGCTTGTCGCCGGCTATGTGCGCACCAGCACAGGTGGCATCGCATTGGGACCGGGAGCAGAGCACATCCGCGCCGCCTTCCACCAGATCGCCGCCGGTGCCACCGCACGGGCCGTGGTCAGGAAGCTCGCGGAGGACTACCGGCTGCCCGACGGCGGTCTGGTGACCCGCGACCAGCTCGATGGCCTCCTGCGCAATCGGTGGGTGCTCGGCGAATACCGCTATCACCTTCCGGCAATGCTGGCGGACGGCGGGGGGACCGAGATCACGCACCTCGATCACCATCCCGCGCTGGTCGATCCCCTGGTGTTCGCCCAGGTCCAGCAGGTCCTCGATGAGCGGGAGAGGCAGTGGCGGGAAGCTCGCGAGAATGCCGGCCGCGGTCGGCAGAAGGCGGTGCATGGCGTCGGTGATCCGGGCATCACCCGTTGTGGCGCCTGCGGCGGGCCGATGTACTGCCAGCGCATGCCGGTCGGCTCCCCGGCGAACCGCCGCTGGGTGGCCAAGTATTTCTGCCACACCCATCATCAGCGTGGCAATGCCGGGTGTCCTGCCCTGCCCGGTCCGGCCGACGAGGTCGATGCGGTGATCCGCGCCGCGTTCATCTCCGCCGTGACGGCAGGACGTCTCGCGTTCCTGGCCGTGGTGCCGGTTCCACCGCTGCCGGAGGGGATCGCCCCTGCCATCGACACGGATCTGCAAGAGCGGATCGCCATGCAGGTCGAGCGGGTGGAGCGCCTGGCCGCGGCATCGGCGGAGGGCGATCAGGCCACCCGGGTCCGCCTCGGTTCCAAGTTGGAGAAGGCGCGTGCCGATCTCGCGACGTTGGAGGCGGAGTCCCGGCGTCTGGCGGCGGTCGCACCCAGGCTGGACGATGACCTGATCCGGTCCTTGCGTGATCCGGCCGGCACCTGGGATGCGCTGGACATGGCCCAGAGGCGGGCGCTGGTCACCCGCTGCGCCAGCGGAATCGTCATCACCGACCGGGTGCCCCTGGTGACCTGGCGTTCCGCCGCCACGGCGGAGCCGGTGGCGTGACCATGCCCGCACCAGCGTCAGCGCGCCCCCTGCGCGCGGTGATCTACGGACGGGTCTCAACCGAAGGCCAGCGGGAGGGGACCAGCCTGAGGCATCAGGATCTGGCGACCTCGCAGTGGTGCCACAGCCATGGTGTCGCCATCGCCCAGCGGCAATTCGAGGTCGAGAGTGGCGCAGACGCCGAACGGGAAGGCCTGGTGCGGCTGCGGGTCTGGCTCGAGGCCGGGGACATCACGCACCTGGTCGCCACCCGACCCGACCGCGTGACCCGCAATCTCAAGGCGTGCAGCGACCTCTGGGATCTGGCGATGAGGTTGCGCTTCCAGCTCGTCTTCGTCGATGATGGCAGGGTCTTCGATCCGGCGGCGGATCCGCTCGCCGTGGAACCGTGGATGAACTACATGCTCCACGGCGTGATCGCCGAGGAGGAGCGCCGGCTGATCCGGACCCGGGTGCGCGGGGGCCTGCGCAAGCGGGTGGCCGAGGGGCTGCGCCTGGGGCGACCGCCGCTGGGCTACCGCATGGTGCGCCAGCCGGGAGGGCGACCCCAGCTGGAGATCGAGCCGGCCGGGGCGGCGGTGGTGCGCCAGCTCTTCACGGCGGCTGCCGCCGGCGGCTCCCTGGGCGAGGTGGCGGGACTTGCCCAGCGGCTCTGGCCACAACGGCGTTGGCCGACCTCCGCCGTGGGGCGGCTGCTGGCGAATCCGATCTACGCCGGTCGGCCCACGCTGACCTACGAGAAGCGGCCGCTCGATCTTGCCGGTCAGGTGCCGGCGATCGTGGATGAGGCGTGCTTCGCCGCAGCCCAGGCCCAACGCAGGGATCGCCGGCAGCGGCTGCGCTGGATCCAGGGCCAGTCGAATGCCGCATCCCTGCTCGGCGGCATCGCCCGCTGCTCCTGCGGCGAGCCCATGGTCGGTGTGCCGGGGGAGGGGGTCTACCGCTGCCGGACCTGGCGTCCCTGGCATCCCGGCTGCGGCGCTCCGGCGGTCTCCATGGGGCTGATCGACGTCATGGTGGTCGACCAGCTGCATCAGCTGCTGGTCTGCAGCCAGACCGCCATGGCCGACCTGGTCCAGGGCGCCCTGGATCGGCTGCCCCGGCACCTGGATGCCGAACGTGGCGTCGCCGCCGGTGTCCTGGCGGGCATCGACACCGAGATGGAACAGCTTGATGGGGACCTGGAATCAGGCCGCTGCACGGTCGCGACCTACAAGGCCCGCATGACCGGGCTGACCGCACGTCGGTCCCAGGCCGGGCAGGCGCTCGCCGAGACCACGGGCAGGCAGGTCTTCGCCCAGCTCCTGCAGATGCTGGGAGGGCAGCGCTGGTTCGCCTGGGACATGCTGTGGATGGCAACCAGGCCGGGTCCGCCGGACTGGACGCCGCACCGGGAGCTGATCGCGGCCCTGTGCTCCCGCATCACCATCCCTGCCCGACCAGCCCGATCGGCCGAGGACGTCGACCCGGCCCCGGCCCTGGTCGAGGTCGAACTGCATCCGGACGCGGCGATCCGCCATGAGCTGCTCGATGCCGCTGCCCGGGTCCTGCTGCGGATCGCCAGCATGCGGAACCTGGATCCCGCAGAGTCCCTGCGGGCCGCGGGCTACGTGGCCGAGGAGACGGCGGACGGACGTCATTGGCGGCATCCACAACACCCGGAATTGATGATCACCGAGAATCGGCTGGAACTGGAGCCAGGGTTAGCTGATGGGTTGCCGAAACCGTAAGCAGCGTCACCCACCACGGTTTCCCCGTGCCCCTTTCCCCACCCGCCTACATCACCCTACACCACCCCCCTCGGCCTTGCCAGACCTGCCTAACGACCACCTCACCACCACCCCCCGGCCATTTCCTGCGGCGCTGCAGGTGACGCCCCGGCAGCAAGGACGGCGGCCCGGTCGGCCGATGGTGTCAGCCCGGTCCTGGAGCCGGTCGAGGTCGAACGGTATCCCGGACGCGGCGATCCGCCATGAACGGCCCGATGCCGCCGCCCGGATCCTGGCTGGGATCAATCTGCCATGAAGCCGTTATATTATGGCAAGAAGACTGTGACGAGCACGACGGCATACAGCCAGCCCAGGAGATGGAGGAACACCATCGGGCTCGGCACCACCTCCGGACTGCTCGGCATACGGAGGCGGTTCCTGGGTGCGATCGCCACCGGATGCGGCGATCGCTCGCTGGGCGGTGCGATGATCTCCTGCAACCGGGTCTCGTCGGGGCCACGTCCATCACCAACTGGCTGGGGATGGAGGAGGGAACGTCTGCGGCACCCGGCGGGATCAATGTCTGGTGCTTCTGCGGGGTCGGGACCAGCGCGTGGGCGGGCCCCGGCCTCATGCGCCTATGCTGGCGGATGGAACCGCCCACGCTCGGCATGCGGACGCATCCCCCTGGAGGCCCCCATGGCTGACATCCCCGACATTCCCGAAGTTCTCTCACGTGCCGCGCTGTACGATCTCGTGTGGAGTGCACCCATGCGCACCCTGGCGCGCGGCTTCCGCATGTCGGATGTCGCGCTTGGTCACCTGTGCGACCGGTTGCGCGTGCCGCATCCACCACGTGGGCAATGGGCCAAGCACGCCGCAGGACAGTCGACCACGCAACCGCCATTGCCGGCGGCGCTGCCAGGCGACCTTCTGGAGTGGCGGCGCGATGGCCGCAGCGAACGACGCTGCCCGTGTCCCGCTCCGACCCGCCTGCCAGCCCAGCCAGCAAACGGGCAGCGGCGGGATCGGACAGCACCACGCCCGACGATCCACCCCGTGCTCAATGGAGCCACATCCCACTTCGCGGTTGTCCGGCCGAGCCGGAGCGGGTACCTGCGGCCGACCAAAAGGCGCTGCGTGGATGTGGTAGTCACCCAGGCGCTTCTCCCACGTGCCCTGGCCGTCGCTAACGACCTCTTCCTGGCCCTCGATGACCACGGATACTCCGTGCAGGTCATGCCGGGCGGAGAGGTCCGTCGCCCGCCACTGGAGATCCGCGAGAAACCCAAGCCGCACCAGAGCTACGACCTTGATCACTGGGCGCCATCCAGCCCGACCGTCGCCCTGCTCGGGACGACGGCGTTCGCCCTGACGATCTATGAGCCGAGCATCGCCGTCGCAATGCGTCTGGTGGATGGCGAGTACGTCCAGGTGGGTCAGGAACCAGCGCGGTCGCCCCGGAGCCGGCACCGATGGAGCGACTGGACTACGACAAGGGACATCCCCAGTGGGCGACTGGCGGTGCGGGCCTGTTCGCCCTATCACGACGTTGCGTGGGAGCACACGTGGCGGGAAGCTGCCGTCGGCGATTTACCGGAGCTGGCGACGGACCTGGTCCCCGTTCTGGCCAAGGCTGTCACCGCGATCGTCGCCCGAGTTGCGGCCCGCGACCGTGCGGCTGAAGCGGCGCGGACCGCTCAGGAGAAATCCATCCGGCGCTGGCGCGCCGAAGAGGATCGAAAGCGGGCAGCCGAAGCGGTGACGGCAAGCCGCGATGCGCTCGTGGCATTGGCTGAGGCCTGGGCCGGCCGGGTGGAAATCGAGATGTTCCTGGCCGATGCCGAGCGATGCGCGGAGACCGATGCGGAACGTGCCGCCGTGGCAGAGCGGATTCGGATCGCCCGGGACCTGTTGAACCCCCAGACGCCGTTCCAGCGCCTGCTGGCATGGTCCACGCCTGCTGAGCGCCTGGAGGGGGCGGGACGAGTCGATGTGGCGGGCCTGGCATTGCCTGCAAAACCAGCGGGAGTCACATCGTCTGCAGACGTTGCGCCAGCGGAACGCACCCTGGCGCAAATGCCGGCATCGTTCTGGGCTTCGCGTGGTTGGTGGCATCACCGGTGATGGCTGATGTCTCATCGCCGTGTCCCGCCAGGGGTTATTCGACATGCGACGTCATTGCCGCCCTGCTGTGGCATCTCCGACCGCCAGGCCCGGCGGATCGAGCAAGGCAAGGTCGGCAACGCCCGCCTGCGTGAGCACGCCCAGGACGACCCCAGGTAGAAGAAGGACCCCGCCGGGGTACGGGCGGCGTCCCTTTTTCCCGCGAACGCCTACCCGCTGCCAATGATGGAACGGACAAGGATATCCACGTCGGTGGCTGGATTCGGGAACTCTCCTCCCGCCTGTGCGGCATGGCTCTCACGAAGCCGTTGGGCATGGTCCATTGCGGTCGGAATCCTGGGGACCAGCTCCGCCATGCTCCGATCAGCGGAGCGTTGATCCTTGGCATAGCCGGGAAGTGCCGCGGCCAACCGCCGGATGGCCTCCGCTGCGCTGAAGAGCGGCGCCTGCGAGTAGACGATGTGGAGCAGCAGCCAGACCTCGAAGCAAGGGTTCGACCAAGCCAGGCGGATGCCATGCTGCCCGGCCTTCTGCCGGAGGTTACGCAGCATCATCTCGTCGGGCCGCTCCTCGGCATCGAAGACCACCCAGGCGGCATTGAAGCGGTCTTCGCGGTTCTTCCCCGCCTTGCTTGTTTCGGCAATCGCCAGATCAAGCATCTGGGGCGGGCTCCTGGGGCAGTCCTTGACCACGATCACGACGTGACGGTGGATCTGTCTTATGCGGTCGAAGTACGCGGGTTCCGTCACCTTGCCCTGCGTCAGGACCAGGATGCGGCGCCGGAGCGGACGGTGATGGTCATGCCGGCGTGTTCGCCGCGAGAAGTGCTCGTCGCGGCCCATGTCAGCGCCCCAGGTGGGTCGGCAGGACGGGGATGCCTCCGTAGCGGCCTGCAAGGTATCCGCGCAGAATCGAGTCTTTCTGCTTCGGCCTGTAGTCGGTTAGCGGGACCACTTGTGTCGCCCCGCCGGCGTTCTTCTCCGTCAGATAGATCTGATCGCGACGCAGGACCTCCTGATTGAGTTGGGAGACATCGTGACTGGTCATGATCGCCTGGGCGCCGTGGCGGTTGACCTCTGGATCATGCAGCATCCCCAGGATGCTGCGCACAAGCAACGGATGCATGCTGGCGTCGATCTCGTCGATCGCGACGCATGCCCCTGTCTCCAGCATGGTCCGTAGCGAGCCGAGCAGCGTGAAGAGCCGCACGGTGCCGGCGGACTCGTCGGCCATGAGATCGAAGACCTCATCACCGCTGCCATCGGAGCGGCGGTGGATGGTTTGGGTGGTGGTGAGCCGGCCCGCAAGGAGTTCCGTTTGCAGTTGCGAGCGGATGTCTTCAGGGATCGCTTCTGGCAGCTTGATCCGATCGCTCGACAGCGTGATGACGCGGATGTCCTGGATGCCGAGGTCGGCAGCGGCCAGCATCCGCGTGATGAATGTCTTGGCCTCCGGGTCGTTCTTCGCCAGTTGCGATGTGAAAGCCTGCATGCCGGCCAGGCTGCCCGGCTGCTGCGCGGCGAGATCCCAATAGCCGAGTCGTCGCACGAACCACTGGTAGACCGCCGACAGCTGAGGGTGGTTGAACTGCGCCCCGACGGAGAGGAACAGGGCGTTGTCCCGTGTCCGCTCCTGAAGGTCCTTCGCCGGCTTGAAGCTGCTGGTCGAGTGCCAGTCGTAGCGCTCGCCTGTCCACTTGCGGGTGAACCACCGCTGTGGCTGCCCCTTGGGGTAGGCCACCAGTTCTTCGTGATGAACGCGCTCAGGGCTGATCTGGAGATGGTAGATGTAGCGGACGCCATCTTCGATGAAGGCGACCTCGAAGGAGGATGGCTTGGCGCGGCTCTCGGCATCTAGGCGGAAGGGGACGACTCCCGTCGGCGCGCCGGGCAGCAACCGGGTGGCCGAGTTCTCGACGATGAGACGCAGATAGGCGAGCGCTTTGAGGATGTTGCTCTTCCCAGACGCGTTGGCGCCGTAAAGGACCGCGCTGGCCAGCAGCCGGCAGGACTCGCCACCCACCAGGTTGCCGGGCAGGGTGTGGTCCTTGGGGGCAGGCGTCATCGTCAGCCGAACGCTCTCGCGGATGCTGCGGAAGTTCTGCACGGCGACATGGACAAGCATGGCGGCTACCTCGTCCTCAGAAGCTTTGGGAGAATATTTCTCTCTACAAGCCATAAAATCGAAAGGATGACCCAGATCGGACATGAGTTGGCATTGACCCATTCGGGGCTGGTATCGGTATAAGGTAGCATGGTGATTGGATCCTGAGTGTGGATGGACGGTTGATAAAAAGGAATTCTTAATTCTACATGATCGGATTCAACGAAATGCCGATTCGCCAGTATAATTCCTCA
>CAZZJC010000090.1:0-8194 GCA_964654285.1 uncultured Candidatus Kuenenia sp.
ACGGAAGTCGCCGATCGGGCGATTCAAGGCGCGTGCTAAGTGAACAACATTGGGGTTGCGCCAGGCCAGGTCAACTCCAGTTTGATGACCCTGACAGGTCCGATCCAGAGCAGTCCCAACGCCAGTTGTCCGGTCGGCGCGGGCGGCATGGGCCTAATGATCCAACCTTCGATTTGTTGCGCATGTGACACGCCAGGTACTGGGGGAACCGGAATTGGTATCTTGCGATAGACCTCATCCTGCCGCTTCAGCCGGCGCGGGATGAAATAGGCCTCCGGCGTCTCCTGCACCTGGCGGTCGGCCCGCCAGATGTAGGACCACGGTGCAAGGTCCACCGGTTGGCCGACCAGTTTGTCCCAGTCGGCCGGCGCCTCCAACTTGGGCGGCTCCGCCGCTCCTACCGTCAGGGTCAAGCCCAGGGTGAGGAATACGGCTGTTGACGACATCTTCGCGATGAGGTTCATTTCATGCTCCTTGCGCTTGTTGCCCCAGGTGGGGGGCATGGCGTTGTGGTACTTCGCTGCTCATTGAAGACGAACAGGTCAGGGTTTTGCAGGCTCCCACAGGGCCGCCAGGTCCAGGAGGGCCATCGTGCCGTATTCACCGCACATGCTGGTGATGCTTGCTCCGGGACTGCTTCCTCCGGAAAGGTTCAGGACCACGTCCACTTCCTGCACATGGGGGATCTGCCCGGTGGTGGGGAACTGCGCGGTGAGCCTGGCCCCAACCAGGGCTTCGGCCTTGGCCTTCCACAGGGCGCTGCCGGTACGCTGGGCCTGGCGGGCGCAGGCGCGGGCCAGGCGCAACTGTGCATCACGGTGCGAGCTGCCCTGTGGAAAGACCTGGGTGGGATGGGCTTGTCGCCGCCAGTCAACGCTGCGTTCCTCGCTCCAGCGCAGGAGGTCTTCCATCAAGGCCGGGTCGGCCGTGCGGCCGGGTAGGTCCAGCGCCAAGTATTCATAGCACTGCAGGGCGCAGTCGGGAAGGACCGGCCAGGGCTGCTTCTGCTGCGTCGATTCTTGCGGACCCTGCCGGCGCCAGTCGAAGCGGGCGATGCTGTTCTCCTGTAGCCACTGCCAAGCCTTGTCCTCGGCGGCGCGGAAATCGTCGGTCTTCAGATCCTTGCGGATCCGCCCCAGGTAATACAGGGTGCTGGAAGGATCCCACTGCTGCATGGTCGGCCCCTGGAGGGACATCATTTTGGGCCGGCCGAGGGCGGCATCGTAGGCGGTGCCGCCGCTATCCGGATCGGTTTCGGTCCAGGCGCCGCTGGGCATTTGCTTGGAGCACAGCCGCTTGGCGTGTTCCATAACCAGGTCGCGCCAGCGCGGATCACCAGTCAGGCGATACAGTTCCAGCCAGCCGATACCATAGACCCATTGGTCGAAGGCCCAGCCCTTGTAGGTGTCGGGGAGGTAAGCGATCGCGAAACTGCGCATCCACACCTCGCCCACGGTGATCGCCAGGTCCAGGCCGTGCTCGCGCTCGGCCGGATCGGGCGAGGTCTGGGCTAGGAACAGCCCGGCGTAGAGAGCGCCAAAGGTGTTACTCCAAAGCTGAATATCGTTGTTGTGGTTCAGACACAGGCGGTCGTGCAGTCCGTGATTGAGCCGACTGACAGTGTGGACGGGATTGTCGGATATCCAGCGGGCGCTGAGCAGGGCGGCTTCCCGGCAGGTGCGCGGCAGGGTCTTGAAGTACGGCCCTTGAAACGCGGGCATCCGGGTCACCGATATGGTGACAGCCTCGCCCACGTTCTGGCCGGCGCCGTCCAGTCCCTGGATCGTGAGTTTCTGCCCCTGACCGGTGGCAGGCAGACGCCGCCACAGATCGGGCGGCACGGCATGACGCACCGGCGACTCTGCCGAATCGGTGCCGACGCTGAACCGATACCGGGCGGCGCCGGGGATTGCGGGCAGGTTGAAGGTGGGAGGAGCGATACCGGAGAAACCGGCGTCCTTGCCACGGGCAATGAGCTTCGCGCGATAGACCTCGACATCCTCAGAACCGTAGAGTTTGCCGTCCAAGGGTGGCCGGAAATCGAAGGCGACGATCTTCTTGCCGTCGGCCTGGAAGATGTCGTAGCCGCCGTACATGGCGCTCTCGGTCCAGAACCAGGTCTTGCCCGGTTCGCCTGGACGCAGGGGCGTGGACGCCTCCTTCTCGGCCGCGGCGACCAGGGCCGGATCGGCCTCGGCGGTAAAAGCCCAGGTGCGCGGCGTGCGATCGGCGTGGCGAGCAAAGGGCTGGGTGCGGACCTGGCCCAGCACGGTCGAGGTGGTCGGCGTGGCATGGGCCATTTCGGCTGCGCCGGCCACCCTGGTACCGATCAGGCGGGCCTTGAGCCGCACGGCCAGCGCTTGCTCGGGCAAGGGGGTAAACTTCGGTTCGCCTCTGGCCAATGCGCGTAATTTCTCATCCTTGGTGGGAACCAGGTCAAAAGCACCACTCAGATCACCCTGGTTCAGGGTGATTTTGGCGTTCTCGACGCTCCAGAGCAGATCCGCAGACTGTACATAATGAAATACCGGCGCTTGCAGGCAGATCCAGTCGCGGGTGCTGCCATCGGGAAGCAGGATGCCGCGCAGGAGCAGGGCGCCGTAGGTCTGACTGGCATGCCTGCTTTCAATGGCGCTGCGCTGACGCGGTTTGATCGCATCCCATTGCAAGATCTGGAACTCGACAGAGCGAGGCGCACCGGCGGCGGCCGGGATCGGTCGCCAGGCGCGAGCGGCGACGGTCAACTGTTTCTTGCCCCCGCTGACCTCGATCTTGGCGGTGCCCGGAGCGGCCCCGGTGATCGTTCCCAAGGGAATATCCACGGCGATGACCTGGGCCGGCAGTCCGGCGAAACGGTCCTTGCCCCGATCGCGCGGATTGGGAGCCTTGGCGCTGGCGGCGACGACCCCCTTCTCGTAGTCATCGCTTTGGAAAGTCACCGCCAGCGACCCGCTGAGGCGACCGCCCTCCAGGCGCAGGCCCGTGACATCCACCGAGTGCCAGTTCAGGTTGAGGTGGATGGCGCTGGCCACGGCCTGGACCGGCTTACCACCGGCGATCTCCAGGTCGATGCGCAGGGGCATCCACGCGGGCAGATCTTTCACGAACGGAGCTTCCAGTCGCAAGACCCAGGCGCCGTCGGGCGATTCCGACTTCGCCAAGGCTACGTCGGACGATTCGCCGGCGACGGTGACTGGAACGGCCAGGCAGAGCGCAAGGCAACTGATGAGGGTGAGGGTGTAACGTTTCATGGCAGACAAGTCATTTCGAAGTTTGGATTGGTGATTGGGGTCCATGGTCATTTCTCACCAATGCAGTACAGGAAGGCCGTGGACTGGATGAGCAGTCGGTTGCCGACCGGGACGGGGCCACTCATGTGGGAGAAGTAACCGGCCGTACCGCCATATCCGTGAGCGAACAGCAGGGGATCGAACTCGCTGAGGTACTCGGAGACCAGGAGGTCGGCGGGCGGATCGGAATAGGCCAGCACGTTGCGGTCGGAGAGGAGTTTGGGTTTGGCCGGATCACTGATGTCAACCATCACGATGGTGGCGACCGCCTTCCGGTCGTCGCGATTGTTCCGGTAATCCCCGGTGTGATTGTTGATCCCGATCAGGGTGGTGCCGGCGACGGCCGAGAAGGTCATGAAACTCAGACTCCCAACCTTCTCCCCGGTGGTGGCGTCAAACAGATAACCGTCGCGATTGTGTGGGTAATACCAATACTTGCCGAACACGGTGGGTAACTCATGCTGGTTGAACCATGGTTTTTCCTTATGATCCTTCTTGAGAAAGAGTTCTTGCGTGGTGGCGCTGTCGGGACCAGTCCACTTCAGGCGATAGGCTCCGTTGTCGCCGCCGCCTCCATCGTCACAGGATGAGAACATGACAACGTCGTCTACCACGCCCAGCAACAGACCTCGGCCTGGATTGAGCATCGGTAATTCCGCCACCTTCACACCGTCGGCGATCCGCAGGATGGGGTTGATCTGTGGTTTGGAATACGCATTCGACCCATTGCATACCAACACCGGCACGACCTCTCCCGTGGGCCGGGCCAAAGACACCACCCGTGGGACGGTGTAGTTGGAGCTCGGGAACGGACTTTCCCAACGCAGTTTGCCGGTCTTGGCCTCGAAGGCCCGCATGGTTCCCTGGGCGCCGCTCTTGCCGTACCCCGAGACAAGAAGCAGTCCCTGACACAGGGTCGGCGAGCGGTGGAACGTGTCGCGGTTGTCCCGTATCACCCGGTCACGCGAGCCCCAGAGCATGTTCCCGTCCAGATCCAGGCAGAAGACCTGGCCCTGGTCGAAGACGCCGTAGATGCGCTCGCCGTCGCTGGCCAGGGTGCTGTCGGCAAGGCCGACGTAGCCGCCCCAGACGATCACCAGGGGGATCTTGTATTTGTTGATCAGGATCTTCACCAGGGCGTCTTTTCGCTTTGGCGCCAACGTCTGGATCAAAGTCATGAACTCGCGACCTGTTTGGGGGCCTTTTCAATAGCAGAAATCTCGGCCAGATCGTCATCAAGTGCCTTTAGAAGGTCCGGATCGCCGGCGGCAGCTATGGTCGGCCGGAATTTGGTGAGCATACGGGCATATTTGGCCGCCTTCTGACGAAGCGCGTCGGCGAAGGCCGGAACCTCCTCGGCACTGGGCTCGGCGATGCCTCCCTTAGCAGGATTGCCCGGAAGGCCTCCATACACAGTACCGAAGGTCTGGACAAAACTGGGGTTGGTGCAACGGTATCCTTTCGTCAGCGCCAGGGCCAGGTCCACCGCCACCTGCACCCCCTTGGCCTGGGCCTCGGGCAGGCCGTCAAGGAAGGCCGGCGAGATGCGTTTCTGCCAAAGAACCTTGCCGCTGTCGAGGTCGTAACAGGCCACGACATCCGGATTCCCCACGGCGAAGACCCGCTTGCCGACCACGATGGGATGCGTCAGGCCCCATCCGGGGGCCGGCACCTTCCACAAGATGTTCTTGGACTTGGTATCGGTACAGTCCCAAACCTTGGTCTTCTTACCTTTGACATCGACATCCACTTGACCCGGTGTGCCGTCCCAGAATTCGAGCGGTGGCCGGCCGGCCCCGGGATACCAGGCGTTGTTGGGGCGGAAGCCGACCGGCTGCTGGGGCGTGGGCAGGAAGTCGCTGGCGCCCAAAAGCGGTCCAGCCGGCTTCGTGACCGGCGGCTCGACGGAGAAAGCAACCGGAACGGCCAGGCCGAGCGCGAGCGTTGCGGCGAGGGTGAGGATGGGGATGGGGATGGGGTGTTTCATGACAGACAGGTCCTTTCGGGGTTTGGTTTGGTGATTGGGGTTCATGTTATTTCTCTCCTATGCAGTACAGGAACGCCGGGGTTTGGATGAGCAGGCGTTTGCCGACCGCGACCGGGCAACCCATCCGGGAGAAGCTCGAGGCGGCCCCGGCGGGGTAGCCGACGAACTGGAAGGGATCGATGTCTTTGTAGTACTGCTCGATGAAGATGTCAGAGGGCGGTTCGGCGAAGCCCAGCCAGTTCTTGTCGCTGACAATTTTGGGGTTGGCCGGATCTTTCACGTCAACGATCACGAAACGGGCCATGGCCTTGTTGTCGCTGCGTTCGCGGCCATAGGCACCGGTATAATCGGTCATCCCGATCAGGTAGTGGCCGGCCACGACCGGGAAATTCACTTGGCATTTGAAGAAGCCGACTTTTTCCCCAGTGGTGGCGTCGAACAGATAACCGTCTCGACCATATGGGTAATACCAATACTTGCCGAATACGGTGGGGAATTCACCCTGGCCACCCCATGGTTTGTCCTTCCTATCCTTCTTGAGAAAGAGTTCTTGCGTGGTGGCGCTGTCGGGACCAGTCCACTTCAGGCGATAGGCTCCGTTGTCGCCGCCGCCTCCATCGTCACAGGATGAGAACATGACAACGTCGTCTACCACGCCCAGCAACAGACCTCGGCCTGGATTGAGCATCGGTAATTCCGCCACCTTCACACCGTCGGCGATCCGCAGGATGGGGTTGATCTGTGGTTTGCAAAACGCATTCGACCCATGGCCCACCAACACCGGCACGACCTCACCCGTGGGCCGGGTCAGGCGCACCACACGCGGGACGGTGTAGTTGGAACCTGGGAACGGACTTTCCCAACGCAGTTTGCCGGTCTTGACCTCGAAGGCCCGCATGGTGCTGAAGTAGTCGCTCCGCTTGCTGTAACCCGGGACGAGGAGTAAACCCTGGTACAGTGTCGGTGATTGGTGGAACGTCCCTCGGTTGTCCCGGATCACCTGATCACGAAGCCCCCAGAGCACCTTGCCGTCCAGATCGAGGCAGAAGATCTGCCCCTGGTTGAAGACGCCGTAGATGCGTTCGCCATCACTGGCCAGGGTGGAGTCGGCATAGCCGACCTCGCCGTACCAGGCCCTGCCGAATGGCACATTGAAGGCCTTTATGACCGCATTCCAGTAATTCATTATCCCGAAACGTGTCTTCTTGGCATAGACGTTCATCGCCTCTTCGTCCGCAGCGTTGACAAACCCCTGCAGCACTTCGATGTCCTTGTCCAGGGCCTTCACCAGGGTGTCGTCGCCGTGGGCCTCCACGTCGGGTCGGCAGCGTTTGGCCATGGCGATGATCTTGGCAGCAAAGTCCTTCCGTTTCTCCAAGGGAGACGGTTTGAACATGGTGTCGCGGCCGAACATGTTGTTGGGCTGGCCGGCTGCGCCGATGCCCGGCCCTCCATCGGTGACATTCCACAGCGCCTGGGCCAGGTCGATAAGTTTCTGGACCTTGGCCGCCTGGTCCTCGGGCAGGGCCGGACGCGCCGGCACCTTGTCATATGGCAAGCCCTCCAGCATCAACGGCATGATCCGCCGTTGCCAGAGTTGCTTGCCGGTCTCCAAGTCCCAGCAGGTGACGAAGTCTGGATGGCCCACCGCGAAGACACGCTTGCCCACCACGATGGGGTGCGACAGGCCCCAGCCGGGCACACGGGACTTCCAGAGGATGTTCTTGGACTTGGTGTCGGCGAAGTCCCAGATCTTGGTCTTTCTTCCTTTGACCTCGCCATCCACCTGGACCGGGGTGCCGTCCTGGAACTCCAAGGGCGGCTGGGCGCCGGGGAAATGGCCCAGGCTCCAACGGAAATAGACCGGGTTCTCAGGCGTGGGTTGCACGTCCTGAGCCCCCCAGGCCGGGCCGGGTTTGGCGGATGGTGTGGCCGCCGACGAGTCCGCAGCGGTAAGTGAGAGCGTCAGAGCGGCCGAGGCTGCCACGATGCTGAGGAGGCGGGTACTTCCCATGGGTTCTTTCTTTCGGGGTGTTGCGGTTCGTTTGATGGCGTTCATCTATGTATCCTTGCGCGGGCTGTCGTTGACGATGACGCCCTCATGGCCGCCCGGCGTTGAGCCGGTAGTAATCCATCAGACGATAGGCGGTGTCGATCGAATCATAGGTCGGGCCGGCCGTATCGGATGCGACGCGATGGAAGTTGAAGGTCAGTCCGCCATCCATCGGGTCCTGGGCGACCAGAATGCTCTGCGCGAGGGCATCGGCCTTGGCCTTCCAGAGCGGGTCCTTGGTCTCCTGCCACAGCCGCGTCCAGACGTAGACCAGACTGCCCGCCGTGCGGATGCCGGTACCGGCGGCCCGGGCCCAGCCCCAGCAGGATGGGCGCGACTCCGGCGCCTTGGCGGGGTCGGGCTGGCGCTGCCAGTTGACGTGCCGTTCCTCGCACCAGCGGGCGATCTCCATCACCAGTTTCAGGTCCTTGTCCTTGGCACCCGCGTAATCCAACTGCCAGGTGCAATAGGCCAGCGCGTGGGGCGCGACAGTGTCCTGCACGGTGCACATTTCCATGCTGTGATAGCCCACGTTCTGCCAGAACATCTCCGGCAGACTGTAGGTCTGCACCCACGTGTTGGCCCTGGCCTCGTTCTGGACAAAGTCCTCGACGCCCAGTTCCTTGCGCACCCGCCCGAGGAACCACAGCACCGCCTCCCCGCCATTGGTGCGCACCTCGGAAGGCCCAAACACCCCGCCCGGCCAGAGTTTCTCACCGTTCTTCTTGTCCCGGCCGGGCCAGGCGCCGTCCTCGGGGTCCTGAGCGTCGGCGATGGTTTTGGCCAGATCCAGGGCGGCGTCGCGGAAACGTGTCCAGCGACAATTACGGTGGCCGCCTGACGACAACTACGGTGGCCGGTTTT
>CAZZJC010000091.1:0-8055 GCA_964654285.1 uncultured Candidatus Kuenenia sp.
CTCTGCCTGGGTGGGGACTTGCACCCCACGGATGCGTGCGCTGATGGGCGCACGAGCGTCGAGGTCCACCTCGACGGGTTGCCTCTCCAACGACGGCGATGTGGACATCGCCGCTCCCAGGACGGCGTTCCCAGAATAGCGACCGACTGGCGGGACCGCGCCCCGCTGATAAACGACGATGATGCTCCAAGCCGCGGCATCCCCGCTGATCTCGGCCGCCGATCTCGCCCGCCTGCACAGCCTGATGGTGGCGGCGCGGATCGTGGTCGAAGGCGTGCAGGCCGGCGCGCACCGCAGTCCGCACAAGGGGCATTCGGTCGACTTCGCCGACCATCGCGCCTATGTACCGGGCGACGACCTGCGCCACCTCGACTGGAAGGTGCTCGGCCGTTCCGACCGTCTGGTGCTCAAACGCTATGAGGCCGAGACGGATCTGGGCTGCACCCTCTGCGTCGACGGTTCGGCCTCGATGGGCTATCGCGGTGAACGCGCCTCCGTCAGCAAATTCCGCTATGCCAGCGTTCTGGCGGCCTCGCTTGCGTATCTGGTGCTCGAACAGAGCGACCGCGCCGGCCTGGTGCTCTTCGACGCCAAGGCGGCGGTGGAACTGAAACCGCAGCGGCAAGGGCAGCTGGAGCGCATCTGCCGCGCGCTGGAAGCCCACCAGCCCGGCAACGGCACGGATCTGCCGAAGGGGCTGGAGCATCTGTCCGCACCCGAGACCCGGCGCGGCCTGGTGCTGCTGTTTTCGGATCTGCTCGCCGATCCTGAAGAAATCCGCCAGACCGCCGAACGCCTGGCGCATCGCGGCCACGACCTGTGCCTGGTCTGGGTGCTCGACCCGGATGAGGTCGACCTCGGTGTCGGCACCGTCAGCCGCTTCGAAGGCATGGAATCCGCCGAGGTGCTGACCGCCGAACCCAAGAGCCTGCGCGCCGCCTACCGCGAGCAGGTCGCTGCGCACCGCCTGGCCATGCAGAAGCTCTGCCGCGCGCGTCGCTTCGCCTTCTGCGCCTGCACCACCGACGAGGCCCCGCACCTGCCGCTCAACCGGCTGCTGGTGGCCCTGCATGAGGAACGCCGATGACTGTTGCTTCGCCTGCACGCACCGCCACTGACGACATCTTCGCCGTGATCATGGCCGGCGGCGCCGGCACCCGGTTCTGGCCGGTGTCGCGCGCGGCCACGCCGAAGCAGCTCGTCAAGATCGTCGGCGACGCGACGATGATCCAGGCCACCGTCGCACGGTTGCAGCCGCTCATCCCGGCCGAACGCGTGCTGGTGATCACCACCGCCGCGCTGGCGGAAGAGACCCGCCGGCAGCTGCCGATGCTCAAACCCGAGCACGTCATCGCCGAGCCGGTCGGCCGCGACACCGCCGCCGCCGTCGCCCTGGCCGCGCTGGTGGTCGAGCGCATCCGCCCCGGCGCCGTCATGGTGATGCTGCCCGCCGACCAGGTCATCCGCCCGGCAGACGCCTTCCAACGTGCCCTCGCCGCCGGTGCGGCCGTGGCGCGCGACGGCGCCCTGGTGACCTACGGCATCACCCCGCGCTTCGCCGCCACCGGCTACGGTTATATCAGGCTCGCCGACCGGCTGCCTGACGTCGACGGCTGCAGGATCAATAAAGTCCTGCGTTTCATCGAGAAACCGGATGAAGCCACCGCCAAGCAGTACGTCGCCGATGGCGGCTACCGCTGGAACAGCGGCATCTTCACCTGGCGCAGCGACGTGGTCTGGCGCGAACTGGAAACCCATTGCGGCTGGCTCACCTCCGCGCTGGCGCCGCTCGCCGCCGCCTGGGGCGGCGACCGCTTCGCCAGCGAACTGGCCCGCATCTACGAACCACTCAAGCGCATCTCGATCGACTATGCCCTGATGGAAAAGGCCAACGACATCCGGGTCGTCACCGGCGACTACCACTGGGACGATGTCGGATCCTGGGATTCGCTCTACGACCACCTGCCCGCCGACGCCCGCGGCGTGATCAGCCGCGGCGACGTGGTCGCGGTCGACTGCCGCGACACCCTGGTCTTCAATGATTCGGCGCTGACCGTCGCCACCGCCGGCATCGAACGCCTGACCGTCGTGGTCACCAAGGACGCGGTGCTGATCGTCCCGCGCGGCAAGGGCCAGCTGGTCAAGCAGGCGGTGGATGCGTTGAAGGCGAAGGGCCGGACGGACCTGATCTGAGCGGCAATCGCCTGGTGCAGGTGAATGCCCAGGGAAACCGCCCAACTGGACTGCCGCGGCGGGAATGCGAGCATCCTTCGCGATGATCATCCTGCACAGTGAAAGCTCGCCCGGCTGGGGCGGGCAGGAATTCCGCATCCTGGCCGAGTCGGCGGCGATGCGCCGACGCGGGCATGAGGTCCTGATCGCGGCGTCACCTGCGGGCAGGATCCTGCATGAGGCGGACGCCCAGGGTTTCACCACGGTAGAGATCCCCTTTCGCAGCCGCTTCGATCCGATTTCGATCTCGCGCCTGCGTTCGGCCATCCTGCGTCACCGGGTCGAGGTGCTGAACACCCACAGCGCGATCGACGGCTGGGTCGGCGCCCTTGCCACCCGCTTCCTGGCACGGGTGAAGGTCGTGCGCACCCGCCACCTGTCGATCGCCGTGCACCGCAACTGGCCGACGCGCTGGATCTACACCAAGGGCTGCGACGCGATCATCACCACCGGCGAGGCCCTGCGCGAACAGCTGATCCGCGACAACGGCTACGACGGTGCACGCATCGTCTCGATCCCGACCGGCGTCGACATCAGCCGCTTCGATCCCTCGACTGCCGACCGCTCCGCCCTGCGCGCCTCGCTGCGCCCGCTCTGTCCGGATCTGGGCAGCAGCGAACCGCTGGTCGGCTGCGTCGCCATGCTGCGCACGATGAAGGGCCATCCCGTCCTGGTCGACGCGTTCGCACGCGCTCTCGCCACCCATCCGACCCTGCGCCTGATCATCGTCGGGGAGCAGCCGCATCCGCGTTCGTCGGTGAAGGCCGACCTCGTCGCGCAGTGCGAGCGCCTGGGCATCCGCGAGCGGGTGATCTTCGCCGGCTACCGCGAAGACATCCCGCAGGTGCTCGCCGGACTCGATGCCGTGGTGCTGCCCTCGGTGCGCGACGAAGGCGTGCCGCAGGGTCTCACCCAGGCCCTGGCGATGGGCGTCCCGGTGATCTCGACCGCCGTCGGCGCCATCGCCGAGATCGTCCGGCCCGAGGAGACCGGCCTGCTCGTCCCGCCCAACGACGCCACCGCTCTCGCTTCCGCGCTCTGCCGTCTCTTCGACGACCCCGCCGACGCGCGCAAACGTTCCGCCGCCGGCCAGGCGCTCATCCTCCGCGACTACACGGTCGAGGCGATGGCGGGGAAGGTGGAGGCGCTGTACGAGCGGTTGCTGCGCGGACAGACGGCGCACTAGCCCGCCGCCATGTCCTGGCTCGATCATCCCGTCTACCTGCTGCTCGACGGGACGGGGTTCCTGGTCGGCATTCTAGCTCTTCTGGTTGGCGGATTCCTGCTGCCACGCAACTCCGGGCCACGGTGGCTGGGTTCGGGATCCGTCAGCCGTGCTCCCACCCCGCCCAGGTCAGTGGCGCCAGCCGGCCACTGCGGTCCTCGATGAAGGCGCCTTCCTGCGGGATCAGCCAGCCGACGCGGGCGAGCGGGCGGTCGAACGGCCAGGCGAGCTGCACCGTGGGCCAGTGCTCGGGCGCGATGGCGGCGAGCAGTTCGTAGTCCTCGCCGTCGCAGCAGGCGGCGCGGGCGCTATCGCTCATCTGCGGCACGTCCGGGTGCACGGGCACGTCCTCGGGCAGCAGGACGCAGCCGCAGCCGCTGGCCTCGGCCAGCTTGGGCGCGTCGGCGGCCAAGCCGTCGCTGAGGTCCATGAGTGCATGCACCTGGGCGTGGTTGGCGAGCCACCGCCCTTCGGCGAAGCGTGGTTCCGGACGCAGATGCCGGCCTGAACGCAGCGATCCGCCGAGCGGGCCGGTGACCACCAGGAGGTCGCCGGCCCGGCCGCCATCACGTCCGAGCAGCCGGCCGGGCTGGCCGCGTTCATTCGCGACGGCCTCGCCCCAGACGGTGACCGACACCACGAGCTTCCCGGCCCCGACCGTGTCGCCGCCCAGGAGCGGGCAGCCGTGGCGGGACAGCTCCGCGAGGAGGCCCTCCATCACCGCGAGGCCGTCCCAGGATTCCGGACAGGCGAGGGCGACCACCGCGCCGACCGGCCGCGCACCCATCGCAGCGAGATCGCTCAGCGCCGCACCGGCGGCCTTGCGCCCGACCAGCAGGGGATCCTCGCCGCTGACGAAATGCACGCCTTCGGACACCGCGTCGACGCTCAGGCAGGTCGGCCCGCCCGGCGTCCAGACGCAGCAGTCGTCGCCGATCCCGCGCACGCCGGCGGGATCGCGCACCCGGGCGCGCACCGCGCGGATCAGCTCGTTCTCCTTCATGCCTGCGCTTCAGACCGGGGCGGCGGCGAGCGCCTGCCGGCGCGCGGCGATATCGGCGCGCAGGGACTCAACACGCTGTTCAAGCTCCGCGATCCGGCGCGGATCGCCGGCATACACGGGGTGGTGGAGCTGGTTCAGCGCCACCAGTTCGGAGCGCAGCTCTTCGAGCAGGGATTCGAGGATCGGATCGCGGTCGGCTACGGCGGTCATGGTGGATCGGATCCTGGTCCGGTCGGACGCCAGTCCAGCCCGCCCTCAAGCAGGATTCAATGGGCGTGGCCGTGGGGGCCGTGCACATGCCCATGCGCGATCTCCTCGCCGCTGGCGGCGCGCACATCGACGATCTCGACTTTGAAATTGAGCGTCTTGCCGGCGAGGACGTGGTTGCCGGAGACATAGACCTCGTCGTCCTCGACCTTGATCACGGTGAAGACGAGGTCTTCGCCGGGGCGGGCGGGGTGTTCGGCCTGGAAGCGGAAGCCGGGCTTCAGGTTCGGCTTGGCGTCGGCGGGGAAGGCGTTGGACGGGACGACCAGATCCAGGCCGGGATCGTGCTCGCCGTAGGCCTGCTCGGGCAGGACCTCGGTGGCGATCTTGTCGCCCTTGGCCTTGCCGGCGAGGACGGCTTCGAGGCCGGGGATCAGGTTCCCGTGCCCGTGGAGGTAGGTGAGGGGATGCTCGGGTGAGCTGCGGTCGACCGGTTCGCCGTCCGAGGTCGCGACCTCGTAGTGCATCGTGACCACGGAATTCTTGGCGATGTGCATGGTACTCGCATGGTGCGGGGAAACCCCGCACCGCCAGCGGGTTCGTGTGGACCTCCGGCAGCACGCCCCAAAGGGCGCTTTGCCCAGGATTTCCTGGCGCTAGATCCGGGCATGCCCACCCGTCGCCCTGCCCGCCAGACCCCCTCCCGTCGACCCGCGCGGGCGAAGCGGCCGACGCTGAAGCCTTGGCTCGACCTGCGCCAGCCCGCCGAGGCGCGCGCCACCGCGCTGGTCGCGGCGATGACCCGCGACGAGAAGATCGGCCAGCTGCTCAACGAGGCGCCGGCCATCCCGCGCCTGAAGGTCGATCCCTACAACTGGTGGAACGAATGCCTGCACGGCGTCGGCCGGGCCGGCCGGGCGACGGTGTTCCCGCAGCCGATCGGCCTCGCGGCGACCTTCGACACCAGGCTCGTGCATCAGGTGGCGACCGCGATCAGCGATGAGGCGCGGGCCAAGCACCTGGCGTTCTCCGCCGCGAACCGGCGCGGCATCTACCAGGGCCTCACGTTCTGGTCGCCCAACATCAACCTCTTCCGCGATCCCCGCTGGGGCCGTGGACATGAGACCTATGGCGAGTGCCCGTATCTGACCGGCAGCATGGCGGTGGCGTTCATCACCGGACTCCAGGGCGACGACGACCGGCACCTGAAACTCGTCGCCACCGCCAAGCACTGGGTCGTGCATTCAGGGCCGGAAAACGTGCGCCACACCTTCGATGCGCGGGTCAGCGAGCGGGACCTGCGCCTGACCTACCTGCCCGCCTTCCGCATGGCGGTGGTCGAGGCGAAGGTCGCCTCGGTGATGGGCGCCTACAACCGGGTCAACGGCGAACCCGCCTGCGGCAGCCCGGCACTGGAACGGATCCTGCGCCTGGAGTGGGGTTTCCAGGGGTACGTGGTGTCCGACTGCGGCGCGATCAACGACTTCCACACCGGCCACCGGATCACCGCCGACTCGCCGGAGTCGGCCGCGCTGGCGCTGAAGAACGGCTGCGACCTGGAATGCGGGTTCGGCTCCGACGCGCCGTTCCGCCATCTCGCCGCCGCGATCGAACGCGGACTGTGCTCCGACACCGACCTCGATCGCGCCTGCGTCCGCGTCTTCACCGCCCGCATCCGGCTCGGACTCTTCGATCCGCCGAAGCACGTGCGTTGGAGCCGCATCGCGCCGAGCGTCGTGGATTCACCCGCGCACCGGCGCCTGGCCCGGATCAGTGCCCAGCGCTCGATCGTCCTGGTGAAAAACGAAGGAGACCTGCTGCCGCTGCCCAAGGATCTGCGTTCGCTCGTCGTCGTCGGCCCGAACGCCGATGCGGTCGATGCGCTGCTGGGCAACTATTCCGGGCTCAGTCCGCGCCTGGTCACCGTGCTCGAAGGCATCACCGCCGCGGTGCGGCCGGATTGCGCCCTCCAGTTCTTCCGCGGCTGCGACCTCATCCATCCCAGCCGCGCCGGCTTCGGCGGCACGGTCTGGACCGCCGAGCAGGCCGATGTGGTGATCGCGGTGATGGGCCTCAGCCCGCGCCTGGAAGGCGAAGAGGGCGACGCCTGCATGTCGGATGCCAACGGCGACCGCGCCGCGATCGAACTGCCCGAGATCCAGACCGGGCTGCTGCAGGCGATCAAGGCCAAGGGCAAGAAGCTGGTCGTGGTGCTGCTCAACGGCGGCGCCGTCGCCTGCCCCTGGGTGGCCGAGCATGCCGATGCCATCCTGTGCGCCTGGTATCCCGGCGAGGAAGGCGGCACCGCCGTCGCCGATGCGCTGTTCGGCGACGTGAATCCCGCCGGCCGCCTGCCGGTGACGTTCTACCGCGCCACCAGCGATCTGCCGCCGTTCGCCGACTATGCGATGCAGGGCCGCACCTACCGCTATTTCCAAGGCGCAGCGCAATGGCCGTTCGGCCACGGGTTGAGCTATACGCGGTTCGCCTACACCGACGCGGCTACCGCGAACGGCGCGGGGACCATCACCGTCGCAGCGACCGTCGCCAACACCGGCCCCCGCGACGGCGACGAGGTGGTGCAGGTCTACGTCCGTTGGCCCGAGGGCGCCGGTCCGGTACCCCGGCAGCAACTGGTCGCCTACGCTCGCATCGCGTTGCGGCGGGGCGGCAAGCGCACGGTCAGGTTGAAGATCCAGGTCGATCGGCTCGCCCTGCCGGATGAGGCCGGGCGGATGCAGGTCTCCCCCGGCCGATATCAGTTCTGGATCGGCGGCGGCCAGCCCGACCAGGGCGCGCCGGGAGCCTGGACGCACTCCTCCGTGCAACCCTGACCCGGGTCGTCCGAATCCACAAGGTTCAGCACAACATGGCGCATCCGTGCGGTACAGCCTGATTCAGCGCTGCTCCGCCTGGAAGCGTCTCTGCGCCTCGGAGCTGATCTGCGCGATGTCGCGCGAGCGGTTGGCGGTCTGGGCGGCCGCCTCGACAAGCTGGGTGCTGAGGGCCTTCTGCAGGTCCATCGCTTTGCGCTGGACGATGTACCCGGCGGGGGAGCCGGACGAGGCGGCGGTGGTCGGATCCATGGCGTGGTCCTCCAGGCAAGGGTACCCCACGGACCGGCAAAGGCGCAAGGGCGGGTTTGCGGGCGCCCGACGCCGAGGGCTAGCGGGGCACGGCTCCAGCCCGATGGGCATTATAGGAGCCGCGCCCCGCTGGGCTGTTGTTGCAGGGGCTTCGCCGGCTTCGCCCCCGCACCCCCGGGTCCTTGAGCGAACGGCCCGCGCCAAACTTGACCTGGAAGGTCGCGTTCCGTTCGCTCAAGGACCCTAGTTCTACATGATCGGATTCAACGAAATGCCGATTCGCCAGTATAATTCCTCAGTGC
>CAZZJC010000092.1:0-7670 GCA_964654285.1 uncultured Candidatus Kuenenia sp.
CCTCTGCGGGTTCGATTGGATAGTTATTATGGCTTTGAAAGTGGATTAGTATGACCACCCTATCGGAGATCGCCTGAGCCTTCGTGATCTCCGTGCTCTTGGTGGCTATTCCCGTCGAGCACATTCACCTTTGCGGCAGGAAGCGGAAGACCTTGGTGCCCCAGGGCGGCAGCTGGATGCGGATGCCGTCGCGCTGGAGTTCGTCGCTGGTGCGGCTGAAAGGCTCGCCACCGGCCAGGTAGTCGCTGATCTGGCTGTAATTCCGCCCCGCCAACGGCCCGGGGTCGAGCACGCAGTTGGTCGGCTGCCAGCTCGCATTGACCGCGACCAGCAGGCTGTGGTGGGCCGGCTGCTGCCACAGGCAGGCGATCACCGCGCCGCCATCGCGTGGAGACAGGAGGTGCCAGGTGCCGTGCTGGCGTGCGGATTCACCGAGCAGCAGGAGGAGATCACGGTGCGCCTGGACGTGCGCCGGCGAACCCGGTTCGGCGGCGCGGCGGCGGCAGGGCAGGCTGGCGTGGATGGCGCGGCCGTCCTCCTGGCCGTGGTGCGACAGCAGCATGCCGGGGACCATGCCGGTGATGAACAGCGCGCCGCGATGATGATCGGGATTCTGGAAGCGCGCCGCCGCGCGCTGCTCGTTGTGGTTTTCCAGGAAGCGCACGCAGCGGCGCTGGTAATCGACCGCCGCACGCAGGTGGGCGCGGATCGATTCGGCGTCGCCCGAGAGCAGGCGGTCGTAGAGGATCTTGTCGTAGGTGAAGTCGAAGCCGGCCTGCTGGAGTTCGTACTCGCGGTTCCAGTAGACCTCGGCCATGAACACCGTGCCGGGATGGCGGCTGCGCACCTTGGCCAGGCAGTCGCTCCAGAACGCGGGGGCGGTGCGGCCCCAGGTCGCGGCGAAGACATCGGGCAGGAGGAGCATCGCCAGATCGCAGCGCAGGCCGTCGCAGCGCGCCGAGACCGAGGCGGCCTCGTCGATGACCGCCGCATGCACCGCCGGATTCGCGTAGTCGAGCTGGAGCGTGTTGCGCCAGGCGGGGAAGAACGGGTCGCGCGCGTGCGCGAGGATGCGGCCGTTGATGCGGATCCAGGCCTCGGGCTTCGCCGCCAGCGCGGCTTCGCCGCCCTGGACGAAGAAGTCCGGACGTTCGACCGCCCAGGGATGGTCCAGCCCGACGTGGTTCGGGATGAAGTCGAGCATCAACGACAGGCCCGCCGCGCGGGCGCGGGCGCGCAGGCGCGCCAGGGCGGCGTCGCCGCCGAGATCCTCGCTGACCGTGTACCCGCTGATCGCCAGCGGCGAGCCGCAGATGTCGTCGTCGGTGAATCCGGGCAGGACGCCCGAGAGATAGGCTTTGAGCTGCCTGTCCGACCGCGACACCGCCAACGACTGTGGGCCGGTCGGCCAGAGGCCGAACAGGTAGAGCCAGGTGAAGCCGTTCTCGCCCAGGTGGTCGAGGAAATCGTCGGACAGATCATCCAAGGTGGCTGGGCGGCCCAGCTCCTGAGCCCGCTCCGTGCGCCAGATGCGCGCGTTCAGCTCATACGCTTGGTGCATGGCGGAACCATAACCCGGCCGGGTGGACCGTGCAAACCCCAGATTGGTGCCAGCACAAGCGGTTGGGATGATCGCTGCATGCACAAATCATGACGATTCCATGACCGGAATGCACCGGTCGCCCTGCCGATCGGATTGGCGGCCGGCGCGGAATGCCCTGCCGGGGTCGATGGAATGCATCGTTCGCGGGCCTAGCCTCCCGGCATGCGCCTGCTGCTGCTCTGTCTCCTGGTGCCGCTCGCGGTCGCCGGCGAACCCGCCCCCCTCGCGGTGTTCAGCAAGCACGGGGTCACGGTCACCCTGAGCCTGGCCCAGCCCGATCCTGCTGCGGGCACCGCCGTGGTGGTCGGGCGGTTCGTGCCCGAGACCACCGGATTCGGCAAGCCCAGCCTGCACCTGTACGCCCACGACCTGCCCAAGGACGCCGAAGCCGGCGTCGCCACCCGCCTCGAGGCGGTGGCGCCGCTGCTCGCCGCCGGCGATCTGACCGCCGACCGCGACGTGGTCGTGCGCGACGGCCTGCGCACCTATCCCGATGGGCCGGTCACCCTGCGTCTGCCCGTGCGCCTGCCCCCTGGTAACGGAAGCCCGGTCGACGCCGCCGTGCGGGTGAGCTACATGGCGTGCGACATCGCCTGCCGCTTCCCGGTCAACGGTGAACTGATCCGCCTCCGCATTCCCAGCGCCCCTCCCGGCAAGACGTCCGCGCCAACCGCGAATCCCGGCTTCGGCCTGGGCGAGATCCGCGCGGTGGTGGCCGACGAGCTGGCCAGGCGTCCGCCGCTGGAGGCGGCCCAGGTGCGCGCGCTGGTGGCCGAGGAGCTCGAACGCGCCCGCGCCCAGGATCAGGGCCGCCTGATCCGTTGGCAGCGCCCGCACGACCGCGCCGGCGCCGAACGTCTGATCGCCGCGGCCCATGCCGAGGGCAGAGCCGCGATCCTGGATTTCACCGGCCCGTCGTGCGCGAACTGCCAGCGCATGGCCAAGACCGTGCTGCGCCTGCCGGAGGTCGTCGCGGCCTGGAACCGGACGCTGGCGATCGAGATCGACACGGATTCGCACCCGGATCTGGCGGCCTGGCAGCAGGAGCGCTTCCAGTCGCAGAGCCGGCCGCTGTACGTGCGCCTGGCCGCAAAGGCCGACGGCACGATCCACGAGACGCGCTGGTCCGAGGTCTTCGCCGCCTCCGACCGCGCCACGCTCGACCGGATGCTCGCCTTCCTGGGCGGCGGCGCGGGATCCGACGCCGGCACCGGGCGCGACTGGACCGAGTTCCTCCTCCTCGCCCTGCTCGGCGGGCTGTTCACGCTGCTGATGCCCTGCACCTACCCGATGGTGCCGTTCACCCTCAACGTCTTCGCCAAGCAGGCCGCGGCGGGGCGCCGGCTCGTCCCGCTCGCGCTGTTCTACGGCGCCGGGATCATGGCCTGCTTCGTCGGTCTCGGCCTGCTGGTCACCGGCGTCTTCGGCGCCTCGCTCGCCGGCCTCGCCGGACATCCGCTCACCAACCTGCTCGTCGCGTTGCTGTTCATCGTCTTCGGCCTCAGCCTGCTCGGCGCGTTCCTCCTGCGCCTGCCCGCCGGCTGGGAGGACCGCCTCGGCGGCGCGCGCGCAGGGTACCTCGGCGCGGGCCTCATGGGCCTGACCTTCGCCGTGACCGCCTTCACCTGCACCGCCCCCTTCGCCGGCGCGGTGCTGGCGCAGGCGGTGGCGACCGGCACCTGGGGCGCCGCGGCGCTGGGCATGGCGGTGTACAGCGCCGCGATCGCGGTGCCGTTCGTCGCCCTCGCCCTGGTGCCGGGACTGCTCACCCGGATCCCGCGCGCCGGCGCGTGGATGAACGAGCTCAAGGTCGTCGGCGGCATCGTCGAGTTCGCCGCTGCCCTCAAATTCCTGGTGATCTGCGACTACCACTGGGGCTGGGGCCTGTTCGGGCGGACCTCGGTCACCGCCGCCTGGGCCGCCGGCGCGGTGGTGCTCGCGCTCTACCTGTTCGGGTCCATCCGGATGAAGGACGATGAACCGGTGCCGCGCCTGGGACTCGTGCGCCTGGGACTGGGGACCGCCTGCCTCGCCACCGCGCTCTGGCTCGCCGCCGGTCTGGCCGGGGGCGACCTGGGAGTCCTGGAAAGCTTCTTCCCAAGCCTTCCTTGACCACCCGGGCACCGCAGCCTGCGAGCATTGCGCCTCGGGAAGCGCTTGCGATCGTTCCGACCACCACGCCGATTCCGGCCTCCACCGGTTGACCTCCGATGCCCACCTACTTCGCCCACGGTTCGCCCACCACCTGCCTGCGCGACGCTGATCTGCGCGCCGCGCTGAACGGGGTCTTCGCCCAGCTCGGCGCCAGGCGGAAGGTGCTGGCGATCCCGCCCGACTTCACCCGCGCCAACAGCCGGGCCGGGATCCTGACCCGGATCTCGTACGACCATTTCCAGCAGGCGATGACCGACGTGCTGCCGGCGCTGGGCACCCATGTGCCGATGCCGGACTGGCAGATCGAGCGCATGTACGCCGGGGTGCCGAAGTCGCTCTTCCGCATCCACGACTGGCGCAACGAGGTGGTGACCATCGGCACCCTGGAATCCGGCTTCGTCAAGCAGGCGACCCAGGGCATCTACAGCAAACCCTGGCCGGCGCAGCTCAACCGCCGGATCTGGGAAGGCGGCCACGATCTGATCCTGTCGATCGGGCAGGTGGTGCCGCATGAGGTCGTCGGCCTCGCCAACCACACCAAGAACCTCTTCGTCGGCTGCGGCGGCAAGGCCGGCATCGACGAGTCGCACTTCATCGGCGCGTGCTACGGCATGGAAAAGATGATGGGCCGCGCGGATACGCCGGTGCGGCGCATCCTCAACGAGGCGCTGACCCGCTTCTGCGGCCACCTGCCGATCGTGTTCGTCCTCACCGTGGTCGGCCGGCCGAACCCGGGCGAGACGCCCGACGCCGATGGCCTGGTCACGCGCGGGCTGTTCATCGGCTCCGGCACCGAATGCTTCGAACTCGCGGCGAAGCTGTCCGTCCAGGTCAACTTCACGCATCTGGATGAGGAGCCCAGGAAGATCGTGGTGCATCTGGATCACGAGGAGTTCCACACCACCTGGCTCGGCAACAAGGCGGTCTACCGCACCCGCATGGCGATCGCCACCGGCGGCGAGCTGGTCATCCTTGCGCCTGGACTGAAAGGATTCGGCGAGGATCCCGGCATCGACGTGCTCATCCGCAAGTACGGCTACCGCACCACGCCCGAGATCATGGCCGCCGTCGCCGCCAACCCGGACCTCGGGGGAAACCTGTCCGCCGCCGCCCACCTCATCCACGGCTCCAGCGAAGGCCGCTTCGCCGTCACCTACTGCCCCGGCCATCTCAGCCGTGCCGAGATCGAAGGCGTCGGCTACCGCTACACCGATCTCGCCGCGACGACCCGGCGCTACGATCCGGCCAAGCTGAAGGACGGCTGGAACGTCCTGCCTGACGGCGAACGCATCTACTACATCAGCAACCCCGCCCTGGGGCTGTGGGCGTGGAAGGGGCGGCTCTGACGTTCGGGCGCCCCAGCCGGCCAGCTCCCGCCCCCCGCGCTGGCAGCCCTATCAACCCGCTGCGACCCGCTCGGGGAATGCGCTCTTGCTCCTGCGGGTCACCACCCTTACAAGCATCACGGAATGGCCACCGTCACCGTCCGCAAGTTCGCCCTCTCACCCGATCCCGAAGAAGTCGTCGACTTCACCGAGGATGTCGACTGGTTCGCGGACCAGTTCAAGAAGCTGGGATTCTCGCGCGTGGGCACCTACACGTTCCGCTACAGCGACGACGAATGCATGATCAAGGCCGAGCTGCAGCGGTCGAAGGAAGGCTACTACCTCTGGATGTACGTGCAGGCTGGCGATGAGCACGCCTATCGGCTGAGCGAGGCGTGCGACCTCTTCGAGGCCAGTCTCGTCGAGGGCAAACGCCCCGTCTGAACCGGTCCGGTTCCCTGGCCGGGCCGGCCAGGCGCAGCGTCCATCCCGCCTGAGCCCTGCGGTGATATCCGTCCACACCGTCTCCATCCGCGCTGCGGCGCGATCGTCCCTGGACCGCTGGTGCAGCGCGGCCGAACGCGAGCGCAGCCTGCGCTACGTGCAGCCGGATGACCAGCTGCGCTGCCTCGCGGCGGCGGCCCTGCGGCGCACGGTCCTCGCGGACCTGCTGCGGGTCGCGCCGGAGGCGCTGCGTTTCACCGCCAGCTCCCACGGCCGGCCCGCGCTGGCCTGGCCGGCGAACGCCCTGGATTTCAACTGCGCCCATGGTGGCGACCTGGTGGGCTTGGCGGTGGCGATGGAGCGGCAGGTCGGCCTGGATATCGAACCGCTGACGAGCGCGGTCCGGGTGGCAGAGGTGGCCGGCACGGTCTTCACCGGCGCTGAACGCGCCAGCGCCGCAGACGATGCGGGAACGCTGCTGGAATGGTGGGTGCGCAAGGAGGCGGTGCTGAAGATGCTCGGCACCGGCCTGGCGACGCCACCGCTCGCGATCGAGGTCCACCGCGATGCGCCGCGCTGGAGCGACGGCCGACCCCTGCCCGCCCTGGTGCAGGTGCGGGAGATCGCCGGCCATCTGCTGGCGGTGGCGGGGTCGCCGCCCGCAACGGATTTCGTCCTCGCCGATGCGCTGGAGCGGCTCAGCGGTTGAAGCGCACCCGCACCGAGGCGATGGCGTGCGCGCCGAGGTCGCATGAGAATCCGCGCGGTTCCAGCGCGACCGCGACCTCGGGCCGGGCGCGCTCCAGCAGATCCACCGCCACCGCGGCCGTGATGGCGCCCCAGATCGCGGGCTCGCATCCGACCACCGTCCTGCCGGTGCGGCCAGCGAGCTCCTGCAAGCGGACGATGATCCCGTCGCCGTCCTCCGCCGGCTTCACCTGGGTGATGACCGAGGTCGCGGGGGAGGCCGTCAACGCGGCGGCGCCCTGCGCCGGCAGCGGACCCGCGTGCGCGTCGGTGATCGCCCAGCGCAGGGCGTGGTTCGTCTCGACGCCGAGGCGATAGGCGGTCTCGGGCGCAACCGCACCCGGGCCGGGCGCGAGGCGCAGGTTCCAGGCGTGGTCGCCGATCTCGGGCAGCGGATCGGGATCGTAGCTGGACCGCAGCAGGTGGACGACGACGCCGTCGCGGTCGAGGGCGTAGTTCGAGACGCCGTCGTTGGCGAGGATGGCGTGGCCCTCGGCCCCCTGCACGGTGACCTGGCGCAGGCAGGGCATGGTGCGGCCGTTGTCCTCGGCCCGGACGATGGTGCCGAAGGGGATCTCGGCGATCGCCGTGGCCGTGCTCAGGGCGAGGGGGAAACGCAGGGACAGCCGGGGGCTGCCGCGTTCGGCCGAGCCGTGCTCAAGCCAGCGGACCTCGGCCTTCAGGCGCAGGTCACGGGCGTCGGCGGCGAGGCTCCAGGTCAGGGTGATCCGGCTGTCGCCATGCCGGAAGCGGGCGATGACGGTGGTGAGCAGCGGTCCTTCGGCGCCGGAATCCAGGGATTCGCACACCGGCACCGTCACCGACTGGACATCGCTGATGATCCAGGCCGACATGGGATAGGGGCGTTCGACGGCGATCTCCGGCAGGCCCAGGCAGGCGCCGGCGGGGACGAATTGCCGGCCGCTGGCGCGATGGATGAGGCTGGCGATGCCGCCGCGCCGGCGGTCGAAACGCACGCTGAGGTGCTGGTTTTCGAAGCCGAAGGGCGTCGACGGCAGCGGCACCGCCGGGGGATGGTTGCGGTTGCCTTCAAGCTCCTTGACCAGGACGACGCTCTGCGCCGGGGCGGAATGCGGCGGATCCGCGATCACGGCGTAGGTGTTCCAGCCCCCGGCCGGGACCGAGATCGGGACGGCGACCTCGATCCACTGGTGCCCCCAATAGCGGCCGGATCCCAGGTGCTGGGCCGGGCTGATCCGACCGGCGGCGTCGCGGACGCCGAAGGCCGGCCTGGCTCCGGGCTGGAAGGGCTGGTGGCCTTCCCAGATCCGCAGGGTGACGATCTCGTCGCGCTGCCAGGGCGACGGATTGAGCGCCACCACCCCGATCGGCCAGCCATCCGCCGTCTGCGCGGCCGAGGTGTTGCCCACCACGAA
>CAZZJC010000093.1:0-7539 GCA_964654285.1 uncultured Candidatus Kuenenia sp.
GCAGCAGCACGGGCGGAAGGCCGATGAGGCGCCAAAGAACCACGCGAGCATCACCGCCTCGCTCCCGGCGAACTTGTGCCGGAAAGGCACGGATCAGGCAAGCCAGATCACCGGCAAGCGTTCGGGGGCTGACGGTCGGGCGCAGCCGCTGACGGAGATCGTCGGCACTGATCGGTCCTTCAGCGAGGAGCGCCAGTAACCGCTGGCGACGGGAGGTGGTGGTACTATGGCCAAGCATGGTAAGAACGCGGGAAGCTTAAGACCACTGACGACCTGTGCCAGAGTGGGTTTGATGGCCGTGGGTGACAAATCGTGTCTGCCCTAACCGTCCGTTGTTAATTTTCTTGAATAAACAGAGGATCCCTACTTTCCCCACGCCTCCCCCGGCTCCTCCTTCACCGCCTCCTTGATCGACTTCATCCCCTCGCCGCCCAGCGCCAGCGCCTCGATGATGCGCGGCGGGTGCAGGGGCAAACGCAGTTGCCGCCGGATAAACGCCTCGTCGACCCCCTCCTGGTCGGCCAGGGCGGTCACCGACGAGACCTTGCCCGACTCGATCTGCTCCTGCCAGCGGAAGGCGCGGGCGACGGCGATGACCAGGGCGTCCGGGTCTGGCATGGGTTCCTCGTCCCGCTTTGGGGTGATCATCCGGGTGCGTCCGCAGCGACGGCGCGCTGATATTGCTAGGCGAACAACAGCGGTTTCGCCGTTCACCACCACCTGCACGCCGGTCTGCCCACGCAGCTCGATGGCCAGGCCGTTGATGCCATTTAGGCGTAGGTGGAGGTCGGAGTGTTCGAGGCCGACGACCAAGCGGTCGACCAGTTGGGCGACGACGCGTTCCTGCTCGCCGGGGAAGAGTTCGTCCCAGACCTGGTCGAGCGACCGCATGGCCTCCAGCACGGCGGCGTGGTCGAGGCGTAGACCTTGATCCGCACCCGCGCGCTGGGCGTGCGTGCTGATGGCGGCGATCACCGTCGGCGCGCGGAATGCCTGGCGCAGGTGCTTGAGGACCTCGGCTTCGAGGTCGCCAGCGGTGATTTGGCTCAGCGGGCAGTCATCGTCCTTGCCCTTCGTCACCGCGATGCAGCGGTAGTAGCGATACATGCGGCCATCCGCCTTGCGGGTGTAGGCCATGGTCATCGCCGAGCCGCAGTGGCCGCAACGCACGACGCCTTTCAGGAATCCTGGCACGGCTTGCCGCTGGCGGTTGCCGCGCGCGGTGGGGCTTTCGCTCAGCAGGGTCTGGACCTTGTCCCACAGGGCGCGGTCGAGAATCGCCGCATGCTCGCCGGGGTAGACCCCCTCCTTGTAGGCGACCTCACCGAGGTACAGCCGCTGGTGCAAAACCTTGTAGAGGTAGGCCCGGTTCATCGGCTCGCCGGGGTGGACTTTTCCGGTTTTCGACGTCCAGGCCTTGGTGGTAATGCCGTCGGCGCGCAGCTCATCGGCGATGATCGCCGGACTGCGGCATTGGCTGAAGCGGGTGAAGATGCGGCGAACGGTTTCTGCCTCGGCCTCGTTCACGACCAGCTTTTTCGCCGTGTAGTCGACGTCGTAGCCCAGCGGCGGCACGCCGCCGACCCATTTGCCGCGTCGCCGGCTCGCGCCCATCTTATCACGGATGCGCTCGGCGATGTTCTCGCGCTCGAACTGGGCGAAGCAGATCAGGATGTTGAGGATAAGCCGGCCCATCGGGTTCGCGGTGTTGAACTGCTGCGTGACCGAAACGAAGGCCACGCCCATGCGCTCGAAAAGCTGCAAGAGGCCGACGAAATCGATCAGGCTGCGCGACAGGCGGTCGATTTTGTAGACCACGACCACGTCGATCCGGCCGGCCTCGATGTCGGCCAGCAGGCGCTTCATGGCGGGGCGCTCGGTGTTCGATCCCGACCAACCACCGTCATCGTAGCGATCCGGCAGGGCGACCCAGCCCTCGTGCTTCTGGCTGGCGACATAGGTCTCGCCGGATTCGCGCTGCGCGTCGAGCGAGTTGAAATCCTGGTCGAGGCCTTCTTCGTGGCTTTTGCGGGTGTAGATCGCGCAGCGTTTTTTCAGCGTCGCGGCCGGCGGTTGGGCGTGGGCGATCATGCGACCGCTCCTGCCTGCGGACGGCGCAGGCCGAAGAACCGCCAGCCGTTCCAGTTCGTGCCGGTGATCAGCTTGGCGATGGCGCTCAGGCTTTCGTAGCGCTGGCCGCGATACTGGTAGCCCTGGGCGAGGACGACGACCTCGTGGCGTTCGCCAGCATGTTCCTTGATCAGCAGCGTGCCGGCGATGGGGCGATCCGGTTCTGCCTTCTGCCGGGCTTTCTCCTGGGCGTGGCGATCAATCGCGCGCAGGCGCTCGCGGGTCGCCTCGGACACCCCGCCGTAGGCGAGTTCTTGCACGCGGTAGATGAGGCGGCGACGCATCAGATCCGGGCCGTAGCCGGGCGGCTCGGTGCCGAACAGGCGCAGCCATTCGTCGCGCAGCTCGGCGCGGGGCATGCGCCCGAGGGCGGCGATTTGGGCGAGGATGGTGGTCTCAGCGGGTGCGGCGGTGGCGATCATGCCGGGTCTCCTTGGCGTGAGATGGATCACGGGCACGAGGCGAATCGCAAGTCTCTGGTCCGACGTGGGGCGTTGGAGGATGATGCTGGTGACGACCGGCCCGTCGCTTGTGCCAGCGGACCACGCCGAGGGCGAGGATCGAGGCGAGCAGGTCCAGTTCGGGCGGGATTGGTTTCACGCGACGAGCGGCGGTCGATGGTGACGATGTGGTGGGCATGGTGGGGTCCTCAGATGGCCGCGCGCTGACGACGCAATTCCGACAGCTTCACCCGCACCTTCTCCGGCAACGCTTGCCGCTCGTTGGTGTCCAACGCGACCCCGAGCATCGACGCCGCGACCGCGCACCCCACCACGCCGTCGAACCAGTGGTTGTCGAAACCCTCCGGGCGGGGTTTCCATTCGTCGACCTGGCGGCCACGGCCTGCCGTGCGGACGCGGTACTCGGCGGTCAGGTGCTCGGCGAACAGGCGGTGCCGTTCCGGGTCATGGCCGAACAGCGACAAGCAGCCTGGGTCGCCCATCGGCACCGCCAGGCGCGCGTGCAGGAACGACTTCCAGTGATTCGTGTCGTACAGCAGGTGGCGAACCGTATGCCGACCGACCACGGCCGGGATGCGCCAGTGCAGGCCGACCCGATCGCCACGCTTGCGTTTGTACTCGCTGAAAGGGACCGACGCCGCGCCGACGAAGCGGCCGTGGCTAGGGATGAGCACCGCCGCGTGCGGGGATTGGCGGCAGAACTGGTAGACGGTGTCTGTGCTTTGGCCCCAGTTGGCGTCGACCAGGAGGCGCTCGATCGACAACTCCGCGCCGTCGTCCCGCCGCCAGTGGCGTCCGAGCAGGTGGCCGGTGCAGGCCTCCAAGCCAGCGTAGATCTGGCCTTCGATGCCAGCGCTCTTCGTTGCCCCAGCCAGCGTGAGGCGCAGATCGCGCAGGGTGAAGTACGGCCGCTTCTGATCTGGCCAGGTGCCGTAGTCGAGCACATAGCCGGTGAAGGCATCGCTCCAGCCACACACGACCCAGTACAACGCTTTTTGCTGAACGTCGATGAAGGCGGTGAGGTGGCTCGCGTCCAGCGGCACCAGGCCGCGATCGTGACCGTTGACCTTGGTGGCGATCTGGTCGGCGGTGAGGGCATCGGCCTCCTCGGTGATCGCCGGCAGCGGTTCGTTCTGGTACTCGGCCCAGAAGGCGACCTCGTCCTGCAGCTTCAGGTTCATCGCGTGCTGGATGGCCGACACCTCGTCGTGGTTGAATCGGGCCTCCCACGCGACCTTCGAGCCGGCGTCCATCTCGGCGCGGTGGGCGAGGTAGAACGCGGTCGCATCGGCGAGGCCGCGACCGGCGCGCAGGCCATCGGCGCGGAGCTTGGCGTAGTCCTCCCACCGCTTCGTCGCCGTTGGGAAAGCGTAGACCATCTTCGTCCGCTCGCCGTTCCATTCAGGATGCTCGTCGCGATCGAGGATGCGATCGGCCATGTCGCCGGGGCGGATCACGGTGCAGGGCATGATTCCGGCGATCTTCTTGCCCGGACCGGCGAGGCCGAGAACGGCACCGGCGAGGATCGCCTCGCGGTGCTGGCATTGGCTCAGGCTGCGGGCGGACTCGTCGGTCTGGGGATCGTCGAGCACGACGAGCGACGGCCGCGCGGCCTTGCCGTCCGGGCGCTTGAACTTCATGCCCCGGATGCGGCCAGTGATGCCGGCGACCTTGATGATGGCCCCGCTGCCGGCGGAGCCGGGAATGGTGGGAAGGACGATCTCCTTGGCGGTCCAGCCGATGTGCGTGCGCTCGCCCCGGAAGAGCTGGCCGTTGGCGCGGTGGGCGATGCCCTCCAGGCAGCGGATCGGGAACACCACCTCGGGAAAGTCGGCGAGGATCAGATCGTTGGTGTCCAACTCGGCCTTCATGCTTTCCAGCATGTCGGTGGCGTGGGCTTCGTCGGAACCGATCAGCACGACGAAATTGCGGTGGCCATAGAGCACGGCCCACAGGCAGGCGCACTCAGCCAGGGACGACTTCCCGGATCCACGCGGCATCGCAAGCGCGAATAGACCACCGTCGAGAACCGCCTGCTCGGTCTTGGCGATGACCTTCAGGTGGTCGTCACTGAACGGCAGGGCGAAGACCTCGGGGAAGTAGCTGGTACAGAAATCGCGGAAGGATTTCGCAGCCGCCGCCTTGCGATCGGGCCGTTCGACGGCGGGCAACTCGCCGATGTCGCGACCGCTTTCGGATTCCTGCCGCGCCCGCTCTCGCATCGCCTCGCGGTGGGCAGCGTAGTCCTTGGTCGCGTCTTTGGGGACGACCGGGGCGTGGACCTGGTCGAAGATCCAGGCGAGGTAGCGCAGCAGGTCGACCGACTTGCCGTCGCCGATCCGAAAGCCCGCTCGAGTGCGGTGGCGATGGAGCTGTCGCTCGGCGATCACCGTGCCCAGGGATGTGCTGTTGAGCAGCCGGGCCAGGTCGGCCGGGCGCATGCGGTGGGGATCAATCGCCATGGACCTGCTCCTTCTCGGCCAGCGCCCGGACAAGCCAGGCGGCGTAGGCGATGAGGTTGATGGTGCCGTCGGGGGTGCCCGGCGCGCCGGCCGCAAGGTCGCCACGTACGGCCTCGACCGTGGCGCGCTGGCAGCCAGAGCGGCGCAGCAGGGCGACGGCCTGGTCGAGCTGAACGGCGGTCAGCCGGAGGCTGCCGGCATCCGGCTTCGGTGGGAAGTCAAGCGACATAAGCACCTCCGGCGGGGGCGGTCCGTACCTGATGATTCACTGGTATTTCGCATGGAAACACAACTGGATGTGGTCGATGTGCATGGGTAACACGGCCCGCAGTACCCAAGGAGAACCACCCATGGCCGACCACGACACGAACCCCACCACCGACCTGCCGGCCCGCCACCAAGCGGCAGCCCGCACCCTGGCCCAGACCATCACCATCCTGCAGGAGGAGCACCGCCGCCTCGCTGCCGAACCGGCCAGCGTGGCGACCATCCGCGACCTCGGCCACCTCGCCGCCGGTGCCCGCGAGGGCCTGGTCCTCATGGCCATCGAGCACGGCGTCCGCGAAAGCCAGGCGCACGCCGACCTGGGCAACCGGCTGCGCGCGTTGGGCGAAGCGATCACCCTGCGGCCATTCACCCGTGAAGACTGGTACGGCATGGCCGGGGCGGAGCGCTTCGCCGACGGAGCCGAGCCGCTCGCGGCCGAAGGGCACTTCACCCTCGGTGCCCAGCGCGCCTGGTTCCTGGTCCTCGATGCGACCGGGGGCTGCCTGGTCATCGACGGCGACCCGCAGAGCGAGGCCGGCGGTTACGTCCTCGACCACCCCTTCGCCTCGCCCGCCGAGGCCGAGGCCTGGTTCCGCGCCAAGGTCACCAACCCGGCGCACCTGGTCGATTTCCTCATGGCCGGGTTCGCTGCGCTCTGAACCGGCCCGCCCGGTGCCGGGGACGACCCTGGCGCCGGGCGCAGCCCTGGTGTGCGACTGCTCAGAAACCTGATGATTCACCAGCTTTTCACTTCGAAACTCAACTGGATGTCGTCCATGTGCATCGGTAACACGGCGTGCAGCACCCAAGGAAAACCACCCATGCCCAAGCCCGCCACCCTCCCCACCACCCCGGCCTCCAGCGAGGTCGACGCGATCCTGGCAGCCATCGCCAAGACCCACCTCGACCTCGACACCCTGGAGACCCGGCACAGCGACCGGCTCGACTTCCAGGAGCAAGCCTGCTGGTCCATCCGCGATGCCCTGCGCGCCGCCTTCGAAGCCGGCAAGCTGGCAGCCCGCCGCCGCGCAAGCAGCCCGCCGGTCGCCCCGCCCACGGTGATCGAGGGCGACCTGGTTCTGACCAGCCCGAAGCCGGCTGACGGCTGCGGCGGCTGGGTGCAGGGCCGCATCGGGGCCTTCCGCTTCTGCGCCAAGGTCTACCCCGAGCACGCCGAGGTGACGAGCTACGAGATCGGCCGCAGCCGGATCTCGAAGTTGGAACTGCGCCGGCTCGACAACGACGCGGTGGCTTTCAACTGGGATCGCGGCCTCGACTGCGCGGCAACCGACGCCGCCGCCAAGACGGCGGTCGACCGCCTGGCCAAGCACCTCGCCAACCACCTCTTCGGCCCTGCGGCCAAGTGAACCTTCACCCGCCTGGCCGGGCGAACCCCGGCCGGGCTTCATCAAGAACCCAAGGAGAATCCCATGCCTAAGACCACCACACCCAAGACCGCGAAGGCCAAGGCCGGAGCCAAGCGAGGCCGGAAGGCCAAGGTGCCCGTGCAACCTATGCTGGCAGAAACCACGCCCGAGGTCGTGGCTGTCGTGGCGACCGAGGCCGTGGCCGCGACCACCGAGGTGAGCACCGCCACGCCCAAACTCTCCGGTCTCGACGCCGCTGCGCTCGTCCTGCGCGAAGCCGGCGCGCCCATGAACGCCCAAGACCTGGTCGCGCGCATCCTGGAGCGCGGCCTGTGGACGACGGACGGCAAGACCCCGGCGGCGACGATCTACGCGGCGATGATCCGCGAGATCAAAGTCAAGGGCGACAAGGCGCGGTTCGCCAAGGTCGACCGGGGGCGGTTCGCGGCCGCCGGCTGAGGCCATCACCATGCCGTGGTCGGTGCCGATGCGACGTCGCCCGACCACGGCCAACCCCTTAAATCCGTCATGACCAGCACCGAATCCCTCTGCCCGTGGACCCGCACCCCGGACGGCTACGCCACCGAGGCGTCCGACCTCGGACTGCGACCGGGCCAGTCCCCCGGTGGTTTTTTCCCGCTGCCCGACAACCGCCTCGTTATGTTCGCCTCCGACTGGCACCGCGAGGTGCAGGACGGCGAGGTGGTCGCCTGGGTCGTCTGCGTGGGCGGGTTGACCTATACCATCTTCAATGACTGAGGGGGCCGGCCCGCCGGGGCGCGGCGCATACGTGTGCTGGTGCTCAGAAACCTGATGATGCACTGGGTTTTCACGGCGAAACTCAACTGGATG
>CAZZJC010000094.1:0-6823 GCA_964654285.1 uncultured Candidatus Kuenenia sp.
CAACCCACACCTGAGATAGGACCAGCGTCCGGATGGCGGACAGGAGTCCTCATTTGGGGATGCTGTCCGTGAAGCCATAGGGGCAGCGCTCCCCGGGTTGCGCGATGTGGACCAGGGCGGTCTTCGCGTTGCGCGGCAGGTAGTTCATGGTCCGTTCGAGGACCGGCAGGGCTTCCGTGCGCAGGGTTTCATCCCTGGTCTGCCGCCAGGTATGATAGACGACTCCGACCGTGAAGGTCGGACCATCGGTGACAGGCTCCTTGCCCATCGAGCCGTACCCGGGCTTGTAGATCGGAGTTCCGTCGAATTTCACGCAGTCCACCCCGGCGCCGTCCGCCCTGACATTGCGCACGAACACGCGGCAGGCATCGGCCAGTTCCCTGGTCGAAAAGGACGTGATGCAGCCTTCCAGGCAATAGGCGTAGTCGCGCAGCCAGAACGCCTCGTAGCCGATGCCGACCTGGGGTGGAAACGCGGCCGTCCCGTCCTTCATGGGGCGCAACGAGGCCCGGATGATGCGGTGCGCCTCGGTCTCAAGCCATTGGACCGCCTCGGCCACGTTCGTGGCCGGGTTCGATGGTGGCGGCCTGGGCGTCCGCACCTGGGGTTCCTGCGGCTTGTGGTCCGCAGCCATGGCGAGGGCGCTCAGAGACCATACGGCCCAGGCGGCCAGGATCCCCCGCAGCGGCGGCCGGACATGCGTGGATGGGATCATGGCGATTTGCTCCGTGTTGGATGTCGGATCTGGGTGCGCGCCCCTTTCCCGGGTCGGGATCGGTCCCTGGCAGGACGTCGGAGCGGATCTGAAGGCGGTGCTGGTCACAAGGACAGCAGGAATGCCAGGAGATCCTTGCGCTCGGCTTCGTTGAGATGGCTGGTCTTTCCGTGCTTGTCCTCGGGATTGAACGTGGTGATGAGATCCATCAGCGTCGCCGCCGAGCCGTCATGCAGGAATGGGGCGGTTCGCCACAATCCATACAGTGTCGGGTTGTCGAAATCCCGGCGCCGGTCCCGTTCGTGTCCGGTACCGACATCATGCATCTTCAGATCGGTGAACAGAGGCCCTGTATGGCAGGAGGCGCATCCCACCTTGGGGTCGCGGAAGAGCGACAACCCCCTGGATGCCTCGGCGGACAGTTCACCGGAGATGGGCATGTGATTCTTGGGCAGGCTTGCGAGAGGTCCTGCCTGATGGCAGGTGGTGCAGGACAGCGACCTGCCCTCGGATGCCAGCAGGTACGGGCTCGGTTCCAACGGAATGGAGCGGATGTAGGCTCGGACCTGCTCCAACTGGGATTCCTCCATGGACCGGAATTGGATGGCCATGAATCCCTTGGCGGTGGCAATCTCCATGCTTTCCCGGATCCCGGTCGCCATCGACGGCGGAGTCCGATGGGCCAGGTGCAGCGGCTTGGTGTTCTTGGGATTCCCGATGCCATCGTTGAGCAGGTCCCAGTTCAGGCCGTCAGCCCTGCCCTCAGGATGGCAGCTGGCGCACGACAGCCACTGCTGGAAGCATTGACGCGCATCGAAGAACAGCCGTTCTCCCTCTCGTTCCGCATCCTGACCGGTCGGCGCTCCCAAGGTCACGGTGTGCCTGACCGCCATGGTCACGGGATCGATCAGAAGGACCTCGCCGCTGAAATACGATGCGACCGCGAGTCCTCCGGCCGCGGACCAGGCCAGGCCGCGTGGCCCTTGGGCTGGCACCGCGATCCGCTTCATGACCCCCGCGCTGCTCAGCGCCATCAGATCGCCCGACAGATCCGTGCCCCGGCCCGGATCCTTGACCATCTGGGCCCAGATCGAACCCGCGGGCAGGAGCCCCATGACCGCGGGCGGAGCCTTGCCGTCGAGGAGCTGGTGCAGGAGCCTGAGGTCGATCTGAGCCAGTTCGCCGGTTCCTGCGAGCGATATCCAGGCCGTGGCGCCATCGGCGCTGAGCGAGATTTCCCAGGGATCGGCTGCGCCCAGGTTGGCAAGATCGAAGACGATGGTGGATCTGACCCGACGTGCCGACAGGTCGATTATGCTCATTCCGTGGGTCATCACCCAGCCACGCTCGATCTGGGTCGTGGGCAGGGTGAAGCGGCCGATGCTGTGCAAGACATAGGCAAAGCGGTTGTCGGGGCTCGTCGCGATCCCGTGCAGGCTGGTGGATCCGGATGGCAGGGCGAGATCGGCGAGCTTCCGCAGTCCGACCAGATCGACCAGGGTCACGACTCCGGCATGGGTCGGCGAACGCGCATCGCCGTGGGGCGTGAGGTTGCCGACCACCGCCATCGACCCGTCGGGACGGATGGCGACATCCCACGGCCTGTAGGCGCAAGGTATGCGGGCCTTCTCCAGGCCACTGGCGCGGTCGAGGACGATGAGGGAATCGCAGCCGTTATCGGTCACGACGAGCAAATCCCCCCTGGTGGCGACGCTGATGGGATACCGGGCGACCGGGATGCGCCGGATGACCGCGGTGGCGTTCGGATCGACGACAGCGAGGGAGCCAGCGCCGCGTTCGGCCACGAACAGGAGTTTCCCGTCGGGAGCCCAGGCCAGTCCGGCGGGTTGCCCCCTCATGGAGATGCTCGCGGAGATCTTCCCGTCCTCCCGGATCAGCAGCACCCTGGCGGCCGTATGGTCGCTAACGGCAAGCAGCCCCCCGTCCGGCGCCCAGGCGGCATCGAACGGGGAGCGAACTTCTCCAGCCCGCGCCAGGGCGGGAAGGCAGAGGCACCAGATGAAGCGGAGCAGGAGACGCGACGGAAGCCGGATCCTGGGAACAGGCTGGCGGTATCGAGACGCGTTCATCTGGCGTCGGACCCTGACGGAAGGACCTGGAATCCGGCCACGCGGTTCGCCGGCGTGAGCTGGAGGCTCCAGGTGAGGATCTTGCGATCTGGTGCGATGAGGCCCACGCAGGGGCCCGCGCTGCCGCCGTGTCCGCCCCAATTGGCCACCAGGATGGAACCATCCGGCTGGGCGCGCACGGCGGCCGCCAGTCCCAGGGTGAATCCGGGCACATCCCGCTGCTTGATGCGCCACATCTCGCGGCCTTCGGCATCGAAACGGATCACGCAGTGGTTGTCGCCGCCCGCGCCCAGGAAACCGCCATCCGGCATTTCCTCCAGACCGTAGCGGATCTCAGGGAAACGTCGGACCACCGCGCCCTTCCCATCGATCTCCGCCCCGCCATCCCTGGCCTGGTCCATCAGGCCGATCAGGTAGGTCCCCCGCGAGGTCTTTCGCACCTGGCGGGCGCTGCCGTGACGGCGACCCTTGGAGAGGGCGGGATCGCTGGTCACGACCTTGACCAGCTCCTTCCGGGTGCTGCGCTCGATTTCGAGGAATTCGAGGCGATCATCGTAGCTGCGGCAGATGAGGACTCTGCCATCGGGCAGCGGCTGGCAGCCGTTGCTTTCGCTCCCCTTGGGGCCGGCCAGTTCCCAGACCACCCTGGCCCCGCCGGGGGCGGTCCGGTCGCGCTCGACCTCGCGCACGCTTCCGACGGTGGTGTAGAGGACATGGCCGTCGTCCAGCAGCCAGGCGTCGATCTGTTGCCCCACCGTGCCGATGCGCCATTCCTCACGGCCCTGGCTGTCGTAGACCGCCACATAGCCCAGACCCCAGCCGCAAACCAGCAGCCTCGGTCCGGTTGTGGCGGATTCGCCGGCAGCCAGGCTGAGCATCACGCCCAAGGCGAGGATCGTCCTGGTCATCATGGCGAGTCCTTCTTCGTCGCCTGGGGCGCGGGACAGGCGGCGGTGATATAGGGTTTTCCGGCCGCACGCTCGTCGCGGTGCTGGTTGTCGCCCCACAGGGGGCAGTTGAGGTCGATCCAGCATTTGATCGCCTGCAGGTCCTCCGGGCCGAGCTTCACCCCTGCGTGGTTCTTGTCGGCGAGGATGGGGAAGAGCCGGCTCTGGAGGGTGCCGACCCCTTTGGGCTGCGGCTTGCTGTGCCGGGTGCCCCAATTGCAAGGCAGATAGCTGATGTACCGGCCATTGATCAGCGTCATGTAGGACGCAGGGGCCTTGGAGTCGGGAAGGATCGTGGCGGTCAGATCCAGCTTCCTCTCACCCTTGGCCCCATCATGGCAGCTGATGCAGTTCCGCGTGAGCACCGGTTGGACGACCTTCTCATACCAGAAAGGGCCGGCGCCCCAGGGGGGCGCCTGCGGGACCGATGGCGCCCGCATCAAGGCGGTGGCATGGCGGGGCATGGCGGCGGTGCGCAGGCGGCTGTCGTGGCAGCCGAGGCAGGTGCGCTGTTCACCCGGTTGGGCCTGGATGACGCTGGCCATGCGCTGGATCTCGTTGAAGTCCTTGTCCAGGGCCTGGAAGTAGAACATCTGCCCGGCTGGCACCGTGAAATGCGCCGAACCGTCGGGATCGACCGGTACGATGCCGATGACCGACTTGGCAACATACCCAGGCCATGGGACGCTGATCTTGTCCGAGGGCGAAGCGTAATATTTCTGGAAATCGTCGTATTTCTCGCGGCGATCGCCAGCCTGATTCCGTTCCAGCATCGAAGGCAGCTCGCGGCAGATGCGCAGCCAGGCGACCGTGCCCCGTTCGACGGTGGGGGACAGCCCATCATAGACATCCATCACCGACATCACCGCGGTACCGGAGCCCCGGCCCTCCGGCAGCGCCGGCGGCCGGGTTCGGGCATGCAGGGGCAACGGGGTCATGCAGCTGATGGCCGGATCGCGGTGGAGCAGTTCGCGGTTGCCGGCGCGGTCGAAAAGGTACAGCGACCAGTGCTCGCCATCCTTGTGGCTGGCCAGGAGCAGGTCTCGGCTGATCGGCCAGGGGTCGCGAAAGACGCCAGCGTTGCTCATGGCCCGATTTTCCGGAGTGATCAGCGAGACTGCGGCGGGGTCATAAGGCCCCTTGGTCAGGTCGATGTAGGCCAGGGGGCCGCCGAAGTCGCCGAAATGGCTGATCATGGTGGCGCACAGTTCGTTCTCGCGCCCCGGCACCTCCATGGCATTCATGATGTTGTGGGGGGTGTTGTTGCCATAGACCAGTTCGGGATGCGTGCCATCGGGTCGGATCGACCAGATCGTGTGCCCGAAGTCGGCACCCTTGTCCAGGTACTCTGACCGGGTCCACATGATGCGTCCGTCGCGTCGCACGGTGGGGAACCATTCGCTGAGGTTGTTGAAGGACAGCGCGTGGATGTTGCTGCCATCAGGGCGCATGCGGTACAGGGTCATGCTGGTCGGGACCCAGCACAGGAAGCGCATGTCGCAGCGGGTGGTGACAAAGCTGATGTCGCCGTTGGGCAGGACGCAGGGATAATAGTCATGATAGGGCCCATTGGTCATCTGGACGGCCTCGCCGCCCGCAGCCGGCAGTCGGTAGAGGTGCCAGCGCTTGCGGTCCTCCTTCGTGAAACCCTTATCCGTCGTGCCGACGGCAGGCATGTAGGCGAACCAGATCTCGCGTGCATCCCAGTCGATGGTCGGATCGCGGGCCAGGCCGGATTTCGCATCGAAGAGCACCGTGGTGGTTGCCTTGTCGGCGTCCAGGCGATCCCCCGTCCGCGGCAGTTCCAGCACCGCCAGTCCTCCGCCGCCCTTGAGATTGCCATCCAGGAAGTCCGAATAGTTGTGGCTGGGCCGATAGGGATGGCGTCGCACGAACAGGATGCGGCTGAGTCCAGCCAGCTGGGGGTCGCGCAATAGCAGATCGCGTTTGATCTGGCGGACTTGGACGAACAGATCGCTGGCCGCCTGGGGCAAGAGCGTGGCAGTATCAAGTTGGGTGACCCGGGTTTCGAGTTCGAGCAGTTGCTGCCGCTGCGCTGTGACCACGCGGCCGGTTTCCTCCAAGCGTTGGGCCAGGGCCTTGGCATCAGCGATATCAGCGGTGAACGGCGCCCGGCGGCGCAGGCGCAATTCGGCAAAGAACGCACTGGTCAGGGGGGAGAGAGCAGTCTTGAGCGTCTGCGACACGCCTTTGCCCACCCGCTTCCAGGTTGTCCCGTCGGTTGTCGTCAGTAGTTCAGCCGCTTGGAGGTAACCGGTGCCGTCCAGGCGATTGGCGGAAACTACGATCCGACCGATCCGTTGCGACTTGGGCAGGGCCAGTTCCAGCCAGGACGGGCCTTTTCTTGCCGCCTGCCAAGCGCTGGCCGGTCCAAACCGACCGTCACAGACATAACTGACGTGAAAAGGCGAAGCGATGACATCGCCTTTCTTGTCCTTGCCGGACTCGGCATGCGAATTGGCGCTGGAAGTCAGACCGCTGATCGGCGCGCCATCGGGACCGTACACTGTCACCTCATCCACCATGGCTGGACCATAACAGGCCAGGTCCAGGCGGATCTTCTGGGCTTCCACTGGTTCGGTCAGATCGATTTGGATGGCATCCAGAAGCAGGCCGGCCAGGCCGGGTTTCTGGGGGGCTTTCTCCGGTGTGCCCTGGGCCGGCGGGGCTTCCGCCACGCTGCCCGTCTCCACTGCCGGCAGCGGCGGTGGCGGCGAGGTCTTGGACGCAGGCGGCGGGGCAGACTGCGCCGCCATTTCCGCCTGGGCTAGCGGAGTGAACGGTTTGCCATCCAGGCTGGTTGAAACGATGACCTTGTTGGCGAGTCGATCCCGGTACTGGCCGTTGCGGTCCCGGGACACAAGGATCCGGTCAATCTTGGTCGGCTGGGGCAGGGTGATCAGCACCCAGTGCGGACCAGGGCCAACGCCGATCCAGCTCTTGGAATTTCCGTAGATCCCATCGTTGAGATGTTCGATGCGATGCGCCTCGGAACCGCAATGGCATTCAGTTAAGATATAAGCATTTGTTTCACAAATATTTACGAGGCT
>CAZZJC010000095.1:0-6799 GCA_964654285.1 uncultured Candidatus Kuenenia sp.
TCTGCGGGTTCGATTGGATAGTTATTATGGCTTTGAAAGTGGATTAGTATGAGTTGCTCATGGGTGAATAGTTTCGAAGGCTGCTGATTCACCCGCAAGTAATGATGGGACCAGGGCCAAGGCATATTGGTCTTGAAGCCCCATCTGCTGCGTTGGTCGTCAGCTCTCATCGTCAGGACAGGTGTTTCTCACCGCCTACGAACGTCATTGCGTGTGGCCACACCTGTCCTGACGCCTGGCGCCGCCACACTCCCTCCTCCCGCCTTGCATCTGGGGCGCACTTGCGGTTTTTCTGGGAGGCAGCTTGGTGGTGCGGAGAAACCCAGCGCATCGTCTTGTCCGCTTGATTGATTTCTGATTCGTTGTACGAGGCGCCTATCGATGGAGCCGTCATGAGCACCGTTACCGTGTCGCCCAAGTTCCAGGTGGTCATTCCTCGTGACGTGCGGGAACAACTGCATGTCGAAGCGGGGCAGCAGTTCCAGGTCATCGCCCTGGCTGGGCGGATCGAATTGTTGCCGGTGGTTCCACCCCGGTCGATCCGCGGTTTGTGCCCTGCGATCTCGACCGAGGTCGAACGGGACGAGCGGGAGCTGCCTTGAACCTGGTCGATTCCTGCGGCTGGCTCGAGTACATCGCCGATGGTCCCCGTGCCGGATTGTTCGCACCAGCAATCGAAAAACCGAAGAATCTGATCGTCCCGAGCATCGTTCTGATGGAGGTCGTCAAGGTGCTGCAGCGCAGCGAGTCTCGTGACACGGTGCTGAAGGTCGTCGCGGTGATGCGGCAAGGCCGGATCGTGGACCTGGATGAGATGCTTGCCGTAGAGGCGGCGTCTCTCGCTGTGGCCCAGCGGATGCCGACTGCTGACAGCATCGTTCTTGCCACCGCGCAGCGGCATGCGGCCGTGGTCTGGACCCAGGATGCCGATTTCGCAGGAAAAACCGGGGTCAAATATTTCCCCAAGACGGCCCAGGCCTGATCAGCCCAAGCGCTGCCAGCAGATCACTTCGCGGCAGGCTGGGCGGGCGGCAGGCGTTCGGGCACGGTGTATTCCATCCCGTCCTTCCACGCGATGGTGCCGGCGGCGTCGCTGAGGGTCAGGTCGACGGCGACCACCTTGCCGCTGGCGATCTTCTGGGTCGAGGGCGAGATCACGCCGGTCAGGGTGAAATCGGGCTTCTCGCCGGCGGGGCCGACCTTGCCGCTGGCGAGCAGGGCCTGGCCGAGGGTCTTGGCGAAGGCGCTGGTGTCGACCTGGACTTCGCTGCGGTCGCGGATGTCGCCGACCAGGACCTGCGGGATGCGGCCGCTGCGCTCGCGGAAGCTGTTCGCCCAGGGCGTCTTGAGCGAGGCGTCGACCAGGGCGGTGGCGACCGCGCTGCCGTCCTCGGCGGTCCAGGCGGCGACCGGCACAGGCGGGGGCGCGACCTCCTGCCGCGTGCAGCCGGTCGCGAGCACGGCTCCGGCGACGGCGGCGACGAGGAGCAGGGAGCGGACGGCGGGGAGGGCGGGGGCGCGCATGCGAAGGCTCCGGAAATGACGGGTATGGGGCGGGATCATGGGGTACCGAGTTGCGAGCGCAACGCGGCGCGTCCGACCCGCAGACGCACGCCATCGGCCCCGTCGGCGTAGTAGCCGGGCAAGGGCGCGACCACGGAGAAGCCGACGCGGTGGTAGAGCGCGCGGGCGGGGGCGTTGTCGGCCCGGACCTCCAGCGAGATGACGGTGATGTGCGGGGGCAGATGCGTCTGAGCCGTCGCGATCAGATGGCGCGCCAGGCCCCGGCCGCGCGCCGCCGCGGCGACCGCGATGGAATAGATGCGCGCCACCTGCGATCCGCGCCGCAGCAGCAGGTTGATCGCGCCCAGCAGCGGCGCCGGTTCCCCGCCGGTCGCGACGAGGGTCAGGGAGCTTCCGGACGCGGCCGACGCACCGAGCAGCAGGCGCCAGGTCCGGCGCGGGAAGCGGTCGGCGGCAGGGAAGCTGTCGGTGTCGAGGCGGCAGATGGCATCGAGATCAGCGGGCGAGGCCAGGCGGATCAACGGGGCGGGGATTGGCGTCGGGGATGGCGCCAAGGAAGGCGATCGGCTCATGGGCCGCGAGCCAAGCACCCCGGGCCGGGCGGGCAAGACCGCAGCGTCACCTGCTTGGCCGGCGTCGCATCCGGGCGAGCATCCCGGCGATGATCTACGCCGACCATGCCGCCTCGACGCCGTGCCTGCCCGAGGTGGTCACGGCGGTGACCCGGGTTCTGCATGAGGACGGGGCCAACCCGGGATCACGCCAGCACGCCGCCGGCCGGCGCGCGCAGGGCCTGGTCGATACGGCCCGCGCCGAGGTCGCGGCGCTCCTCGGGGCCCGTCCCGACGAGGTGGTGTTCACCAGCGGGGCGACGGAAAGCTGCAATCTGGCATTGTTCGGCGTCGGTGAACGACTGCTGCCGGAGCGCCCGCGCTTCGTCACCGCCGCCAGCGAGCATGCGGCGGTGCTCGCCCCCCTCGACCGCCTCGCCGCCGCCGGGGCCGAGGTCGTACGCATCGGCGTCGACCGCGATGGCCGGCTCGACCGCACCGCGTTCGCCGCCACCTGTGCCGATCCGCCGGGGCGGACGGCGCTCGCCGCCGTGATGCTGGTCAACAACGAGACCGGCGTGGTGCAGGATGTCGCCGCCACGGCGGCGATCGTCCATGCTGCGGGGGGGCTGCTGCTGTGCGATGCGACCCAGGGCATCGGCCGCCTGCGGGTCGATGTCGCTGCGCTGGGCTGCGATCTGCTCGCACTGTCGGGGCACAAGTTCGGCGCGCCGCCCGGCATCGGCGCGCTCTGGCTGCGGCGCGGTCTCGGCCTCTCGGCGCAGATCCACGGCGGCGGCCAGGAGCGCGGTCTGCGCTCCGGCACCCCGAACCTGCCCGGCATCGTCGGTCTGGGCGTGGCGGCGCGCTTGGCGCGCGAACGCCTGGGCGGACACGTCCAGCGCCTGAGCGCACTCACTTCCCGGCTGGAGGACGCGGTGCGGGCCGCGCTTCCCGGCGTGCTGGTCGCCGGTGCCGGGGCTGCGCGCGCGCCCGGCATCTCGTTCTTCGTCCATCCCGGGCTGGCAGCAGGCTGGCTGACCCGGCTCGCCACCGTCGCGGCCTCGGCCGGGGCGAGCTGCGCCCTCGCCCGGCGCGAGCCCAGCCACGTGCTGATGGCCATGGGATTCCCCGCCGACCAGGCGGGCAACGCGATCCGCATCAGCCTGGGCGCGATGACGACCGAGGCCGAAGTCGACGCCATCGCGGCTGCACTCATCACCGCGGCGCGGGCGCCAGGTGGCGGGATCTTGGCGTGAGGCTGGCGCAGGCCCGGAACATGGCCTAGACTTACCCCGCATGCCCGCCGACCTATTCCGCCGCTTCAAGCAGGGAGGCGCCCCGCGCCCGGCCGCCGATGGCGATGGTTCCGGTTCGGCGTTCCGCAACCAGGGCCGCAGCCGGGTGATGGTGCACGAGAGCGAATTCCTCGCCGAGGTCGACCGCATCCCGGCGATGCCCGTGGTGGTGATGCGCCTGCTCAAGGAGGTCGGCAACCAGCACGTGTCGAATTCCGGCCTCGAAGACCTCATCAAGCAGGACATGGTCATCGCCGGACGTCTACTCAAACTCGTGAACAGCCCGTTCTACGGCCTGTCGAATCCGGTCGCCTCGATCACCATGGCGGTGGCGATCATCGGCCAGGCCAGCCTGCGCAGCCTCGTCCTGGCGGCGTCGACGACCAACCTGATGTCCCTCGACCTGTCGTGCTACGGCTTCACCGAGGGCGGCCTGTGGAAGAACTCGGTGACCACCGCGGCGGTCACCCGCGGCATCGCCAAGCGGGCGGGCGCCGATCGCGACACCAGCGAGGAATGGTTCGTCGCCGGGCTGCTGCGCGATGTCGGCATGCTGGTCGTGGCGCCGTTCCTGACCCGCAACGGCCTGGACATGCGCCGCGAGGCGGAAGGAAACACCGACATCCTGCGCCGCGAACGCGCCCTGCTGGGCTTCGACCACTGCTGGGCCGGCGAGCAGGTCGCAGGCCGCTGGGGCCTGCCCGCCGATCTCGCGGTCGCGATCGGCAAGCACCACCGCATCCCCACCGATGCGTCGCCCAACGCGATGCGGCAGCTCGCGGCGGTGCGCCTGGCGGAACGCCTGGTCTATGCCGCCGGCGTCGGCGTGGTGGCCGACCATCCCTTCGAGACCCACGTCGATGGCGTGCTGCTGCATGCCTGCGGTCTCGATGGCGCCGGCTTCGCCTCGCTCATGCAGGAGGTTCCCGGCATCATCGCCGAGGCGGAGAACATCCTCAAAGGCTGAACCGGGTCAGGCGCGGCCCGCGCCCGCCGACCAGGCGTCGAGCCGCCAGCGGCGCGGCGTGGTGCCGAAGCGGGCGCGGAAACGGCGATGGAAGTGGCCCAGATGGGGGATGCCGCAGGCGGCAGCGACCTCGGCGACGCTGCGATCGCCCAGGCGCAGGTCGGCGGCGGCGCGGTCCAGGCGCAGATCGAGCACCAGCGCGGTGGCGGTCCGGCCGTACCAGGCGCGGATGGCGCGATTGAGGTGGGAGGGGGTCCGGCCGGTCAGCTGCGCGAGCCGGTGCGTGCCGCCCGGCAGATGCGCCGGATCGCGGAAGGCTTCGACCGCATCCCCGAGCCACGCCGGCGGTTCGGCCCGACCAGCCTCCCGGCTGGCGGTCAGGCGCGCGAGATCGAGCAGGAAGGCATCGAGATCGAGCCGGCCCGCCTGCGGTTGCGACAGTTCCACGCACCATGCCGCCAGGCGTTCGCGCGCCCGCGCCGACAGCCGGACCGAGCGCGGTCGGCCATCCTGCCACGGCCAGGCGGTGCCGAGGCGCCGGATCAGCGCGGCCACGGGCTGGATGCGGAAGCTCACGTTGACCAGGGTCAGGCCCTTGGTTCCGGCGTGGATGCCATGGCAGTCGATCGGACGGATGAATGCCGCCACGCCGGGTTCGAGCGGCAGGCGCAGGTCACCGAGCTGATGCGCGCCGGAACCGGCCTCGCACCAGAACACTTCCGCGAATTCGTGCCGGTGCGCGCCGATCACCGCGTGCGGCCGCAGGCAGTGGCGGAGGACCCGCAGCGGGGCGCCGGTCGGGCTTTCCTCCGACCAGGACAGGCGGCGGGCTGCGGCGGCGGTGGGGTCCCGGTGCGCGGGCGGCGGCGTCGATGCCGCTGGAGCGTACTTTTTCGGCATTTCAGGGCATTGTCGTGCCTGGGTAGCGCATACAATGACCGCAACCCACGCCCAGGAGCCTTCCATGCCGGTGGATCTTCCCGCAGCCCTGCCCGCGACCCTGGCCCGCCATACGGCCGAATACGCCCTGACCGAGCGCATCCAGGCCGAGATCGCCCTGGTGCGCGATCTCGCGACGCTGCATCCCGCCGAAGGGGCGGCGTGGCCGCGTCTGGCGGACGAGGCCGCGGCGGTGTGGGCGCGCGTTGTGGCCGACGGCGGATCCTACGCCTCGGCGCTGGCCGGTGCCGAGGCCGTGCTGGCCCCGGTCGCCGCGGTGGCGCGCTCCTACACCGTCCATTGCGTCGGCCACGCCCACATCGACATGAACTGGCAGTGGCCCTGGAACGAGACCGTTGCCACCACCATCGACACGGTGCGCGCGGTGCTGCGCCTGATGGACGAGTTCCCCGGCTTCTGCTTCAGCCAGTCCCAGACCTCGATCTACGAGATCCTGCGCGTCCACGCGCCGGACCTGCTGCGCCGGGTCAAGGCGCACCTCGCCACCGGCCGCTGGGAGGTCACCGCCAGCCACTGGGTCGAGGGCGAGCGCAACACCGCCGGGGCCGAGGCCATCGTCCGGCAGCTCGTGCGCACCCGCGCGTGGATGCAGGAGCATCTCGGACTCGGACCCGAGGACGTCTGCATCGACTGGGTGCCCGACTGCTTCGGCCACGCGGCGACCATTCCCGCGATCGACGCCCGCGCCGGCGTCCGCCACTACTACATCATGCGCAGCGGCGGCATCGACCGGCCGGCGGCCTTCTGGTGGCGGTCCCCCGACGGGGCGCGGGTGCTGGTCTGCCGCGAGGTCTCTGCGCAGGGCTACAACCATCAGCTGACCCCTGACCTCGGCCGCGACCTCGCCACCTTTGCGCGCAGCACCGGCGGGCGTGAATGGATGTGCGTGTACGGCGTCGGCGACCACGGCGGCGGCCCGACCCGGCGCAGCCTCGCCCGCCTGCTCGACATGGCGGCCTGGCCGGTCTGGCCGCGCTGCGAATTCTCGACCAGCCGACGCTTCTTCGCCGCGCTGGAAAAGCTCGGCGACCGCCTGCCGACCTGGGATCGCGAGCTCAACAGCGAATATTCCGGCTGCCTGGTCTCGCAATCCGCGATCAAGCGCGCCAACCGCCAGGCCGAGAACGCCCTGGTCGAGGCGGATGCCGCCGCGGCCCTGGCGGCGGCGGTCGCGTCGCACCCGGTGCCGCAGGATCAGCTCACCGCCGCCTGGCAGGACGCCCTGCTCACGCATTTCCACGACATCCTGCCCGGATCCGGGGTCGCGGCGACGCGCCATTACACCCTCGGCCAGACCCAGGGGATCCTCGCCCGGGTGCAGAGCCTCCAGTCCGACGCGGTGCGGGCGATCGCCGGCCGGGTCGACACCGCGTGGGTCGGCGCCCCGGCCATCGCCGGCGTCGTCCCGGCGCTGCAACCGGCGAACCTCGGGGCGGGTTCCGGCTTCGTGGTGGGCAACACCTCGGCCGCGCAGACGGCGGATGGCTGGCCGATCGGGG
>CAZZJC010000096.1:0-6670 GCA_964654285.1 uncultured Candidatus Kuenenia sp.
TGGCCAAGGTGGTCGAGCGGCTGCAGCGGCCGACGTTGGTGCTGGCGCCCAACAAGACGCTCGCGGCGCAGTTGTATGGCGAGTTCAAGTCGTTCTTCCCGCACAACGCGGTCGAGTACTTCGTCAGCTACTACGACTACTACCAGCCCGAGGCCTACGTCCCGTCGCGCGACCTCTACATCGAAAAGGAATCGCAGATCAACGAGGAGATCGACAAGCTGCGGTTGTCGGCGACGCGCAGCCTGCTCTCGCGCCGCGACGTGATCATCGTCGCGTCGGTGTCGTCGATCTACGGCCTGGGTTCGCCGGCGTCGTACCAGGATCTCACCGTCACGGTGCAGAAGGGAGAGACGTGCGGCCGCGACGCGGTGCTGGAGAAGCTCGTCGCCATCCTCTACCAGCGCGGCGACATCGATTTCCGGCGCGGCCGCTTCCGCGTGCGCGGCGACGTGGTCGAGATCTGGCCGGCCTACGACGACACCTGCGTGCGGATCAGCTTCTTCGGCGACGAGATCGAGGAGATCGCCACCGTCCACGCCCTGACCGGCGAGATCCTCGGCCGGCATGACCGCCTCAACATCTACCCGGCCAAGCATTTCGTGGTGGACGAGCCGACCCTCGACGGCGCCTTCGCCGGCATCGAGCAGGAACTCGCCGAACGCCACGCGGAACTGATGCGCGACGGGAAGCTGCTCGAGGCCCAGCGCCTGCTATCGCGCACCAAGTACGATCTCGAGATGCTGCGCGAGGTCGGCACCTGTCCCGGGATCGAGAACTACTCGCGCCATCTCACCGGGCGCAAGCCGGGCGAGCGGCCGTACTGCCTGTACGACTTCTTCCCGCCCGACCTGCTCTGCGTCGTCGACGAGAGCCACGTCACCATCCCGCAGATCGGCGGCATGCACGCCGGCGACCGCAGCCGCAAGACGACCCTGGTCGAGCACGGCTTCCGCCTGCCCAGCGCGCTCGACAACCGGCCCCTGCGCTTCGACGAGTGGGAGGCCATCGTGCCGCAGACCGTCTTCGTCAGCGCGACACCCGGCCCCTACGAGGCGACGAAGGAGGAGATCCGCGTCGAGCAGCTCGTCCGTCCGACCGGTCTGGTCGATCCGCCGGTATCCGTGCGCCCGACCGCCGGCCAGGTCGAGGACCTCATCCGCGAGGTCACCTCCCGCCGGCTGAAGGGCGAACGCAGCCTGGTGACCACCCTCACCAAGCGCCTGGCGGAGGACCTGAGCGAGTACCTGACCGACGCCGGGGTCAAGACGACCTGGCTGCACAGCGACATCGACGCCATCGAACGCGTCGAGATCCTGCAGGCGCTGCGCGCCGGCGAGAGCGAGTGCGTGGTCGGCGTCAACCTGCTGCGCGAAGGCCTCGACCTGCCCGAGGTCTCGCTGGTGGCGATCTTCGACGCCGACAAGGAAGGCTTCCTGCGCAGCCAGACCAGCCTGATCCAGACCATCGGCCGCGCCGCACGGCATCTCAACGGCGCGGTCATCCTGTATGCCGACCGCGAATCCGCCGCCATGCGCGCCGCCATCGCCGAGAGCAACCGCCGCCGCGAGTACCAACTGCGCTACAACGAGGCCCACGGCATCACCCCGCGCAGCGCGATGAAGCAAGGCGACATGGGCGGCACGTTCTCGGAGCAGCTCGCCGGTCGCAAGGTCGCGGACGGCGGCCACCCCGACGGCGGCGCCTGGGGCCCCGCCGACGTGCCCGAACTCACCCGCAAGATGATCGCCGCCGCGGAAGAGCTCCGCTTCGAGGAGGCCGCCCGGCTGCGCGACGCGATCAAGACCATCGAATCCGAAGGCAGCGCACCGAGCGGCGACGGCGGCAGGAAACGCGGGCCGAAGCCCAAGCGTGGACGGCGGCGGAAGCGGTGATCCGAGGCACGCCGATCGGACCCTCGGGCGCCGGTGCGAACCCGGGAGCGGCGTGCAGGGCCTGCCGGCATCGCAGGCGACGCGCCCAGTGCGGCGACGAGCAGGAAATCAGGCGGTTGGGGTGGGATCAGGTCGGGCCGGCGCCTGGCCGGGTCACGGCGTGGAGGGGCACCGGCCGCGCACGGTGACCAGCGAAGCATCGCCATCAGCGGTGATCGACACCACCTCGCCCAGGAAGCGGGCGATGATCGCGGCGTTGGTCAGGGTGTGCTCGCTCGGCTTCACGGTGCGGAAGCGGCCGCCGGCACCGATCGCCAGCGGCAGCAGGAGCTGGTCCGCGAGATGCTCGCAGACCGGCGCCTCGCTCTCGCTGTGGCGCCGCACCTGCTTCACGCAGTCCAGGGCGACCTGTTCGGCGGATCTGCGCAGTTCCCCGAAGGCGGTGAACACGGCCGTCACGTTGGCGTGCCGGAGGCGGGCGATGACGGCATTGCCGGGACCATCGGCGGAGACCTCGTGTTCATCGACCTCCTGGTGGCTCCAGTGCAGGCCATGCTTGATCGCCTGGGATTCCCGGCTGGCGACATGGGCCGGCAGATTGGCGAGCAGGACCTCGGCATGCCGGCCGATGGCCTTGCCGCGTTCCATCAGGTCGAGGGACGCCTTGGCCTGCCACGGTTGGATGGTGGCGCGGATCGCGCCACCGCCGGCGGGATGGAAGCCATGGCGCTGCAGCTCGACCGTGGCCGAGACGCCGCAGCGATGGAGCACGGGCAGGAAGCTCTCCTGCAGGAATTCGACCGGCGGGGCCATGCAGTTGTGCGTGCCGCCACGGATGAGCAGCGACGACGGGCCATCGGCGCAGAGCAGGATCGGCAGCACGGTCTGCAGCACGAGGGTGGTGCTGCCGGCGGATCCGATGTCGAAGACGTGGGTGCCGGCGCAGGGCGCCTGCGGCGTGAAGGTGATGGCGCGGCTGTTCAGTTCCGCTCCTTCGAGCTGGCCGTTGCACGCCCGCGCCGCGGCCTGCACCGCCACCAGGTGCTGGCGCTGCAATCCCGGCTTGGGTCGGCGGGCGCGGATGCGCTCGATCCTGACCGGCGTGCCGGTGATCGCAGCGAGGGCGAGCGAGGTGCGGAGGATCTGGCCGCCGCCTTCGCCCAGGGAACCGTCGATGGTGATCATGGCATCATCCCTTCACGCACACGACCTGCTTCAGCGTATGCACGATCTCGACGAGATCGCTCTGCGCCGCCATCACCGCGTCGATGTCCTTGTAGGCCATCGGGGTCTCGTCGATGACGTCGGCGTCCTTGCGGCATTCCACGCCTGCGGTGGCCCTGGCGTGGTCTTCCAGGGTGAAGGTGTGCTTGGCCTTGGTGCGCGACATCGTGCGGCCGGCGCCATGGCTGCATGAGCAGAACGACTCCGGGTTGCCCTTGCCGCGCACGATGTAGCTGCGCGCTCCCATCGAGCCCGGGATGATGCCGAGCTCGCCCAGGCCGGCCCGTACCGCGCCCTTGCGGGTCACCCAGCATTTTTCGCCGAAATGCTGTTCCTGCTGGACGTAGTTGTGGTGGCAGTTCACCGCTTCGACGGTGGTGGAGAAGGGCGGGATGTGGCGGTTCGCGCCCACCGCGGCGATGACCTGGGCGAGCATCAGGCGGCGGTTGTGGCGGGCGTAGTCCTGGGCCCAGCCGACGGCCTGGATGTAGTCGGCGAAGTGCTCGGTGCCTTCGCTGAAATAGGCGAGATCGCGGTCGGGCAGATCGACGCCGGCGCGGCGGCAGTCGTCACGGGCCAGGCCGATGAAGTATTCGCCGAAACGGTTGCCGATCCCGCGTGAGCCGGAATGCAGCATGAACCAGACCTGATCCGCCTTATCGAGGCAGACCTCGATGAAGTGGTTGCCGGTGCCGAGCGTCCCCAGCTGGGCGGCGGAGCGCTTCACGCTGTCGCCATCCTTGCGCAGGGCCGGGTGCTTGGTGAGCACGGCCTCCAACGGCGCGTGCAGGTGCTCGGTGAACGTGGCGATCGCCGCCGCCGGCGCATCGCCCCAGGCGCCGCGATCGCGCAGGCCGCCGTTGTCGCTGCGGCCATGCGGCACTGCGCGCTCGATGCTTTCGCGCACGCCGCGCAGGCTGTCGGGCAGATCGTTGGCGGTCAGCGAGGTCCGCACCGCGCACATGCCGCAGCCGATGTCGACGCCGACCGCGGCCGGGATGATCGCGCCCAGGGTCGGAATGACGGATCCGACCGTCGCGCCGATGCCCATGTGGACATCCGGCATCACCGCCACATGGCGGTGGATGAACGGCATGCGGGCGGTGTTCAGCAACTGCTTCCGTGCAGCGTCCTCCAACGGAATACCACGCACCCACGCCTTGATCGGCGCAGCGTCGGGGACGGAGATGAGATCGTGGTTGGACATGGTCGGTCTTTCGTTCTCAGGTGGTCATGGCGACGAGGCGCCGGTAGGCCAGTGGGGATTCCGCCAGGAGCAAATCGTCGATCGAGGCGCGGGTTCTTTCCTCCACGGCGTCTTCGCACTCCCCTTCCCAGCAGTCGTAGATGTGCAACGTGGTACCGGCAGGCAACCTGCCGAGGTAGTCGCGCAGCGCCTGGCGCGATCGTCTGTTCTTTCCATGGAATGAGCAGGAACAGCCGGAACTGGATCCCAGGTAGCGGATGGACCAGTTGGGCGGGAAGTGGTGGCGGATCCCCTGGTGATTTTCCCCGATGGGTTCGACACTGAAGGTTGCCGGGTCAGTGGGCGCCAGGTGGGGAAGATCGATCGGCGCGGCGAGGAAAAGGGCGTGGCACATGGACGGTCCTTGGTTCTTGGGGAGCGTCCGTCGTTCCGTCCGCTGGAGGATCGTAAGGCATTGCTGCACAACGGCCTGGAAATCGGGCGAAACTGAGAACATCGCTTATGCTAGCGGAATTTCTCTTATAAGAGAGTGATGTCGTCGACGCTCCCCTGGCGCCGCTCTTCGGCCCAGAGCGGGTTCGAGGGCCATCATCGGCTTGCATCACGACGCGCATCATGATGCTATAACCATGCGGACCACCATTTCCCTCGATGACGATCTGCTGTCGGCGGCCAAGGTGCAGGCGGCCCGGCTCAACACGTCGCTCAGCGAGGTCATCAACCGGGCGCTGCGCCGCGGTCTGATGGAAGCGCCAACCATCCGCCTGCGCGAGGGCGGCACGATCGCCTACGGCGATGCCGCCGCACCTCCGCTGACCAGCGATCAGGTGCGTGCGCTCGAACGGCGGCTCGACGACGATTACCTGTTGGGGAAGCTCGATGGCGATCGCACCGGCGGGAATGCCTGATGCCGCTGTTGCTGCTCGACGTGAACATTCTGCTGGCGGCGCATCGGCGCGAGCACGTCCTGCATGCGCAGGCGCGCCAGGTGGTGGACGTGGCCGCCGCCGACGGCTTCGCGCTGTGTGCGCACACCCGCAACGGCTTCCTGCGCCTCGCCACCCATCCGGTGATGCGCGATCCGACGCCCATCGGCATCGCGCTCGACACCGTCCAAGGCTGGCTGGAGCGCCCGGCGACCCGCCGCCTGGCCGAAGACGATCCCAAGGTGTGGGAAGCCGTCGACCGTCTCTGCCGGACCCACGCCGCCCAGGCCAACGCGGTGTACGACCTGCATCTGGCCGCGCTCGCCATCGCCCATCGTTGCATCCTGGTCAGCGACGATCGCCGCTTCGACCGCATCGGGGAAGTGCGCTGGAAACCGCCTGAGGCGGTGGCGCCATGAAGCCCCTCGTCGCCATCGGCCTGCTCGGCCCGACCCTCGATGCCGGACGCGACCAGAAGCGCTGGAACCGCTGGCGACCGTCGGTCGGCCTGCACCTGCAGGGTGACCTGCAGGTCAGCCGTTTCGAGATGCTGCATCAGCGTCGCTTCGATCATCTCGCTGATGGCATCACTGCCGACATCCGCCAGGTGTCACCCGGAACCACGGTGACCAGCCGGCACATCGAGTTCTCGGATCCCTGGGATTTCGAGGATGTCTACGGCGCCCTGTGGAGCTTCGCCGCCGGCTATCCGTGGAAACCCGACGAGGAGGACTACCTCGTCCACATCACCACCGGCACGCACGTCGCGCAGATCTGCCTCTTCCTGCTCACCGAGTCGCGGCACTTCCCGGCCCGCATCGTGCAGACGCAACCCGGACCGCGGCGAGGCCCCGGCGATCGGCCCGATGTCGGCGAGGGTCACGCCGACGTGGCCGGGACGTATACCATCATCGACCTCGATTTGTCGAAATACGACAAGCTGGCCTCGCGTTTCGCCGAGGAACGCGCCGCCGGAGCAGCCGTGCTGACTGCCGGCATCCCGACGCGCAACCCGGATTTCGCCAGGCTCATCGCCCGCATCGAGCAGGTCGCGGCGGCGACCCATGCTCCGATCCTGCTCGGCGGTCCGACCGGTGCCGGCAAGACGGTGCTCGCCCGCCGCATCTTCGAACTGAAGAAGGCGCGCAATCTGGTCGACGGGCCCTTCGTCGAGCTCAACTGCGCCACGGTGCGCGGCGACGCCGCCGGCTCGGCCCTGTTCGGCCATCGCAAGGGCGCGTTCACCGGGGCGGTGAACGATCGCGAAGGGCTGCTCAAACGCGCTGACAGCGGCGTGCTGTTCCTTGACGAGATCGGCGAACTCGGCCTCGACGAACAGGCCATGCTCCTGCGCGCGGTCGAGGATAAGGTCTTCCTGCCGCTGGGTGCCGACAAGCCGGTGCTGTCCGACTTCCAGCTCA
>CAZZJC010000097.1:0-6201 GCA_964654285.1 uncultured Candidatus Kuenenia sp.
CACGCGGTTGATGACGCCCGGCGTCGCCAGGTAGGTCGCGGTCGCGACGCCCTGGGCATCGGCCTGGAGCGACAGCGACGGCAAGCGGTTCTCGGTGAACACGCCACCGTCGAACACGGTGAAGGTCACCGCGCCCTTGGGGGCGGTGCGGACCTGGAGTTCGGTGGTCTGGCCCTGGCGGAGCTGGGTCACGCTGGGGGTGAGCCGGGCCAGGACGGGCACGCCCGCGCCGGGCTGCTTGACCTGCCAGATGCGGCCGGGTTCGGACACCGCGAGGTACTTCGACGGATCGGCATCCCACTGGGCCGCATCGAACGGGGTCGGCGCGATGAGGGGGCTCAGGCGTTCGGGATGGGTGTTGGTGCGCAGGGCTTCCGCCACCGATTGGGCCTGGGCGTTGGTCTTCAGGACCTCAGCCGGGATCGGGGGGAAGCTGCCGTAGTCGCCGGACGGCTTCGCGGCGGCCTCGCCTGCCGCGGGAACCGCCGGAGCCGCCGCCACGGCGGGCTTGTCCGCCGATACCGGTTCGGGGATCCCTGTCGCAACGACTGGTTCGTTTGCGGCGATATTCCCGGCCTGCGGTGGCGGCACCGGATTCGCCGCAGGGTTGGTTGCGGTCGCGGCCGCCGGGGCCGAAACCACCGGGTTTTTCGGCGATTCTTCCCTGTTCTTTGCCGGGGTCCGGCTGATCCACCACAGTCCGGCCAGGGCCAGCAGGACAACCAGGACGAGGACTATGCGGGTACGTGGCATGACGGAGCACCCACATAGCGCCTACGAAAATGTTACAAGCCACGCGAGCGGAAAAGCAGGTCTGCACCGGTCCATGCAGGCTTTGGGAACGGGCTTGAATCAGTTGAAGAAATCCACGTACGTCAGCGAGGTTGGATGGCGTATCACCCGGAATTCGGGTGGGTGGTTGCGGTAGCTTGCGGATGGGGGATTTTTGAATTTTGGTGCAGAGGGGATTCGGGGCATCACGCTCCGGGTGGCATGGACGAGCGGCCTGGATCGGACGGACTGGAGACACCGGCCAGGCTGGCGCCTGGCGTTCCCGGGGGATTGGCGGCACCGGCCAGGCTGGAACCTGGCGCTCCCGGGCTTGGGGCTCAGCGTCCGTGCATCACGGTCTTCCAGGCGGCGTCGCGGTCGAAGCGGGGGGCATGCTTGGCGTCGTGGCAGGTCAGGCAGGCCACGGCCCGGCCTGCCTTCACCGTCGTGGGGGCGGCGGCGTGGGCGTCGGCGCCGACATGGCAGGCCTGGCAGGCGACGTGCGGGGCGAGCTCGCGGGGGGTCGCTTTTCCCGGCAGGGCCGTCGTCCCTGGCTGGGCTGTCGCATGGCAGTCGACGCAGGCGTCGACCCGGTCTGCGGGCTTGAGCGAATTCCAGGCGCGGGCGTGGGCTGAACGTTCCCAGACCGCCGCCGCAGCGGCGTGGCAGCCGACGCAGGTTCCGGCGGGTTTGACCTCGGGTCGCAGCGTCGCGGTCAAGGGTTCGGGAAACCTGGCCAGGATGCCAGGATCCGCTTCCAGGGTGCGGTCGACGGGGATGGTCGCCTGGGCGACGACCTGGCGCTGGGCGTTCACCTGAACGACCTCGACCACCAACCCGCCGGACAGCACCGGACGCAGGATGGCGCGGTGGTTCGGGGCCTGGGCGACGGTGGGGATGACGACCACCACGCCGGGTTTCGCGATCGCAGCGGCCGGATCGGCGCCGACCACGACAGCAGCGTCGTCGCGTTCCCAGCCCTGCGCGGTGAGCGCGGCGGCGACTCCGGGCCGGGCGCCGTCGCTGTCGCCGCTCAGCAGGAAACGGGGCTTCAGGGTGGGCGCGAGCCGTTTCACCTGGGCCGGCAACGCGGCGAGGTGTTCGATGCCACCAAGAGCGCCCTGGCTGCACCCGCAGTTGCGCAGCTGGCCCTTGAGGTCATGCACGATGAACCACGGCGATGCAGCGGATTGCCGGGCCTGCGCGAGCATGGCGGCGAGGGCGGCGGCGCCTTCACCCAGCCCGGCGCTGACCACCTGCACGGCGGCGGTCACCGGGCCGAGGCTGGTCGTGAAGGTCACCGTCTCGACTCCGGCGCGCACGCCGGTGATGCGCAGGCGGACGGTCACCGGCTTGTCCGGGGCGACGGTGAACGGCAGCGGGGTCAGCACGCGCAGGCAGGCGCAGTCGGACAGGGCTGCGACCACGGTGGCGGGGGCGGTTGCCGTGGCGGCGAGCGACAGCGTGACCTCGCGTTCGACGGCGGCGCGGGGTTCGACCGTGACGCTGAAAAAGGCCGGGGAGACCGTCAGCGGCAACGCGCTTCCGGTGCCGCTCACCTCACCCGCGAGCAACGGCAGGGCGAACAGGATCAGGAGGAACGCCGTGGACCGTCGGAGCACGGCGGGGAGTGGTGGAGCGGGTCGACGAGGAGTCAAGCCAGACCAAGGGCTCGCGCAAGGATACCTGACGCTTTCAACGGGCTTGCCGTAGCGCCGGCTTCAGCCGGCACGGAGGGGCGACTTCAGTCGCCCCAGCGTGATTACTGCCATGACTGGCGGGCTGAAGCCCGCCGTCCGAGCCGGCTGAAGCCGGCGCTACTGAGCCCCGAACGCGGGGTTCGACCGTGACGCTGAAAAAGGCCGGTGAGACCGTCAGCGGCAACGTGCTTCCGGTGCCGCTCACCTCACCCGCGAGCAACGGCAGGGCGGACAGGATCAGGAGGAACGCCGTGGACCGTCGGAGCACGGCGGGGAGTGGTGGAGCGGGTCGACGAGGAGTCAAGCCAGACCAAGGGCTCGCGCAAGGATACCTGACGCTTTCAACGGGCTTGCCGTAGCGCCGGCTTCAGCCGGCACGGAGGGGCGACTTCAGTCGCCCCAGCGTGATTACTGCCATGACTGGCGGGCTGAAGCCCGCCGTCCGAGCCGGCTGAAGCCGGCGCTACTGAGCCCCGAACGCGCGAGTTGTTTTTGCTCGAGCCCCAAAATGAGTTCTCATGCAGGTCCGCAGACAGCTGGGCCAATGGCCTCCGGCGTCGCATCCGCCGGCAACACGCCGGCAACCGGGGTGATGAGGTGGCATGCGACAGGGCTCATGGCCCCTCTGGCGGTAGATGCCGCCGTCGTGGAGGGCCTGGTTCGTCTACCGCATACGGATCAGGACAGGGCGAAGATCATGGAACGCAGATCCGCTGCGATGCGCCCGGCGCATCCTGCGCTCGCGAGGTCGTTCGCCGGATGCGGACGAATCCGGCGAGGCGATAGTCCACCGCCACGGAGGCGACCATGTCGAGCACGGCGGCACCCGTCTTCACCGAGGCGACCTCGTGCCAGGATTGCGCCCGCTGCGTGCGCGAGTGCCCGGTCAAGGCGATCCGGGTGCACGACGGCGTCGCGGCGGTGATGCCCGAGGAGTGCCTGGCCTGCGGTCACTGCGTCTCGGTCTGCCCGGCCGGGGCGAAACGGGTGCGCGATGACCTGGCACGGGTCCAGGCGATGCTGGCGGCAGGCGGTCGCCTCGTCGTCTCGCTGGCGCCGTCGTGGCTGGCCGAGTTCCCGGCCCTGGCTCCGGCCCGGATGGTGGCGGCGCTGCGTCGGCTGGGCGCGCATGCGGTGTCGGAGACCGCGCGCGGGGCGCAGCAGGTTAGCGCCGCGATCGCCCGCGACCTGGCGGGGGGGTCCGTCGGCGTGCGGATCTCGTCGGCCTGCCCGGTGGCGGTGGACTACCTGAAGCGGCATCGCCCCGCGCTGGGCGCGCTCGTCACCGATCTCTGCTCGCCGATGCTGGTCCACGCCCGCATGCTGCGCCGGCATTTCGGCGCGGACGTCGCCGTGGTCTTCGTGGGCCCATGCATCGCCAAGAAACGCGAGGCCGACCTGCATCCCGATCTCGTCACGGCGGCGCTCACCTTCGCCGACCTGCATCGCTGGTTCGCGCAGGAGAAGATCGATCCGGCCCGGCTGGAGGCGGGAACCGAGGACCGCTTCCAGCCCCACGCCGCGCACGAAGGATCGCTCTACCCGGTCGAAGGCGGCATGCTCGCCGGCATCCGCGCCGACTGCCCGGCCGCCGATCCGGTGCTCAGCTGCGTTTCAGGGCTCGGCGATTTCGCTTCCGCCCTCGACGGCCTCGCCGGTCTGCCCGGACCGGCGTTCATCGAACTGCTCGCCTGCCGGGGCGGCTGCATCAACGGGCCCGGGATGGCCAGCCGCGACGGCACCCTGGCGAAGCGCCTGCGCGTGATCGCGGCGGCGCAGGCGCTCGGGCGCGAGCGCGATCCCGGCGCGCCCGCCGAGGTCGCCGGCACCTGGCCGGCCCTGCCGGTGCTGACGCCGGTGATCGACCCCGGCCGGCTGGAGATCGAGCTGGCGCGCATCGGCAAAACCACCCCGGCGGACGAGCTGGATTGCGGCGGTTGCGGCTACGACACCTGCCGGGGCTTCGCCACGGCGATGGCGCAGGATCGCGCCGAACCCAGCCGCTGCGTCTCGTACACCCGCCATCTCGCCCAGAGCAAGGCCGCCGCGCTCATGCAGCGCATGCCGGCGGCGGCGGTGCTGGTCGATGGGAACCTCGCGATTGTCGAGGCCAACCAGCGGTTCGCGGGGCTGTTCGCCGAGGACCAGCCCCCCTCCAGCCTGGCCGGCCTGCCGCTGGCTGGCCTGCTGCCGTTCGCCGCCCGCTTCCGGCATTGCCTCGGCAGCGGCGGTGAACTGCCGACGGTCGAGCTGCGCTGCGGGCGGCGGGTGCTGTCGGTATCGGTCTTCTCCCTCGATCCCGGCCGGCTGGTCGGCGGGATCATCCAGGACATCAGCGCACCCGCCGCCGAGCGCGAGGCGATCATCGCCCGCGCCCGATCGGTGATCGACCGCAACCTGCAGACGGTCAGCCGCATCGCGGGACTGCTGGGCGAGAACGCGGCAGAGACCGAGGACATCCTCGGCCGCATCATCGACGCGGTCGAACCGGGGGCCGGGACCGGCGACGGTGCCACGCGTGCCTGAGGCCGTCGCCGAATGCGCCGCCGTCACCCTGCCCCGGCAAGGCGAACGCCTGGCCGGCGACGTGGTCATCGTGCGCCGCATCGCAGAAGAGGGCCGGCTGCTCTGCCTCGTCTGCGATGGCCTGGGCCACGGCGTGAAGGCCAACGTGCTGGCGGAGCTCGCGGCGCACATGGCGGTGACCTACGCCGCCGCCGGACGCGATGCCGCCTCCAGCGCCGCCGCCATCCGTCGCACCCTGCCGATCTGCCGCGACCGCGGCCTGGCCTACGCCACCCTCAGCATCGCCGAGGTCGCGCCGGACGGCGTGGTGAACCTGAGCGAATACGGCAATCCGGCCGCGATCCGCGCCCGCGACGAGGCGGCCCAGGCGCTGGTTCCCGATCGCATCGAACCCGGCGATGGCCCAGGACGGGATCTGCGTCTGACCACGCTGCGGCTTGGTCTCGGCGATCGCCTGGTGCTGACCACCGATGGCGTCACCCAGGCGGGCATGGGCCTGGCCGCGGGCGCGTGGAACGATTCCGGGCTCACCGGATTCTGCGCTGAAGCCCTGCGCGACGATCCGTGCGCCAGCGCGCTGGCCGGGGCGGTCGTCGAGGCGGCGCGGCAGCGGGATGGCGGCCAGGCCCAGGACGACATCTCGTGCGCGGTGGTCGCCTGGCGCAGGCCGCGACGTCTGCTGGTCGTCACCGGGGCCCCCTACGACGACGCCCGCGATGGCGAACTGGCGCGCGCCGCCCTGGATTTCGACGGCCGCCGGGCGATCTGCGGCGGCACCACCGCCGACATCGTGGCGCGCGAACTCGGGCTGCGGATCGCCAACGAGGCCGGGCCGCGCGACCCGGAGATCCCGCCGGCTGCGATCCTGGCTGGCTTCGACCTGGTGACCGAGGGCATGATCACCCTCGCGCGCACGCTGGAACTGCTCGAAGCCCGCGCGGCGTCGCCCGCCCGGCCCAACGCAGCCAGCCGGCTCGCCGCGCTGCTGCTCGACTCGGACCTGATCACCTTCCAGGTCGGCACCCGCCTGAACGCCGCGCACCAGGATCCCAGCCTGCCGCGCGAACTCGGCATCCGCCGCACCGTGGTGCGGCGGATCGCGCAATGCCTGCGCGAACGCCACGCGAAGACCGTCGACCTGGCCTTGGTCTGATACTAATCCACTTTCAAAGCCATAATAACTATCCAATCGAACCCGCAGAGG
>CAZZJC010000098.1:0-6042 GCA_964654285.1 uncultured Candidatus Kuenenia sp.
AGCGCCTGTTCCATGCCTGGGCCAAGGCGGTGAACCTTGCAGAAAAGCTGCGCGTCATGCGCGTGGCCCAGGTCGAGGATGGCGAGGCGTTTGGCGTCCTGGTGACCAATCCCCAGATCGCTGCTCCAGTCCAGCTTGATGTGCGGCTGGTCGAGGCGGATCAGATCGCCACCCCCTCCTTCGTCCCGCCTGCGAATGGCACCAATGCGGTCGACGGCGTGGTCTTCGACACCTTCGGCAATCCGACCGAGTACCACCTGCTGCGCCGTCATCCGGGCGATTCCGGCAGTTTCCGGCTCGACTTCGTTCCGGTCCCGGCAACGGCGGTGGTCCATCTCTTCCGGCCTGACCGTCCCGGCCAGCACCGGGGCGTGCCGGAACTGACGCCGGCCCTCTCCCTCTTCGCTGATCTGCGCCGCTACTCCCAGGCCGTCATCGCCGCTGCCGAGACCGCCGCCGACTACGCCGGCATCGCGTACACTGATGCGCCTGCCGGGGGCGAAGCCGACGCGGTCGAGCCGATGGATACCATCCATCTGGAGAAACGCTCCCTGCTCACCATGCCCGGCGGCTGGCGCATGGAGCAGATGCGGGCGGAACAGCCCACCACCACCTACCCGCAGTTCGTGCAGGCCAAACTCAACGAGGCCTGCCGGTGCCTGAACATGCCGTTCAACATCGCTGCGGGAAATTCCTCGGGTTACAACTACGCCTCAGGCCGGCTCGATCACCAGACGTACTACAAGGCCATCCGAGTCGAGCAGGCGCGCATCGCTTCCGTCGTGCTCGACCGGATCCTGGGTGCCTGGCTGACCGAGGCCCTGCTGATTCCGGGCTTCCTGCCGGATCGGCTGCGCGGAATCGACATCGACTGGTCGCACCAATGGTTCTGGGATGGCCATGAGCACGTCGATCCGGCCAAGGAAGCCAACGCCCAGGCGACGCGGTTGACGTCGCACACCACGACCCTGGCGGACGAGTACGCCCGGCGCGGTCAGGATTGGGAGTCGCAGCTCCAGCAACGTGCGCGGGAACTGGCCTTGATGCGCACCTTGGGGCTGACCACCGACACGGCAGCACCCTCTGCCCCATCACCATCACCCAGCCCGCCGTCACCTGACGGCGCACCCACCGATCCACCCAACCCCGATGCCGGAGACGAAGCCGATGCCACAGCCGCATGAAAACCAAGCCGCAACCGCCATCGCCTTCGCCTGCGCCCCGGCCTGGCTGGAGGCAGAGGCTCCGCCCGCCGAGGGTGCGCCCTCCAAGCCGGCCCTGCCGCGCTTTGCCATGGTCGCCTACACCGGCGGCCCGATGCGGTTGGCCGGCTGGCGGCATCCGGTCGTGGTCGACCTCGCTGGTCTGCGCATTCCGGCCCAGCACCGGCCGATCCGTCTTGGCCATGATGCAGCCCTCGGCGTCGGCCACACCGATCGCATCGCGGTGGAGAACGGCCAGATGGTCGCCTCCGGCATCGTTAGCCGCGACACCCCAGCGGCCCGTGAGGTGGTCGTCTCCTCAAAGAACGGTTTTCCCTGGCAAGCCTCGATCGGGGCTGCGGTCGAAGAGCACGAATTCGTCCGCGAAGGCCAGACCGCCCAGGTGAACGGCCAGACCGTCACCGGTCCCATCAACATCGTGCGCCGGGCCAGTCTCGGCGAGATCAGCTTCGTCGACCTTGGCGCTGATGGGAACACCAGCGCTGCCATCACCGCCGTCCACACCCAACCCCAGCAGGATCCCATGACCACCGCATCCACCACCCCCGTCGCTCCCACCACCCCGGAACCCGCCGCCATTCAGGCGAGCCAGCCGGATGCCGTCCAGACCATGCGTCTCGCGGCTGCTGCCGAGGCTGAGCGCATTGCCGCCGTCCGCTCAATCGCCAAGGATTTCTCGACCATCGAGGCCAAGGCCATCAAGGATGGCTGGGATGCGCAACGCACCGAACTGGAAGTCCTGCGCGCCAGCCGGCCCACCGCCCCAGCCATCCACGTCCGCGACACCACCCTGACTGCGCAGGTGTTGGAAGCCGCGTGCATCCAGGCCGGTCGCCATCCCCATGCGGACAAGCACTGCGATGCCAAGGCGCTCGACGTCGCGCACCAGCGCTACCATGGCAAGCTCAGCCTGCAGCGCCTGATCCTGGAAGCGGCCTTGGCCAACGGCGCGAATGTGCGCCACTTCGAGGATGATCCGCGCGCCGTGCTGCGCGCCGCTTGGGGTGGGATCCAGGCTGGGGGCCTGAGCACGATCGATCTGCCTGGCATCCTCTCCAACGTCGCCAACAAGTTTCTCCTGGATGGCTTCACCTCGGCGGAGGCCACCTGGCGCAACATCGCCCGCATCGGGTCGGTCAACGACTTCAAGCAGATCACCCGCTACCGCCTGGTCGGCAACATGACCTACGAAAAGGTCGCGCCCGGCGGTGAAATCAAGCACGGCAAGATGGGCGAGGAGAAGTTCACCAACCAGGCAGACACCTACGGCAAGATGATCGCCATCGACCGGCGCGACCTGATCAATGATGACCTCGGCGCGATCACTGCTGTGCCGCAGGAACTCGGGCGCGGGGCGGCGCAGTCGCTGAACGATCTGTTCTGGACCACGTTCCTCGACCACGCCGCCTTCTTCACGGCGGGCAACAAGAACCTGCTGGTCGGGGCGGACACCGGGCTGTCGATCGACGCCCTCAGCAAGGCCGAGGTGATGTTCAACGAGCAGCTCGACAGCGCCGGCAAGCCGCTGGGCATCGCCCCGGCGATCCTGCTGGTGCCGACGGCCCTGACGGCGATCGGCAGCGCCCTGGTGAAGGCCACCGAGATCCGCGAAAACACCGTTGGGGCCAAGTACCCGATCTTCAACCCGCATCAGGGCAAGTTCCGGGTCGAGATGAGCCGCTACCTGAACAGTCCCGGCATCGCGGGCGGCTCGGCCAAGGCGTGGTATCTGCTCGCGGAACCGCGCGACCTCGCGGCCATCGAGGTGGTCTTCCTGAACGGTCAGGAATCGCCAGTGATCGAGTCGAGTGAGGCCGACTTCGCGACCTTGGGCATCATGCTGCGCGGCTGGCACGATTTCGGTATCGCGAAGCAGGATCCGCGCGCGGCGGTGAAGGCGAAGGGCGAGGCCTGAGCAAGCCTGCCATGGATCGCGCCACCTCTATCCGTTCATCGTTGCGTTGGACGGATGGAGGAGGAAGGCCATGATACTTCCCCCAAGCGTAGCGATGAAATGTCCCATCTGCGAAAAACCTCTCGATTTACAAGGAACCGGAAGATCAGGCGCTGGTTGGTACTCATTTGAATTGTGGTGTCACGACTGCGTCGCGCAGATTTCCGTCAGAGTTAGTCCAGCCCAAGCTCCGCCCATCTCAACCCCCTCAACCCCAGGAATTTCCCAATGACCGCAATCTTCATCCAAGGCGGCGACGCCGTCGATCACATCCCCACCACTGCCTTGCCCTCCGGCAGCGTTGTCGTCCAGGGCAAGCTCGTCGGCATCACGTCGCGTCCGATCCCGGCCGGCGCGGTCGGTGCCCTCCAGGTCGAGGGCGTCTTCGACCTGCCGGTCACGACGGGCACCGTCGCGCCCACCGGCACGCCGTTGTTCTGGGATCCGGCCACCAACGTCGCCGGCATCGACGGCACGGTTCCCGGCGTCGCGTACTGCGGCGTGGCGATCCGCGAGGTGGTGGCGACGGACACCCGCGTGCGAGTCCTGCTCAACCACCCGCGCTGAACCGAGAAGGATCACCCATGTTCACCGACCTTCTCCCCAAGCTCGGCATCGTCGCCATGTTCGGCGTCGCCGCGCCGATCGCGACCGACGAGACCGCAGCATGGGCGCAGTGGGGCCTCGCCGGGGTGGTGGTAGGTTTCACGTTGTGGCGGGATCAGGTGCGCGAGGCCCGCATGGGCGCGGCGCTCGACCAGCAGCAAGCCTGGGTGCGCGACACGCTCACCCACACGCTGACCCAGAACACGGCAGCGTTGCAGGAGGTCAGCCGGCTGCTGCAGGAGCGCACGGACGCGGAGCGCGACGATCACCCTGGCCACCATGATCGCCGCTCGCCGCGATGAGCCCGTTCGCCCAACGGTTCAACGCCACCGCAAGGCCGCTGCTGTGGGCGCAGCTCGCCGAAACGGTCGTCTACCGCGACCGGACCGGCGACCGCGATCTGCGGGTCATCTTCACACGGGTGAATCCGGTCGCACCTGAAGCCGAAGGACCCGCTGCATTCCATGCGCAAGCCCAGGTGGTGGTGCTGGTTGCCGATCTGCCGGTGCCAGACGGCAGCGCGCTGATTCTCAGAGAACACCTCACCTGGGCCATTCGTCACATTGAACGCCAGGACGCCTGGACCTGGATTCTCCACCTCGCTCAACCCACGGACGACCTCCGTCTACCTGATCGGATCCGCTGATGCCCACCATCCCCACCGGTCTGCTCTCGTTGCCTTTGGTTCGTCTCGGCCAGATGGTTGCCGAGTCCGAAGCGTTCCTGAACTGGACTGGATCCGCGAACGCGGAAGCAGCGCAGGAGCACATCCATCTCCTGCAATCGACGCGCAATCCTGAATTGCCGCTGTGCCTCATCGATTATGGCGATGGCTTCGAACGCGAACGTATCGGCGTAACCATGGGCCGGGCGTTCGAGCAGCGTGGGACATTGATCGTGTTCCTGCGCGACCAGGTCGACACCAGCCTGGACGAAGCCGAGGCGACCATCGCGTTCTGCAATCGCGTCGGCGCGCTCTGGAATGATCTGGAGCGCATGATCGTGACTGACGCCAGGCTGCTGATTACCGGCATCAGCCTCGCCGCGAATCCGGCGCGGATCGCATCTGACCGCCGGCCGCATGTTGGCGATCTGTTCGAAGCGGCACTTGCAATAACTTGGAAAGCAACGCACTGAATCAGCTTTTCGTCATCATCTTCCACCCCTGCCTGAAAGGCATCCCATGTCCGACACCCCAACCTCCATTCCGACCACCACTGCTTCGGCACCGAAGCCGGGCTTCAAGAGTTCGGAATTCTGGCTGTCCACCATCGCAACCGTCGGCGGCATCCTGCTCGCCTCTGGTGCCCTGGCTGACGGCAGTGCAGCCGCGCAGATCACCGGCGGCATTCTCGCCGTCCTCGCCAGCCTGGGCTACACCGCGAGCCGAACCTCGCTGAAGAAGCAGGACCAGCCGTGACCGCGCTGGTGCCGCTCATCCTCGGCATCGTGAAAATCATCGCCGACCTTTTCCTCAAACCCATCCTCCAACCCATCAAGGAGACCGCCCGTGAAGCCGATTCTGCCTCTGCTCCTGATCCTGCTCGCCTTGCCCGCCCTGACCGGCTGCAACCGTTTCGCCGAGACCAGAACGGTGATCTGGGCCAAGATGGGAACCCCGGCCCGGATCGTCGATGATCGGCCGGTGCAGGTGCTCGTTCCCACGACCGCCGGAGGCTGGGAACCCGGTTTCGCCACCCTGAGCGGCATGGTCGCGCTCGATGAACCGACGCTGGAGTTGTACCAGCGTAACGATCATGCCCGCTGAGCTTTTCCATCTCGAAGGCCAGAAGGAGCTGGCCGCAAAGCTGAAGGCGCTTGGCGGTTCCCGTCTGCGACGGGCGGCGATCTCCGCCGTGCAGCGAGGCCTGAAACCCATGCTGCAGACCGCCAAGCGCCTGGTGCCGATGGATAGCGGTCGACTGCGGGCGTCGCTCGGCGTGTCGGTTCAAGTCCGACGCCGGAAGGACGGCGCGATCGGACGCATCGGCCCACGCCGGGATTTCCGCTTCACCGGCAAGGGTCGCCTCAAGGGCAAGAAGATCGTCGCTGGCACCGGCAAGCAGCGCGACCGGGCCGTCGCCAAGGGCTACAGCCAAGACCAGACCAACGTGAACCGCTACGCTCGCGTGATCGAATTCGGTGTCGACAAGTCCGGCCGTATTCGGCGCAAAGCCGGTCCAGCCCGGTTCATGCAACGTGCCCTCACCTCCCAGAAGCAGGCCGCCATCGACGCGGTGGCCGCTGAACTCCGCTCCC
>CAZZJC010000099.1:0-5560 GCA_964654285.1 uncultured Candidatus Kuenenia sp.
GAGATCCATGCCGCCCTGGTCGGCCTTCACTGCGGTCGCCTCCTGGGCAAGACGCTGGAGCCAGGTGACCCAGGTGCGGCCGTCGGTGCTGCGTGGCCCGACGTCGGCGAAGCGTTCGCGGGCGCGCTCGGTGGAGTGCTGGGAGATGACGTAGGTGGGCATGGCGTCCTCCGATGCCGGACATCCTGACCGGGATGAGCGCACGAGGTCGTGCGCTTTGCGTACTCCTGACGGACGCGCATGTGCGGACCAGGGAGCCTGGATCATGGCAGGGCCTCGCAGGTCGGCTGATCCGGTTCACCGAGCCGTCGTCGTGCGATGAGCGCCGAGAGTCCGGCCAGGCTGGTTGATTTTGGGGCCGGCCCATCGCCACCGAGCTGGCGCCAAACGTGGGCGCGGGCAGGGGCATCAAGGGTGGCCCAGGGCCGACAGACCGGATGGAGGTCGGCCAACGCCGAGGGCAGCGGTCCCTGGATGTGGACGACGATGAGGTGATTGCGACCCGCTACGGCGGCGAGCAACGGCAGCCATCCCAAGGGATCGCAGCGGGCATCCAGCACGGTGCAGGATGCCTCACCGAGTCGGGCGATCAGGCCAGCGGCATCGGGTAGCTGGTGACGGTGGCCACGTCGGCCTTCCTCGGCAGCGGAACCGCCGTCCTTTTGCGTCGGATCCGTGAGCACGGCGAGGGGCAGGCCCAGGATCCTGGCGAGCAGTCCCGCCACGGCGTCGACCAATCGGCGTTCCGGACCGGTCAGGCAGAGCACCAGGCCCAAGGGGCCATGGCGTCGCGCCTGCCGTAGCCGGTCCGCCCAGGCGGTGACTTCGGACCGACGGCGTTCATCCAGGATCGCGGTCGCTTCCGCCGGCAGCCCACCCTGCCAGGTGAGGACGCCATCGCCCTGGGACTGGCTGGTGCTGGCGCGCAGCAACCGGGCCTGTTCCCGCAGATCCGTCATGTCGACCGCCCGGCATGCGAACTGGGCCTGCATGAGCGCCAGGCGCACGACGTTGTGCCAGTCACCGCCGGCCAGGGCCAAGCCAGCCGCCAGGTCGTCGATCCCAGGCTCGATGGCCCAGGCGCCGGACGGATCCGCCCCCTGGCGACGCAGTTCGAGGCGCAGGATGGCCGCGCGTTCCGGTGCCGCCGGGATGCCGAGGTGCAGCTTGAGCGGGAGCCGGCGGTTCATGGCCGGATCCAGCGCCGTGGCATCGTTGGTCGCCAGGATCACCACCGCCGGGTTCTCCTCCATGCCCAGCAGCAGGGCCCGTGCGAGTGGAGAACCGGCCGGGATCAGCAGATCGGCCTCGTCGATGAACACCACGATGCCGTTGACGGCGCAGCGGCGCAGCAAAATGAGGAGATCGCTGGCAGAGAACTCGTGATCTTCGTCCCCTTTGCCACCGGCAGCCGTCAGGCTGCGGGCCTGCACCAGCGCCAACCGTCTTCCGGCGCGGTGCGCCAGGGCCTGGGCCAGGATCGTCTTGCCCGTGCCGCTGGGGCCATGGAGCAGGATGCCGAAGGCGCGATGGCCCTGGATGCCCTTGGAAAAGTCGAGGTCGTCGAGCTGGGCCCGGATCGCCGGCGGCAGGATGACGTCCTCCATCGCCACGACCGGGTCGATCAGGGTGATCCCCGGCACCTCGATCGGAGGCAGCATCCGGCCCAGGCAGTCGGCGAGGAATCCCGCCGCGGGTACGAACGTGCGCTGGGAGGATTGCTCGGTCGCGGTGCCGCTGCGCTCCCACGAGCACACCCCAGAGCGGAACAGCGGGTGCAGGGCATCGACCCCGCCGGCGCAGTCGAGCCAGTCCATGGGGTCGCGGCTGACCAGGCTGGCGATGGCTTCGGTCGTCAGTTCGACGCTGGTGTCCCAGTCGTCGGTGTCGCTCGTGAAACCGCTCCAGGCGGCCTGGATATAGGTCGATCCCGGCCGGACCGACAGCAGGACCAGCCGCACCGCCGCATCCCAGGGCGCGCCGACCCGTTCCTCATAGGCGAGCAGTTTCCGGGCCGGATGATCGGCTGACGACGCGAGCGTGCGCGCGACCCGCCAGGCGTGGGCGGCGGCGACCAGCGCCTCGGCCTGGGGGAGCGAAAGCCGGCAGAGGTCGCCGACATTGGCCGCGGACAGGGTGCCAACGGCGGATTCGACCGGTTCCCCGCGGGCCAGGGCTTGGAGCGCTTCCGTGGTCAAGCTTACCGTGGACCGTGGTCGCTGACGGGGCTCAGAAGGGTCCGCCGACCGCATCCCCCGTTCCAGGCCGGCCCGCAACCGTCCTTGCAGGAGTTCGAGCTGGACCTCGCGGATCAGGGCGCGCAGGTAGTCGGAAACCGAAGTGAAGGGCCCCGGTTCCACGGCGCTCGCCGATCCGGCCGTCGCCTCGTCGTTCATCCTCCGCTTGCCGGGGGTGCGGCTGATCATGGCGACACCACGGCGGGCAGATTCGGAACCGAAGGCGGCGGGGCGGCCGTCGGCGTCGGACTCCAGACCCGGTCGGCGAGGCCGAACCCGACCGCCTCGTCCGGGGTCAACCAGCGGTCGATGGGACGCAGGAGTTCCGCTTCCAGTCGTACGGCGTCAGCGATGCCGGTGCAGGCCGCGTAGTGGTCGACGATGCGCTGGTGGACGAGATCCTGCTGAAAGCGCTGGGCCACCAGATCCGCATGGCTGCCGGAACTGCCGGCCTGGAACCGGTGCGACAGCACGCTGGTACGCGGCATCAGGGTCCGGTGGCCAGGTGCACCGGCCATGAGCACCAGCAGGCCCATGCTGGCCACCAGCCCCAATCCGGTGGTGTGGATGGGCAGGCGGCTCCAGCGCATCAGATCCAGCAGCGCGAACCCCGCGTCGACCTCACCGCCAGGGGAATGCACCCACAGGCGCAGGAAGGGCCGGCGCGGGCGCAGGTTGTGGTCGAGGATGGACTCGATCGCGGATGCTGCGCTGGCGGCATCCACCGGACCGAAGAGGCGGATCACGCCTTCGTCGTCCAGGGGATCGTGGTGGTCATCGGATGGTCGGGACATGGGAGCTCGGGGGGCGTGGGCGGGGTACGCGGAGGATCAGGATCGATCGGGATCAGGGCTCGATATGGAGGTCGCCTTCGCCGGTGGCGTCGATGAGCGTCCAGCCGCGGTCGGTGCGGATCTCGATGAGCCTTTCTTCATCTTCGTCCTCGTTCTCTTCATTTTCGTCGCGGTAGAGACCGTCTTCCCGGTATTCGGCGCGCCGGTCGCGTGTCTGGATGACGGTCATGCGCCTGCGCAGAAGCAGGCGTCCCTCGTCCCAATCCCACCGGCGCTGCCGTACGTCACCCTGAAGCAGTTCGACCACCTCGACCAGGGCGGTTTCGACCGCAGGTTCCATGGCCACGGCCGGCAGTCCGATGCGCTGCGCCTCTTCGAGCAGGATGGGATAGCTGTGGGCCGGATACCCGTCGACCAGGGCGGCGACGATCCGCTTGCGGTGTTCGGCCTCAGCCAGGTGGAAGGCGAGCAGCGTGTCGCAGATGCGCTGCGACAGCGAGGTCAGGCGCTCGATCGCCCCGATGACCAGGGGATGCACATGGGGGAACAGGTGCTGGAACGGATGCTCGGTGCCGTGGCCGTTCTCCTTGCGCCACAAGGCGAGCACGCGGGCGACCTCGTCCGGGATGACCGTGGCGGTCTGGTCGCCAGCGATCTTCGGGGCGAGCTGATGCTGCAGCGCGGCATCGACCGGGGTGAGATAGGCGCAGGTGCCAAGGCGGATCTCGTCCGCGCCCAGGGCGACCATGGTCGCCGCCGAGGACGCCCGCACCGGCACCTGGACCACCAGCCGATCGCAGTGCTGCCGCAGTTCACGCACGATGGGCAGCGCCGCCTGGCCTTGGCCGCCCTGCGAAGTCAGGCAGAGGTGCAGGGTGCCGGAGCGCGGCTTTCCGGCGAGGACGCGCCGCAGGGCCTGGGCGTCCTCGATCGTGATCTGGGCATCGGCCGGCGTCCAATAGACCAGCAGCGGACCGTCGAGGCTGACCTCCAGCCGGGTGATGAGATCGGCAATGTTGTCCCGCTGCCCGGGATTCGCGGGGACCACGGCAGCCATGTCATCGCGCTCATCGACCAGGTTATCCGCAGCGTCGTTCTCGCTGGTCGGTCCGTCTGGGACCTGCGCGCCGTGAGGTTCGTGGTCGACATGGCTGCGTGCGCGCTTGGCGCGGGAGGCCTTGCTCCTGCGCTGAACCGGCTCGGGTTGGGCCGGAGCGGGATGGATGCGACGGGATTGGCGGGCGGCGGGTTTGATGGACTTGCTGGCCATGGGTGTCTCGGCTGGGGTGAGACCGGAGCGTAATCGGGATGAGCGCACGAGGTGATGCGCTTGGCGCAGCCTTGCCCGCAGGATGCACTGGCCTTGACCCTCCCCCCATCCAAGCTGCGCGACATGACGCACCATGCTGGAACCGATGAACGCGACTCCTGGCATGACGATCGGGAAGCGGCGGACACGGGTGAGGAAAAGGGCGTCCGGAATCGGATCCGTCGGCCCAAGGGCTATCGGCTGATGGCCGAGGTGGCCAAGCGGCGCAGCGACCTCATCGCCGCCATTGCGGGTGCAGAGCACGGCTGCACCCGCGATGAATTGTGCGCTCTCCTGCCGCATCGCCCGGCGAAGCGGACGGTACAGAAGGATTTGGCGTGGCTTCGGAAGGTGTTTCACAGCCAAGTCCGGCGAGCAAACACCAAAGGCGCTCACCGCACGGGGAGGACGGCCTACGTCTGGAAAGGCCAGGTTCCGCACCTGCTGACGCGCCCATTGGAGGAGTTGACCCATGACGAACTCCTCGCCCTGATCGTCGCGCGCGGTCTGCTCGCTACAGGGCCGACCTCGGAACCCGGATCAGCAGCCCCAGTCGCCGCGACCGCTCCAGCCCCTCCGCTCCCTGTCAACGGGACCGGCGCAGCCGCTCCTGACGACCGCACGCGCGATACACCGTCCCCCGATGGGCCGCTCGCCAGCGCCGTCGATGGCCTGCTGCATCGCGCCGGGCTGATCGGCTCGGGCCAGGAGATGCAGAATCTGTCGCAGGCCCGCGATGCGGTCTGCGTCCGCCGCTTCGGTACCGCCCCGGTTGCTCCGGAGGTGCTGCAGCAATGCCTGAAGGCCGTCGTCACCGGCCAGCACCTGCGGTTCCACTACGTCAACCGCTACGGCCAAGCCAGGGAGACCCATGCCTCACCGCAGCGTCTGGTGCTGACGAAGGGTGAATGGTTCGCCGTGATGTGGGTCCGGCGCGGGCTGGCCACCTACCGCCTCTCGCGCATGGGCCAAACCAACCTCACCCCCGAGGCGCCCAAGGGGTGTCCGACCCATATCCCCAGCATCGACGTCAATTATTATCTTTCATCCGGATTCTACGGCACGTTCGATCAGAATCCGATCAGCATCGTCCTCGCCATCAGCCCCGACTCGTGGCCCCACGTCGTCGACCGCACCTGGGGAAGAAGCCAGCAGGTCGAGGGGATCACCAAGGGTCGCCGCAAGGGCTGGTACCGCCTGACCTTCACCACCCGGGGCTA
>CAZZJC010000100.1:0-5462 GCA_964654285.1 uncultured Candidatus Kuenenia sp.
CTGATCTCCGGCGGCCAGCATGCTGGTTATTATGCCTTTGAAAGTGGATTGGTATAAGTTGCTCGATTTGGGTGTTGCTGAGCGACCAACGTCCGCGAGCGATGTGCTGATTCCAGATGGTGGCTGACCACCCCAACACGCGGGCCAATTGATCCTCGGCGGGTTCCTCACCGCTGTCTTGCACTGCGGCCAAAGCCCACCGCAGACTCAGCAACTGCACGGCGCCGTCCGTGTTCATGGGCTTACCGTAACGTCACGAAGTCCAGTCGGAATAGATAATATACGTCACCATAAAAATTAAAAACAGCACTATACTGCTTGACAGCCCGTCGTCTGGCGCAAAGTCCGGACAGAACAGGTCAGTTCAGACCTATGGAGCCACCCATGGCCGTCACCACCGCCGTAACCATCGACGCACCAAGTATTTCGGAATCTCGTCTTTACCCCCCGCAGCGGGAAATCCTGAACGGAGGCTTCCTCGACCTCGGCTTCAACACCATCCTCTCCCTCCCCACCGGGGCCGGCAAAACGACACTCGCTGAGATCGGAATCGACCGCTGCCTGGAGCGCGGCGATCGGGCCGTCTACCTGACCCCGCTGCGCGCCTTGGCCGAAGAGAAGATCCGGTCCTGGGCCAACCGCTGGCCAGGCCGGAAAGTTGGCATCTTCACCGGCGACTACGACAGCGGCGACGTTCCCGTGTCCTACCGTGACGCCGAGATCCTCATCTGCACCTATGAGCGGCTTGATGGCTGCCTGCGTTCCTGGCAACGCCACCTCGCCTGGCTCAGTCGCCTCGGCCTCGTCGTGGTCGATGAATTTCACCTGCTCATGGACCCCGGCCGGGGCCCGCGACTGGAAGGTGCACTCACCCGCCTGCGTCGGGTGAACACCTTCTGCCAGATCATTGGCCTATCGGGCACGGTCTCCAATTACCACGAGTTGGCTCGCTGGCTCGACGGGGTGGCCTACCACAGCACCTGGCGCCCCGTACCTCTGCGGCATCAGGTACTGCGCTATAAGCAACTGGCTGACAAGCCGGCTCTGGTGCAGCGTATCGTTGGCGAGACGCGGCAGCAGAGAGGGCAAACTCTCGTCTTCGTCAACAGTCGGCGGCGGGCCGAGTACCTCGCCAAGGCCCTCAGCGACACCGGGTTGCCCTCGGGCCACCACCACGCTGGCCTGCGCCTGGACGACCGCCGACATATCGAAGGCAGCTTCCGCTCAGGCGCGCTCGCTGCCGTCGTCGCCACACCGACGCTCGAAATGGGCCTGAATCTCCCCTGCCGAACCGTCATCGTTGCCGATCACTCCCGCTGGAACGGAGAGTCCTTCTCCCCGCTGCCTGCATGGAACTACCTACAGCGAGCCGGCCGTGCAGGCCGTCCCGGTCAGGACGGCGAAGGCACCTGCTATCTCCTGGCACCCACCTGGGCGCGCGATCTGCCCGACTACAGCCGGGCCCATCCCGAGCCGGTGCGCAGTCATCTCCTGCGCCCTGCGGCCCTAGCAGAACAGGTGCTCATCGAAGTCTGTAGCCGATGCTGCCGCACGCGAGATCAGCTGCGGTACGACTTTCTGCCCCGCACCCTAGCGTTTACCAATGACCACGAACGCACCGACGCGACCTTACAGACGTGCCTGAGCGACCTGCTGCTCGGAGGGCTGATGGTTGAGGCCCCCAACCCCCGCGGAGTGGCTCTGTTGCACGCCACCCCAATTGGTCAGGTGGCCATCCGGCACCAGCTCAGCCCGCGTACGGCCCTCAATCTGCTCGCGCTGCGTGACCTCGTCGATGGCGGCATGCGCGACTTCGACCTGTTGCTGCGCGTTTGCTGGGACCCCGACTGCTCCCCGGTGCTGCCCTGTGCCGTTGAAGATGTTGACCTGGTTGAGGACGGCATCCGCGTCATCCCAAGCCGAATACTCGACCTACCCGCCCCAAGCAACCTGCCGGCCCGTCGCATCGCCGCCGGGGTGAAGATGGCTTGGCTCCTGTGGGCACGCACCCGCGGTTTCGACCACGAACTCCTGGCCGAGCAGACCGACGTCTATCCGCATGACCTCACCATGCTGGTTGACGGCGTGGTGCGCCTGCTGGCGGCGGCGGCAGATCTCCACAATGCGGCCGATCCGGTCACCGACCCAGCATTGCGCAAACAACGCGAGCGCTTCTGTGGCCCGTCGCTGGTCAGTCGGCTCCGTCGTCTCGGTCGCCAACTCGAATTCGGGCTCGATGCTACTACGGTGCAGTTGACCCTGGTCGACGGCATTGGCGGCAAGACGGCCCGCAAACTGGCAGATGCCGGGTTCACCGACCTCGAAGTCTTGGCCAACGCTGACCCCGATGAATTGGTGCGACTGCGCGGTGTCGGCGCCAGCCGCGCCCAGGTCTGGATCGATGCCGCCTCCGGCCTGCTGTCTGACGTGGGGCACTACGAGCCTGAACCTCCCGCGCCACCCCGCCAGGTTCGCCCACAGCAATGGCCGACCGACATCGACGTCGGTCGATTGCGCCGCGCGCTGCCGCTCAAGGCCATACGCCAGGCCGCCAACTGGGTGGTCACCGGCGGGGCTGACGAGCACCTGGTGTCAGGGCAGGTCTGCGATTGCGCCGACTTCACGGCCCACCCGACCGTCGGTGACGGTCCACCGTGGTGGTGTAAGCATCGCCTAGCCGTGGCGATTGCCCAGGGCGAGCGGCGCGTCGTCACCGCCGTGCGCCAGTTGCAGACCATCGTCGCGCCACCCACGGTGGCTGGCCACCTCGGCGACTTGGTCCTCGGCTGCGATCCCACCCGCTCGCGGAGCGCACCGTGAGCCTCCCAGCCAGCGTTCAGCCCAGGGTGCTGCAGACCCGTCGCGGTTCCATCACCCTGCCGACCTTCTTCCCGGTCACGACCTTTGGTGACAGCTACCCGCTCGACCGCCTGATCCGCCCCTACCTGCCGCGCCTCACTCAAGGCGTGCTGGTGAGTCACCACTACGCCAAACCCCTGTGCGAACACCCTGCCGAACGCCCTGCCCAGCCCATGTTCATCGACTCCGGCGGCTTCGCCCTGCTCTTCGAGGGCAGCCGCTGGGAGACCCGTGGCGAGACCAGCGTCATCATCACCACGAGTGGCGACACCATCACCCCGCAAGAGGTCCTCCAGCAGCAGATGGACCTCGCTGAGATCGGGGCCACGGTCGACCTGCCGATCCCGCCAGGCACCGACCCGGCCGAGGCTCTGCGCCGGCGTGACGCCACGCTCGCCAATGCGGCGTGGGCGCTACGCAACAACCAGCGACCGGATCTGCTGCTGTACGCCAGCCTGCAATGCTGGGATGCCGCGAGCGCGACCGAGTCGGTACGGGCCTATGCCAGCATGACCTGTGGTGATCGTCGCTTCGCCGGGATCGCCATCGGTGGTCTGGTGCCCCGTGTTCGTGATCAGGCCTACCTCGAATCCGTGGTGAAGGCCGTGCGGGCAGCCTGGGACGGCCCCATTCATGTCTTTGGCCTGGGTGGACCCGAGATGATCCGCAAGCTGGTGGCCTGGGGCGCGGACAGCACCGATTCGACCTCCTACGTGAAAACGGCCGCTGATGGACGCTCGCTGGTCCCTGGATCGGCACCTGTGCCCGAGGCGTCCCTGACCCCACTCGGGCGCATGCACCTCGCCCTACGCAATCTGGCCTACATCAATGACCGGCTGAACGCCCACATCCCGCTCGCCGCGGTCCGCAGCCGAACCCTGGTGGTTCCCGTGGCCAGCGACACGACACTGGAGGCCTCATGACGCGGGTTATCGCTGGCACCTGGGGCTCGGATGCCCATCAACTGACGGCTCTGCCGCCAGGTCTCCAGGCGCCGTGGCCGGCCGTGCTGCGCACGCTCGCCGGCGACGGTCTGCGCCCCGTCCAGGCCCAGGCCCTGGACCCGATCCTCAGTGATAAGGACAACCTCATCGTCACGGCCCCGACCAACTCGGGGAAGTCCTTGGTCGGCTGGCTAGCTCTGCTGCGGGCCGTGGCTGACGGGAAGCGGGCCGTCCTCCTCGAACCACTGCGTGCCATCGCCAGCGAGCAGTTTGAACGACTGCAGCACCTGGCCCCGGCCCTTGGCTCGGCACTGGGCCGAACCATCGAGGTCTGCCTCAGCACCGGCGATGTGCGCCACCAGTTCGAGTTCCTCAACGACCCCCCACCGGATCACGGACAGATCGTCGTCGCCACCCCGGAACGGCTGGACCTGCTCCTGCGCGACCCAGCCAACGACCCGTGGATGTCCAGTTTGGGTGTGGTCGTGGTGGACGAGGCTCACCTTCTCGGAGATCGCAACCGCGGTCCAACGCTTGAAGGCCTGATCACTGGCCTGCGCTTCGAGGCCACTGCCGCCAAGCGTCCCTGCCCCCGCATCGTGCTGCTATCGGCAACCCTCGGCGACACGCGTCCTCTCGAGGCATGGCTAGCCCCCACCCGCGTTATCGCCTCCACTGATCGCAGCCCATCCTTGACCATCGCCGTCGATGAGCGTGGTGAGGATGGAACGACCACTGTCACAGCTCTCTGCCAGCAGATTCTGTCGGATCCCACCCATGCCGTCCTGATCTTCGTCTACAAGACCACCTATGCCGTCAGCTTGGCCAAGAAACTGGCCACGGTCCTCGGACAACCGGCCGTGGCCTACCATGCCCAGATGCCGGCGGCGCAGCGGGAACAGATCGCCTTGCAGATCCGCTCGGGACAGTGCCGTGTGGCCGTCACCACATCGGCAATGGCCATGGGCGTCAACCTGCCCTCCACCCATGTCATTGTCCTCGACAGCGTCTATCCCGGCGTTGGCGAAGTGCCGGTCGCCCAATTGCTGCAGATGTGCGGGCGAGCGGGCCGTGGGCAGACGCCAGGGCAGGCCGTCGTCCTTGTGGCCCACCACGATCGCCGAGGTGTGACCAACCTGGCGGCCCAACTGGGGCAAGGACCCGCTGGGCTAACCCCGTGGTGGTCAGCCGAGGAGCGTCGGGGCTTCGGCTCCGCCCCGCGTCAGGACGTCGGCCGCCTGATCGATCGCATGGCCGGCGTGCTCGCCCGGCGTACGGCCTACCCGACCATCGGAACGCCCGACCCAAGCAAACCTCGACCGCCAGACCCCGGCGCGAGCCTCGACTTCCTCCGTGGCTATTTTGGTGCCGCACTCGGTGGCCAGGTGTTGTCAGCTCGTGCCTCGGCGTTTCTCGACTACCTGCATGACCACCGGCTGGCCCATAACACCAACGAAGATGGTCACTGGCGCCTCACCGTGGCAGGACTGTCTGCCGCGCGTGCGGGTCTGCCCATGCGCTACGCGGCGGCCATCACCCAACTGCTCCGTGACCTCCTGCAGTTGGATGAGCACGGTTCCGTCCTCGCCCGCTGGACACCCCTCGTGTGGATTCCAAAAATTCTTGCCGGAAAGTTCCAGATATTCTTGCCGGTTGCCG
>CAZZJC010000101.1:0-5296 GCA_964654285.1 uncultured Candidatus Kuenenia sp.
CCACCGCGTCGATGGCGGCCTGCTTCTGGGAGGTGAGCGCACGCTGCATGAACCGCGCTGGCCCGGCCTTGCGCCGGATGCGACCGGACTTGTCGACACCGAACTCGATCACGCGGGCGTAGCGGTTCACGTTGGTCTGGTCCTGGCTGTAGCCCTTGGCGACGGCCCGATCGCGTTGCTTGCCGGTGCCGGCGACGAGCTTCTTGCCCTTGAGGCGACCCTTGCCGGTGAAGCGGAAATCGCGGCGCGGGCCGATGCGTCCGATCGCGCCATCCTTCCGGCGTCGGACTTGAACCGACACGCCGAGCGACGCCCGCAATCGGCCGCTGTCCATCGGCACCAGGCGCTTGGCGGTCTGCAGCATGGGTTTCAGGCCACGCTGCACGGCGGAGATCGCCGCCCGTCGCAGACGGGAACCGCCCAGCGCCTTCAGCTTCGCGGCCAGTTCCTTCTGGCCTTCGAGATGGAAAAGCTCAGCGGGCATGATCGTTGCGCTGGTACAGCTCCAGCGTCGGTTCATCGAGGGCGATCATGCCGCTCAGGGTGGCAAAGCCGGGTTCCCAGCTGCCAGCGGTCGTGGGGACGAGCACCTGCACCGGCCGATCATCAACGATCCGGGCCGGCGTTCCCATTTTGGCCCAGATCACGGTCCGGGTCTCGGCGAAACGGTTGCAGCCGGTCAGGGCGGGCAAGACGAGCAGGGTCAGGAGCAGCAGAAGAATCGGCTTCACGGGCGGTCTCCTTCACGGGTTGGAGGATGGGTTTGAGGAAGAGGTCGGCGATGATTTTCACGATGCCGAGGATGAGCGGCACCAGCGCGGTCACGGCTGGTCCTGCTTCTTCAGCGAGGTCCGGCTCGCGGTGTAGCCCAGGCTGGCGAGGACGGCGAGGATGCCGCCGGTGATCTGCGCGGGCGCGCTGCCGTCGGCCAACGCACCGGAGGCGAGCAGGATGCCGCCGATGGTGGCGATGGTGGACAGCCAGAATTCCGAACTCTTGAAGCCCGGCTTCGGTGCCGAGGCAGCGGTGGTCGGAGAAACGGTGGTGGAGGTGTCGGTCATGGGATGGCCTTTCTGGGTGGTGAGGGTGATGAAGAAAAGCTGATTCAGTGCGTAGCTTTCCAGGTGATGGCAAGTGCGGCTTCGAACAGGTCGCCGACATGCGGCCGGCGGTCCGATGCGACCCGAGCCGGATTCGCGGCAAGGCTGATGCCGGTGATCAGCAGCCGCGCGTCCGTGACGATCATGCGCTCCAAATCATTCCAGAGCGCGCCGACGCGATTGCAGAATGCGATGGTCGCCTCGGCTTCGTCCAGGCTGGTGTCGACCTGGTCGCGCAGGAACACGATCAATGTCCCACGCTGTTCGAACGCCCGGCCCATGGTCACGCCGATGCGTTCGCGTTCGAAGCCGTCGCCGTAGTCGATGAGGCACAACGGCAGCGCGGGATTGCGCGTGGATTGCAGGAGATGGATGTGCTCCTGCGCTGCTTCCGCGTTCGCAGATCCCGTCCAGTTCAGGAATGCTTCGGACTCGGCGATCATCTGCCCGAGGCGAACCAGAGGCAACGAAAGCAGACCGGTGGGGATGGTATGCATCAGCGGATCCGATCAGGAAGGCGGAGGTCGTCCGTGGGTTGAGCGAGATGGAGGATCCAGGTCCAGGCGTCCTGGCGTTCGGTGTGGCGAATGGCCCAGGTGAGGTTTTCTCTGAGAATCAGCGCACTGCCGTCTGGCACGGGCAGATCGGCTACCAGCACCACTACCTGGGCTTGTGCATGGAAGGCGGCGGGTCCTTCGGCTTCAGGTGCGACCGGATTCACCCGTGTGAAGATGACCCGCAGATCGCGGTCGCCGGTCCGGTCGCGGTAGACGACCGTTTCGGCGAGCTGCGCCCACAGCAGCGGTCTTCCGGCGGCGTTGAACCGCTGCGCGAACGGACTCACCGCGTCGACCGGCGATCATGGTGGCCAGCGTGCTCGGTCCGCTCCGCCTCCGTGCGCTCCTGCAGCAACCGGCTGACGTCCTGCAACGCTGCCGTGTTCTGGGTCAGCGTTTGGGTGAGCGTGTCTCGCACCCAGGCCTGCTGCTGGTCGATCGCCGCGCCCATGCGGGCCTCGCGCACCTGGTCGCGCCAGAGGGTGAAACCCACCACCACCCCGGCGAGGCCCCACTGATACCAGGCGGCGGTCTCGTCGGTCGCGATCGGCGCGGCGACGCCGAACATGGCGACGATGCCGAGCTTGGGGAGGAGGTCGGTGAACATCAGGCGTTCACTTTCAGGCGGATCAGCTCGCTGGTCGCACCGGCCGGCGCGACGCTCACGCCGATGCGGGGATTGGCTCCGCCAGCGGCATCGGTCGTCGCACGCTGAGTCGCCGCGTCCCAGAAGTGCGGGGTGCCGGTGGACACCGCCGCGCCGGTCACGCGGGGCAGGTCGAAGACCCCGGTCACCGCCAGGCTGCCGAGGGCACCGGCGTTGATGGGACGCTGGGTGATGCCGACCAGCGCGCCCTGGATGACCACCGCGCCGTGCGGCAGATCGGTGGCGGGGATGTGATCGATGGCGTTGCCATCGTGGATGAAGAATGCGGTCATGGGGAAAATCCTGGGGTTGAGGGGGTTGAGATGGGAGGAGCTTGGGCTGGACGAACTCGGACGGAAATCTGCGCGACGCAGTCGTGACACCACAATTCAAATGAGTACCAGCCTGCGCCTGATCTTTCGGTTCCGTGTAGATCGAGTGGTTTTGCGCAGATGGGACATGTCATCGCCACGCTTGGGGGAAGTTTCATGACCTTCCACCTCCATCCGTCCAACGCAGCGATGAACGGATGGAGGTGGCGCGATCACGGGCGATTCGGCCTACGCCTCGCCCTTGCTCTTCAGCCCCGCACGCGGCTCCTGCAGCCCGACGCCGAAGTCGTGGATGCCACGCATCTGCACGCCCAGCGTGTTGAAATCCGCCTGCGCGCTGTCGACGGTCGGCGCCTCCTGGCCGTTCAGGAACACGACCTCGATCACCGCCAGGTCGGCCGGGTCGGCGAGCAGATACCAGGCCTTGTTCGAGCTGCCCGGGATCTGCGGATGCGACAGGTAGCGGCTGACCTCGACCCGGAACTTCCCCTGGTGCGGGTTGGCCACCGGGTACTTGGCGTTCGCGGTGGTTTCGCGCAGCTCCAGCGACTTGAAGAGCTGGCTGCCGAGCGCCGACAGGCTCGGCGGCACCAGGATCAGCGCCGGCATGAGTCCCAGCGGCTTGCCGTCGGGATCGACCTGCTCCAGGAAGGCCTGCTCCGCCTTGGTCAGGCCGTCGATGGTCAAACCGGTGTCTGCCCCGGTCAGCAGGTTCTTGTTGGCTGCGCTGAAGAAGGCTGCGTTGCCCAGGAACGTGGTCCAGAACACGTCGTTGATCTTGAGGCCCGCCCCGCGCCCGAGCTTGCGCGGCACGGTGGTGATCGCGCCCAGGTCATCATTGATGAGATCGCGCCGGTCGATGGTCAGCATCAGGCCGTAGGTGTCGGCCTGGTTCGTATACTTGGTATCGCCCAGCGTGCCGTGGGTGATCTCGCCGCCCGGCGCGACGCGCTCGTACTGGTCCTTGCCGATCAGGCGGAAGCGGGTGACGGTCTTGAAGTCGGTGACCGGGCCGATGGTGGCGATGTTGCGCCAGGTGCTCTCGACCGCGTTGAAGCCCTCGAGCAGGAACTTGTTGGCCAGGTTCGAGAGGATCCCACCGAGGTCGATGGTCGACAGTCCTGCCGCGCGCACATCGGACGGCCCGCTGATGAACGCGGCGCGCAGCACCTCGCGGGTGTCGCGGAAGGTGCGACCGGTGTAGCCGTTGGCCCACGCCGCTTCGAGGATCAGTTCCTGCAGGCCGATGCCGTTGCGGAAGCGCTTGGCGGCGACGTCGAGCACCTCGGGGCGGCAGCTCTTCTCGACGTCCTCGGCCTGCACTGCGAGCAGCGCGGCGGCTTCGAGAATCTCACCGGTGATCGACGACTGATGGCTGTGCACCGCCGGGGCTTTCGGCCGGTCGGCGCGCAGGACCTCCAGTTCGGTGCGCGTGGCATCCCAGCCCTCGCCGATGGCCTTGGCTTCGAGGTCGGCGTGGCGACCCGCGCAGAGCTTGCGCACCGCGCTGATGCGTTCGGTCTCAGCCAGGGCGGCGACGCGCAGGCGCTGGACGGTGGCGTCCGTGGCATCGTCGGCCGATTTGGCCTCGATGGTGCCTGGGGTGGTAGGGGCCGACGCCTGAGCCGACGTGGGCGCTGCGGCCTGCACGTTGGACGCGACTGGCGGCTGGGCCGGGGCGGTTGCCGGCGTGGTCGCCGGAGTATCGGTGGAGGGGGCGGGCTGGGATGCGGTGGTCACGGGGAGTTCTCCGGGGGTGGTGGACGTGGATGGAGCGAATGTGATGGAAGCGGTGACGAGTGCCGAGGTGTTCCCATCAGCGCCGAGGTCGACGAAGCTGATTTCGCCCAGGGCCGAGCGACGGACGATGTTGACGGGGCCTTGGACTTCGCGGCCGTTGACGATGGCCGCCGTGCCGTCGCGGACGAACTCATGCGCGATGACCGCCGCGCCGATCGAGCATTGCCAGGGGAAATCCCGGGCAGCCGAGACGACGACCTCACGGGCCGCAGCGGTGTCCCGCGACACCACGCCTTGGGCCATGAGCCGGCCATCATCGACCCGCACCGATTCCGTGTGGCCGACGCCATGCATGGCATCGTGACCCAAGCGGATCGGTCGACGTGGCGACGGAATCTGCAAGCCGGCGAGATCGACCACCACCGGATGCCGCCAACCCGCCAATCGCATCGGCCCACCGGTGTAGGCGACCATGCTGAAGCGCGGCAGCGGCGGCTTGGCCGGCGGGCCGTCTCCGGATGTGGGCGGCGCATCCGCCTGCAGCCATTCCGGCGTGCAGTCGAAGGCGACCATGGCTGGCGCATCCAGAGAGAGTGGCGGCGCATTGCCCTGGAGGTGAAGCGTGGTGTTCATTCGGTGTCGTCTCCATCATCGGGGTTGGAAGGAACGGTGGGTTCGTTGTCAGAGGGCGGCGGATTGGATGGAGGCGAGGGCGGCGCTGCCGTGTCGGTGGTCAGTCCCAAGGTCCGCATCAAGTTCAGCTCCCGCGCCCGTTGCTGGAGTTGCTCTTCCCAATCCAAACCTCGCTTGGCGTATTCGTCCGCCATGGTCGTGGTGTGCGACGCCAGTCGCGTCGCCTGGGCGTTCGTGTCCAGCGACAATTACGGTGGCCGCCTGACGACAACTACGGTGGCCGGCCGC
>CAZZJC010000102.1:0-4882 GCA_964654285.1 uncultured Candidatus Kuenenia sp.
GATACACTCTGGCTGGCCAAGGCCACGCCCCGGGCGTACCTGGAGCAGGGCAAGAGGATATCCATCAAGAACGCCCCGACCTGCTTCGGCACGGTGGCCTACGAGATCGTCTCGGACGTGGAGAACGGCAAGATCAACGCGACCGTCGAGATGCCTACCCGCAAAGCGCCCAAGGAAGTGATCCTGCGCTTCCGCCATCCCAAGGCCGCACCGACCAAGGCCGTCACCGTCAACGGCCAGTCGTGGACCGAGTTCAACAAGGACAAGGAAACCATCACCCTGAAGGGTCTGACTGGCCATGTGACCGTAACAGCCCAGTACTGAGCAGCCCTCAGGCTGCTCACGGGGGAGCGCCGAAGGCGCGTTACGGGGGCGGGCAGCCCCCGGACAAACAAGAACTTGAGACGGCGAAGCCGACTCTTCCGGCGCAGCCGGAACCCCGCGCAGTGGGGAAGTTCTTTGGAAGAGGACAAAAACATGCAAACCGGAATCGCAATCCACAACACGAACCTGAAACGATGAAGCACCGTGAACAGCAACCACGAAAGGATCTTCCTGTCATGAAACGTTCCACCCGCACCCTCGCCGCAACGCTCGCGCTCGGCCTGGCCGTCCCGGCCACTTTCGCCGGCGAGCCGCTGCCCTATGGCCACGTCGACTTTGTGCCCACGCCGGAGCGGCCGATGATCTTCCGCGCGGGGGGGAACGGCTGGTATCCCGGGGCCACGCCGCCCACCGAATGGTCTGAGGGCACCCCGGTCCAGGTGGACATGAAGGGCATCTATGGCAGTGAGCGCAGGGAAGGAGTCCGCAAGGTCTGGGACTTCGCCGATACCAAGTCCAAGAACATCCTCTGGAAGGTGCCGGTGCCCGGCTGGGGTTACGCCCTTCCCCTCGTGGTGCGGGATCACGTCATTTCACTGGGGCATCCCCATTTTGTGACCTGTTACGATGTGAAGACGGGCAAACAGGTGTGGCAGCGCGAGGCCTTGCCGCTCTTGTGCGATGGCCAACCAGAAGACAAGGCCCGGGCGGCGCAGGTTGCCATCGATCTGGCCATGGCCATCTGCAAGTATGGCGCAAATGAAGGAATACCCTTTGCCATGGTGTATCTGGACGGGGTCAAGAGCGCCGAAGGGTTTCAGGAGCGAGCTGCCAAGGTCGGCCGGATGCTGGCCAAGTATCGACCGGCCGTCGAAAAGATCGGTGATCCTGAACTGGTAGCGGCCCTGGACGCCGATCTGGCCCTGATGACGAGTTGGGAAAAGACCACCGATGCCATCCAGACCATCTCGAAGCTGCCAAAGAGAGGCCAACTATCCAAACTCGCCGCTCTTGTGGATAAGAAATACAAAGTGTCCTATTCGAACACTTGGTCAGGGTATGTCGGCTTCAGCGATGCCGCCCCGGCCAGCGACGGGGAACGGATCTATGCGGTATTCGGTCAAGGACAGATCGTCTGTTATGATCTGCAAGGGAAGCTGCTGTGGGCAAAGCGATTGGAGTCCCAGAACCTCCTGAATGGGAATGGATTCGCATCCAATCGTCAGATCCTGCTGGTTGGTGACCGCTTGGTTGTCAAAGACATGAATTCGCCAGGCCAGAAGAACCTGCTGTGTTTCCATGCCAAGACTGGAGAAAAACTGTGGACCTATCCGTGTGCACAGGGCAACTTCATGGCGGAGCGGCACCTTCGGCTGACGGCACCCGATGGCGCACCGGTGGACGTGATCATCACGCCGGAGCACCACAAGATCGTTCGCCTGAGCGACGGCAAGGAGCTGGGCGAGTTCCGCGCTGAGAAGAAGGCTCCGCACTATAACATCCTGGCCTGGGACGACACCGACACCATTGTCGTTGGCGGGAAGAGCACAAGTGGTCCCACCGAGCCATCGGCCTGTTACCGCATCAAGATGACCGGGCCGGACAGCGCCACCGGGGAATTGGTCTATGAGATGGAGAAGAACTGCATGATGCCCTTTTCCATTCCGATCGCTACCGACACCCACATCTTCGCCCATGGCGGCGGGATCTATGACCGGAAGACGGGCGCCAAGGTCGGCCAGTTGCCTGATGAACCGGCGGGCGCGAGTTCGGTGATTGCCGGGAAATATCTGATCAAACAAGGCTTGGCTACGGATGCCTTCGGGCGCAGGCGGCAAGACAATATGGCCACATGTACATGGCTGATTTTCGACATCAGCGATCCAGCAAAACCGCGCAAGGTCAACCAAGGGCTCAATCTGCTAGGATACAAGGATCCGCCGGCAGACTATATCGTCAAAACCTACTTGTCTGAGTTCGACCCATTCCTCTTTGTCGGTTGTTACTGCGGCACGCCCTCCTTTTTCGGCACTGAACTGGCCGGAATAGTGCCCCATGGCAACAAACTGCTCATCCAGTCCACGGCCTTTCTGTACTGCATAGGCGAGAACTAAAATGAACCCCACACCTCAACTACAAAAGAATCTGCCTGCCATGAAACACCCCATCCTCACCCTCGCCGCAACGCTCACGCTCGGCCTCATCCCCTGCGCGCCGTTGATCTTTGCCGCCGAGGAGCCGAAGGTCGTCCACGACTGGCCGGAATATCGCGGTCCCAACGGCCAGTTCGGCGACACTACAAAGGTTCCACTGGCCGACTCCATGACCGCCATGACCCTGCTTTGGGAGAGCGAGGAGAAGGGGATTGGTTTTGGCAAATCACATTCCGCCTATGGCAGGGACGTTGCCTATGGTGGCGACCTGGGGCCCAGCGGTATCAGCAGCCCGATCGTCGCCGGCGGGCTGGTCATTATGTCCTATTACACCCCTTCAGGCGATGTGATCGACGAGTTCTGGAAATCGTACAACAAGCCGGAGGCCTGGGAAAAGTATAAGTGGAAATGGAAGATAGCTGCCGATGACGTGGTGATCGGCATCGACGCGGCCACAGGCAAGACGCGCTGGAAGCAAGTCTACGCCGGCGCCGGTCGCAACGGGGGCAGCGGCAAGGCCGACCTCGTGGGCTGCACGCCCATTGCCTACAAGGGCAAGGTCTATGCTCTGGGCTCCTGCGGCGCTGTGTATTGTCTGGACCTGGCTACCGGGAAGCCGGTCTGGCAGACCCCGAATGAACCGGCCCTGGAGGCCGCAAAGACGGAGGCGTTGGGGGACAAGAGCAACGTCAAACGTAAAGACTCCGGTGTCCCCACCGGTTGGTTGATGATTCACGACGATGTGCTGATTATGCCCGTCAAGATCAAGCATGCCAGCATCACCCGAGGCGTGAGCCTGGCCGATGGCAAAACCCTGTGGGAAGCCCCCGACCGCGCGGGCTGTCTGGCCTACGCTACCATTGAGGGCCGTAAATGCCTGGTGAACGCGGGCATCTGTATCGAGGCCAAGACCGGCAAGATCCTGTGGCAACAGAAGGCCGAACCGACCTACAAGGGACCGCCCGTCGTGGTCGGCAACATCCTGATCGGTTACGTCCCGCATCCGAAGTCGGACCCAGCCAGCAGCATTGGGGGAATACCAATGGGCATCATGGCCGGCTTCCAATTGGACCTGACCGGGGCGAAGAAGATCTGGACGCTCGACGAACGTTACCACCGCGAGATCACCCTCGATGCTGGCGGTTTCCGTCAATTCGCCGTGCGTGACAACCTGCTCTACAACGTCATGCCCAGCAGCGACACGCCTGGCAAGAAGGGGACGGGAAAGCAAGTGGTCCAGATCATCCGCCCGACCGACGGGAAGATTCTGGCCAGCCAACCGGCCGAGGGTCTCTCGCTGCCGTTTGTCTGGGGCGATCGCCTGGTGCTGGTCGGCGACATCAGCCACCGTCCGCGCAGGGCGAACCCCGAATACTGGCAACTGTACACCACCGATCCGGACAACTTCAAGGCGCTGGGCGAGCGCTGGCTGGCCACCGACAAGCACCAGGGCACCGGCGGCTATGAGCTGCAAGTCTATGAGCCCTGCGTGGACGGCCTGGTGTTCATGCGCGTCTTCGGCGGCATTCGGTGCTACGATCTGCGTAAGAAAAATTGAACCGCCACGACCTCCAAACCCAAGAACGAAAGGACCTGCCTGCCATGAATCGCCACATACTTACCGGATTGCTCGTTTTCGGCCTGGCCGTTCCGGCAGCTTTCGCCGGGGAAGAGTCCATGCTGACTCACGAATGACCTGCGTACACCGGGCCGGATGGGACGTTCGGGCCGGTGTGCTCTACGCTGGCCTGAAGGGTGGCGTGTACACATTGGAGGCGGCGACCGGCGAAGAACTGGGTTGTTTGTCCGGCGTGCCATGGCTGTTTCACTTGTGGGGTGACCGGCGGCGCCGGTCGGCGCGGCCGAGACCGAACTACTCGGGGCGCAGGGCGCAGACACCCTAGCGGGTGTTCCTGCGGAAGTGCCCTTATGTGGGCCGCACAGACGACCAGCACATTTAAATTGCGCGATCCTGGGCCACCATATGCGACCAACATAACAGCGCGTGCTCAGTGTGTCTGGTGGCTTGGCATGCACGATGGGCTCGCTTCCATGCCACCGTGCTTCTGAACATCCCGGCCAAAGGCAAGAGCCACTGATGGCGACGGCGTCGTTCAGCCTGTTCCGGCTATGGCCTTGAATGAATATTTCGCCCAAGTGCATGGTTTATTCGCCAGAAGAGATGTAGGAAATCCCTGGACGATCATGAATAAATAATTATTGTATAATGCTTTACGTAGACTATCCCGACGCTGCGGTCAGAACGGTCTGATTCTATGAACGGAAGGTACTGACAACCCCGTATGAGATTGGGACGATGACTGGAAACGGACATAAGGCTGTCTTTACCAGACACGAAAGGACCAGCCCACCGAGAAACAATCCTCGTCGGCCGGGTGGGCTTC
>CAZZJC010000103.1:0-4659 GCA_964654285.1 uncultured Candidatus Kuenenia sp.
ATCTCCGGCGGCCAGCATGCTGGTTATTATGCCTTTGAAAGTGGATTGGTATGACAGGGCTTGCAGAGCGCCCACCAGCGTTGGGTGACGGGATCAGCCGCCATCGCCGCGCAGTCGGCGGCGAAATCGCACCCATGATATTCGCAATAACTGAACAGGTACTGCCGGCCGTCCGGCATGCGGCGGAGGTAGATCGAGTAGTTCCGGATGCCGCAGGCGGCGATCCGGGCCAACACCTCCGGCCAGACCGCCTGGTGCAGGCGCTTGTATGCCTCGACATGCTGGTCGGCGAGACCGATGACCGAGGCGAAACGCTGCATGGCTGGCTTCCTGGCGGGAGGACGAGGCGGGTGGGAACGGTATTGCTGGCGGGGACTCAGACGGTCTCGTCGAACTCCCCGAGGGCGAGCGGATAGCGTCCGTGCTCGCGCACCAGCCTGACGATGTAGTCATAGGTCAGGCCGGACACGTCGCTCGCCACCGAATGGTCGGACTGGAAGATGAAGCCACCGCCCTTGGCGGCGTTGAGCTTGCGCAGCACGTCGCGACGGATCGCCTCGCGGTCGCCCTTGGCCCAGATCATGACGTCGTTGTTGCCGCAGAATCCCAGGGAATGGCCGAGCTTGCGCCGCAGGTCGACAGCATCCATCGACGCCTTGACCTCCAACGGGTTGTAGGCGTCGACGCCGATCTCGGCGAAATCCCTGATCACCGTGTGGACGTTGCCGCAGCCGTGGTAGATCACCATCAGGCCGTGGGCGTGGCAGTGGTCGACGATCGCCTTCACCCAGGGCTTGTAGTGCTGACGCCAGAACTTCGGGTTCATGAAGGTGCCGTTCTTGTAGGCGATGTCGCCCCAGATGACGAATCCGTCGAGCCGGCCCTCGGCGGCGGCGATCTGCGCCTTGGCCGATTCGAAATAGAACCGGCCGATGCGGGCGATGACCGCGCCGATGCGCTCCGGTTCCAGGCCGGCCCAGGTCAGGTGGTTGACCGGGCCGACCAGCCGGGTCATGCATTCCGTCGCCTCGATGATGCTGCCGAAGACCGGGAAGTCCGGCCGCAGGGATTCGACGGTGCCGATCCAGGGTGGGGAGTTGCGCTCGAATCCGTCGCCGACGCCCGCGATCTGGTTGTCGCCAGCGGAAAAATATCGGCGCGGATCCGCCGGGCTGTCGAAGGCCTTCACCGCCTCTTCAAGTTTTTCCAGCGTGTCCACCTCCCAACCGATGAATTCGGGCATCGGCAGGTCGAAGACCTTGCGCATCACCGCGCCGAAGCCGGTGCTGACCACGGCTTCCTCAGGCGTCTCGCGGATGGTCTGGAAGGGCCGGATCCACGGATCCATGTTGGGGACGGTCACGATCCAGTCGAGGTCGTAGTGGTAATACGGATTGGCATCGGCGCCCAGGCCGAGTTCCGCGCGCCAGCGGCGGATGAAGCCGCCCCAGAAGAAATCGCTGACCGGCACCCGGTCCGGCTCGCGGTGGCTGAGCGCGGTCTTCATGCGCTCCAGCTTGCGCCGGGTGTTGGCCGAGCGCTCCCGCTGCGCCGTGGTGGTGCCGATGGTATCGAACATGCCCATGTTTCGCTCCTGGTTGGTCGAATGGCCCGCAACCTGGTACCGTCTGCGGACGCAGTCGGAGGTCCGGAAGGATGCTGGCGACCGGGCGGATGGAGCGCAATCCCGATGAGGTGGATTCCTTTCCCTCGCCGCTGGACTTTTCCCCGGAGGCCAGCGGAATCCGGCCAGCTTCGGCCGGGAAGGCAGCATGGGCCTCGTCAACGTCCTCCATGACCTCGACCTGAACCTCTACGCCTGCGGTCGCACGACCTGCGGCCGCGAGTGGGACTTCCCGGCGATCACCAGCCCGTTCGCCCGATTCATCCAAGTCCATGCCGGTGCCGCCGAGGTCCGCTTCCAGGGTCGGCGCCTCGCCCTGCGGCCGGGCCAGCTGGTGCTGACTCCGCCATTCGTGCCGGTCGACTACCACTGTCCCGGCAGGTTCGACCATCTCTATGCCCTGTTCACCTGCCGCACCCGGACCGGGCTGGACTTCTTCTCGTTCGCGGCCATGCGCTTCACCGTCGCAGCGGATGCGCTGACCGAGGCACTCTTCCAACGCCTGCATGACCTCAATCCGGGCCGTGATCTGCGCCTCATCGATCCACGTCGCCCGGACTACGATCGCAGCATCTGGCAACTGGCTCCCGATCCGTCCCTGCCCTCCGAACCCCGGCTCGCTACCGATGGCATCCTGCGCGTGATCCTGGCACGATTCCTCACCGACCCACCGGCTCCGCCGGGCGGGTCGGCAAGCGGCCGCTTCCTGCCGGTGATCACCCACATCCAGGCCAATCTCCACGCGGAACTCGACCTGCCCCGACTCGCAGCGCTGGCCCGGATGCGTCCATCGCACTTCTCCGACCGATTCCTCGCCGAGATCGGCAGCCGCCCCATCGCCTACCTGACCCGCAAGCGCATGGAGCACGCCCAGTTCCTGCTCCTGTCGACCCGCAGCACGCTGAAGGCGATCGCTGCCGTCTGCGGCTACCGCGACGCCAACTACTTCCTGCGCGTCTTCCGCCGCCAGGTCGGCCTGACCCCATCGGAATACCGGAGGCAGGGGTTGTAGGCGGTGCTCGACCGCTTCGGCACCAGGCCGCGATCCAGATTCCTCCGCGCATGTACCGTCGCTTCCCTGCACCTGGAACCAAGACACCAGTGCGATGCCGGAATCGCCGCTTGCCGGTTCCCCGTCCACCCCGAACCCCTAGCCTCCGCACCATGAGCCAGATCACCATCGTCGTGCCCGATGCCAGTCTGGAGGGGCTTCCGCTCAGTCCGCAAGCGCTTGCGTTGGAGATGAAGATGTCGGCGGCTGCCCGGCTGTACGCCCGGGGCACCATGTCGATGCACCAAGCCGCGCTGTTTGCTGGCATGGATGAATTCACCTTCCGGCAGCGACTCGGTGATTATGGCGTGTCGGTATTCGCCCTGACTCGCGAAGAACTTGAGGCGGAATTGGCGTGAACGAAGTTGTCGTCAGCGACACCTCGCCGCTGCAATACCTGCACCAATCTGGGACTTTGGGCCTCCTGCCGGGGTTGTTCGGACGCGTGGTCGTTCCGCCGGCGGTCATAGGTGAACTGGCCGAGGGTCGCGCTCGGGGCCACGACCTGCCTCTCTTGGATGGATTGTCGTGGGTCGAGATCCGCGCTCCACAGCAAGCGTTGCTGCTGCCGAGCAGACTCGGACGTGGTGAGCAGGAAGCGATCAGCATGGCCATGGAGGCTCAGGCGCTGGTGCTCCTTGATGACCGTGATGCTCGATCCTGTGCACTCTCATTGGGCTTGCACGTCCTGGGCACGGTCGGCGTGCTCCTGCGCGCCAAGCGCAAAGGGTTGCTTCCTGCGGTCATGCCCGTCGTTGATCGCATTGCGAGCCATGGTTTCCGCATGGATGCCATGATGCGGCACCACGTGTCGTTGATGGCCGGCGAGTAACAGACTCCAGCCCCGGGTCTGAATCCGTCGAGAAAATACGTCGTGAGGCACGGCCAGTCTTGAACGCCGTCCTCCCCGCACCAAGGTCGGCGCATGCGCTCAACCCTCGTCCTGCTTTTGTGTATTTCCGGCCTGACGGCGGGTGAAGCCCCCGTCGTCATCCCCGCGCTGGAACTGTCCTTCGGCGGCGGCGCCCCGCCGCTGGCCGCGCCGGTCGATGGCTGGTGGAAGCAGTCGCTGAGCGAAGCCGCCGCCTGGTGGAGCGAACGCACCGGCAAGCCGGTCACCGCCGCCGACGCCGCCTGCACCAGCCTGCGTTTTGTCGCCGGCACGGTGGCCCTGCCCAACGGCCGCCGCCGTATCGCCGTCGCCGGCCGCTGGGAAGGCGCGACGCCCGCCCTGGCGGAATCCGTGCGCGCCATCATCGGCCGCTGGCCGGGGCGGACGATCCGCGTGGTGGGATCGACGCTGCATATGGATTGCGAGGGATTGACGGTGGATTCATCGCCGCCGCCGATGGGGTGGAGGATGGTGGTGCGTGGGGAGGGATTGATGGCGGAATTGGGACCGGAGATCGCGCGACGGGAACGAAATAAAACTCTGAACGCACTCCTAAAAGTCTTTGGAAAATCCATCGACCTCATCGCCACCGTTGATGGACAGGGTCAAGGCAGCGCAACACTCACGAATCCTAGTTTGTGCAAAGCGTTTTCCCAACCTGACACCGCAATTCTCGGTCGGCTTCCTGAGGATGCTGCCTTTGTGGGCGCGATCGGCCTCGATGGAGAGAAGGCACTGGCGTTGCTGCCCGGCATCCCGTGGAATCAAATGCAGAGGGACTGGCAGAGTTCACGCGATGACTTCGCCGCAGCCCTGACCGGAACCTGGGGAGTCGTATTCCATGATGAAGATCACTGGATGACCATCATACCGATTTCACCTGTCATGAATAAATTGATGGCAATCGCGGAAAAAGAACGACAGAATCCATCCAACAAGATTCCCACAACAGAAGTCTGGCGTCAGTGGATCCTTGTTACAACGGCACCTGAACTGATCGCGCAATGGAAAAATCGAGCCGCACGAATGGAGGTCGGCCCCAATGCCGTGAGCTTAACCCATCCGCCCTGGAATCTTCATAAAATATGTATT
>CAZZJC010000104.1:0-4620 GCA_964654285.1 uncultured Candidatus Kuenenia sp.
CAATACATATTTTATGAAGATTCCAGGGCGGATGGGTTAAGCTCACGGCATTGGACTCCACTTCCAACTCGGCCTGCTTCTTGGCAAGTTCGTCGAGCTTGGCCTGCTTGTCGGCCTGGGGGATCTTGCTGTCGGATTCGAGTTTGGCCTTTTCCTTGAGCACGCGCATCAGGCGGTAGGGCACCAGCTGGGCGTTGCTCGACTCCTTGAAGCCGGACCACTTCAAGTTCGCGATCTTGGCCTTCTGCTCGTCGGTCGAACCGTAGGTGATGAAGAACTCGCGCAGCTTCGCGCGGGTAGCGTCCGGAAGATCCTTGCGCATGATCAAGGGATCGGAGGCGATGAGCGGACTCTTCCAGATCGCCTTGATGTTCTTGGCCGCCGCAGGCTGCTTGCGTTCGAGATGGAACATGGCCTCGGTGTTGAAGGTGGCGGCGTCGACGTGCTTGTTGGCCACGGCCATGGCGTTGGCCTCGTGGTTGGCGCTGCGGCAGGCCTTGAAGTCCTTGGCGGGGTTGACGCCGTTGCGGCCGAAGGCGTAGTAGCCGGGCACCAGGGTGCCCGAGGTCGAGGACGGATCGCCGAGCGAGAAGTTGATCTCGCTGCGCTTGGCGAGGAGATCCTCCAGCGTGTTGAGCGGGCTGTCCTTGTGCACGATGATCAGCGACCAGTAGCCGGGATTGCCGTCCTTGTCGACGCACTGGACGAACACTTCACCGTTGCCGCGATCGACCGCGTCGATGCCGCTGGCATTGCCGAACCAGCCGAGCTGGACCTTGTTGAAGCGCATCGCCTCGACCACGCCATTGTAGTCGGGGGCGAAGAACAGCTCGACCTTCCTGCCCATCTTCGCCTCAAGATCGACGCGCAAGGGTTCGAAGTCCTTCTTGAGGTTGACCGAGCTCTCGGTCGAGATGATGCCGAAGGTGAGGATGGCTGGTTCGTCTGCAGCGCTGGCCAGCGCGAAGGCGGCGGTGAGGGCGAAGGCGGCGACGGTGCGGAGCATGGAGTCCTCGATGGGGTGGTGGGAACGGGATGTCAGCGTGGGGTGGAAGGGTGGAAGCCGTGATCCGGCGCGCTTGCTAAGCCACGGCGGCCGGGGTCAGGGCGAGCGTCGGACGCGGGGTGCCGGTGGCCGTGGAGTCGCGCGGGGCGAGCAGGTCCGGCAGGTCGGAGCCGTAGATCTGGGCCAGGCGTTCGTGCGACAGCTGGGTGCTCGGACCGTCGTAGGCCACTGATCCGCCGCGCAGGGCGATGGTGCGCGGGCAGTAGGACAGCGCGTAGTCGACCTGGTGCAGCGACACCACCACCGTGGTGCCGTCCTCGCGGTTGATGCGGGCGAGCGCGTCCATGACCTTGCGCGCGGAATCCGGATCGAGCGAGGCGATCGGCTCGTCGCCGAGCACGACGTGGGCGCGCTGGACCAGGGTACGGGCGATCGCCGCCCGCTGCTGCTGGCCGCCACTGAGGGTGCTGGCGCGCTGCAGGGCCTGCTCCGCCATGCCGACCCGGGCCAGGGCCTCGAGCGCGGCCAGGCGCTCAGCCCGGGTGAAGCGCATCAGGCAGGAGCGCCACAGCGGAAGATGGTGGATCGTACCAGCCAGGACGTTGGTCAGCACCGACAGCCGACCCACCAGGTTGAACTGCTGGAAGATCATGCCGATGCAGGCCCTCACCTCGGAAACGCTGCCTGCCAGGCGGCCCCGATCCTGGATGGGACGGCCACCGACTGCGATGCGGCCGGCATCGCCGAGGCACAGGCCGTTGATGTGGCGCATCAAGGTGGATTTGCCGGATCCCGACGAACCGATGAGCGCCACCATCTCGCCAGAAGAGATGCGCAGGTCGATGCGGTCGAGCGCCCGGCAGGTCCGCCGGCCGGAACGGAACGACTTGCTCAACCCGTCGATGGCGATGTCCATGGGTGGCCTCCGCGGGAAGAGTTGCCCGGCATCCATGAAGAGCCGGTGAATGGGCGATGAATTTCCCGCAATGGCCAAGGCGGCGACTGGACATCCATCCGCACCCGGTCTGGCGATGCCGACCCAATCCCGACGGTGGCAAGGGTCTAGGCCTGACCGATGGATCCGCATCCAGGTGAACAACCTACCTGACCGCGCAGGCTTTTCCTGGAATTCACCAAAGCTTCACGAAGAAAGCGGGGAATGGGGGCATTCGCCCAGTCATCGTGCCCCCCGGAACCACCGCATGGACCCGAATACCCTCCGCTTCCGCCCTGCGAACCGCGCGGATCTGCCAGCCATCCTGGCGCTCTACGCCCACCTGGGCTACCCCGGCGAGACGCCGCTCGACGACGCCACCGCGCAGGCGACCTGGGATCGGATCAGCGCGACGCCTGGCTATACGATCTGGCTGGTCGAGGAATCAGGACAGGTGATCGCCACCTATTCCCTGGTGATCCTGGCGAACCTCGGGCATCGTGGCCGGCCCAGCGCGGTGGTCGAGAACGTGGTGGTCGAACCGGACCGACGCGGCGGCGGCCTGGGCAGGGCGATGATGGCGCATGCCAGCGACATGTGCCGCAAGGCCGGCTGCTACAAGCTGGCGCTGTCGTCCAACCGCAGGCGCACCGAGGCGCACCGCTTCTACGAATCCCTGGGCTTCGAGCGGCACGGCTATTCCTTCGTGATCGACCCATGATCGCCCTGGCGCAGCGTCCCCCTGCGATTCCCCGGCCGCACCCGCCCCGTTCCTCACCGGAAATTCATCAGAGGTTCACGCGCGGTTCACGATCGCGCCCAGGCTGTCTAGACTGCGGAGCAGCCATGATCGACATCGACCGCGATGGGCCGCGACCGCTCTATTCCCAGATCGCCGGCCGCATCGCCGCCGATCTGAAGAAACGCCACGCGCCTGGCGACCGCCTCCCGCCCGAAATCGAGCTCGCACGCCGTTTCCAGGTCAACCGGCACACCCTGCGCCACGCCATGGAGGTCCTGGTCAGCGGCGGCTGGGTCGAACGCCGACGCGGACTCGGCACCTATGTCCTCGACCGTCCGATCGAGTATCCGCTGCACAGCCGGACCCGGTTCACCGAGACCGTGACGGGGCTCGGCCATTCCCTTGCCGGGCGCCTCCTCGCAGCGGAAGCGATCCCGGCCGACGAGGATGTCGCCGCCCGGCTGCGCCTGTCGGTCGGCGACACCGTCTACCACATCCAGACCGTACGGCAGGTCGATGGCCGGCCGACCACCTCCATCATCCACCACCTTCCCTGCGGCCCGCTGCCCGAGCTGCTCGCCCGCTACCAGGGCGGTTCGCTGCACGGCGTGCTGCAGGCGCACTACGCCATCACGCTGCGCCGCGCCACCACCCTGGTCTCGGCGGTGCTGCCCAGCGAAGCCGAGGCGCGCCTGCTGCATGCGCCCCGGCATCTGCCGCTGCTGCTGCTGCGCACGGTGAATGTCGACCAGTCCAGCGGCGAACCGCGTGAATACGCCATCGCCCGCAGCCGCAGCGACCGCATCGAACTGCGCGTCGACCATCCTGAGGACCGCGTCGAGGCTGCTGGCAGCCGAGGGGCGGGCGCATGAATCCCGACCCCGAGATCGCCCCGCGCCATCGCGCCCTGGCCGCGGCCCCGCGGGCCGAGGTCATCGCCCTGGCGGCGCTTCTGGCCGGCCGGCATCAGGTGCTTCCCCGCGCGTTGCCCCAGGAGGGCCTGGTGCTGCTGACCATGGAGGACGGCGTCTTCCACGACCACTTCCACCTGGGCGAACTGCCTGTGGCGACCGCCGAGGTCGAGGTCGCCGGCGTGCGGGGCGGCGCCTGCCTGGTTGGCGGCGATCGCGCCTGGGCCGAAGCGGCCGCCGTCTGCGATGCCGTCGCCGCCGGTCGCCTGGCCGGCTCGGATGCAGTCGACCGGTTGCTCGCCACCGGCCGCGACCGGATCGCGCAGACCGGGCGCGAGCGTGCCGCGATGCGCGCGGCGACGCGGGTGATGTTCGCCGAACTCGGTGAGGAACCGCCATGCTGAACCTGGAATCGCTGTGGGGGGAAGCCTCGCAGTCGCGTCTGCACCGGTCGCTGATCGCAGCCCTCGCCCGGCCGGGCGACGTGGTCGACGCGGTGAGCTGGCTCGGGGGCCGGCGCGCCTGGCTCGGCATCCTCGCCACCCTCGCCGATGGCGGCACCACCCTGCATGACCTGCACGGCCTGATCGATGACCGCGACTGGGCCATGCTGGGGGCCAACCGCGCCGGCTGGGGCGATGCGGCGTTCGTGCTCGCCGATGCGGCGAGGTCGCCGGCCGGCGATCTGCGCCTGGATCGCGGCTCGTTGCTGCGGCCGGAAACCGGTGCGACCCTGGTCCTCGACTGCGCCCAGGTCGGTTCTGGCAATGACCACGCGACCCTGCGTGGGCCAGGCATCGATGGCCAGCTCAGCCTGCGATATGCCGGCGTTGATGCGGGCTGGTGGCGGCTGCGTGAAGCCCATGCCGGTTTTCCGCAGGGCATCGACCTCGTGCTCTGCGATGCCCGACGCATCGCCTGCATCCCGCGCTCGACCGCCCTGGTCGACGCGGTGGCGGCTGGCGGAGGTCGCTGATGGGCTACGTCGCCATCCGCGGGGGCGAATCCGCCATCGCCGCTGCGGCCC
>CAZZJC010000105.1:0-4468 GCA_964654285.1 uncultured Candidatus Kuenenia sp.
CACGAACGGTGCTTCCAGACGCACGACCCAGGCGCCGTCGGGCGATTCGCCGGCGTGGGTGGACGAAACGGCCAGGCAGAGCGCAAGGCAGCCGATGAGGGTGAGGGTGTAACGTTTCATGGCAGACAGGTCTTTTCGGGGTTTGGATTGGTGATAAGGATTCATGTTGTTTTTCTCCTCTGCAACAGGAATGCGTATTTCCTATTCAATCCGAAAGGCCAACCTCCAGAGGCGAGGCCAGCCGTTGCGCGAACTCGTCCAGGTAGGCATTCCAAGCGGCGGCATCGGCAAAGCCGAACTTCGTCCAGCCGGCTCCGGCATAGTAGACGAGCGGTTTGCCTGAGTGCGCGGGGAGCAGCATCAGCACATGATTGGCCGCCTGCCGCATCTGCATCCGGTCCGATGCTGGCGTGACCAGTCCTATCCCAAGCATCCCATTGTCGCGACCGTCAGTCGCTTGCCAGACGGATGCCCATCGACGATCGGGGTGCATGGCCGTTGTGGCCCCTTTGGGCGCGCCGAGCCCGATTGCCGCCAGCAAGGAATCGGCTGATGTGAAACGCAGCGTGCTTTCTATGCGGTTGAGTTGCGAGCCGGCATCCAGGGTGATCCGCTTCACTTCTTCGACGTGGATATCCTTGACGTCCCAGGGGGCGTAGTTCAACTCGATGACCGTCCGTAACGGGCCATCGGCCACGATCTTCCACGACTTGAAGTTGCGTGAAACGTGCAGTTTTTCGTCTTTCCAGATGCCCAAGCCGCCGCAGCCACGTCCCGTGCCGTGGGTGTAGCAGTCAGCGCCTTCGCCATTGTCTTTGTGGTAATCCCGTTTGCTCATGGCGTCGAGGATCGGTCGAGCGACCCGTTTGGCCCAGACGTCCACACCGCTGCTGACGAGACGCTTTTCGCAGAGCGGGCCGTAGAGCCGAAAGGCGATCCGGTCGTTTTCCCAGGCCATGTAATCAAAGTTGGGGACAAAGAGCGCGTGGGCGAGCGGTTTCGCGGCAGATGGCTCCTGGCGTCCGGCCATGATCGTGAACTGGCGGAGCTGCTTGGGCGCGTAATCCGCCTGAAAGAGGAACTTCTGTTGCGAGCCGTCCTCCGTCGTGCCAACAACCTGACATGGCAGTTCGACGCCGTCGGCCAGAATGGATACGTTATCCGGCTGAACGCCGGACAACCGGCGTTGCAGTTGCTTCCATTCCAGTTCAACGATCTCTCCTTTCCGGTGAAGATCGAGCCGATTGGTTACGGAAACGGAACAGGCCGGATCGGCCGCCTGCAGCAAGGTAGCCGCCGAAATCAGTATCCCGCCGAGCAGCCCGAACATCCTGGTGGTTTTACAGCACGAATACGTCATGGCAGTCATGCCTCCGAAAGTTCACCCGCGTCGGCCCGGGAAAGATCCCCGAGGACCGTGAAGATAGACTATCACCGCCCTCGGCGGTTTCATGGTGTACGATCCGATGTGCGTCCATGAAACCCTCACTTTCGTTTCTGGGTTTCTGTCACGATCAGCTTCGGGTTCTTCCGCACCGCATCGCCCACCAGGTCGGTCCCGGTCAGGTCCGAGACATCGAGCAGGAAAATCTGCGAGCCTGCGGGCTTCGGGCCGGCGTCCACCTCGTTGGCTGCGAACAGCACCCATTTCCGGTCGGGCGTGAGCAGTGGGTGATGGTGGCCACGCTGGCCGTAGGCGCTGCACCCCCACTCGCCGGTCAGGTCGGCGAACTCGTGCTGGCCTTTGCCGGTCTCGTCGTAATGCTTGAGGTGAACGAGACGGCCGCCGCGAACTTCCCAGAACCAGAACCGTCCCTCGGGATCCCAGCCGGTGTGGTAATACCCCCAGTCCTTGACACCGCCGACCACGACGCGCTTGCCGGTGAGCGGGTGATACAGGCTGCTGCCGTCGGAGGCAATCCCACGGGCGGTGACCATCGAGTGACAACCCGTCGGCACGGGAACAGCCGGTTGGCCGTCGAAGCCGACCAGGCTCCACGGATGGCAGAAGAAAGCCCGGTCGTTACCGAAGGGCATGATGTGGTGATAACGGGGCTCGCCCTTGTGCAGCACCTTCTGCGCACCGGTGTCGAAGTTGTACGCGACCACGCAGGTCTCGCCGGGGATCGCCTGTCCCTGTTTCAACCCCGGTGGTGGTACTGGAGCGTGGTTGTACAGGAACCATTTGCCGTCCGGTGTGCAGGCGTTCTGGGCCAGGGCCTCGCGGCCTTCGGGCAGTTCGAACAGGTGCGTGTCCTTCAGCGTCGCCAGATCGACCATCCGCACCTGGCGGCCATCGGGACCGGCGAAGTAGATCGCCTGCCCGCGGGCCACGTTCAACACAGACCGGTGGTCAAGCACGCCGATACCGCCCGGACTACCCCACCAGCCCTTCTGTTTGGTGTCCGCCTTGGTCACCGGCACCGACTCGCCCGTGGTCAGGTCCAGCCGGTAGAGTTGAATCGTGCCGCTCTCGGTCGAGTGATAGATCAAGTACCGTAAATCCTTGGTGAAACTGGGAATGAAGTAGTAGAGCGGGTACTTTTCTCCCTTGCCCGTTGTCAACTGCACGGCCTTGCGCCCGGTGCCCGGCGCGGCCACACGCTTGAACATGTCGGCGAGCTTGAGGTCGCCCTGGTCGTAGGCGTAGCCTTGGATCGCCGGGCCGAGCGGGAAATCCTCGGGGGACGGGTTGGTCGTCTGCTCCACGGCAAGGACAGGAACGATCGCCAACACCGCGACGGCAAGAAAGAGATTCATGTGCGTATTCATGGTTTGGTACCTCCATTGGTGGCTGATTTTGACGCGGGAGCCGGTGCCGGTTTGGCATATCCCTTGGGTCCAAACTTGCGCTGCCGCGCGGGTGCGGGCCGAACCGGCTCGACCGTGACCTGGATCGCGGCCAGGTCACCGGTCAGTTTCAGCAGCTCGCTCCCAGCCAGCAGGAACAGTCCATCGGTGTACGGTTGGGACGAGTCCGCTGCGACCGCGGCCGGCTCACCGTTGGGGCTCTGGGCGTATCCGAGCCGGCCATCGCGCCCGATGCAGTTGAGCATACCGAGCCAGGCTTTGGCCACCACCGGCAGATAGGTCTTCTTCTCCAAGTGACCCTCGCGGATACCCCACGCCATCGCGTAGCAGAAGAACACTGCGCCGCTGGTGTCGGGGTGAGGGAAGTCTTCCGGGTCGGCCAGGTTGGTCCGCCACAGGCCATCCGGTTGCTGGACCTTCGCCACGGCAGCCGACAGGGTCTTGAGCAACTCGATGTAACGCGGGCGCGTGGGCCAATCGGCCGGCAGATGCTCCATGATTCGCGGGATGCCCCCGATCGCCCAGCCGTTGCCCCGGCCCCAGAGAACCTTCTTGCCCTGCTCCGTCTGAAAGGCCATGGAGCGCCTGTCGCGGTAGATGAGCCCGTCCTCCTTGCTCAGCAGATCATCGGTCGTGCCCCAGAAGGCCTTGTCGAGGTACTCGTAATACTTCTTGTCTCCGGTGATCTCGCCAAGCATGGCGATGGCCGGCGGGGCGACATAGAGGGAATCCACATACCCCCAAGAGGATTTCAAAATGTGTTTGTGGTTCTTGTCACGCTCCACCAAGGTATCGACTAACTCGCGCGTCTTGGCGATGCGCTTCTCATCCTTTTGGATCGCGTAGAGTTCCAGGTAGGTCTGACAGCAGGTCAGCCAGTTGGGCGCCACCCCCGTCTCGCTGCCCGGAGCCCACTTGCCCCGCTCGGCCCAGGCAACGGCCTGGTCGAGTAGCGCCTTGTCCCCCGTGGCGCGGTACAGCGCCATCACGCCGGTGTAGTAGGTGCCGCCGACCCAGTCATCGCCGGTTCCGGGCTTGCCCTCCCACCCTCGGCCCACCTCTTGGGTCAATCGATAGTCGTTGACCTTGCGCATGGCCGCGAGGATCGCGTCGCGTGTGAAAACCGGTGACGGGGCTTCGGCCGCCCACGCTGGCAGGGCCATGCCCAGGATCACGAGCATGGCTATTGACACTGTTCTGGTGATGGCGTTCATACGCTTTTCCTTCCGGCCACTGCCGTATTTAGGTTGATGTTCATGGCGTTTCCTGGCCTCTGGTCCGTGTTGTAGACTGCGATGCTGGTCTGCATGTTCGTTTCTCTCTCAGTACTGCGCCGTTACGGCCACCGTGCCGGTCAGGGCCTTCAGGGTGATGGTTTCCTTGTCCTTGTTGAACTTGGTCCACGACTGGCCGTTGACGGTGACGGCCTTGGGATGCCGGAAACGCAGGACAACTTCTTTGGGTGACTTGCGGGCCGGCATCTCGACCGTTGCGCTGATCTTGCCATTGTCCACGTCCGAGACGATCTCGTAGGCCACCGTGCCGAAGTAGGTGGGCGAGTTCTTCACGCTGATCTTCTTGACCTGTTCCAGCCAGGCCCGCGGCGCTGGCGGCGACGCTCGCCTTCACGTTGTCATCGCTGTGGAAACTCACCGCC
>CAZZJC010000106.1:0-4356 GCA_964654285.1 uncultured Candidatus Kuenenia sp.
CAAGGGGGCGGGAAAGGCTATTATTAAAGACTCTTCAGGTACATGACACTAGGCGGATCGCGATTCCTCGGCCGCCACTCTGGAGATGTGGGCGACGAAATCGGGGTCCTCTCCCTCGCAGAGCATGGGCAGGGCTTCGCGGAAATCGATCCGTCGGCACCATTCCCGCATGTAGTCCTCCCAGCTCTGCCAGAGCCGGCGCTGCTGCCGGCCCATCTTCTCGGCATAGACCAGCAGGTAGGCTCTTTCGAACAGCGAAATGAGGATCGAGAAGATCACCCATCGCCGCTCGCGCTGCTCATCGGTCATGTCCACCGCCGCGTCCGGGTGAAGCAGGCGGAGATCGGCATGTTCAAGAACCAGCTTCAGGAAATCGGTGTATTCCGCCGAGAGCTCCTGATAGACCTCGTCGTCCTCGTTCTGACGCTCCTTGCGCTGCTCGGCGACGAAGATGTAGATCGCCACGGGCAGACCGATGACCGTGACGACATAGGATGCGATCTCCCAGCACTCGCGCCAATCGATACCGGTGGTTCCATCTTCCATGGCGAGAGTCTGCCGCGGGGGATCCCCTGTCCAATCACTTCAGGGATCCGACCTCGGCAGGCGCGATCCGATCGTGGCGCCAGCCTGGAACGCAAACTGCATCCGAGCCCGTCAGGTCCGCTGCCGCAGCCACCAGAGCGCGAGCGCAGCCAACGACACGGCGGCCCAGCCACCGAGACCGCAATCCTTGCCGCCGCCTGCGGGCTGCGCTGGTCCGGCGGTGATGGTCAGCACGCCGTCATAGACGATGATCCGGTAGTTCGGGCTGCTCGCGCCGCTGACCCGGATCGGATAGGAACCCGGCGCGCTCGCGACGTTGGCCGTGGTGTCCAGCACCGCCGGCGTCGCCAGGCTGGCGACCCCGTCTCCATTGACCCAACCGGAATAGAACGCGGTGAACGCGGGAAATGGATCGCCGACCGCCGTGGTGATCACCGGACCGGTGATGGTCAGGGTGGCCGGGGTGACCTCCAGCACCTGGGTGACCGGCGCCGCCGCGAGGTGGTTCGCATCCGCGTCCTGGGTCGCCGTGATCAGGGTCGTGCCCGCACCGGTGATCGTCACCGTTGCGCCGCTGATCATCGCCACCGCCGGATCGCTGCTGCTGAACACCACCGGGTTGAGCGAACCACCCCCGACCACACCGGTGATGCGGAACGGCGCCTCGCCATAGCGATGGCTGCGCAGGGTGGTGAATCCGCTGATCACCTGCGAGGCTGGCGTGATGCTCAGGACGCCATTGCCGGCGTGCACCGCGTAATTGCGCAACCGGTTGCCGGGATCGATGAGCGACGGACGGATCGCTTCCGGAGCGTCGGCGCCATACGTGCCGACCGGAGTCCACGGCCCGGCGCTGCTGCCGAAGGTCGCCGTAAGGTCGTCACCGGCGAGCACCCCGGTCAACGTGCCGGTGAACACCGTATCGGCCGTTCCATAGACCCGGCTGCCGGCGTCGGCCTGCACCGTCAACGGTGCGGGATCGACCCGCAAGGTGCGCGCGACGGCTGGGGCGGCGAGGTAGTCGCCCTGGCCGGCCTGGGTCGCGGTGATGACCGCGCTGCCCGCCCCGGTGATCGTCAGCGCATTGCCGGTGATGATCGCCACCGCCGGATCGCTGCTGCGGAACTCCACCGGCCGGCCCGAGGCGCCACCGCTCACCTGGGCCAGGCTGATCAGGCCGTCGCCGTAGCGATGCGGGGCGAAGTCGGCGAAACCCACGATGGCCTGGGCGATGAACTGCGGGTCGTAGAGTTCGCACGTCGCGGTCGCGGTCCGGCCATCGACCAGGCCGCCCGCGACAAGGACCCGTCCGGTCGGCAGCAGCGTGGCCGTATGGGAGACGCGCGGAGCCTCCATGTCGCCGGCCGGACTCCAGGTGCCAGCGACGGGATCGTAGATCTCGCTCGATGCCAGCGGTATGCCGTAATCGGTCTGGCCGCCGACCACCAGCACCCGATCCTGTGGCAGCGCGGTGGCGGTGAAACCATGCCGCCCGATCGCCAGGCTGCCGGTGGGGGTCCAGGTCTCGGTCGCCGGGTCGTAGATCTCGCACCGCTCGACGTTCCAGTAGCCCCCGCCGATCGCCATCACCTTCCCCGACTCCAGCGCGACCGCGACGTGGCCCCAACGCTGCTCGACCATCGAGCCGGTGAAGGTCCAGGCATTCAGGCGCGGATCGTAGATCTCGCAGGTCCGGCGACCGTAGCCGCCTGCGACCAGGATCCTGCCCGAGGCGAGCCTGGTCGCGGTGTGCTCCGACCGTGGCCGCGCCAGGCTGCGCGCCGGCCACCACCGTTCCTCGCCAGGATCGTACAATTCAGCCGTGTCCAGATAGGTTCCGTCGCGGTTGAGTCCACCGGCCATCAGTACCCAGCCATCATCGAGCAGCGTCAAGGTCTGGGCGATGCGCCAGGTCGGTGCGGCGGTGAGGGTCCAGATCCCGCTCGCCGCCCGGTAGCGCTCCGCTCCGCTCCACGCATCTCCTGCGCCCGCCCCGGCGACCAGGACATCACCCGTGGCCAGCAGCGTCGCCTGATAGCCCGAGCGGGCGTTCACGGCGGAACCGGCGCCGCTCCAAGACCCGGTCTGCGGGTCATACCGCTCGCAATCCAGGACAGGGATTTGCGCAACACCGCCATCCATGAGCAGCACCCGGCCATCGGGCATGAGGACCGAATGGCCGCTATAGCGCGCATGCGCGAGGCTGCCGGTGCGGGACCAATGGCTCGTTCCACCTCCCGCTCGCGGGGCGAGCGGCCTGGCCTGACTGGGGGCCGGTCGCGCCTCGGCCGGCACGGCGACCGGGCGGGCATCCTCCGCCGGTCCGGCCTCAGCCGCCCAGTCCGGCAGCGCGAAGGCGAGCAGCATCACCAGGGATACCGCAAGCGAGCCCTGCCTGCGGCCGGATGCCGGCAGGATGGTCCCTGGAAGCGGTTTGCCCTCGGTTCGGATCGGCGGTGCTGCCACGGCAGGGCAGCCTTGCCTCATGGTCTGCGGGTCAAGCGGATCATCCCAAAAAATCGCAAGAGCTCCCCACCTGCTGCGTTGGTCGTCAGTCAGGTGGCGCCGCCACACGCCTTCCCCCCGCCGTGCAGCTGGGGCGCTCTTGCGATTTTTCCAGGAATGTATGGTTGCAGCGGTCTTGATGCCGGCCGGTGTGGTCAGCGTCAACGAGGCCGATCGGATCGCCTCACCCGATTGGTGCCGACGGGAAATCCACCAACCCGTATACCCCTGTCAACCTGTCGAGGAACGCGGGATTCTTATGCGCGATTGAGGCTCATCGCGCCGCCTGGTACAGTTCCGCGCCGGCCGCCTTGAATTCCCTGGCCTTGTCCGCCAGGCCCTTGGCGACCTCGGCACTCGCGACGGCCCCATTCGCTGCCTTCTCGCTGGCCGCGCTCTCGCTCGCGGCATAGGCGCGCACCGCGTTGGTGATCTCCATCGAGCAGAACTTCGGGCCGCACATCGAGCAGAAGTGCGCGCTCTTGGCGCCGTCGGCGGGCAGGGTCGCGTCGTGGTAGGCGACCGCGGTGTCGGGGTCGATGGCGAGGTGGAACTGGTCCTGCCAGCGGAAGCCGAAGCGGGCGCGGCTGACCGCGTCGTCCCACAGGCGCGCACCGGGGAAGCCCTTGGCCACGTCGGCGGCGTGGGCGGCGATCTTGTAGGCGATCACCCCCTGCTTGACGTCCTCGCGGTTGGGCAGGCCGAGATGCTCCTTCGGCGTGACATAGCACAGCATCGCGGTGCCGTACCAGCCGATCATCGCGGCGCCGATGGCGCTGGTGAAGTGGTCGTAGCCGGGCGACACGTCGCTGACCAGCGGCCCGAGGGTGTAGAACGGGGCGCCGCCGCAGGCGCGCAGCTGGCGCTCCATGTTCTCCTGCACCAGATGCATCGGCACGTGGCCGGGGCCCTCGATGATCACCTGGACGTCGTGCTTCCAGGCGACCTTGGTGAGCTCGCCCAGGGTCTCGAGCTCGGCGAACTGGGCCTCGTCGTTGGCGTCGGCGAGCGAGCCGGGGCGCAGGCCGTCGCCGAGCGAGAACGAGACGTCGTACTGCTTGAGCAGCTCGCACATCTCCTCGAAGTGGTCGTAGAGGAAGCTCTCGCGGTGGTGCACCAGGCACCATTTCGCCATGATTGAGCCGCCGCGCGAGACGATGCCGGTGACGCGCTTGGCGGTCAGCGGGACATGGCGCAGGCGCAGGCCGGCGTGGATGGTGAAGTAGTCCACCCCCTGTTCGCACTGCTCGATCAGGGTGTCGCGGAAGAGCTCCCAGGTCAGGTCCTCGACCTTGCCGCCGACCT
>CAZZJC010000107.1:0-3563 GCA_964654285.1 uncultured Candidatus Kuenenia sp.
GCGCGGAACTCGCCCAGCTCCTTGCCGTCGCTCAGGCGAACGATCTTGTGGTGCTGCGGTGTGATGATCACGTCCACCGGTGCGCCATCGGGCGCCGTCAGCCGAAGGTGCCGCTCCGCCATGAAGTTGTTCTGCGCACACGGATAGGTCCACAACAGTTCACCGGTCTTGGCATGGAAACACAGCAGGTTCTTCTGGTTTAGCGTGTGCATGTCTTTGACAACCAAGCGGTCCCCGACCAGCAGGATCTGACGATTGGATGCGAATCCATTCCCATTCAGGAGGTTCTTGGACTCCAATCGCTTGGCCCACAGCAGCTTCCCCTGCAGATCATAACAGACGATCTGTCCCTGACCGAACACCGCATAGATCCGTTCCCCGTCGCTCGCCGGGGTGGCATCGCTAAATCCAAGATACCCGGACCAAGTGTTTGAGTAGGACACTTTGTATTTCTTATCGACAAGAGCTGCGAATTTTGATGGGGGGGCTTTCTTTACCAGGTCCGAGAGTGTCTGGATGGCATCGGTGGTCTTTTCCCAGCTTGTCACCAGGGCCTGATCAGCGTCCAGGGCCGTCAAAAGTTCAGTATCACCAATCTTTTCGACGGCAGGACGATATTTAGCCAGCATCCGACCGACCTTGGCCGCCCGTTCCTGAAACCCTTCCGCGCTCTTCACACCTTCCAGATACACCAGGGCAAAGGGTCGTCCTTCATTTGCTCCCCATTTGCAGATGGCCATGGCCAGATTGATGGCAACCTGCGCTGCCCGGGCCTTGTCTTCCGGTTGGCCATCGCACAAGAGCGGCAAGGCCTCGCGTTGCCACACCTGTTTGCCCGTCTTCACATCGTAACAGGTCACAAAATGGGGATGCCCCAGTGAAATGACGTGATCCCGCACCACGAGGGGAAGGGCGTAACCCCAGCCGGGCACCGGCACCTTCCAGAGGATGTTCTTGGACTTGGTATCGGCGAAGTCCCAGACCTTGCGGACTCCTTCCCTGCGCTCACTGCCATAGATGCCCTTCATGTCCACCTGGACCGGGGTGCCCTCAGACCATTCGGTGGGCGGCGTGGCCCCGGGATACCAGCCGTTCCCGCCCGCGCGGAAGATCATCGGCCGCTCAGGCGTGGGCACGAAATCCTGGTGGCCATAGGGCAGCGGCTCGCCGGCGCTCAGGTTGAGAATGCCGCAACCGGCGCTTGCCAAACAGAATGCAAGGATGTGATGTGGAAATTGCATGGTTGTTCTCCTTGTCCTAAAATCTTCTGATTCTGAGTACTGGCGATTTGGTGCGCGTGATTTATGAGCGAACTTGTTCCCACCGGAAGAGAATGGCATCTGCTTCCTGCACTTTGACTGGCAAACCAGGTTCAATCAGTTCAGCGCCGGACACAATGGTTGTCTGGCCGTCAGCCAAGGAGGTGAAACGGTATCGACACGATTGCTTGATCCCGACCAAGCGGATGTGCCGACTCACGGCCCCAGCGATCCGACAACAGAGAACCAGCCCTTCGGAACCGTCATACGCTGACCACTGGGCTGCGTCCCAATCTTCTGGACTGGCTGGGATTGGCAGTAATGAATAATAATCCTGCACGACCAAATGCCGGATCCGTTTGTGTACCGCGATCCAGTGCCGGTATCGCTCGACGGCCGCAGCATCCAATTGGGCGATATCACCGTCGATGGAGAGTTTTCCCGTGATCCGGCTGAGGAAGGCCAGGTCAATTGCACGCGTCGAGAGGCCTTTGGCGCCAAACGCGACTCCGTGCCCGGCCACCTCACCACCCGGCCCCAAGTGACCAATTCCGCTATTGCAGTTGTTGCCGGGCAGGAATCGTTGCGCCCGCAACTGCATCCATCGGCAGGTGTGGGCGTCCTCGGAATAATCGCTCATCCAGTTGGTGTGCGACCGCCGCAGCGTTCCAAAGTCAATCCGCCGCCCGCCCGAGGCACAGTTCTCGATCATGAGGTCGGGGAAACGTTCCCGCAGCGCGTCCAGCACCCGATAGATGCCGGCCACGTATCCGAACTGCACCTTGCGCGACCAGTCTTGGGAATTGAGGTAGATGCCCGCTGGCACGTTCTGATCGTACCGGACCCAGCTTGCCCCGCATTGCTTGATCCAGCGGGACTGCCAGTCGATGGCCCAATCCTGCGCCTCGCGTCGGGACAGGTCCGTGAGAAACTCGTCCCGACCGGCCGGGTCCGGCCACAACAACTCCGGCCGCTGACGATGCGCCCAGGTCCCTCGGTAGGCACGTTCGGATTCGATCCACAGGCCGAAATCCATGCCCAGTGAGCGCACATAATCCGCCACGGCTTCCAGCCCGTCGGGAAACTTGCGCCGATCCACATCGGCCCACTCCCCGGAGCACTGTGGGAACACCCCGTTATACCCGGCGTCAATCTCGAAGACCTCGATGCCGAGTTCGGCGGCTCGTTTCGCCTGCCGACGCATTTCGGCGTCATTGATGTCGCTGCCGAAGCCAAAATACGAACAGTAACTGACGCGTCCGTAGGGTTCCTGCCCGCGATATCGAGGCTGCAATCCTTGATAGATATAGCGGCGGAGGGCATTGCTGCCGGCAGCCAAACCGCCCCTAAACACCCCCAGGTGAATGGGAGGGAACTCGATCGTCTCGCCCGGCGCCAGCGCCAAACGCCGCACTCCGATGGCCGTTGCGATGCGGACCCGATTTTCGCATTCCGAGCTGCTGACTTCCATCGTCCATTCAGCCGACCATTCCGGGCCGCACCAGATGCCAGCCTGCGGTTCGTCTGCGCGACAGGCAATCACCATCGGCAAGTTCCGGTTGCTGGACCGTCCATCCAGATCGGTACCCAGACGCACTGCGGCGGTACCGTAGAGGATCTGCTCGCGGACAGCGTAGTTTTCCGGGGGATATCCATGGTCGGCGCCGCCCCCGCGACCGGTACACAAACGCCACGGCTCGGGACCGCGTTCAAGGTCGATCGGCACCGAAAGCCCGGTCACGGTACAGGTCTGCGCGGAAGAATTCGTGATGCGGTACCGGATGATCGCGGCGTTCCATTCCGGTAGCCGTTCGACTATTCGTTCTAGTTCCAGACCAGTCGTCGCATCACGCCCGATCCAGTGATCTGGCCGATTTGAAGATTGCCATTCGCACCGCACGGTCCGCCCCGGTTCGACGTGGATCCGCAAACCGTCGTCGGTGGAACTGGGACGCAGCCCGGTGCCGTCGAGGGGAAAACAAAGTCCAATAATGTTATCGTGTGGTTTCATGTTTTCTCTTTCATGCGAAATATTTGTTATCTCATCACCGGGTCACTCGCACAACGCTGGGGCACATCTTTGGTGCCTGCAAAGGTCCATTTGTATAGCCAAAGCAAGGACCGGGCGAGACTTTCGCGATCCCGGCAATTGATGAATCCCCAGAGATTGCGCATGCAATCCTTGAGTCTCAGACAGCAAATCAGTCTGCAGTACGCCAAGGTCGAGGCGCTCATTTGGGGCCGACAAGCCTGCCGCTGCCGGTCCATTGGGAGCCGTACACGCCCTTGTAGGTCCCCTTCCAG
>CAZZJC010000108.1:0-3371 GCA_964654285.1 uncultured Candidatus Kuenenia sp.
ATCAACCAGAAGGGCAAGGGCGTCATCTGCGTCTACGTCGCGATCGGCCAGAAGGAATCCACCGTCGCCGGCATCGTGCAGCAGCTCGAGAAGGCCGGCGCGATGGACTACACCATCGTGGTCAGCGCCGGCGCGAGCCAGCCGTCGCCCATGCAGTACCTCGCGCCCTACGCCGGCTGCGCCATGGCCGAGTACTTCATGTACAACGGCTGGGAACTCGACGCGCGCGGGCTGCCGGTGCTGAAAGACGGCCGCTACGTGCCCAAGGCGATCGCCGAGGGCGGGCGCGGCATGGCGACCTTCTGCGCCTACGACGACCTGTCGAAGCAGGCCGCCGCCTACCGCGAGATGTCGCTCCTGCTGCGTCGTCCGCCCGGCCGCGAAGCCTACCCGGGCGACGTGTTCTACCTGCACAGCCGCCTGCTCGAACGCGCCGCCAAGCTCAACGCCAAGCTGGGCAGCGGTTCGCTCACCGCCTTCCCGGTCATCGAGACGCAGGAAGGCGAGGTCTCGGCCTACATCCCGACCAACGTGATCTCGATCACCGACGGCCAGATCTATCTCCAGCCCGACCTCTTCAACGCCGGCGTGCGCCCGGCCGTCGACGTTGGCATCTCGGTGTCCCGCGTGGGCGGCAACGCCCAGATCAAGGCGATGAAGAAGGTCGCCGGCACGCTCCGCCTCGACCTCGCGGCCTACCGCGAGCTCGAAGCCTTCGCCCAGCTCGGCACCGAGCTCGATCCCGCGACCCAGCGCCAGCTCGATCGCGGCGCGCGCATGGTCGAGCTGCTCAAGCAGCCCCAGGCCAGCCCGATGGAGGTCGAGGAGCAGGTCGCCTCGATCAAGGGCGCCGGCGAAGGCATCTTCGATGGCGTCGCGCTCGACAAGGTCGGCGTCGCCGAAACCCAGTTCATCAAGCAGTTCAACAGCGAATACGTCGAACTGGTCAAGGAGCTGCGCGAGAAGAAGGCGTTCTCCGACGAGGGCGAGAAGCGCTTCAAGGAGGCCTGCTCGCGCTTCAAGATCGCCTGGAAGAACGCCAACGAAGGCAAGGAAGGCGCGAAGTAGCCGTGCCGACCCTGCGCGCACGTCCCCGATCGCAGCATCCTGCCGCCGGCACCGGTCGGCGCCGGGGCGTCGTGCGTCGGCCGGTCGATCCGACCTATCAGCGTCTCGCCAAGCGTTGGGACGAGATCTGCCGCGATCCGTTCCTCGCCAATGCGCCCTACAAGGTCGAGACCACGGTTTCGGGAAACCTCATCATGAGTCCGGCCAGCAATCGCCACAGCGTCCATCAGGGGCGCATCGAACATCTCCTGCGCACGCTTCTGTCGTCTGGTGAGGCCATCCCGGAATGCTCGATCGCCACGACCCAGGGAGTCCGCGTTGCGGATGTGGCTTGGATGTCGGCTTCCTTCTTCGCGACGCACTGCGAGGAATCGCTCTACGCCGTTGCGCCGGAGATCTGCGTCGAAGTGGTCTCGCCCGGCAACACGGCGGAGGAGATCCAGGTGAAGACCGGACTCTACCTCGCCAAGGGCGCGTGCGAGGTCTGGATCTGCTCTGACGACGGTCATTTGACTTTTCACGACCATCAGGGCGAACTGAAGCGTTCTGTCCTGTGCCCGAAATTCCCGGTGCGGATCTGACCCATGGCCAACCTCCGCGACATCCGCAAGCGTCGGCGCTCGGCCGGCAACACGCGCAAGATCACCCGCACCATGGAGCTGGTCGCCTCGGCCAAGCTCAAGAAGGCGCAGGATGCGGCTGCGGCGTCGCGTCCCTACGCCGACGCCCTGCTCGAGATGGTCGGCAATCTCAGCGGCGGGCTCAGCCATCCCTTGATGAAGACGCGACCAATCAATTCGGTGGTGATCGTGGTCTGCGCCGCTGACCGTGGTCTTTGCGGCTCGTTCAACACCAACCTCGTCGATTTGGCGATGAAGCGCGGCAACGAGCATCTCCGTCAGGGCCGCGAGGTGCAATTCGTCTGCATCGGCAAGAAGGCGGCCTCGACCCTGGCCTTCCTCGGCAGCGAAGTCGCCCAGAGCCACAGCGGGATCGCCGGCAAGCCGCAGCTCGCCAAGGTCGTTCCGATCGCCAATGCGCTGATGGATGATTTCCTGGCCGCGAAGGTCGACCTGGTCGAGGTCGTCTACGCCCGCTTCGTCTCGGCCTCGCGCCAGATGCCGGACCAGCTCGTCCTCCTGCCGGCGGGTGGCGCCGACAGCGCAGCCGGTGCAAAGCCTGCGAAGGCCGGCAGCACCGACTTCATCACCATCCCCTCGCCCGAGGAACTGGTCGCGGTGATCATCCCGACCATGGTGCGCACGGTGCTCTATTCCGCCGTGCTCCAGACCACCGCGGGCGAGCATTCCGCCCGCCGCATCGCGATGAAGAACGCCAGCGACGCCGCCGGCGACATGGTCAAGGCGCTGACCACCGTCTACAACCGCGGTCGCCAGGGCAAGATCACGCAGGAGATCGCCGAGATCGTCGGCGCGGTCGAGGCGATGGCCTGATGAGCTTCCTGTCCCGCAACAAGCGCCTGTTGGTGGGCATCGTCATCCCGGTCGGGCAGCTCGTGTCCGCCGGACTGGCCATGGCGGCGCTGTTCCTCTGGCAGAGCATCATCATCGCCTGGATCTTCACCGGATTGTTCGGCGTGCTCATGGTTTCCCGTTACCTCATCCAGTTCCTCGTGCCCAATGAACCTTCCGCCACGCATCCTCCGAAGATGCGCTTCGGCTCCCCGGACCGTTAGGACATCGCTATGACTTCCACCGCCTCCACGGCAATTGGCACCGTCGTCCAGGTCATCGGCTCGACCCTCGATGCCGAGTTCGACCATCTGCCCGCGATCTACAACGCCCTGGAGATGCAGGTCGCCGACCCGGCGACCGGCACGACCAGCCGCCTGATCGCCGAGGTGCAGCAGCACCTGGGCCGCAACCGCGTGCGCGCGGTGGCGATGTCGACCACCGACGGCCTGGTGCGCGGCCAGCAGGTCATCGACACCGGCGCGCCGATCAGCGTGCCGGTGGGTGAAGAGACCCTGGGCCGCATCTTCAACGTGCTCGGGGATGCGGTCGACAACGGGCCCCAGATCAGTGCGAACGCGAAGCGCCGGGCCATCCACCAGAAGGCCCCGGCGTTCGACTCGCTCAACCCCGAGACCGAGATCTTCGAGACCGGCATCAAGGTCGTCGACCTGCTCGCGCCCTACGTGAAGGGCGGCAAGATCGGCCTCTTCGGCGGTGCCGGCGTGGGCAAGACCGTGATCCTGATGGAGCTGATCAACAACGTGGCGAAGAACCACGGCGGCTTCTCGGTGTTCGCCGGTGTCGGCGAGCGCACGCGCGAGGGCAACG
>CAZZJC010000109.1:0-3304 GCA_964654285.1 uncultured Candidatus Kuenenia sp.
AGGTGCCGTCGCCGTAGTAACTTGGCCAGTCATGCGTGATCTTGAGCTCTGCCGCCGGCGGCTCGACCGCTTCCGTCGCCAGGGTCAGGCTCAGGATGACGAGCGCTGCGACTGACATTGTTTTGGCGATGGCGTTCATACCATCTCCTTGCGGCTGCCGCCGTGGTTGGGCTTGTGTCTCATGGCGTTTTCCTTCTTCTGGTCCGTGTCGTGGACTGCGATGACGGTCTGCATGTTAGCGTCTCCTTAGTAACGGGCCGTAACGGACACCGTGCCGGACAACCCGCCCAGGTCGATGGTTTCGCGCTCCCGGTCGATGGCGGTCCAGGGCTGGCCGTTAACCGTGGCGGCAACCATGGGTGCGCCGTTGGGGTGGCGCAGGCGCAGCAGCACCTGGCGGGGCGGTCGGGAGGGTTCGCCCGGGACGCCCCACCAGTCGGCGCCGGTACGCCAGGCATTGCCCTGGGGTCGGGGGGCGCGCGCCGGCATGCTCACAGTCGCAGTGATCTGGCGGTGGTCCGGGTCGGAGAAGATTTCGTAGGAGATCCGGCCGAAATATGTTGGCGCCGCGCGCAGGGCGATGCGTTTGCCCTGCTCCAGCCAGGCCCGGGGCGTGCCCCGCGCCAGCCATAGGCTGTCGCCGATTTCCATGACCAGCAGGTTGCGGAAATTGGACAGGAACACGGCGTTGCCGTGCGACTTGTCGTTGGGGGCGAAGGTGGTGTGCTCGTTGAAAGTCCAGTTGCCCAGGTTGAGGTCCACCGCGCAGCGATTGAGCCAGGAGCGCAGGAAGTTGGGGATGTCGTCTGTCCACAAATAGTACTCCGGCAGGCGTTCCCAGCCGGACTGGTAGCTCCAGCCGAAGTCGAACCAGTCCCGCTCCGGGGTGTAGTCGGGCCGGCGCTTGCGGAACCAGGGATGGTCCCACAAGAGGAGATCTTCCAGGATGTCGAAATGTCCATCCAGGCGCGGATCCCCGGCCGACAGCAGGCCGCTGCGCATCCAGGCCTCGATCGAGGCCGAGGTGTTGCAGTAGTCACCGTGGTAGGGACCGCAGTGGCTGTAGATGTCCTTCCCTTCCGGCAGCGCCAGGGCCAGCGGGCCGCGGTCCTGGAAACCCTGGGGAAGGAACCGGCGGCAGGTCCCGTCCTGCACCTTCAATACCGGGGACAGGCGGATGGATTCGTCCAGGACCCGCTTGATGTCCCGACGCCAGGCCGCGCACTCGGCCGACAGTTCGGCGGCAACGGTCGTGTCCACGTCGCCGGCGATGTCGGCCAGCAACTTGACCGACTGGTAACCAAAGGCATCGCAGGTGTAGTAGTACCGGCTGCCGGTCGGATCCCCGTCGCCGCAGGAGATCTTGGGTTGCAGCCCATAGGGCGACCAAGTGCCGGCCTTGAGACCGTCCCGTTCGGCCTGGGTCAGGGTCTCCTTCATGGTCGTACGCCGTCGGCCTATTATCCACCGGGCGGCGGCCAGCAGTCTCGGCAGTTCCTGGCGCAGCCAGTCCTTGTCGCCGGTCAGGCGGTAGTGCTCGCTCATCACCCACAGGATGTTGAGGCCGCCAATCTGGTGGCTCTTCTCGGCGCCCCAGGTGAGCAGAGGGGCGCCATCAGCCTGCTGGTTCTCCAACCACAACGACAATCCGTCGCGGGCCACCCGGTGCATGCCAAGCTGGTCCAGGGCCCAGATGATGCGATCGGTCTCGCAGCCCAGGGGATCGAAGGGCGGGTCGGCAATCCGGTAGCGGCACCGGTGGTCGCGCGCGATAAGCTTCAGGATCTGCCAGGTCCCGATCTCCCACAGCTTGGTCAGGTACCGGCACGGCACGTCCACCGTGACCATCGGCCAGCAGCCGACCTCAGGGAAGGGTGGCCACTCGCGTTGGCCATGCAGGGCCTCCATGGCCTGTTCCCAGGTCTGTTCCGGCCGGACCCGAACCTTGGCGCGGACGGTCGAAGGCCGTGCCTCGGCCAGTTCAGCCAGGAAGTCGGCTGCGCTGGTGACACCAAGGCCAAGTCTCGGGCTGGGCGGGACCCAGTTGGGCGCGGGCGGCTTGGCCATGGTCGCAAAGCGCCAGGTCTCGGCCTGGCCGTGCCGGTCCGGATGCGGGTTGGCTGCGACGAGGTCCTCGGCCAATTCCTGGGCCAGGTCCCAGGTCCGGCGCGCTCCGGACAGTTCGCTGACGGTAAGGTTCAGGCCGGTGACGTGCGGGGTGTTGTGCAACACCAGCCAGATGCGGTCGCCAGGCCGCACGGCCAGCACGCCCAGTGCATGGTCCGCCGTCGTGGCCGGGAAAATCCAGGTCTCGCCGACGTGGCAGGCTTTTGCGGCATGGGTCCGCAGGCCTTCAGCGGTCTCGTGTATGATGGAACAGAATCGATCTTTCCCGCCTCGATTTCCCAGATCGGCAAGGCTGCCTTCGGCCCGCACCTGCACCTGCCCGGCCAGCGGGCTAGCCCAACCCACCGCCACGTCGTGCAGGGAGTCGGGACAACCGGCGATGCTGCGGGCGGGCAGCTGGAGCAGACCGGCCAGGAGCGCGACCGGCCGGGGTCCGGGGTTGGCATAGAAGCAGGGGCCGTCGTTGCTGCCCCAGCCGCGCACCACCACCCCACCTTCGCGTGCCTCCAAGCGCTCGGTCATCAGCACGGGCGATGAAACTGGCGGCGGAGAGGGGACGATCGGCCGCACCGGGGAAAGGGCACACACGAAAAAGCCCAGTTCCCGCAGCAGGAGCGGCCCCTGGGCCAGATCGCTGGGCAGGAAGGAGAAACCATCGCCACCAGAACGCACGGTGACGATGGTGCGGTCGTCGCCACGCAAAGCGTCGGTGTACAGTACCGGAATCACCACGCCGTGCCGTCCAGGTTCGGCCGGCGAACGCCAGGCATGCCGGTCGACCAGGATCGTGCTCGCATCGTCGGGCAGCGGCCGGGCTGCGCCCAGTGCGCCCAGGTCGCTGGTGATGGCCAGGCTGCCATCGCAGGTTGTGGGCTGGGGGCCGAAACCCCACTCGACCAGCACCTCGACATAGCGCCAGTGCCGTCCGGGACGGCCGGTCACCGGCTGGCCGTCCTGCGCTGGGACAGCCTCAGGGTGTGCGGGGGTGTCAGTATTCATGGGATGCTCCATGTCGTAGCGATACTTGCATGCATAGTTCTGGAACGGGTTTGGATATTCCTGCTTTATTTGTATTGGGCCGTCACGGACACGGTTCCGGTATGGCCCCTCAGGGTGATGGTCTCTTTGTCGGCATCAAACTGTTTCCAGTCTATGCCATTGATCGTGACACCCTTCA
>CAZZJC010000110.1:0-3251 GCA_964654285.1 uncultured Candidatus Kuenenia sp.
GGCGGTTCCGCCGCGTGGGCGCCCAGTGCCAGATTCATGGTGATGAAAGCGCCCAGGGTCACTCGCCTTGTCCAGGTAGTCATGGTCTTCCTCAGGATCGTCTTCACGCTTTTCCCCTTGCGACCTTCTTCGCGGTTAGGGTTGTTTGGCGCGATCCCCCCGCAGTTCATAGCACCGGATGCCGCCGAAGATACGCATGAATACCAGGCCGTCGGCGAAGGGTTCATAGACCTGCACCTTGTAACCGCCGGTGCCTTTGTGCTTGCCGGTGGCCAGCCAGCGCTGGCCCAGGGCCTTGAAGTTGTCCGGATCGGTGGTGTAAAGCTGCCAGTATTCAGGGTTGGCCCCGCGCGGGCGGTGGCTGATGTCGCCGGCCAGCACCAGGCGGTCACCCCACAGGAACGGCAGCGCGAGCCCCTCGGCCGGTTGGCTGGCCAGAATCTTCCCGTCGGCCGAGCGGATGATCTGGACCACGCCGGCGGCCACGTTATAGATCAAGTCGTCGCGGACGGCCATATGCCGGAAGCCGCCAGCATCGCCGCCCATCCCGCGCTGGAAACGCTCGTCCAATGCCCAGATCTGCTTGGCGCCCTTCAGATCAACCTGGAAGCCGGCCAGGATGCCATATCCCCCGGGCGGAGTGGACTTGGGATGCGGGGCGTATGACACCAAGATGTTTCCGGCCATCACCGGCGGCCCGTTATAGACCTGCTCGGGTTTCTGCTGCCAGAGCACCTTGCCGGTCTTGGCCTCAATACAGATGCCCGCGTTCACCAGGCATTTGCGCCCCTCGATGGTGGCATAGGCCAGGCAGCCCGGGTGGCCTCCCGGGACTTCCCACAGGGTCTTGCCGTCGGCCAGGCTCACGCCGCGGGTGATGCCGCCCTGGTACAGGGCGTGCACGGTCTTGACGGGCACAATCAGCACATCGTCCTGAATCATCAACCAACCGGTGGGGACACCGGAGTCTTTGCGTTTAATGTTGCTCTTGTCCCCCAACGCCTCCGTCTTTGCGGCCTCCAGGGCCGGTTCATTCGGGGTCTGCCAGACCGGCTTCCCGGTAGCCAGGTCCAGACAATACACAGCGCCGCAGGAGCCCAGAGCATAGACCTTGCCCTTGTAGGCAATGGGCGTGCAGCCCACGAGGTCGGCCTTGCCGCTGCCCCCGTTGCGACCGGCGCCGGCGTAGACTTGCTTCCAGCGCGTCTTGCCTGTGGCCGCGTCGATGCCGATCACCACGTCATCGGCAGCTATCTTCCATTTCCACTTATACTTTTCCCAGGCCTCCGGCTTGTTGTACGATTTCCAGAACTCGTCGATCACATCTCCTGAAGGAGTGTAATAGGACATAATGACCAGCCCGCCGGCGACGATCGGGCTGCTAATCCCGCTGGGCCCCAGGTCGCCACCATAGGCAACGTCCCTGCCGTAGGCGGAATGTGATTTGCCAAAACCAATCCCCTTCTCCTCGCTCTCCCAGAGCGGGGTCATGGCAGTCATAGAGTCGGCCAGTGGAACCTTGGAGGTATCGCCGAACTGGCCGTTGGGGCCGCGGTACTCCGGCCAGTCATGGACGACCTTCGGCGCCTCGGCGGCCAAGGTCAGCGACGCGCACGGCATGAGGCCCAGCGCGAACAATCCGGCGAGGGTGAGCATGTAGCGTTTCATGGCAGAAAGGTCCTTTCGGGGTTGGGGTTGTTGTTTGAGGTTCATGTTATTTTTCTCCTCGTGCAGTACGCCAAGGTCGAGGCGCTCACTTGGACCCGACGATCTTGCCGCTGCCGGTCCACGGGGAGCCGTACACGCCCTTGTAGGTTCCCTTCCAGCCTTCGCCGTCCCGATCCAACGTCATTTCCACATCCATGGCCACGACCCCCGGACGCTGACTGCTGGGGGGCACATGGGGATCCGAATGGAACAGCACGGTGCCCTTGAGGGTCAAGGTCTTGTCACCCGGCGTGAATGCGGTCAGCTGCACTTCGTGCGTGGCGGTGTTGAGCAAGCGGGCCCGCGCCCAGCTGTCCTGATCCCCGCCCACAGCGCGATCGATGACGAGGTACATGTCGCGGCGCTGCGCCGGCGGCAGGTCGGGATCGCGGCTGATCGCCTGCTTGAGATTGACCATCCAGCGCGTCACGCCATTGGCCAAAGTCTCCTGCTTGGCCTCGCTGGCGCCCGCGACCGCCGTGGGTTTGGGCAGCGCGGCGATGGTCCGCTGATAGGTTCCCGAAGGCGCCGCTGTGGTGGTGTCCAAGTCGAAACTCCACAGTTCCGAGTCGCGGTTCATTTCGACGTCAACCTCGGCCTTCCAGCGGCCAGCGGTCAGCGGAACCATCTGCCTGGGCAGGCCCCGGGCGAAACCACGCTCAAGCACATTCGCGATCGTTGACCGCAGGGGGAGTTCCATAAACAACCCCGTGACCTTCCCCCCTTCCACCTCGGCCTGTGCTTCCCCGTAATTGGACGCGCTAGGTAGGCCCCGCGCCGGCTCGGTGATGCAGAACTTCACCCAGGTGCTGTGGGGTCTGGCCCGCAGGTCCCAGCACAGGATGGCGCCCTTGCCGTTGGCGCGGTTGACGGAGCGCGTGAAGACCAGGCCGTCAGCGAACGCGGGCCGCATCCACATCGCATCGTAACCGCCCACGCCAACGTATTGCCGAATGCCCCGCAACGGCAGCATATGACCGGAAAGCCGCCATTCCTTGGGCCCCATCGTGATCATCCGGTAATAGCAATGATGGCCGATGGATTCATGGCAGTCATCGCCGATCCTCACCAGACGGTCGCCCCACAGGTGGAACTTGCACGCGTCCCAGCCGGCCTGGCTTTCCTCGGGTGTGTAGTCCTGCAGGATCGCCCCATTCTCGGCCTTGTTGGCCATGATCCCTGCACGCCCTTTTTCATTGGCGCCCCAACTATAGACCACGCCATCGCGATAGGCCCCAAAGACACTCTCGTCACACGACATTGTCTTGTTCTGCCACAGCAGTTTGGCACCCGTCTCACCGATGGCGAAAGCTGCCAGGACGGCCTTGCCCGCACTCTTCTCGTTGATGAGTGGGAGGAATGCCTTGCCGTCGCCGCTGATGAACGGGGGAGCACATTTGATGATGCCGATCTTTTCGGTCCAAAGCACCTTGCCAGACTTCGGCTCGACCAATTGCAGGTTGTCGCCACCACTGCACAGGGCATACGGGGCGTTGCCGATCGTGATCGGATTGGGCGTCCGGGCGATGCCCTTGATCCGCCAC
>CAZZJC010000111.1:0-3086 GCA_964654285.1 uncultured Candidatus Kuenenia sp.
TGAGGAATTATACTGGCGAATCGGCATTTCGTTGAATCCGATCATGTAGAATTAGAAGACCCCCCCGGCATCCAATCGCATTCCCTCACCCATCGATCGATCGGCTGATCTTCGCTGGTTCATTGGTGCTACGCCCTCACCACAACGCGGTCGTCACCGGCAGGATCCGAGGCCGCTCGCGATTGCGTGCAGTGTCCCACAAGTGCACCAACCAAGCGCGCTCGCTTGCGTCGTAGTCAGCCGGGCCGCGATCATCGCCAAAACAGCCATTACTGGTCGGAACCGGTGCGTCGTGGCGCACCACTGCGAAGCGGATGCGATCGGCATAGCCGAGAGGACTCCAGCAGCAGTTGATTGCCGCCCGGTTCCAAGTCGGGATGCGCCAGTCGTCCCAGGTGGTGGGCCCGTAATGGCTGTCTTGCCAGATGCCATCGGCGTACAGGCAATACGGATGCACATAGGCATCATGCGAGGTGACTCCGTAGATGTCGGCGGTCAGAAAGGCCAGGTCGCTGCGGTAGGAATGGCAACGACGAGCCATTTCTTCGATCAGTGTCGCCTGTGCGAGCTCGGTATAGCCGGGGCAGGCTTCCGGTGCAAAAGGCTGGTAGCCAACATAGTAGGCCTCATCCATCACCAGGCCGTCGAGAAGATCGCCGCAGGATTCCAGCAGGGCCTCGATGTAGGCCAGAAAATCCGCACGTATTCCCGGATGGCAGGGATTGCGAAGGTAGGTGGGACCGATCAGGTCAGGGCCGGTCCACAAGTGGCCGCGTGTCTCCAGGCCGAGGCCAGCCGCAATCGCCGCTGTCGGATCACCAGCCGTCTGCAATCCGGTGAGCGCATACAGGCCGACCTTGAAGCCGAGATCCCGGGCGAAGGCTAGGCGGCGACGCAGTTCTGACACCGACATCGGCACTGGAAGTTGCTGCGCTCCGTTGCGGAAGTGGTAGCCGCCCCGCCCGAGTCCGGCAGGACCAGTGCCACGATCCCGGGCGATGACCTCCGGCCGCCCGGCGTACGGCATCGCTAACCATGCATCGCGCATGCGGTGATTGACGCGGTCAAAACCATATTCGCCGATCTCGCCATACCAGCCGTGGAGGCATACCGCGACCCGGTGGCGGTCGACGGGAGCGACCATTTCGGAGATGGAGGTCAGATCGGCGAACCAACCGGAGCCATTGCGGCCAAGGAAATCATAATGGTTCCAGCGGATGTCTCGGGTCCAGGCCGCTGATTCGGTGACCTCGGGCAGCACCAGGGTCGGATAGCGGGTCATGGCCTCCTCAAAACTGCTAACCACCGCGATCGCGATGCGGCGGCGATGGTGCCGTACGGCAGCCCGGGCATGCAATCTCACCGCCACCGTCGCTTGGCCAGGGGCTATGGTCAGTCCGGCGGCATGGCGCGGATCGCAGCCGATCAACACCTGCCCATGGGTCGCATCCGCGATGCAGCAAGGCACCGCCAGCCGATCGGCATCCAGACGCGCAACGACCGGACCACCGGAACCGTGGAACCAGCCGCGCTGCCGTCCTCCACGTCGCTGTTCAACCTGACCATGAAACAACGGCCAGGCGGCCGTGCCGGTGAGGTACGGCAGCGGCAATGTGAGGATCACATCCAGATCCTGCGCCAACGGCTGGTCCCAGGCAAGATCGACCAGAATCGACCCGGATGCGACGATCACCTCGGCCCGGCCACCAGCGATGGGCTGCGGACCGGCTCCGATGCTGAGGCAGTGTTGGGCTGGACTGCCATTATTGGGGATGAGGGATAGATCGAGGTGGTTGGGGATCATGCCACCTATTCTAACCTTGCCGAGATGATTTGAACACCATGATACTATTCAAGGGTGACTACGATGAAAAAGCGGAATATTCGCGTTTTCAATGAGTATTGCTATAGAACTATTGCTCATTGCTATTTTCGGGTGATGGGCGCTTTACCATCCCAGTCACTCCCGTTCTTCATCGGTCTGGCCGACATCCGGGCGGGGTATCGCACGGACACGCCAGAGATCCCCCCCGGACTGGCAGGCATGACCATCCTTTTATCGGGACGTGGGAATCTGCTTACCTCGGCGCGTGACCAGCCGGTTGGCCCGGGTGCGGCGGTGATCCTCGCGCCTGGAATCACCACCGCTTGGCGTGCCGATGCCGATGGCCGCTCGCTGTGCCTCCTGCTGGCCGGCGGAGCCACCACCTTGTTGACTGAGATCGCCCAACGCCGGGATTACTGCCCGATCATCGACCCCGTGCATCCCATCGTGAAACGGGCTATAGAGATGGCCTCTGACGCACCCGACCATCGCCTCCCGCCCTCCGCCGCCCATGCCCTGGCCCAGGATTGGATCAGCCTGATCTGGCAGGATGCGAATATCCAATCCGAATCGCGCCTCTCTGCCTTGGCCGCCGCGCTTTATCGTCCGGATCCGGTCGCTTCCGCCGCCGCCCGGCTGAAAATCAGCCGCGAGCATCTTTCCCGGCAACTGCGCTGCGACATCGGCCAGCCGCCGACCCTGTGGATCCGCCACGAGCGCCTGCGCCGGGCCGCGCATCTTCTGGCAACCAGCACCCAGACGGTCAGCGACATCGCTGCCGCCGTGGGATTGAGTTCGTCCACTTCCTTTGTCACCGCCTTCCGGAGTCACTACGGAACTTCTCCGGCACGCTGGCGGCGGAAGATCCTGACCGGAGGACGACCACCACAGACGTGATTTCGATGCAACACCAGAAGAGGTGGATGACAATTCATAATGATTCCCAAGTTTGATACCCACATTCGGCTGCCTAGGGATCAGGCGCGATCGGGATGGCAATGAACTTAGCCATTATCCCGAGGCGTTGCTGACGTCGTGCTGGGATCTCGATACGCGGATGCCGCTGTGCTGGCGCATGCAGTCCGTCCTGGCCAAGGGCGGTGAGCGGGCCATGGCGAAGGAGATGTTTGCGGCACTGCCGGAGCGGAGCATCCTCGTCATGGATGCGGGATGAAGCTGTCCAGGAATTCCTTCGCGGCAAGGCTCTGTAACCGGCGGAGTAAAATCCGGCCACTCAACCGGGCGTTCTTGCCGGTCGTGG
>CAZZJC010000112.1:0-2500 GCA_964654285.1 uncultured Candidatus Kuenenia sp.
AGAAGCCGCCGGTCGCCACGCTGCGGGCGGTGTAGGGATCAACCCCCCACATGCCGGCAGCGTGCTGGGGCACGAAGCGCGAAAGCCCGGCTGTCTGCGCCTGGTCGAGTGTCGATGTGGCTGGTGGATGGCACTGGGTGTCGCTGCGCCAGAGCGGGATGGAACGGCGCAGCACCTCGATGTCGATGCGCCGGCCGCCAGATGCGCAGGTGTCAATGACCAGGTGCGGATGGCGCTGGCGCAGTTCATCCCACATCAGGTATAGCCCCTCGACGCAGCGCATCTCGCCGATCCCCTGCCGGTCCGGTGCATCCAGCGAGCGCCAGGGACCGAGGGGATCCAGGTTGTGGTCGATGCGCAGCACATCGATGCCGGCGGTGGCGATAAAGTCGGAAAGCAGGTCGGTCATGTAACGCCGGGCCGCCGGATCGCCCAGGTTGTAGCAGTGGCCCTTCTCGCCGCCGATCACGAACTCGGGATGCTGCCGATGGATCAGGCAGTTGGGCGACAAGCGCTCCGGCTCGAACCACAGCACGAAGCCGATGCCGGCCTCGTGTGCCGCCCGGCCCAGGGGGGCCAGGCCGTTGGGGAAGACATCAGGCCGCGCGACCCAACTGCCGGCATTGCTGCCCCAGTTGCCATTCTCGCCATACCACCCGGCGTCCAGCCAGTAGTGCTCCAGACCGGCCTGGGCCACGGCGGTCACGGCGGCGAGTTGGGTCTTCTCATCCACGTTGCTGCCATTGACGGCTACGAACCAGGTGAGGTGGGCCATGGGCGGCGGGATGACCCGGCCGCCACGGCGGGGCAGGTACTGATCCACCATCAGACGGCGGAAGCGGTTTTCGCCCTGTTCACGGTCGCCTTCGTAGGCCAGCATCAGGACGCTGGGTGTGCGAACCTCCTCACCTGGCTGCAGGCGGAACCGAGTCAGTTCCTGGCCGGCAGCCAGGCGCAGGCGGTCGCCCTGCCGGCAACCGCCCAGGCGCCACTGGCCGGACCAGCCGATGGCCAGGACCAGACCACCTTCGCCACCATCCAGAGTGAAGAAGGGCATGACGCCGCTGGAGGGCCGTCCACCGACCGGGGCCAGGGTCTGACGCCAACCATCGGTCAGTCGCAGATCGAAGGGCAGGAAATCGAAGGCGTTACACTGGCTGCCGACGGCACAGGCCAGCACCGGATTGCCGTCGGCAATGTCCAATTCCAGATCCAGCGGCAGGAGATCCTCGATCAGCGGCGAGGGTCCATCACCGCGCTGGGCCAGACGGACCGCCCATTCGCTGGCCTGGTGGCCAGGAAAGACGGTCTCCTCGACGGCGATCTCCAGACCCGAGGGATCGCGCCAGCGACGGACCATGGCGCTGCGCCCCGGCGCTGCCGGCAGTAACTGATCCGGCAAACGCAGCCAAGAGGCGAACCGCTCCGCCAACGGCTGGCCATCCAGGCGCATCGCCAGCGGGAACCTGTCCACCAGGGTGATACCGCCGTTGGCAGCAAAGGGACCCGCGAGGTGGTTCATGCGGTCCGGCAGATCGGCCAGACGCAGGGTGCTGCCATCGGCCAGGCTCACCACCGCCTCGGCCCAGATGCCGCAGGCCTCCGGCTTGGTCTTCGGCTGTTGCACAGTTTCCAGGAACAGGCGATGAGCCCCACCCAGTTCGACGGCGATAGGCTGGCCCGGCTGGCCGCGTTTCAGAACCGGACTCTCGAAGCGTTTCTGCCAACCATGATCGGTGGCAATGACACTGAAACGCAAACCGTGCGATTCCGGGGCGGCATCGTCAACGCCGATCACCGCCTCCAGGCGCACCATCGGCACCGGACTGCACACCTCGACCAAGTGAACCGTCGGCACCGGAATGCGCACCGACAGGCCGTGGGCATAGGTGGTCCCGGCGAGGGCCAGCGGCCCACCCTGAGGGGAGCGGTTCCTGTACAACCGGTCACGTTGCAGTGGTTCGAACAGGCTGGGGGCCTGCGTGCCCAGGTGGGCCTCGCCGGTGGCGGCCGCCAGGTCAGGCGGGAGACCGATGGCGCTCTGCCAGCGCGTGGAAAGATGGGCGTGGAAAGGACTGGTGCACGATTCCGTCGATGCAGAACGAGCGTTCTTCATGGTTGCTCCCGGGGTATTCATGGGTGAGTCTCTTCAATTCGATAGGGCAGTAGTTCCAGCCTGGACGCGAACTCCAGATGCGCCAGCCAGCAGACGGTGTTGTTGTGGGTCCGGCCGCCCAGGACGCCCTTGAAGGCCTTCAACTCCTTGCCGTCGGCCAGGGCGAATTCGCGATACCCGTCGTCCACCGCCAGCAGGACCTTGTTGGAACCGATCAGTTGCAGGTCCATGCAGTAACCACCAAAGGGAACCTTCCAGTTCCGGGTTGGATCGTTCTGGTCGATATGCCATCGTCCACAGGTGCTATGGAATCTTTCATGGTGCGTTTTTCCGGTTGGTGGTCTGTGTTGTCAGTCTGTTTAGCGGTCCAAAGGATTCGGTTGT
>CAZZJC010000113.1:0-2421 GCA_964654285.1 uncultured Candidatus Kuenenia sp.
AGAAGCCGCCGGTCGCCACGCTGCGGGCGGTGTAGGGATCAACCCCCCACATGCCAGCAGCGTGCTGGGGCACGAAGCGCGAAAGCCCGGCGCTTTGGGCCTGATCCAGGGTGGGTATGGCTGGCGGAAAGCACTGGGTATCACTGCGCCAGAGCGGGAAGGAACGGCGCAGCACCTCAATGTCGATGCGCCGACCGCCGGACGCGCAGGTGTCGATGACCAGGTGCGGATGGCGCTGGCGCAGTTCATCCCACATCAGATAGAGGCCTTCTACGCAGCGCATCTCGCCGATCCCCTGCCGGTCGGGGGCGTCCAGCGAGCGCCAGGGGGCAAGAGGATCCAGGTTGTGGTCGATGCGCAGCACGTCCACGCCGGCAGTGGCGATGAAGTCGGACAGCAGGTCGGTCATATAACGCCGGGCCGCCGGATCGCCCAGGTTGTAGCAGTGGCCCTTCTCGCCGCCGATCACAAACTCTGGGTGTTGCCGGTGGATCAGGCATTTGGGAGACAAGCGTTCAGGCTCGAACCACAGCACGAAGCCGATGCCAGCCTCGTGCGCCGCTCGACCCAGCGGCGCAAGACCGTTGGGGAAGACGTCCGGTCGCGGGATCCAACTCCCCACGTTGGTGGCCCATTTGCCATCCTCTCCGTACCAGCCGGCATCCAGCCAGTAATGCTCCAGACCGGCCCGAGCAGTGGCGGCCACAGCGGCGAGCTGGGTCTTCTCATCCACGTTGCTGCCATTGTCGGCCACAAACCAGGTGATGTGGGTCATGGGCGGCGGGATGACCCGGCCTCCACTGCGGGGCAGGTACTGATCCACCATCAGACGACGGAAACAGTTTTCACCATCCTCTCGACTTCCCTCATAGGCCAGCATCAGGATGCCGGGCGTGCGAACCTCTTCACCTGGTTGCAGGCGGAACCGGGTCAGTTCCTGGCCGGCGGTCAGACGCAGGCGGTCGCCCTGCCGGCTGCCGCCCAGGCGCCACTGGCCGGACCAGCCGATGGCCAGGACCAGACCGCCCTCGCCACCATCGAGTGTGAAGAATGGCATGATGCGGTTGGAGGGCCGTCCTCCGAACGGGGCCAGAGTCTGACGCCAGCCATCGGTCAGTTGCAGGTCGAACGGCAGGAAATCCAAGGCGGTACACACGCTGCCGACCGCGCAGGCCAGGACCGGGTCGCCACCGGTGACGTTCATCTCCAGATCCAGCGGCAAGAGATCTTCGATCAGCGGCGAGGGGCCATCCCCACGTTGGGCCAGACGGAGTACCCATTCACTGGCCTGGTGGCCTGGAAAGACGGTTTCCTCAACCGTGATCTCTAGCCCCGAAGGATCGCGCCAGCGACGAATCATGGTGGCGCGACCGGGAGCGGCCGACGGAACTTGATCCGGCAGGCGCTGCATAGAGGGAATGCGTTCGGCCAACGGCAGGCCATCCAGGCGCATCGACAGAGGGAAACGGTCCAGAACCGAGACGCTCCCGGTGGCAGCAAAGGGACCAGGAAGCAATTCCGGTTGCTCAGCCAGATCGCTCAGCCGCAGGGTGTTGCCATCGGCCAAGGTCACTACTACCTCGGCCCAGATGCCGAAGGTCTCCAGTTTGCTCTCTGGCGGCGACAGCGTCTCAAGGGTCAGGCTGGTGATCCCACCCAAATCGACGGCGATACGCTGACCTGGTTGACCACGTTCCTGCACCGGCCCCTCGTAGACCTTCTGCGTGTTCCAGTGATTGCCGGGCTTGACGTTGAAGCTCATCCCGTGCGGCTCGGGCGCGGCGGCGTCAACACCGATCACCGCCTCTAGCCGGGTCATGGGCACGGCGCTGTAAACCTCGACCCGGTTGGGGGATCGCACTGACAGACCGTGGGCATACGTGGTCCCTGCGATGATCAGGTCACCCCCCAACAAGGATCGCTGACGTTGCAGTCGGCCCGTATGCAGCGGGGCGAGGAGCCAGGCGGCCTGATCGTTGACATACGGCCTGGGCGTGGGCGAAGCCAACTCCAACTGACTAGCCGCAGCGCTCTGCCAGCGCGTGGAAAGATGGGCGTGGAAAGGACTGGTGCACGATTCCGTCGATGCAGAACAAGCGTTCTTCAAGGTTGCTCCCGGGGTATTCATGGGTGAGTCTCTTCAATTCGATAGGGCAGCAGTTCCAGCCTGGACGCGAACTCCAGATGCGCCAGCCAGCAGACGGTGTTGTTGACCATCGCATCGCCGCCGGTGAAGAAGGCGATGTCGGGGATCGCCACCGATGGATCCCCGGTCCATGGATTCACCTGCCAGTGGAATCCGTGCCGCAGGAAGATGTGCAGCCACCGTTCCTTCACGACCCGGTTTGTCGAGGCCTCTGCCATCTCCGCTAGTGTCCTGTAACTGAAAAGTCTTAAACAAATATGGTTTCCGGCCGTATA
>CAZZJC010000114.1:0-2340 GCA_964654285.1 uncultured Candidatus Kuenenia sp.
TTTTCGGCCGGCGAGACGCCAGCGCTCCCAGGAAGGCCGACTTTTGAGGCGCCCCGATTCCAGCCGGCGGTCGGTACTTGCGGGATATCCATGGAGGATATCCTGTGCGACATGAGCAGCGAAACCGTGGTCTTCCAGGTCGGCAACAGCCTCGCCGTCCGGCTGGTTGGCGATTGCAAACTGCCGCGTGGCATGCGCATCCGTGAGCGACGCGAGGGCGACTGCATCATCCTGGAGCCGTTGACCGATTCCTGGCCGCAAGCCTTCCTGGCTGCGGCCGGGGCTTGGCAGGAGGATCTGCCGCGACCTGGTCATGGCGAACCGGTACGGGATCCATTCGCGTGAAATTCCTCCTGGATACCAATACCGTCAGTTACTATCTGCGCGGCGTTCCTGCGATGGTGAAGCAGATTCAGAGCCGGAAACCAGCGCTCCTGGCGATCAGTTCCATCACCGCCATGGAACTCGCCTATGGCGTGGAGAAACGCCAGTCAGAGACCCTCACCGCAGCCGTGCTGGGCTTCATCTCGGGTGTCCAGGTGCTGCCATTCGATCACGAGGCGGCCAGGCAGGCAGGCAAGGTGCGGGCGATGCTGGAGCGGTCCGGCATCGCCATCTCCCTCGCCGACAGTCAGATCGCCGGGCACGCCCTGGCGCTCGGCCAAACGCTCATCAGTTCGGACCGAGTCTTCAAACAGATCCGCGGCTTGACCGTGAAGGATTGGTCAAAGCCGTAGGCGCGGTATCAGCGTTCGATCCGCACCGGTTTCCTCCCCGGCTGCACCAGCCAGCGCTCCAGATCACCGCCCGCCAGATCATAGCCGCCGATCACCGATAGGCATTCCACCGGCTTGCCGTTGACCAGTTGATCGGTCTTGAACAGGGCGCGTTTGCGCACATCGCTTGCCGGGCGGAGCAGGTGCAGGATCGCCGGCAGGGCGACGACGCCGTTGGTCAGCGCGCCTTCGGGGGTGAACACGCGGCGGTTGGGCAGGTAGTCCAGGCCCTGGCGGATCTCCATCTCCTGGTTGTGGCCTTGCGGGTTGCATCCCATCAGGATGAAGAGATCGATCGCTGCCGCACGCTTCGTGCCGCCGAAGGTGGCGTACCACTCGCGATGGTGGCGCAGATGGCCGGCGATGCTGCGGGTGTCGGAGTCGCCGGTGAATGCCGCCAGGAACTGTCCATCGCTGTGGCCGATCAGCGCCACCGCGCGCTGCACGCCGACGCGCTTGCGTTCGGTCGCGGTGGCGAGCAGCAGTTTCGCCACCGACTCGGCGTATTCCCTGCCCGCAAGCGAGATCACCAGGATCGGCTCGTCCTCGCGTCCGGCGACCAGCGCGGTGGCCTCGCTGCCTGCGCGCACGGGCGCCGGCAGGGGGATGACCTTGATCGTGCGGTCGAGGGCCGCGATCTGCACCGATTCCCGGGTGCCGGTCTCCTCTGGGGCGGGGGCCTGGTCCTGATCGCTGACCGACCAGTGGCTGGGCTTGGGACGTGCCGGCCTGCTCGGCCGCGGCGGATCGGTGGCATCCTTGCGCGCCAGTTCCGCTTCGCGTCGCTGCGCCCAGGCCTGCTGTTCCGCGTCGCGCGCCGCCTGGGTCGCCTCGGCGTCGGCGATGGCCCGACGCAAATCGTCGTGGGTCCAGTCTGCCTGCGTCGGTTTGGAGAACCGCACCCAGAGGTCGCGGGCCAGCCGGTCGTATTCCTCATCGCGCCTGCGGGCGGCGCCAGTCGGCGCGCTGGGCGCCGTCGCCTCGCGATAGCGGCGGCGCAGCCCGTCGAGATCCTGCGGATCGCCGATGGCGCAGCGGTTGCTCTTGAGCCAGTCGATGAGCGCCAGGCGTTCGCCCAGCCCGTAGGGGTCCGGCACCGCCGTGGGCGCCTCCCCGCACCAGACCGGCGCGAGGCAGAACAGCACCAGCAGGATCGGCCGGGGACGCCGGAGCATGCCCAAGTGTCGGTCCGTTCGCCAGGTTTGCCAAGCGCCAGACGCGTCGAGGATTCCAAAGAACTTCCCCGCTGCGCGGGGTTCCGGCTGCGCCGGAAGAGTCGGCTTCGCCGTCTCAAGTTCTTGTTTGTCCGGGGGCTGCCCGCCCCCGTAACGCGCCTTCGGCGCTCCCCCGTGAGCAGCCTGAAGGCTGCTTCCAAAGAACTTCCCCGCTGCGCGGGGTTCCGGCTGCGCCGGAAGAGTCGGCTTCGCCGTCTCAAGTTCTTGTTTGTCCGGGGGCTGCCCGCCCCCGTAACGCGCCTTCGGCGCTCCCCCGTGAGCAGCCTGAAGGCTGCTCATACCAATCCACTTTCAAAGGCATAATAACCAGCATGCTGGCCGCCGGAGAT
>CAZZJC010000115.1:0-2201 GCA_964654285.1 uncultured Candidatus Kuenenia sp.
AAAACCGGCCACCGTAGTTGTCGTCAGGCGGCCACCGTAATTGTCGCTGGACAGGAGAAGGTGCCGCATGTAAACTCCGTGGGAAGTCGGTGAAAAGAATGTGGGGGATGTCATGGTTTCAATTCTGGTCGTCCCCAGGCGTTGCCGTCCGCACGAAAACCAATGGGACGCTCGGGCGATGGCTGGAAGTCGGCGTGGCCAAAGCCAGCCGACGATGCATCAGCCGCTGGAGACTGACGGATCGTCAGCGTCATCGCGGCGATTCCCGGCAGGATAAGAGTGGCCGGTTTCATGGATGTCCTCCTTCCGCTGGAACGTTTGATAAACCTGGTGGTGACATGGGTTGCACCCTGGATTGTTCGGTATCACCCCTTCCTTGGAAGCCTCCTTCGACCTGTTCGGGTTGGCGGCGCCAAGGCTGGAGGTGGATTGAGCCGGCATGACGACAATCCCAGACTCGGGTGGTCTTACCGGGCCGGAGCGAAGGGCCACCGCGTGGCAAAGGCAGCCTCGGGACCGGCCTTGGCCTCCCAGGCAGCGGCTTGCGGGTTGGCCTCGGTTGGCTGAAACGCGTTATCCTTCCAGGTATGATCATTCCGTTTGCAGTTGTTGAAGCGTAGCGGACCACCATGGGCATTGCGCACGGTATTGGCTTCGAAAAAGAAACCATTGGATCCCTCGTCGATGAAAAAGCCGTTGTTGGGCGAGCCCTTGATCAAGGGATTGCGATGGACATCGTGGATGAAATTGCCGCGCAGGATGGTGCCCGGCTGGAAGCCCAGAGTGTAGATTCCGCCACCGTCGGACAGGATTTTCATCACGTTATGGATGTGGTTGCCCTCGACCAGGCAGTTCTTCATCGAGGTCGGATTTTTGTTCCAGCGGAAGCCGATGGAAATCCCGGTGTAGGGCAGATCCCGCACCAGGTTGTGGCACAGGGCCGTATCCTGGGAAAAGGCGACCCAGATGCCGACGCCGCCCCAGCCCACCTGGCCGCAACGTTCGATCAGGCAGTTGGCCACCCGGTTGCCGGTCGGAGTGTCGGTCGGAACGGCCCAGTCGCTATCCAGCAGGTTGTGGCCATGGGCGCTCGTGCTGAGCGTGGCGCCCTCGCGCCAGCCGATCATCACGCCGTTGCAGCCCAGATCGCTGATCAGCCAGCCTTCGACCGTCAGGTTGCGGCAGCCGGCTCCCATGACCAGACCGGCACCGTCAGCCCGCACAAAGGCACAGCTTTGGAAACGGCAGTCCTCGGTCCGGCGCAATTCGACCAGGCCCGGCACGACCCGGCTGATGGTTTTCATGGATGCCCCGTAGTGCCCGGCCTGGATCTCGGGATAGCCGATGTCCGGCAGCGGGAAGGCGGCGCCCTCAAGGTGCAGGCCGCGAAAGCACAGACCACGCACCGGCTTGCCGGTCTCGCCGTCGACGGCCAAGGTACGGGTCAGGCGCGGGGCCATCACCAGCATGGCGTTGGGATCGCGGCCTGGCTCCAGACGCAGGTGCACCCGGCCGGCCTGGCGATCGAGGAACCATTCATCAGGCTGGTCGAGGAAGGCCTTGGCATGCTCGATGAAGCAGGTCTTGCCGCGGGAGGTGGCGGTCTCATGGTGGCCCATCCAGCCCGAACTGGTGGCCAGGGTCAACACCGGCCCCTGGTTGGACAGGATGCGTGACCGGGTGATGGACCAGTTCTGGATCACCACCAGTTCGGCCTCTTGGCCGGCGAGATCGGTGCCGGGGTCCTTGTTGAGGGTGATGATGGTGGCGTCCTTGGCGATCTCGCGGACCTTGAGCTCGCCCAGGTCAGCTGGCCAGCGGGCGCGCTGGGCACGTCGACCATCGACGAAGATCTGTTGAAAGTGCCAGGCTCCGTTCGCGACTGTAACTGGCACCGTGGCGCTCCACTGGCCCGGGGCATCCTGCTTCCAGCCGGTGATCCGCTGTCCGCCGCTGAGTATCGGCGTCTCGCCGGGCCAGGCGGCGTAGGTGATCGTGCGACCGGCCGTGGCGCTGTCGGCCGGGCCAAAGGTCCAGGGTTCGGCCAATTCATAACGTCCGTCGCGCAGCAGTACGGTCAAGTCCTTGGTTATTCCCTTGGCAAGGGCCTCGCGCACGGCTTGGCTGGCTCGACCCGGGGTGGCGACAATGTTGTTCACTTAGCACGCGCCTTGAATCGCCCGATCGGCGACTTCCGTTCG
>CAZZJC010000116.1:0-2200 GCA_964654285.1 uncultured Candidatus Kuenenia sp.
TCTAAAGCATTGTCAAGCAGTATTTTACGGGCATCCATTAACCAAACACCATTGGACGTACCGGGGCACAACCGACCACAAAGCGCTTCTCGATACGCCCATCTTCTCGCCCAGGGACCAGGCCCCCGATATCCGCAGTCGATGTCTGTGCTTCCCCCGTTACCGGATCGGGATGATCCTCTACGATCGGGATCTGGTAGTCGGGGTGGTCGTCCTCGACGAGAGCCACGACACGATGCGCTATCAGGTGTCCGATGCTCAGGTGGAAAGCATGGCGGCTCCAGGTTACCGGTACAACCTTCGCGATCGTCCCGTGCAAGAATTCCGCTTCAGCCCGGGTCATCGATCCGATGCGACCGTGCCCAGAATCATCAAGGGAATCCTGGATGATCACGGCGTGCCCTACGCCTTCGGCAGTTGAGCCAGGGTTTTCCCAGCGAACCCAAAGGCCAGAAGCGGCCTACGTTTTGGGGCTGAACAGCCCCTTCAACTTCCCCAACAGCGCCGCGCGCCTGGTGCTGCTGCCGTCGTCCTCGTGGGTGATGACCGCAGTCGCGGCGCGGGCCAGGGGTGCCGTCTGGGCCGGTGGGCGGAATTGGTGGTAGATCCTGAAGAGGTCGGCGAGCAGTTCGTCGTAGGTCTGGTAGCGGTCGCCGGGGGCCTTGGCGAGCATGCGGATGAGGATCGTGCCCAGCCGCCAGCCGCCCACACAGTCCACACAATCTACACACAAATACCAGACATGGCGGCGGGGTGCACTGGGCCGTCGCGACCCCGGTCACCGCCGTGCGGGGGGTGGCGAGCCAGCGTCTGGCACTTGGCACCAGCAGCACCGGGAACGGTATCAGCCAGAGCCAGGAGGCCGTCCACCCAGGAACCTCAGCCGATGCCGGGGGCCGGGGCGGTGCGCAGGGCGCGCGGCGACAGGCCGAACTGGCGCCGCACGGCCTTGTTGAAGCCCTGGAGGTCGGGCATGCCGATGGATTCGGCCACCACCCGGATCGGCATATCGCTATGCCTGAGCAGGTGCTTCGCCCGGGTCAGGCGTCGGCTCTGCATCCACCCCTTGACGCTGAGACCGGTCTCGGCCTGGAAGAGACGGCGCAGATGGGCGGGCGAGACGCCGCAGCGGCGGGCGAGGGAATGCACGGAAAGCGGCGTCTCCAGGTGCAGCTCGATCAGTTCCCGGGCGCTGGCCACGACCCGGCTGCCCCGATTCAGGACGGAGTTCGGGAGGGCCGTCAATTCCCAGAGCAGGGCCCAGAGCAGCGCCTCGCCATGGCAGGGCTGTCCGGTCCACACGCCCAGGGCCTGGTCGAAGCGGGAGATGAAGGCGGTGCCGGCATCGCTGGGCCGGGCGATGGCCGGAAGCCGCTGGGGGCCCGATTCCGGCAAGGCGAAATGGACCACGGAATAGACGCCGCGTTCCTTGAGGCGGTACTGGCTGGAGGTTCCCGGCGGAAAAATGCTGACCATCCCCGGCGTCAGTTCGGTGGTGATGGAGGCGGATCGATGCTGGGCCGACAGCAGGCCACCGTGCTGGTAGACCACCAGCTGCCAGTGTCGCTCCAGACGGTAGTTCAGGTGCAGAGCGGGGTGACGATGGCCAATCCAGCTTTGCGCGATGCGCGGCGGCTGCTCGAGAGCGCAGGCCCATTCCATGCGTGAAAACTACCATCGATGCGCGATCCGACCAAGTGCCGTCGGCTCCGGCCGCACGATCCTGCTGCGCATGAGCACCACACCCGCCGCACCCGCCACCGCCGACACCGGGGCGCAACGCCTCTCCCTCGAACGCCTGAAAGCCTGGGAGTCCATGGGCCTGGGGATGTTCATCAGCTATGGCATGTCGACCTATGACGGGGATGAGTTCAGCAAAGGGGACCGGCCGTCGACCACCTACGCGCCCGATCGCCTCGACGTGGCGCAATGGGTCGGGGTGGCCCGGGATCTCGGCTGCCGATATGCGGTGCTCACGGCCAAGCATGTCGCCGGTCATGCGCTGTGGCCGACCCGGCACAGCGACTACCACGTCGGGACGAGCGGCAACCCCACGGACGTGGTGCGCGCCTTCACCGAGGCCTGCCGCAGGGCGGGTATCCAGCCCGGGCTGTACTACTGCTCGTGGGACAACCACCACCGGATGGCAATGCCGTGAACTTTAGCCACCCTTCCGTTCCTCCTTGTTCTTCCATGCCCC
>CAZZJC010000117.1:0-2056 GCA_964654285.1 uncultured Candidatus Kuenenia sp.
CCTGGAGATCAGCCCGCCAGGCATAGGCCCATGGCGCCAGGTCGGCCGCTTGGCCAGCGAACTTGTCCAGATCGGTCGGCGGTTGTTCCGCCTTGGGCGGTTCAGCCGCCCAGGCCGTCAGCGACAGTCCCAGTGCGACGAGCACGGTTACTGATGCTGTTCTGATTGTTCTGATGATGATGCTCATCTGGTTATCCTTGCGGTTTTCGCGGTGGTTGGGTCTGCTGTTCCTCAGTCCGTCAGCAGACCATTCGCCAGCAGCAGGTACACGCTGGCGGTCCAGGTGTATGCCTTGTCGCCCACCGGTTCGCCGGTGAGCGCGTTGAAGTTCTCAGCAAACCCGCTGGTCCGACAGGTCTCGCAGAACCTCCGGGCCACTTCGCGCGCGTGATCGTTCTCGCCGAGTTGGCGCAAGCCGTCGTAGATCATGTGCGTCGGCGGCGCCCAGATCCCACCGCGCCACCAACCATTCTGCTCGTACAGCGGCGATTTCAGGTTCTCCGTGGCCAAACCGTGCGCCGTCAGGAACCGATCTGGCTCGAACAACCGGGTCACCAAGGTCTGCGTGATCTCAGTCGGCAACCGCCGTCCCAAAAGCAGCGGTGTAAACGGAATCAGGCTATCGCCCTTGTCCGGGCTTCGATGAGTGCCGCTTTGCATCGCCACGAACCGGTCGCCGCGCCAGCAGTGCCGGAGCAGATCTTGCAGCATCCGGTCCGCACGCCGGGTCCAGCGTTTGGCCTCGACAGCTCGCCCCAGTCGGCGGGCGATCAATGCCAGCATATCCATCTGGGTTATCAGGAACGCGGCCAGGTCCGGCCCTTCGACGGGCATGTCCACGGCAAAACAGGTGGCGTTGTCCCAGCCGCTGTCGTTGCCATGGTGATATTGGCAGATGCCGTCGCCGTCATCGTCCCTGCTGTTGAGCCACCAGTTGGTCCACGCGGTCAGTTGTGGGTAGAACGCCGCCAATTGTTTTCGGCTGGCGACCTTGGGATTATCCTCCAGCATCCGGCGCAACGCCCAACCGTGAACCGGTGGTTTGCAGCAGGTCCAGATGATCCTCTCGGTCGAGACGCAGTCGGGCAACGCGCCGTGCGCATCTTGAAGGTCGAACATCACCTGCATTTGGTCCCAGGCCAGCGCGGGATGCGCCTTTGCCAACGCCATCGCGTTGAAACAGTGGTCCCAACTCCAGATCGAACTCATGCGGTTCTTGCTCATCAACATCGCCGGTCGCCGGTAATGGCCCTGCGGATTCACCATGGCCGACCAGAGGATGTAGCCTGCCAGTTCTCGGGCCGACTGATACCGGGGCGGCACTGCGGGCAGATTCGCCAGGAACGACTCGAACGCATCCTTGGCCTGTTGCCGACACTGGACGAAACCCGGTCGGGCATGGTCGTCGGGTGCAGTGGTCGTGAAAGATTCCAATGCGATCTCGCCGCCGACCGTGATCTTCACATATTCGGCCCGGACTCCGTTCCAGGGGGCGTCCACGGCGACCGTACCGGACAAACGGCACAACAGGAGGTGGTTGATGGCACCCCTGATCTGCCAGCGATCACGTCCCCGGTGCAGGACTTGCCCCGAGGGCATCTCCAGGAGCAGCGACACCCCGGTCGTCCGGACCCGCAGGATGGTTGGTGATTCGAAGACGAATTCGACCTTGCCGGAACCGCTTGTGGGCTTGAGCACAAGACTGGCCGGTCCCGCGACCTGGTCGAATTCGACGAGCTGGTCGCCGCGCAAGATCGATATCCGCATGAAATCCTGGTTCGGTACTGTCTGGAGATAGAGCCCCTCGGCCCGATCCTTGGCCGGGGGTGGCATCCGCAAGACCAGGATGGAACCAGCGGTGCTGAAACCGACGGAGTGAAGATCGTAGTTCATGGGTTGCGTTTTAGCTTTCTGTTTCGTTGCGGTCATGGCGGATCCCTTCATTTGGCTGATGGCGGCTGTTGTCATTTCGCCTCCGACTTGGCACCGGCCGCCTCACGGTCCCACAATGCCGCCAGGTCGAGTAGGGCCATCGTGGCGTATTCGCCTCGGTCGC
>CAZZJC010000118.1:0-1756 GCA_964654285.1 uncultured Candidatus Kuenenia sp.
GCTTGATGCCACACGGACGATTCAGGAATAACGGGCCTAACTGAATGCCATTGCTTGTACCAGGCCAGGGCCAGGTCGTCGGTGGCGTTCATGCCGAAGCCCGGCACATCCGGACCGTTGAAGGGGATACCGGACAGGGCCAGATGGAGACTGATCTCGATGGATTTCTTCAGATGTGTCCAGTTTGAGCAATTGTCACCCGTCCACACCGCCGCGTAGCGATTGGTCGAGGCGCAGGCCGAGCGGGTGAGCAAGAAGGGTCGTTCATCCGGCCTCGCCGCCAGGAACCCCTCTCGCGAGGCCATGGCCATGCCGTGGGCGTACTGGTTGTGGAAGCTCTCATGCTCACGGGTACCGTGACCGAAGCGCATCGGCTCCAGGTTCATCTTACCCACCGCCGGATCGTTCATGTCCAGCCATGCGCCGGCCATGCCGGTAGAGGCGAAGCCCTGGACGTGCTTGGCCCACCAGCGCCGGACCTCTGGCAGCGAGAAGTCAGGGAAGGCGGTGTCCCCTGGCCAGACGAAACCAATGTAAGGCTTGCCTTCCTCAGTGAGACAGAAGACCTCTTTCTTCAGACCGTCGCGATAGACCGGCCAGCCCTCGTCGGTTTTTACGCCCGGATCAAGGATGGCCACCACCTTGCGGTCACGCCCGTTGAACCAATCCAGGTCCCGCGCCGGTTTCGGCCAATGCTTCTTATCGAAGGTGAAGACCCGGAAGCCGTCCATGTAGTCAATGTCCAGCCACAGGCCGTCGGTGGGGATGCGGTATTTGCTGAAGTTGCGATCCAGTTCGGCCAGATCCTGGCGCGAGGCGTAGCCCCAGCGGCACTGGTGGTGACCCAGGGCCCACAGGGGTGGGAGCGGAGTGGTGCCGACCAGGCGCTGAAAGCGGCCGATCAGTTCGGGGAGACTGGGGCCGAAGACGATCCACAGGTCCGGAGCGTAGTCCGGGGCGCCAAGGAAAAAGTTGCTGGCCAGATCGGTACGGGCGGTGGCATCGGCGCCTGCGAAGCGAAAACCGGGATTGGTGGCCATGAACACTGCCGATGGATTGTCCACCAGGATACCGAAATACCGGCCCTCCTGTTCCACGATCAGCCAGGGCACGTTGGCATACATCGGATCGACTCGCCCCTGGAGGATGGGGTCCCAGGCAAAATCGGCCCAGACATCGGTATTCCAGAACCGTGTCGCCCTCTTCGCCCGATCCATGCCGATGCCTTTTTCTCCCATGCCATAGCAGCGGAATGACTTCGGTGGTGTGAACTGGAATATCCAGGTCTGACCGCAGACCCCAAAGCTGCGCCCGGCCACGCCGCTGAGCAGATCCATCGTGCCGTCATGCAGATGCAGAGTGCCCTGATCATCGAAGCGCACCGAGCTGCGGCTGCCACCACCTGCAGGCGGGGTCAGCACAACCTGGCTTGGATTGTCTCTCCAGGCAGCGCCGCGCATGCCGAGGTGGAAAACCTCGTCACCGCAGTCGCGGATGGAGGCGACACAGCGTCGGGAGCCTATGGTGAAAACCGACTTCCGGGGATCGAAACGATCGGGAAAGGAGCAGTTGATGGGATGGGGAAGCTTATGTAAGTACATCGGTGATCTCCGGTTGTTGGCCATACTTGTGGACAAGCCAGAAAGGCAAGCCTGACCGCATCCGCGCCGCAGGGGGCCTAAAAGTAGGCCACTGTCATACTGTGTAACCGGCGGAGTAAAATCCGGCCACTCAACCGGGCGTTCTTGCCGGTCGT
>CAZZJC010000119.1:0-1752 GCA_964654285.1 uncultured Candidatus Kuenenia sp.
CGGCCAAGCTCTCGTCGCCCACCGCCACCTGGCCTTCCTCCATCGCTCCGACCAGCGCCGCCTGCACCTTCGCCGGAGCGCGGTTGATCTCGTCGGCCAGCACCACCTGGGCGAACACCGGCCCCTGGCGCACCGTGAACTGGCCGCCCTCGTAGATGCGGGTGCCGACGATGTCAGCCGGCAGCAGGTCGGGGGTGAACTGGATGCGCTGGAACTTGCAGGCCAGCGCCTGCGCCATCGCCTTGACCACCGTGGTCTTGGCGAGGCCGGGCAGCCCCTCGAGCAGCAGGTGCGCGTCGCAGACCAGCCCGATCAGCAGCCGGCGGACGAGTTCGCGCTGGCCGACCAGGGCCTTGGCGACCTCGGTCTCGACCTGGCGCAACGGCGCGGCGGCATCGGCGATGGCATTGGGGGCGGCAGCGGTCATGGCGTCTCCGTGGCGGGGGACAGACGATCGCCGTCCGCTAACCTTTCAACCGTTCTTCCGATAAACCTCGGAGCCAGTGCGGCGGACGGGATGGCGAATGGCCGGCCACGACCACCGATCCAGGCGGTGAATCCACCGATCGGTGCCGGGCTTGCCAGGGCCTTCACAGAACGTCGGAGGTCGTTCAGGCCCCACCGCCCGGGACTGGGGGATGCCAGGATTCTTCCCGGCCTCTGCACCGATCCAGACGGCTGACGCAGCGTGGGCAAATTGCGCCTTGGCGATGCCGCCATTTTCCGTGTGAGACGCGAAATCCGGCGGCCTTGCGGAAAAATGTAAGAGTCGGGACCGGCCGGTGATTAGAGGGTGATCCACGATCATCCCCCCCAGGACCCAGCCCATGCTCCTTCCCATCTCCGCCATTCCCGCCCTCTCCCTCAGACCGACCCGCGCCATCGGACGCGGCCGGCTGGTCCTGGCCTGCTGCCTGGTGCCATCGCTGGCATCGTTGTGCGCGGTCGATTCCCAGCTTCCGCCGACTCCGGCCTGGCAGTCCCATACCGTGGGCGTGCAGAAGATGCTGACCATCCACGCCGACTGGCCGGATGTCGTCGGGGATGAAGTCAGCCCGGACACCTCGGGGAAACCCTATGAGGCGGCCTCGGCGGAATACTACACGCGGCAATCCTATGGCCGGACGACGATCGAATCGGCACCGCTGCTGCATATCAAGATGGATATCAACAGCACGGATGGTGGTAATACCGGCGGTTTTTCCCGCCTGTCCGCTGCGGTGTATAAAGCGATGGATATGGGCGTCGACGTCAGTCAGTACACCCGTTTTCGCCTGATGAATCCAGGTCCGATCGGATCGAGTGGGAGAGCGTATTTGGGATCCAAACAATTACTGGGCACCCATCCGCAACACGAATTGGCGCACACGTATGGCAACTCGCATCTTGGCGGTGATGATATCGGCGTGTGGTTGCATTCCGGGGCAAAGCATGCCATGGGATGGTTGCCCGAAGAAGACCCCGATGGTTTTGGCCTCAAAACGCATCTATCCGGCACGGCTGAATACGATCTGATCGATGAAGCCTCGCTGCAGAAGACCCCAGGCGCCTACCGCGCCGTCCAATTGCCGAAATCGGATTACAATGGGGATTGGCAGAATCCGAAAAACAAAGTGTTCCTGAGCGTCATCACCACGAATCCGGTGACCGTTTCACTGTATCGGGGTGACACCTCGGATGCCTTCGATGCGCTCGCCACCCCAATGGCATTCAGTTAGGCCCGTTATTCCTGAATCGTCCGTGTGGCATCAA
>CAZZJC010000120.1:0-1710 GCA_964654285.1 uncultured Candidatus Kuenenia sp.
CTCAAGGGGGCGGGAAAGGCTATTATTAAAGACTCTTCAGGTACATGACACTAGCACGCAACGCGTGTCGTACACCACAGCGGACAGGTCGGGCGCCAGGACCGGCAGGTTCGGTCCAGGCGGACAGACCCGGTTGGATGAGGGCGAGGAGGTAAAGTTTCATGTCGAACAGGTACTGTCTGGGGTTGGGAGAGCCTTGCTCTCTTGGTCAGTTCAGGTCTGCGGTGTCAGTTCCAGGCCAAGGACATCGCAGAAGAAGTTTCCATAGGGGATCCAGGTGGGATTCATCACCAGGGCAGAGCGGCCGGATGGCAGGGTGAGCTCGCCCACCTCTTCCCAGACAAACGGAAGATAGGTGAAGCCCCTGAACCACTCGGGAGGAGTGGGTTTCCATTCGGGCGGCATCGGCTGGCCGCGCAAAGTCCCGGTCAGAACCGTGTCTGCGCAGCGGATCTCGTAGGTGCTGGCTGCCATCACTTCGGGCACCCGCACGCTCAGACGGACCCGGACCTTCATCGATCGTTCGCATTCGATCGGCCAGCAGGCCTGCTGCTGATAGGCTCGCCATTGGGCCACGATCTTGCGCCCTTCAGCGCCAAAGAGCCGGAACTCCGTCGGCAACTTGTCCAGGCCGACGTCCGGTGCATCCAGATCGATCACTGCATGCCGGTAGCCCTTGCGGGACCGGCCCGAGACGTTGGCCCAGCCGGCAGGTAGGATCGTTGGCTGATCGGTCGCGATCGGGGCGACCACTTCCCGGCGGACCGGTCGGCGCGGTTTGACGACCGCCGGTGCGCCGGCGAACGACAGTTTGATCACCTGGGTGAGTTCGTCCTTTGGCCGTATTGGCAAGCCGCCTACCTGCAATACCCCGTCCTTCATCCGGCAAGAGAGGCTTGGGCCGTCGACCAGGCAGGCAGCCTGGGGCAGGGCCTTGATGCCGGGGATGCTGATCAAACTCCTTTCCGGATACCGTCGCAGGAACACGAACACATCGTTTTCTTTGCGGCTGGCACGGAAATCATCGCCCTGTCCGTCCAGACGGCACGCCTGCGTGCCATAGATCGCCTCACCGTGGGTGCGCATCCAGGCACCGATCCCGGCCATCACCTCTGCCTGTTCCTGGGGAATCCGCCCTGCCGGATCAGGCCCGACATTGATCAGCAAATTCGCACCCGAACCGGCACACCGTGCAAGGATGTCCACACGATTCGGCACAGAGTACATAATTGCATCCTTGTGCCACCCCCAACCATCAAAGGTCATATCGCACAGTTCGATGTTGAGTTCATCCGGATCGTAGTCCTCCATCCATTCCGGCTCGCTTTCGGGGCCCAGATAGTCGCCGTAACCGGCCCGGTCGTTGACAATTGCATTCGGCTGCAGCTTTTTGATCAGCGCGTACAGTTCGCGGCCTCGCCAGTGTTTCTCGCTCTTGTTGTGGGCATCAAACCAGATGCCGTCGATGCGTCCGTATTGGGTGCAGATCTCTGTGATCTGAGTCTTCACATACTCGATGTGGCGTTCCCAGTCCGGCTGGTCATCGTGGCGTTTCCAGTACCGGTCGGTGTAGTTGCCGGGCAGGTTGACGAAGTAGGGCGAGCGCCAGTCGTGTTGGCTGCAGTACACGCAAATACGCAGGCCGCGCCGGCGGGCGGCCAATGGCATTCAGTTAAGATATAAGCATTTGTTTCACAAATATTTACGAGG
>CAZZJC010000121.1:0-1549 GCA_964654285.1 uncultured Candidatus Kuenenia sp.
CCTGCCGCTGCCGGTCCATTGGGAGCCGTACACGCCCTTGTAGGTCCCCTTCCAGCCTTCGCCGTCGCGATCCAGCGTCATTTCCACATCCATGGCCACGACCCCGGGACGCTGAGTGCTGGGGGGCACATAACGGTCCGATCGGTACAGCACGGTGCCCTTGAGCGTCATGGTCTTATCGCCCGGCGTGAATTCGGTCAGACCCACTTCGTGCGTGGCAATGTTGAGCTGGCGGGCCCGAGCCCAGCTTTCCTGCTCCCCGCTGGAAGTGCGGTCGATATACAGGATGACGTCCCGGCGCTGCTCAGGCGGTGATTCGGGATTGATGCAAACAGCCTGCTTGAGATGGATAAGCCATCGTGTGACGCCGTTGGGTTGCGCCTCCTGTCTGGCTTCGCTGTCACCCCCGACCGCCGTGGGTTGGGGAAGCGCGGCGATGGTACGCTGGTAGGTTCCCGAAGGCGCCGTCCCGGTGGTGTCCAGATCGAAACTCCATAGTTCCGCGTCGCGCTCCATTTCGACGTCGACCTCCGCCCTCCATCGCCCATGCGCCAGCGGAGCGTCCTGCCTGGGCAGACCCCGAACGAAGTCGCGCACCACGGTTGATGACCGCGAGGGAAGTTCCATGAACATTCCCTTGCCCTTCCCTGCCGCCACAGGCTGGTGTTTCCAAACCCATCCTGGCGTGGGCAATTCCATGAACACACCCGTGACCTTCCCTCCTTCCACCTCGGCCTGTGCTTCCCCGTAATTGGACGCGCCGGGCAGTCCCCGCGCCGGCTCGGTGATGCAGAACTTCACCCAGGTGCTGTGGGGTCTGGCCCGCAGGTCCCAGCACAGGATGGCGCCCTTGCCGTTGGCGCGGTTGACGGAACGCGTGAAGACCAGGCCGTCAGCGAACGCGGGCCGCATCCAGATCGCATCGTAACCGCCCACGCCAACGTATTGCCGGATACCCCGCAACGGCAGCATATGACCGGTATGCCGCCATTCCTTGGGCCCCATCGTGACCATCCGATAGAAGCATTGATGGCCGATGGATTCATGGCAGTCATCGCCGATCCGCACCAGACGGTCGCCCCACAGGTGGAACCTGCACGCGCTCCAGCCGGCCAGACTCTCCTCGGGTGTGTAGTCCTGCAGGATCGCCCCGTCCTCGGCCTTGTAGGCCATGATGCACGGCGAGGCCTTTTCATTGCTGTTCCAGAAGGTGCAATAGACCACGCCATCACGATAGGCCCCAACGATGGCATCGCCGCACACGTATCTCTTGGATTGCCACAACAGTTTGGTGCCCGTCTCACGGATGGCGAAAGCAGCCAGGACGGCCTTGCCCGCGCTCTTCTCGTTGGCGACAGGGATGAATGCCTTCCCGTCTCCGCTGATGAAAGGGGGACTGCTTTTGATGATGTCGATCTTTTCGGTCCAAAGCACCTTGCCGGACTTCGGCTCGACCAGTCGCAGCTCCTCACGACCACTGCACAGGGCATACGCGGCGTTGCCGATCGTGATCGGATTGGGCGTCCGGGCGATGCCCTTGATCCGCCAC